>CAJTPO010000026.1 GCA_910578115.1 uncultured Lachnospiraceae bacterium | reverse complement strand
CCGCATCCTGCGATGCAAGGTCTTATTTTTCTATGTCGTAGCTAATTATATTTGCCTCTTTTTAGAATAAATTTCTGTGCCCTACGACACCCAAAATCCTATGGCATCAATTGGAAATAGCCGCCTGCGCCGCCGCCAACCTTGCGATCGGCACCCTGAACGGTGAACAGGACACATACGTCAGACCAATCTTATGGCAGAACTCCACCGAAGACGGATCTCCACCGTGCTCGCCGCAGATACCCAGCTTGATATCCGGTCTGGTCGCACGGCCCTTCTCCGCCGCCATCTGCACCAGCTGGCCTACGCCGTTCTGATCCAGTCTTGCAAACGGATCCGACTCATAAATCTTATTTTTATAGTAATCACTCAGGAACTTACCTGCATCGTCACGGGAGAACCCGAAAGTCATCTGTGTCAGGTCATTCGTACCGAAGGAGAAGAACTCTGCTTCTTCTGCGATCTCATTTGCCAAAAGTGCTGCTCTCGGAATCTCGATCATCGTTCCCACATGGTACTTGATATCGGAATTCTTCTCTTTCTTCACCTGCTCAGCCACTTCCACCACTACATCTTTGACGAACTTAAGCTCCTTCTTCTCGCCGACAAGCGGAATCATGATCTCCGGTACGATATCGTATCCCTTCTCATTCTTCACTTCGATGGCAGCCTCCATAACAGCTCTTGTCTGCATCTTGGCAATTTCCGGATAGGTAACTGCCAGACGGCATCCGCGGTGACCCATCATCGGGTTAAATTCATGCAGAGAATCGCAAATCTCCTGTACATCTTCCGCCGTCATCATCATCTCTACTGCCAGGTCATCAATATCACCCTGGTCTGTCGGCACGAACTCATGAAGCGGCGGATCCAGGAAACGGATGGTCACCGGTCTTCCTTCCATCACCTCATACAATGCCTTGAAGTCACCTTTCTGGAACGGGATCAGTGCATTCAGTGCTTTCTCTCTCTGCTCTACGGTTCTTGCCAGGATCATCTGACGAATCTTCGGAATCCTGTCGGGTTCGAAGAACATGTGCTCGGTACGGCAAAGACCGATACCTTCTGCTCCATATTTGATCGCATTGGCTGCGTCGGCCGGCGTATCTGCATTGGTGCGTACTTTCAGCTTACGATATTTGTCCGCCCACTCCATAATACGTCCGAAGTTACCGCTTACAGACGCTTCCACTGTCTTGATATCACCCTTATAGATCTTACCGGTGGAGCCGTCCAGAGAAATATAATCTCCCTCATGGAACTCTTCTCCGCCCAGTTCAAATACCTTGTCCTCCTCATTGATCGCAATGTCGCCGCATCCGGATACACATGCCGTACCCATACCGCGTGCTACCACTGCTGCGTGGGATGTCATACCGCCGCGCACAGTGAGGATACCTTCTGCTGCATGCATACCTTCGATATCTTCCGGAGACGTCTCCAGACGAACAAGAATAACTCTTTCACCCTTTTCGTGAGCTGCCTTCGCCTCTTCTGCGGTAAAGTATACTTTACCTGCCGCTGCACCGGGAGATGCCGGCAACGCCTGTCCGATCACCTGACCGGCTTTCAGCGCCGCAGCGTCGAAAGTGGGATGCAGTAACTGATCTAAGGATTTCGCTTCAATACGAAGAACTGCCTCTTCCGGTGTGATCATACCTTCATCCACCAGGTCACATGCGATCTGAATCGCTGCGGGAGCAGTCCGCTTACCATTACGGGTCTGCAGGAAGAACAGCTTGCCGTCCTCGATCGTAAACTCCATATCCTGCATGTCGCGATAATGATTCTCCAGTTTATTGGCGATCTCCATGAACTGCTTGAAGCAATCCGGCAGATCCTCTTCCAGTTTGGTAATAGGCTGGGGTGTACGGATACCTGCTACCACGTCTTCGCCCTGGGCATTGATCAGGTATTCGCCGTAAATACCTTTCGCACCCGTAGAAGGATTTCTGGTAAAAGCAACGCCGGTGCCGGAAGTGTCGCCCATATTACCGAATACCATGGCCTGCACGTTGACTGCCGTGCCCCAATCGCCCGGAATATCATTCATACGGCGGTACACGATCGCTCTCTCATTGTCCCAGGAACGGAAAACTGCCTTGACAGCTTCCATCAACTGTTCCTTCGGCTCCTGCGGGAACTCCTCACCTTTATTCTCTTTATAGATATTTTTAAATCTGGTTATGATTTCTTTCAGATCTTCTGCTGTCAGTTCCGTATCAAATTTGATGCCCTTCGCTTCCTTGATCTCGTCCAGAATCCTCTCAAAATAAGACTTCGGAATCTCCATAACGACATCGGAAAACATCTGTATGAATCTCCTGTAGGAGTCATAAGCAAACCTGGGATTGCCTGTCTTCTTCGCAAATCCTTCTACTGCCACATCCGTAAGACCGAGATTCAGGATCGTATCCATCATACCAGGCATGGAAGCCCGCGCACCGGAACGCACCGAAACAAGAAGCGGATTCTCCGTATCGCCGAATTTCTTACCCTGCTTCTCCTCCAGAGTTGCAAGCGCTTCAAATATCTGCCCTTTGATCTCGTCCGTGATCTGCCTGCCGCTGTTGTAATAGTCAGTACAAGCCTCTGTCGTAACTGTAAATCCCTGGGGGATCGGCAATCCTAAATTCGTCATCTCAGCAAGGTTCGCGCCTTTACCGCCGAGAAGATTACGCATGTCGGCATTGCCTTCTTCAAATAAGTACACCCATTTTGCCATAACTTTTTCCCTCTCTTTTCTTAAATACTACTCAGAAACCATAAACAGACAATCCGCAGACTGCCCTGTTCTTCATTTATAGTTTCTGATCTGACTAGCAGAGACGCACATTTCAGTGCCCTTTCATTATTTTACCATATAATTGGAAATTTAGCATCCGTTTTTTGTAGTTCTGCACAAAATTTATGGCAAAAAGTTCTCAAAGATGAAAACATCGAACTTTCCGTTCATTTTTTTCAGCTCCGCCTCACTGCGAATCGTCCATGCCACCGCCGGATGTCTGTAAAGCCATCTGCATATCCTTCGTCCCGGCTCCTCCTCAAACTGATGATTGTAAGCGATAAAATCCGGAGCCGTAAAGATATTCAAAAGCAGATGCGTCATGAAAAAGTAAAGTGGACTCTTATGACCGCCGTCTATGCGGAAATTCGAGGCCAGCTGTCCTCTGACCACACAGTTGTGATACCTGCGGTACCACAATAACACCAGCGGATTAAAGGATTCTATACAGTACTCCCCCTGATAAGCCCGCAGCATCCGGTCGATCACCGCGCAGAAAGCAACGTCCTTCGTCTCGGACTTGATCTCCACGATAAGCGGCACCCGCCCGTCCACAAGAGCAAGCATATCCTCCAGTTTCGGAATACTCTGCTCGGAGTCCGCCAGTTTAAACTGCTGCAGCTGTTCGTAAGTATAGTCCTCGATCCTCGCCTTCACGCCGCACATGCGCTCCAACGTGCCATCATGGAATATGACCGGAATGCCGTCCTTTGTCATCTGTACATCCAGTTCTATACCGTACCCGGCTTCCACCGCCCTGCGAAAAGCCGCCATGGAATTCTCCGGCGCCTCTCCCGCGTTGTCATGCAGCCCTCTGTGCGCAAAATATTTTTTGCGAAAAATCCCCGCATCCGGTCTGTTCACTACGCGCGGTGTTACCGCTATCAGATACAATGCACCCGAATAGAAAATTCCTTTCAGCACTCTTTTCAAATTTCCTGCCATCTTCTGTACCTCCTTACCAGAATCTCTTTCGATCCTGTCCCTCTGTCAATTTTAACCCTGCAATACCAGTATAATCCACGATAAATATCCGCACCTTACGCTCGTCTGAATTTCCATCTGCCGCGTCGTCTTCCATCGACGATACTGCCGGTATCGCCTCACGCAGTCTCCCTGCGCATGAAAATTTATCCTGCATGTAAGGCAGCGGTAATTATTGTAAATTATACTGGACACTGTCCAGACGTACCTTCATACTGCTAAAGCCAAATTCTCCCGAACTTAAATCGGCCGCGCATCATACGCTTATCACATTACTGCAAAACCAACACCAAAAACAAAAGTAAATTCCTTAAGGATTTACTTTTGCTTTGGCATTTCGTATGTATTATCTGTTACAATTCACATCGATCCTGCACAGCATCGCGTAAGATCAGCATAAGGCATAAACCACATCCGTTGCCTCACCGCCTGCTGCCGATATTTATTATAGTAGAAACAGTTCCAAAAGTACAGCGCATATTACAGAAGCCTGTTCACAAAAAATGCAGCACGCCCTTCTCCTCTCCCATCACCGATATAAAGGTCCATAGGTCTGACATGCGCGATAGTCTGCGCTCTCCTGATCCTGTGTTCCGAAACCGTCCCAGCAGTGAGGCCGAAACACATTCTCATACTCGATGTTGTGCATAGACACCGGAATCCTCAACATGGAGGCCAGTGTGATCAAATCCTGCCCAATATGGCCATATACAAATGCTCCGTGATTGGAACCCCATTTAGCCATAACCGAATACACGTCTCTAAATGCACCGAACCCGTTTATCCGCGGCACAAACCATGTAGTCGGCCAGGTAGGATCCGTCCTCTCATCTATTCTGCGGTGCACTTCCTCCGGCAGAACCACCGTATAGCCTTCCGCAATCTGTATCACAGGCCCAATGCCCGCAATCAGATTGACGCGGATCAATGTGACCGGCATTTCTGCCGCCGTGCGAAACTGCGAAGAAAATCCGCCGCCCTTAAAGTAACCGGCACTGGCCGGGCACCATCTGGTGGCTCTCAGACATGCCTCCACATCTGTCTCTTTCATTTCATACCAGGGTTTCATCACCCCCGTTCCGTTCTCATCTACAGATGCCCCGGTCCCGTCCAGTGCCGCCGCCCCTGAATTGATCAGATGGATGAAGCCATCCGCCGCTTTACCGTCCGGCTTCCATCCGGTAACCCGCTCCACCGCTTCCGGACTCCAATAGCAGCGCACGTCGGCAAAAACAGCCGACCCGTTGCTGAGCAAATGCCCAAACAGCATGGAGACTGCATTTAAAGTATCATTTTCCGTCGCAAGGATAAGGGGTTTACACACACCGTTCCAATCGAATCCGGAATTCAGGATCGCTTCCGAAAAGTCGCCTACCGGCTGCCAGTCGGACCACATACGCTGTCCCTGAAAACCTCCTGCTATGGCATTCCGTCCCAGGCTTTCTTCATAGAAGCCAAGTTCTTTCAACCTGGGATTTCCCAGCATAATATCCCGAATGATCATGGTCATCTTGACCACAAATTTCCACTCTTCCGCTTTCTGCGCTTCCGTATGCCGCATTTCTTCCGGATTATGGTCTTCCCCTTCCTGACAGTGCTCCATCGTCCATTGACAGGCAAGACGATATTCCTCTTCATCATAGATGCCTTCTTTTATCCGTCTGTTGATCTCCACCATATCCACGAATTCAGGGCGGACACCCAAATATTTCTGAAAAAAGGCATCATCGCAGTAGGATCCCTGTATTCCCATACAGACAGCTCCGATATTCACATAGCTCTTTCCGCGAATGGTTCCCACCGCTATGGCACATCGTACAAACCGCAGGATTTTTTCTTTAACATCTTCCGGAATCGAAGTATCTGTTCTGTCCTGCACATCCTTTCCATAGATTCCGTACGCCGGATAGCCCTTCTGTGCATGGGCGGCCAGTACTGCTGCCAGATAGACTGCACCCGGACTCTCCGTCCCGTTAAATCCCCAGACAGCCTTCATGGTCATCGGATCCGTATCCATGGTCTCGCTTCCGTAGCACCAGCAGGAGGTCACGCTCAATGTCCCAACCACATTTTCACCTGCAAACTTTTCTGCGCAGGCAGCCGCCTGTGCACTTCCGCTTATCGTAGTGTCTGCAATGATGCACGAAACAAACTCACCATCTACATCTCTCAGATTCTCCTCAATCAACTTTTTAGCAGCCATCGCCATACTCATGACTTTCTCTTCCAGATTTGCTCTTTCCGCCCGTCTACCATCTATGATTGGTCGAATCCCTATCTTTGGTTTCTTCATCTTTTCCTCCATTCCGAAGCGTTTTACGCTGAGGACGTGAGCAGAATTTCAGATTCTGCTCTGCGATCAATAGAATTTGTGACGCTTCGGCACAAATTCTTGGTTGAAGAAATTGCTCATCAGAGAATTTATTCAACCTATCCTCCATTCCGAAGCGTTTTGCGCTGAGGACGCGAGCAGAATTTAGGAGTTTTCCGAAGGAATACTCCGGTTTTGCTCTGCGCCACTTAACCCGCCGCCTCTCTTTTTTACCGGGAAATAGGTCGTATACTTCTCATATCCGATCCGATAAAGCGGCTGCAGCACGAAATTAACAGGCTGGTCTTTCGTCTTCCACCCGGGCAGCCATTTCTCCCATCTGCGTTCATCATAGGGAATCAGGATCTCTTCCGGCCTCTTTTCATAATAAAGGGTTCGCTCCTCTTCCACCAATCCGGCCAGCGCCACGGGTCCTTCCAGAAATGCGACCACATCCGGCTGATCTGGCAGCTGCCAGGTTGTGACCTTCTTCGGAAGCGTTATGACCACTTCATTCTCTTTCCATGTCCGCTTCAGGATGGCAAACCCTTTTTCCACACGATAACTTTCTTCTTCAGTTGTTCCTGTGTCTTCCTGTCCAAGCCTCTTTCCGTCAACGCACAGGACCATCGGACCGTCCAGCCACCACGGACATCTGACTGCCAGTTCAAAATCCGTGTCGGCCTCACACCTGACCGTAATCCTGATCCGATCATACGCAGGCCGCGTCGTCACCTGCCTGTTCACTTCTTCTATCCGTATGATCTCCCCGGTGCAGCTGTCAATCCTTTGCGTAAGCTCCACCCTTTTTTCTTCCACCAGCAACGTCACATCCCCCTCCTGATACTGCGCAGAGAAGATTCGTGCACCATCCCGGTAGAACAGCGCTTTGTGAAAAGATGCATTCGCCTGCATCAGAGTATTATGACAGCACCAAAAATCTCCGATCCGGGACCCCCAAACTTTCTCCGCCCCTGCATGCAGCGGAAGATGATACGCCACATAACCATATGCCGGATCCTGTGGATTGCCGCCAAACTGCTCGTTTCTGTCATCCCGATAGAATCCCTGGGCAAAGATTCCGTTATAAAGATTCCGCTCCCAATAATCCGCATACTCGGCCTCACCGCTCCATCGAAACAGATATTCGGCCAGACGCATCATATTGTACACCAGACAGTGTTCCTGATTCGTACTGCTCAATCTTGACCCGTGTACCTGTTCAGGCGTCCATGCTTCACCACTCGTCTGCCCGCCGGTCACAAACATTCCGGATCTGTGCACGGCAATGTCCCAATAGCGCTCCACAAGATGCCTGTACCGCTCTTCTTTCGTCACTTCATAAGCCCTGGCTGCACCCATGATCTCCGGGACCGTTGAGTTTGCATGCATATTGACCAGCGGATTTTCATCCGTTTCCAACAGGTCAAAAAGGTCGCGTCTTTCATACCGGCGCATCAGCTCCAGATGTCTCTCATCGCCGGTTACCGCATACAGGTCGGCGAACAGTTCCATCATCCCGCCGGTTTCCTCCCACATCATCTGCCGCATCTGTTCTTCCGCAATATCCTCGGTATAGCGGATAAACCATTCCGCCGCCTGCTTCACTATGACAAGCGCCTGTTCATTTCCCGTCAACAGATACATATCCAGGAGGCCTGCCATGACCTTATGGCATACGTACTGTGGAGCCCAGGTTCTTTTTCCTCTTTTCAGCCAGAGCAGGTATTTTTCCGGAATTGGAAAACACCATTCTCCACCGTTTTCCTCCTGACACCGGCCAATCTCCCTGACGATCTCATCGGCTCTGCCCTTTATCACAGCGTCCTTCGTCTCGGAATACAACAGGGCTGCCGTGCTGAGCCAGTGTCCGCACACCGTTCCCCGAATCATGGACAGCGGCGAATCCCACCCTCCATGCAGATTCTTCGGCAGATATGTAATGCGGATGATTCCCGCCTCATGGTAGAACGGCAGCAGCAGGTTCTCTGTCGTCAGGCTCATCATATATTTACGGTCTTCTTCTCTGCGCCACGCCAGTTTTCCTTTCAGTTTTACATCCTTATATAAAGATTCCAGCATTCCGATTTCTGCACCTCCTTCTTAATGTCCTGCCTCCTTAATTTCAGTCCATCATCCTTTAATCGCACCGATCATCACACCCTTTTCAAAGTACTTCTGAATAAACGGATACAGAATGAGCATTGGCAGAGACGACACGATAATGACAGCATACTTCACCGTATCCGCATACATCTGATTATAGGAATTCAAGCCGCCTCCGCCGGTGCCGCCCGCCGTAAACACATTGTTAATGATCAGGATCTCCCGCAATACAAGCTGCAGCGGATTTAATTTCCGATCCATAATATAGATCAGTCCGGTAAAGAAATCATTCCAATGCGCTACCATATAATAGAGCATGATAACCGAGACGATGGCCTTTGACAGCGGCAGTACGATGGACCCAAAGAATCGGAAGTCACTGCAGCCGTCCAGTGCCGCCGACTCATACAGTTCCTGAGGAATCGAAGTCTCAAAAAAGGTACGTGCAATGATCAGGTTATAGACATTGACCGCAAAGGGCAGGATAAAAACCCACATGGTATTGACCAGATGCTGCTTCTGCATAAGCAGATAAGTCGGTACCAGTCCACCGTTAAAGAACATCGTGAAGACAAACAGCATCATGACCGTCTTTCTGCCTCTTAAATCTCTCCGGGACAGTGCATAAGCTGCCGGAAGGGTCGCCAGCATATTGACTGCCGTACCAAGTACCGTATAGAGCAGCGTATTCCTGAGCCCGGTCCAGATACGGCCGTCCTCGAAAACTTTCTGAAATCCAAACAGGCTCATCCCCTCTGGCAGCAAAAGTACCTTGCCTCTGGAAACCAGCAGCGGATCGCTGACCGATGCCAGAACCACAAAGTACAACGGATAAACTGCCATGATCACAAACACCGCCAACAGAATACACAGTATCACCTCAAAGGCCCTGTCGCCTGCAGATTTCTGTTTCCACTTTTCCATTCTCATATTCACCCTCCCCTAGAACAAACTGGTCTCGGATACCTTCCTGGAAATACGGTTCACCAACATCAACATGGCGAAATTCACCAGTGTGTTAAAGAGTCCGATCGCCGCAGAATAGCTGTATTGATTGGAACGAATACCGATCTTATATACATAAGTAGAGATAACCTCCGCCACCGAAAGATTTGTACTGTTCTGCATCAGAAAGATCTTCTCAAATCCGACGCTTAATATATTCCCCATACTCAGGATCAGCATAATGATCATCGTCGGCGTAAGACAGGGAATATCCACATGCCAGATGGTCTGCCACTTTCCCGCTCCGTCTACTCTGGCCGCATCATACAGCTGTGTGTCTACGGAAGACAACGCCGCCAGATAGATAATGCTGTTCCACCCCACATGCTGCCAGATATCCGACAGCACGTATACCGGAACAAATGCTGTTTTATCCCCCAGCAGATTACCGGTTATTCCAAAAAGGCCCAGCATGGAACTGATAATTCCCGTATTAGGCGCCAGCAGCACGTTCAGAAAGCCGACCAGAACCACCGTGGAAATAAAATGCGGTGCATAGAAAATGGTCTGAATCGTTTTCCGCATCCCTTTATTACGAATCTGATTCATCATAAGCGCCAGAATAATGGGCACCGGAAACCCCAAAAGCAAAGACGTAAAGCTGATGGCAAACGTATTTCGTATAATATCCGCGAACTGAAAAGAACGGAAAAATTTCAGGAAATACTTCATTCCTACAAACTCACCACCCGTCAGCCCTTTCGTAAAATCAAACTCCCGGAACGCGAGCTGAATCCCATACATGGGACCATAATGAAAGACCGCAATGGATACCACCGCCGGAAGCAGCATCAGCCACAACTGATATTTCTTCCGCATATTCCTGACAAGCGGTTCCCGTACCCTGCCCGAAGACGCTTTTTTCCTGGAAACTATTTTCATAAGGAACCGTCCTTTCTTACTCATAACAGCCTGAGAATCGTGTTGGAAATTATCCGGCTCATCCTGGCAATCCAGAATAAGCCGGACCGTAACATCCAGTACAATGAAAATTAAGTTTCTGGTACATTGACACAGAATGATTGTTTCAGATGCAAAGCGAAGGAAAGAGTCGTAGCGGTGGCTACGGCGATTGACGACAACGCCGTAGCTGAACAATCAGGCAAATCAAGGTGCCAGTTGCTTAGTATTCGTTGTACCAGTATTCCGTACTTGAAGTTCCTGTGTAAATTTTCGAGGATATTTTTTCGAAAGTGCAGGTTCAGAAACGGAGACGCAGCGGGCTGCGCCAGGTATTCTGGACTTGTACAATCAGGAAAACAGACCGAAATATTTTCACGAAGGTTTCAGTACACTAGTTTCCTTTATAAGCTTCATACTGTTTCTGAATGACCTCAATCGCTTCCGGCATACCGGCATTCTGCAGCGCACTCAGATGGCTTTCCCATTCAGCCTCTGCACCACCCTCTGTAACCCACTTGGAGAAATTAGTGGCGGTCACGCTTGTGACATCCGTATTGATCAGGGCAAGCGTATTATTATCCTCCATTTCCCATAGTGTGGTTCGTGTAACATCGATGTCATATTTTTAGTAAAAAGAATTCCGTTTCCGTGGTCCCATTATAAACATTTATTATCAATTACGCCAATACGTTTTTATATTTTCCAAAATTTTCCATTATTTTGCACAATAATATCATTTCCATTTTATTCATAATGCATTATTCTTAGTGACATCGATGCCATTTTATCTCCAAAATCACACGCCGAATAATTTCCACCTGTGCGGTTGCAATCCAATGATTTGTCTGTATGCCATTTATGGCAATTCCGACAGGCTGTTAGATTAGCACCCCACTTCCAAATGAGTAAAACGCGGATGCCAAAGCAGACGCAGGGAGTGCTTAAGCACGGGTTTTACGAATACGGAAGTCAGGTTGGATGCTCTTTGAGGCGTCCAACCGCACAGGTGAAATAATTTTCGATCCCTGTCATCAGAGCTCCACAAATTACATCCTGCCGGCCTGGACTCTGTCCCCGTCGCAGTTTGACACCTGCAGTACGGCATCTGCCTGCAATCTGCCCGTCTAAATCGACGACTTCTCTTTCCCCGTCGTCAAATCCAGCACGGAATTTCTCTCCACCAGTCTTGGCATCAAAGAGATCATCTTCGTGTATCTCCGTCTCTCTCTGATCCGTTCCATCAACAGCTCTGCCGCATTCTGTCCCACCTGAGTCTGCCGCATATCCACAGAAGTCAACTCCGGATAGGTACAGGAACAGTAATCCGTATTGTCAAGCGTCACGATAGACAGCTGTCCTGGAAGAACGATTCCCCGCTCCCTGCATGCCTGAATACACCCGATCCCCATCAGATCATTGCAGGCCACAAGTCCGGACATCTGCAGGCCCTTTTTCTCCAAATACTCCAAGAAGCGGACATAACCGCCAGCCCTGGTAAAATCGGAATAAATGATCAAGTCTTCCTCACAGGCGACGCCTGCATCCCGAAGCGCCCGCTGGTATCCCTCCAGTCTCTCATACCCCATCTGCTCCCTGATGTCTCCCACCAGCAGCCCCACTTTCTTATGTCCCTTCTTCAACAGATACTCGGTCGCTATGTAAGCCGCTCTCATATAATCCACATATGCACAGTCAAAATTCTCCTCGTCGTCATAGCCGTCGCACCGGTTCGTCAGAACCACCGGCAGACCGCAGGTCCGGATCCTGTCCATTAATTTATCGTCAAAATGGAAAGAGAGGATGATCATGCCGTCCACAAATCTCTCCTTTAAAGTATCTACGATCTCCAACTCCTTCTTCGCATCATGGCCTGTATGCACCAGTATCATATAATAACCGCTCTGCTCGAGAACCCGGTTCACTTCCCGAATCATGTCAAAGTAATACGGATTATATATATCCGGAATACAGAACATTACCTTCCTGGTTATCTTACTTTTCAGACTCTTCGCCGCCTGAACCGGCACATAGTTCAGCTTCTTCGCCGCCTTCTGCACCTTGATTCTGGCCGCCTCGCTGCAGTATCCTTTCCCACTCAGGGCTCTTGCAACCGTAGACGGCGAAAGGCCCGTCTCCCTGCCGATATCATAAATATTGCTCATCTGATCCCGCCTCTCCGGTATGCCGCATTCCTCCATACCTGCCATTTTTATTTATCTATTATTTTCGTATAATCTCTATTATGGATATTATCAAAATTTTTAACTTTTTCAAGTATCATTTTGACTTTTTTGCCTGATCATATTGACATGCCGCTCCTGCAATGATACTCTTATGGCATCGATGTCATATTTGATAAAAACCAACACGGCAACGTGCATTATACATGGTCGGAACGTCTCACGAAAGGTACTGCCATGTATGGAAATGCACCATGGAAATTTAAAGAATGGAGGATTTATATGAATCTGGCTACATTAACCTGTCTTTCCGATGCCTGCTCCCGCTCTATCTGTCCGGAACATTTCACGGGCAATCCCGGGGAAGGCGGCATGTGTCCGCTGGAGAACGGAACCGCCAGGGCGGCAGCCCGCGATCTTGGCACCGGCTGGAAAGTAAACCCCTACATTATCATCCCGCCCGGAGAAACCTTTGAGATTGCCCATATAACCGGCTCCGGCATGATCAACCATATCTGGATGACGCCAACCGGAAAATGGCGCGATGCGATCATCCGGTTTTACTGGGACGGCGACCGGCAGCCTTCCGTAGAGTGTCCCGTAGGTGATTTCTTCGCCTCCGGCTGGAATGAATATGCACAGCTCTCCTCTCTGGCCGTTTGCGTGAACCCCGGAAGCGCATTTAACTGTTACTGGCAGATGCCTTTTCGCGAAGAATGCCGCATTACGCTCGAGAACCGCTCCGAAGAGCCCGTCACCTATTACTATCAGATAGACTATGAATTGAAGGATATCCCGGAAAACTGCGCTTATTTCCACGCCCAGTTCCGCCGTGTAAATCCGCTTCCCTATCAAGAAGTATACACGATTCTGGACGGCGTGGAAGGCATGGGGCACTATGTCGGCACCTATATGGCCTGGGGCGTGAATAACCGCGGCTGGTGGGGCGAAGGTGAAATCAAGTTCTATCTGGACGATGACCGTGATTATCCTACGATCTGCGGAACCGGTACGGAAGACTATTTCTGTGGTTCTTACAATTTCGAGGATCCGGTCAGTCACGACCATTATTGTACCTTCTCTACTCCTTACAGCGGACTGCATCAGGTGATCACACCGGACAGGCTCTACAGCAGTCAATTCCGGTTCGGCATGTATCGCTGGCATCTCACCGATCCGATCCGGTTCCGTAAACGGCTCAGGGTTACGATCCAGGCGCTTGGCTGGAGAAGCGGCGGACGTTATCTGCCCCTGCAGGACGATATCGCCTCCGTAGCCTTCTGGTACCAGACCCTGCCCCACGCTGCATTCCCCGCTTTACCGGACAGAGATTATCTGGAAGTCCTCTGATGCTTTTCCTTGAAAAAACAGCTATGTTGTGTATAATGATAGAAGTGACTTCATTAATATGCAAATTATAGAAAAACAGAGGGTTTAACATGATTCAAGCAAACAACGTAACACTACGCGTAGGAAAAAAAGCGCTCTTCGAAGACGTAAATATCAAATTCACAGAAGGGAACTGTTACGGTCTGATCGGCGCCAATGGCGCCGGCAAGTCCACCTTCCTGAAAATTCTCTCCGGTGCGCTGGAAACCACAAACGGCGACGTATCGATCACGCCCGGTCAGCGTCTCTCCGTCCTGGAGCAGGATCACTTTAAATACGATGCCTATCCTGTCATGGACACTGTCATTATGGGAAATGAACGGCTCTATCAGATCATGAAGGAGAAAGACGCTATTTATGCCAAGGAGGATTTCTCCGATGAGGACGGTATCCGCGCCAGTGAGCTGGAGGCAGAATTCGCCGAGATGGACGGCTGGGATGCTGATTCAAATGCCGCCATGCTCTTGAACGGCCTGGGCATCGGCACGGAACTGCACTACAGCATGATGGCTGACTTAAACGGTAACGAGAAGGTTAAAGTCCTGCTTGCCAAGGCACTTTTCGGCAATCCCGACATCCTGCTTTTGGACGAGCCTACCAACCATTTGGATCTGGATGCCATCGCATGGCTGGAGGAATTCCTGATCAATTTTGACAACACGGTAATCGCGGTCTCCCACGACCGTTATTTCCTGAATAAAGTCTGCACCCACATCGCAGATATCGATTATGGCAAGATTCAGCTTTATGCCGGCAACTATGATTTCTGGTATGAATCCAGCCAGCTGATCATCAAGCAGCGCAAGGAAGCCAATAAGAAGAAAGAGGAACAGATCAGGGAATTACAGGAGTTCATCTCCCGTTTTTCTGCCAATGCTTCCAAATCCAAACAGGCTACATCCAGGAAACGTGCCCTGGAAAAGATCGAGCTGGACGACATACGTCCTTCCAGCAGAAAATATCCCTACATTGATTTCAGGCCCGAGCGTGAGATCGGCAACGAAGTACTCACAGTGGAAAATCTCAGCAAGACCATTAACGGCGAGAAGGTACTTGACAATATCTCCTTTATCGTCGGCCACGACGACAAGATTGCATTCGTAGGCGGAAACGAGCTTGCCAAGACTACCCTGTTCAAGATCCTGATGGGAGAGATGGAACCTGACGAAGGCACCTATAAATGGGGCGTCACCACTTCACAGGCCTATTTTCCGAAGGACAATACCGAAGAATTTGACAACAGCTATACGATCACAGAATGGCTTATGGGCTACTCTCCTGTCAAGGACGTGACATATGTCCGCGGCTTCCTGGGGCGGATGCTCTTTGCCGGAGATGACGGTGTGAAGAAAGTAAAGGTACTCTCCGGCGGCGAGAAGGTGCGCTGCCTGCTGTCCAAGATGATGATCAGCGGCTCCAACTGCCTGCTCTTCGACGAGCCTACCAACCATCTGGACATGGAATCCATCACCGCCCTGAACGAAGGCATGAAGAAATTCAAAGGCGTAGAACTGTTCTCCTGCCACGATCATCAGGTGGTGCAGACTACAGCCAACCGCATCATGGAGATCCTGCCGGACGGCACCCTGATCGATAAAATCACCACTTACGATGAATATCTGGCCAGCGACGAAATGGCAAGAAAACGTACCGTATATACCAGCACTGCCAATGATGAGGAAGATGACTGATCCTGCGGCTTTTCCTGTAACCGATGTGCCTGCCTCCCACAGACCATAAGGGAGGCAGGCCTGACACTTTCATAATACAGACACATGGGGAGGCAGAAGATTGAAAAATCACACTGATGTGCTGATTTTTCAATCCAGAGTTTGTGCCGAAGCGCCCCAAACTCTTTGATCGCAGCGCAGAATTTGAGATTCTGCACGCGTTCCTCAGCAAAAAACGCTTCGGAATGGAGGAAACCATGAAACCGGTAGACCTGCACACGCACTCCTGCAAATCCGACGGCAGTTACACACCTGCACAGCTTGTGGACTATGCCGTCAGCAAGAGATTAAGCGCAGTCGCGCTGACCGATCACGACACCATAGACGGATTGGATGAGGCCATTTCGCATGCCAGGGCACTGGCGGCTGCCGGCCGGCCTTCTGTCGAAGTCGTGCCCGGGATCGAATTTTCAACCGAATATGAGAAAAAAGATGTGCACATCCTGGGACTGTATATTTCACACGCTTCACCGGTTTTTCGCCAAAAGCTGGATGAGTTCGTAAACTCCCGCATAAACCGGAATATCAGGATGTGTCAGAATCTGCAGGATGCCGGAATCGATATTACTTTTGAGAAGCTGCAGGCCAGGAATCCCGGCGCTGTCATTACCCGTGCCCACTACGCTTCCTATCTGTTGGAAGACGGTTATGTGAAGAGCCGGCAGGATGCTTTCTCCCAATATCTGGGGGATCACACGAAATATTTTGTCCCCAGGGAAAAAGTATCTCCGGCGCAGGCTGTGGCTCTGATTCTGGCGGCCGGCGGCATCCCTGTTCTGGCGCACCCACCCCTGTACCATATGGAACAGGATCGGCTTGATCGTTTGACCGCCTCCCTGAAGGATGCGGGCCTTATGGGGATCGAAGCCTTCTACAGCAGCTACACAAATCAGGATGAACGGGATATGCGCCGCCTCGCCGGGAAATACGGCCTGCTTCTAAGCGGCGGCTCCGATTTTCACGGCACCAACAAGCCCGGTCTGGATCTTGGAACCGGTTACGGTAAACTATTTGTCCCGGAAGAATTACTGGAACAGATCAGACAACGACGCAGGTGACTCATATCATGAGGCTGTTTCAGACGGATCCTGACAGCTGACAGTCATCATTTCACGGAAAGGATATTGCCATATTCTATGAAACTCTTATTTACCGACCTGGATGGAACACTATTAAATAATGAAAGCCTGGTATCTGCCGATACCAAAGCTTTCCTGGATGAATTTCTTGCCGCGGGCAATAAGCTTATTCTCTCTTCCGGCCGCCCGACGGACAGCGTTCTGGAAGTGAAAGAAAACGCCGGACTTCATCAGTCCGGCATTCTGCTTAGCTGCTATAACGGAGCACAGATTTATGACTGCGACAGCCGGCGCACCATTATGGCCAAAAGGCTGCCCCTCTCTTACGTTTCCTATCTGCAAAAGCAGGCTGAAAAACAGCATTTACATATCCAGACCTATCAGGAAAATGCCGTGGTCTCTCCCGCTGACGACGAGGAAATCCGTTTCTACCGCACGAAGATCCATGTGCCGCTGGTGGTCTCTCCTGTGCTGACGGACGCTCTCACCGACGGACCTTACAAAATGCTCGCCGCCGATTTATTTGACCACAACAGACTGGAAGCCTTTCGTCTGGCAATCTCCGACTGGGCACAGGGCAAAATCCAGACCATCTATTCCAACGACAGGTATCTGGAGCTTTTTCGACAGGATGCCGGCAAAGGGAACGCTCTGCGTTTCGTCTGCGGACACTTCGGTGTAGCCCTTTCCGACGCCTACGCTGCCGGAGACGCAGAAAATGACATCTCCATGCTGCAGGCCGCAGGCACCGGCATTGCCATGTGTAATGCGCCTGACCAGGTAAAACAGGCCGCGGATATCATCACACAATCCGACAACGACAAAGACGGACTGGCCGAAACGATGCGCAGGCTGCTGTCCGGTCAGACTTCAATCTGACTCCGTGCATCCTCATATTAATCCCCCATTCTTGCTCAGTCTGCAAATTTGGGCGCAAGCACAAATTTGTGTGTGAAAAATCTGCCGCATATGGATTTTTCACACTATCCTTCAACGATCAGATATCTGCCGTCGCCGACCTCAAATACTTCGTCGGCTTCCAGAATACTCTCCTCGTCGGCATCCTCCGTGTCAATCCCTTCCTCCTCAAAGAATTCCCATACTTCCCTGACGGAATCCACCACCACCGCCATACAGTCCACCAGAAATGCCTCCGCCTCCTCCGGTATCTCAGCTACCGGCTCCGGATAAAGCTGTGATTGGTTCTTCAAAAAACACTGCAGCACTTTCTCGTCAAACATAAAACCCTCCTTTTCTGGCTCATTGCCAAATTTGTCTCTTACCGTTCATCCAGCCTTCATGGCTGGCTGCGTTCCTCTTCACTGCACTCTCTTCTTCCTGCTGCCACGGATCGCGTCTCTTATCTTCTTCCTACTGCCACAGGCCGCGTCTCTTAAGTTCCTGACAAACTCTTCCCACCGGCAGGCCAACCACATTGTTATAATCTCCGCAGATGCCCTGCACATAAGCCGCGCACAGCCCCTGAATCGCATAGGCTCCGGCCTTATCCATAGGCTCCCCGCTGTCCACATATTTCCCGATCTCTTCCGCGGACATGGAATACATCGTTACATCCGTACATTCACTGAAAGTGGCATACATGGCCGCCATATCCTTGTATTTCCAGGCAAGTGTCACACCCGTATAGACCTGGTGGCTGCCGCCCTGCAGCTTTGCAAGCATCCGTGCCGCATCCTCCTTGTCCGCCGGCTTGCCCAGGATCTCACCCCAGCAGGACACCACGGTATCCGCTCCGATCACAACGAAATCCTCCCTGCCTTCCGCCGACAGCTTCCCGCACACATCCACTGCCTTCTGATAAGACAGCTCCTCCACCACCGCCTGCGGTTCCGTCTTTGTGATCTTCTCCTCCACCATACTGGGCATTGTCTTAAAGGAAATCCCCACCTGCTTTAACAGCTCTTTCCTCCTTGGTGATGCCGATGCCAGATATATCTTCATCTCGTCAATCTCCTTTACTGCTTTTCCTGCTCATGATCTCTCAAACCGGTAACATAATATCCCCTGCCACCGGCTCAGCAAGAGACGGTGCTGGTTCAAAACACATCCCTCGCTGTTTCCGGTTCCTCATGATGCATCTCCGGAATAAACACTCTTTTATTTCCAAACTCTTTCTCCGCCCTGGCTGCCTCCTTCGCCTCATGACAGAATTGCAGCTGTGCGTTAAACAGTTCCTTACCTCTTAAATCCGGCTTCTCATAATTGCCGTCAGCCTGCAGAATCGACGCTTTCACCGTATCTCTCATCTGACAGTCCAGAATATGGTGCAGTTTCTCCTGCAGCTGAGGTTTTTCCACCGGGAAAAGTATCTCCACTCTCCGGTCCAGATTCCGCGGCATCCAGTCTGCACTGGCACAATAGTATTCCGGTTTCCCGTCATTCTCGAAATAAAAGATTCTGGCATGTTCCAGATAATTACCCACGATAGAGCGTACCGTGATCGTCTCGCTGACACCGGGAATTCCTACTTTCAGACAGCAGATCCCGCGGATGATCAGATCGATCTTCACGCCGGCTGCGCTTGCCGCATACAGGGCCTCTATAATTGTCTTATCACACAGCGAATTCATCTTTGCGATGATATGCGCCGACCTGCCCTGCTCGGCATAGGCCTTTTCCCTGTCGATCAGACGTAAGAATCGGTCTTTGAGCCAAAGCGGCGCCAGAGAAAGCTTATTCCAGCTTCTGGGCTCCGAATATCCCGACAGCATGTTAAAGACAGCAGTGGCGTCCTCTCCAATTGCCTCCGAACAGGTAAAAAGTCCCACATCCGTATATAACTTGGCCGTGGAGTCATTATAGTTTCCTGTACCCAAATGAACATATCTGCGTATTCCATCCTCTTCCCGCCGGACAACAAGGGTGATCTTGCTGTGTGTTTTGAGTCCCAGCAGGCCATATATCACATGGCATCCCGCTTTCTCCAGCTTCTTCGCCCAGACAATATTATTCTCCTCATCAAACCTGGCTTTCAGTTCTACCAGCACAGACACCTGCTTCCCATTCTCCGCCGCCTGCTCCAGAGCTGCCACAATAGGGGAATTGCCGCTGACACGATAAAGCGTCTGCTTGATAGCCAGCACATCCGGATCTTTGGCCGCCTGCCTGACAAACCGCACCACCGGTTCGAATGTCTGATAAGGATGATGCATCAGGATATCTCCCTCCCTGATCCTGGCAAACACATCCGCAGTCTCCGGCAGCTCCGGAACCGGCTGCGGCTTCAGATAACTGTCCTCCTTCAAATGGTCAACCCCATTCATACCATACATTTTCATAAGAAATGTCAGATCCAGCGGACCATTGATCGGATAGATATCCTCCTTCTCGATCGCCAGCTCGTTCTGGATCAGCTTTAAAAGCTTTCTGTCGATTCCCTCTTCCACCTCCAGCCGGATAACCTGACCCCATTTCCGCTTCTTTAACTGTTTCTCAATTTCCTGCAGCAGATCTTCCGCCTCATCTTCCTCAATACCAAGATCCGCATTGCGCATAATCCGGAACGGATAGGAGCAGATGATATCATAGTTAAGGAAGAGTTTCTGGATATTGCGCTCAATCACTTCTTCCAGCAGGATCACTCTCGTCTCCTTACCGCCGGGGATCGTGACGATACGGGACAACACGCTGGGCACCTGTACCATGGCAAATTCTATCTCATCTTCCCCGTTCTTCTTCTTCATCAGCGCCCCCAGATTCAGGGACTTATTTCTGATCAGCGGGAAAGGTCTCGAAGAATCCACCGCCATAGGCGTGAGTACCGGATAGACATTATCCGCAAAATACCTGTCCACATAGACAGCATCCTCTTTGTCCAGTTCCTCGTGATGTCTGATAATTTGTATCCCTTCTTCCAGGAGACGGGGTGCCAGAGAACGATTGTAGACCGAGTACTGCTGCTCCCCCAGCCTGTGTGTCTCTTCATTGACGTGCGCAAGCTGTTCTTCCACGGTCATACCCGCAATATCCTTCTTCTTATAACCGGCATGTACCATATCTTTCAAAGACGCTACCCGTACCATAAAGAATTCATCCAGATTGGAGGCTGTGATGCTCAGAAATTTCAGCCGTTCAAAAAGCGGATTCTTCTTATCTTTCGCTTCGCTTAAAACTCTCTTATTAAAAAGCAGCCAGCTCAATTCTCTGTTCGTATAATATTCATCTCTTGAAAAGTCCATCT
This sequence comes from uncultured Lachnospiraceae bacterium, assembly GCA_910578115.1. Taxonomy (GTDB): domain Bacteria; phylum Bacillota; class Clostridia; order Lachnospirales; family Lachnospiraceae; genus UBA3282. The sequence continues at coordinate 43,297 of CAJTPO010000026.1, read as the reverse complement.
TAATTCCCCTGTTCCTTTCTCAACCTTTCTGTCTGATCACCGGAAGTACGCTGAATACTTCCTCAAAAAAATGTGCCCTTCTGGCTAACAATCCTTTTTCCAATGTAATATCCTGGGATGAATCCACAGTAATGATCAGCTTCTCATCCTTCAGCACAGTCCTGACATTCTTAAATTTCTGCTTATGGCTCCTGTCCAATCCATTGGCAACCCGCAGAATAGCCGTAAGTTTTGCGATCGTAAGATAATCGCTGCTGCTGACCGTACTGTCCTGACTTATCAGATCATAATAATCAAACTCCAGATGGTTATACTTTACCACGTTGGCCACAATTTCCCGCTCCACATGGGACAATCCTATGATCTCCGTGGACATGATAATATTATAGGAACATTCTCCCAGATTGACCAGACTGATATACTTCCCGCAGTCATGCAGCAGCGTAGCGATCCTGAGCAAAAGCCGCTCCCGTTTGCCCAGGCCGTGCACTTTCTTCATGCTGTCGTAGATCGTCAACGCAATCTGTTCCAGCGTCTCACCTCTGCGCCTACTGCCCATATAGCGTTTACTGATATTCTGTGCACAGGCAATAATATCCTGCTCAAAGTCATGGCCTGGTTTTAAGATTTTGTTCTTCTCTCCGTATTCATAGGCAATGCCGTCACACAAACTGACCCCCGGAGCCCAGATCAGCCTGGCATCCATCACCTTGACGATCCGGTTGAGCAGAATACCTGAGATAAACAACAACGGCACGTTTTCCTCCGGCATGTCCAGAATGCGTGCCACCTCCTGTACCGTCTTGCTCCGGATGCTGTCAAGAAAGCTGTCCATAGCCGCCGCCTCAATGCTGCTTCGCTCCAGCCCTGCCACATTCCTGCCCACCACTGCGGAAATATAATCGTCCACCACGATGATATTCTCAATCACCCGGTCCTTCAGATACAGTTTCTTAAAGACCGCGATCTGAGAACTGATAATCTCATCCAGCATACTCTCATTCTGCTCTGGACGGATATTCAGCTTATTCAGCTGCTCCTGCAGACGCAGGACTCCCAGGCGCAGGTTCTGCGTCGTCACCAGCGTATCTTTATCAAACAGGGAAATCTGAATGCTGCCTCCTCCGATATCTACAATAGCCGTTCCCTTCTCGATAATCCTGTTGAAGGCATCCCCCTTGGAAGCTATGGATTTATAATCCAGAAACCGCTGTTCCGAATTGCTGATACACTCTATCGTAATGCCTGTCCGCTGCGCGATCTGATCCAGAATAATCATCGTATTATCCATTTCCCGGATTGCACTGGTGCCATAAGCTTTATGATCATCCACCTTGTAGCCCTTCATGATCTCCCCATACTCCCGCAGTACCCGGCAAAGCTCATTCACCCGCTCATTGCTGATCTTACCGTTGGTATAAGTATCCGAACCCAGATCGATACGGTGTCTGATATGGTCGATCTCCCGAATGCCATTCTTCGCAGAAATTTCAAAAATCTTCATACCCAGTTCATAAGAACCCACATCTATTGCCGCAAATGTCTTCATATCAATCACTTCCTTACATTCAGTATTCTATATGCCCCCCTGCCCACGCAGATGATCGATAAACTGCTGCGCTGTCCTGCCGGAAAGCCCGCCGTGGGAAAGCTCCCATTTCCCGGCTTCCGCCAGCAGTGTCTCCTCGTCCATGGCAATACCGTGACGCGCTGCAAGCCCTTTCACAATCTCCTGGAACTGTTTTTTGTCCGGTCCGCAGAAAAAGATTGTCACCCCGAACCGGTAAACCAGCGACAATTTCTCCTGTACGGTATCGCTGGCATGCAGCTGATCCCGCCTGCCTTCCTTGTCGCTGAAGTTCTCCCGGATCAAATGTCTTCTGTTTGAAGTCGCATAGATCAGCACATTGTCCGGTTTCTTCTCCAGGCCGCCTTCAATCACCGCTTTCAGATATTTATACTCTGTCTCAAACTCCTCGAAACTCAGATCATCCATATAGATGATAAATTTGTAATTCCGGTTCTTCACCTGCGCCACCACATCATTCAAGTCATGGAACTGATGCTTATAGATCTCAATGATCCGCAGTCCTCTGTCATAATACTCATTGGCGATGGCCTTGATGCTGGTTGACTTTCCGGTTCCCGCATCGCCGAACAGAAGACAGTTATTTGCTTTTCTCCCCGACACGAAAGCTTCCGTATTCTCAAGCAGCTTCTTCTTCGGGATCTCGTATCCGATCAGATCATCCAACTGCACATGGGAGATATTGCGGATCGGCACAATCCTCGTTTCCTCCTCTTCATGAACCACACGGAATGCTTTATGTAAACCAAGTGTGCCCACTCCGTACGCCTGATAGAATTCTGTGAGGATCTTTTTCATCTCCGCCGCCGACTCTGCACATGCCAGCTCTCCCGCCAACTGACAGATCCGGTCTCTGATCCTCGTACTGTACACCCTGCTGACCTGCTGTGCCCTCTCATAGTGCAGCACAAAATAAAACTCCGGCACTTTCAGAACTTCCATCATCTCCGTATGATCATATGTAAAAAATTCCCTGAATATGGCAATATCATGCATCACAAGCTGATTGATGCTGCCTTCCACTTCTCCCCTGATCTCGCAGGCCAGACTATAGCTGTTCTCATTATTTACCAGCAGATCCGTCAGATAACAATGCCACAGATTACCATAGAATCCATGGGCAGACGCCCGCTCCAGAAGTTCGTGCATACACTCATAAAACAACGGCCGGGCTGTAACATCGCCGGAACGGTAATGTTCCATCAGCCACACCATATCTTTAAGGATCTTCCCGTCTTCCAGATTTTTATAAACGATCAATTCCTCTTCCCGCATCTTCTGTCACCTCCTCCTGTCTAATAATTTCCCAGTATTTTCATGCTGCGCGCCTCTTCCCGCAGCCCCCGCAGTGCATTCTTCACCGCTCCGTCCGCCAGATTTCCCTCGAAATCAATAAAAAAACGATATTCCCAGTTTCTCTCCTCAATCGGACGGCTCTCGATCTTACACATATTAAGATTGTTGTAGATAAAATGAGATAAGATTCTGTAAAGAGAACCGCTCTCATGTGAAACTTCCAGGCAAAGACTTACCTTGGCCGCATTCTTCAAAAATATCTTCTGATTCGTGACAATGATAAATCTCGTTGAATTGTCCGTCGATTGGTTCACGCCCCGCTCCAGAATATCCAGTCCATAAATCTTCGCTGCCTGCTCACTGGCGATCGCTGCCTGGCTTAAATCCAGATCCTCGATCACTTTACGCGCGGCAAACGCATTATTCTGCATGCTGATCTGCTTCCAGTTCTCATGCGCATTTAAATAACGGGCGCTTTGCATCAAAGACTGCGGATGGGAATAGACCGTCCGTATCTGATCGATATCTGTCCCCGGAACGCCCAGAAGGCAGTGCTCAATCTTAATAATCTGTTCCCCGACAATATAGTTCTCAAACTCCACCAGCAGATCATAGATCTCACTGACGATCCCGGCGGTTGAATTCTCGATGGGCAGCACCGCAAAGTCCGCACTTCCCTCCTCTATGGCGCACATGGCGTCCCGAAAAGTATCTACATGGAAGCTGTCCACATCTTCCCCGAAATATTTAAGCATGGCCATCTGGGAATAAGCGCCCTCCGCCCCCTGGAAAACCACTCTGGCCTTCTGTACCTCCAGCTGATCCACATCAATGAAGGGCAGTCTGCCGCCCACTCCCTCTCTCGTCAGCCGATTGTACTGCAGCTTACGGCTCATGGACATGATCTGTTCAAACAGTTCCTGTATCCCATGGGCATTAAACTCATTATGCGCCAGACTGCGGACTTTACGCAGTTTCTCTTCCTCCCTCGTCTTGTCCAGCACTTTCTTCCCTGTCTCGATCTTATAATCCGCCACCTGCGAACAGATCTCCATCCGCTCTTCGTACAGCTCTACGATCTGTTCATCTATCCGATCCAGCTTTCTGCGCAATTCTAATAAATCCATTGTGCCTTCTCCTCCTGCCTTCCTGTTAACGTCCTCTCTGCTCTCCTGCTTTCCCGGCATGCTTCTTTGGTCACTGCACACGCCTGCGCTGCCGTCTGTTGCCTGGCATAAACCGCCGCATCAATTGTGCCGGAGCTTCTTTTTAATACTGCTATCATCTTAACGCAAAACCCCCTTGATAGCAAGACAGTTTGAAGCTATAATACTATTATAAATTTAAATTATATAGCAGTGCAATCTTCTGTATTGTTATGATAATCCGGAGGTAACCATGACAAAAAAAGCTAAAAATATCCTGTTCATAGTAGTAACGTTCATTGCCCTGATCGCGATCATGTTTCTTACAATCCTGCCCAGCCGTATTCCATTAAACAATGACGATACCGTCGGCAATACTCCCGGCAATTTGAATAACGGTGGATATTTTTGCGAGGCAGACGGGCGTGTCTACTTTGCCAACGCCTACGATGACTATGCCCTGTACTCCATGAAGCCTGATGAATCTGATATCAGGAAATTAAATGATGGCGCGTTTTCCTGCCTGAACGTGGGCGGCGACTATCTGTACTATTCTATGATCGGTAAGACCGAGGATTTTGATCTGGGCTTTATCGGAAAGCCTTACGGCGTCTACCGTAGCAAATTAAACGGCAGAAAATCCACCGGACTGGACCGCTGCCACATCATCAACATGCGGCTGTGCGGAAATTATATTTATTATGAGAAATACGACAACAAGGACGCCGTCTCTCTGGAAAAGATCCGGATCGATAAGAAAGAGAAGCAGACCGTGGCTCCGAAAATGATCATCAATCCCAACTGCTACATAGACGGCAAGATCTACTACAACGGCGACGCAACAGATCATTATCTCTACGCACTCGACACCGCCACAGGTGTCTCCGAGGTGGTGTGGGAAGGAAATCTCTGGAACCCGATTGTGCAGGACGGTTATGTATATTATATGGATGTAGGTAATGATTACCGCCTGTGCCGTTACTCTATCAGCAGCGACGTAATAGAAGTACTTACAAATGAACGGCTTGACATGTTCAATGTCTATGACAATTACATCTATTACCAGGTAAGTTCTCCCACACAGCCTGCATTAAAGAGGATGATGATCGACGGCAGCTCACAGGAAGTCGTCATGGAAGGGGTATTCCAGAATATTAATATTACTTCACAATATGTATATTTTAATGCATTCAACGAACCGACTCCTGTCTACAGAACAAGCACATTCGGTCCCGTTGGTGTTACCAGCTTCGATACTGCCATGCAGGCAGCACTGAAAGAAGAAAAACCTGACAGGAAAAACAAAGAATAATGGGGAATACCTGTATTTTAAACGCTCATTAAACATGAAGAATCTCTAAGGAAGCATTCTTTGACTCCTTAGAGATTCTCAATGTTTTTCTCATACTTTCCTGATCTTTAAGCTCCATGACTCCTCTTCACACAATCCCGGATCATTCTTGTACTATTCCCTCTCATAACAACTCAATAGAAGATCATACATCTCCGGAATCGTCGCTACCCGTGGATTGTTTGCATAATCCCCCAGTACCTGGCCGCAATCCGCGATTGCCCTTATATCTTCTTTTGTTACATTTAATCCTCTAAAGTCAATCCACAGGCCGATTTTCTTCAGAAAAGCATCTATAGATTCACAGCATTTCCATGCAGCGCTCTCATCTGGTTCTTTATCCAAAGAGGAATCAAAAATCCTTCCCACAACCGCAAATTTATGTTCGGCAGACGTACAGGTATAGCGGGTAAATGCCGGGTAAAATACTGCCAGCGACTGTCCGTGTGTAACATGCGGGCAATGACCTCCTATCTGCATACCCAAACCATGCGGAAGAGTAACCCCTGCAGAAGCATTCGTCAGTCCCCCAAGCGTATCTGCCCATGCCATCTGACTTCTCGCTTCCAGATCATCCCCATCCTGTAATACCTTTGGGAGATACTCTACAATGATACGCATCGCTTCAAGAGCCATACACTCCACAAACACATTGGTATTCTTTGAAAGATATGCTTCAAAATTATGACAAAAAGCATCAAATCCTGTTTGTGCGGTAACTTGTTTCGGCATGGAAAGAGTCAGCTCCGGATCAATGACAGCCGCACGCGGGAAGATATTTCTATGCCAGATCGCACTTTTATCACATTCGCTTGTCTTAGTGATCACAGCACATGGCGTTGTCTGACTTCCTGTACCGGCAGTCGTCCCGACTGCGATAATGGGCAGAGTCTTTTTGGTCGGTCCACACGTATGGCAGTTATAATCCCATGCAGTGCCCGAATGTACCGCTTCTACCGCAACAGCCTTCGCAGTATCTATCGCAGAACCGCCGCCCAATCCGACCACAACATCTACACCTTCCGAAACCGCAATGCCGGCGGCTTCTGTTACAATATCTGTAGTAGGATTTGGAGTAACTTCAGCATAATGTACACAGGAAACGCCAGCCTCATTCAGATATTTTCCCACTCTGTCATACAGTTCACTGCGTTCGCTGCGGCCTGAGCCGGTCACCAGCAAAGCCTTTTTTCCGTACTGTGCAGTAATCTCTCCAATCTCTGCAATCCTTCCCACACCAAAAAAAATTTCCGTAGGTGCAAAATAATCAAATTGTTTCATCAAAAATCTACCCCTTTACTGAACCTATAATCCTTTATCAACCTGCCGTGCTTACACTTTGAATGACAATTTCTCCATCCTGAATGCCGATCGGTTCTGTCTGTTTCCACAATTCTCCGGCTCTTATTCGGATATACCCTGCCTGCTGCGTAGATCTTATTAAAACAGTGGCAATTCCACCTTCCAGTCTTACCGGATTGGCTCCGATCGTACTGTCTCCGATGATCTCTCCTTCCCCTTCCACCTCAAAAAGAATCTGATGGTCATCCGCTGACAACGGCACAAGATTTCCTTCTTTATCAAGCGCCCTGCAGTAAACACATACGATATCCGCGCCATCTGCGACAAGTGAAATTCCCATAAAATCCGCTTCCAATTCCAGCCGATATGGTACCCCCGGCGACATCGCCGTTACCTCTTTTACCACCTGCCCGCCACGGATCGCTTCCGCCCGCAATATGGACCGGTCTCTACCCTTAAACCGTCTGCGCACTGCCCGGAACGTAAATGGCGGATGCGTCACTGCTACATCATCCGGGTCCTGCTCTCCCACCAGAACATCATCATGATAAAGCCTCACTTTATCCGCATTAGAATATACCGTAACATCACCGGGGCTGGTTTCTGTCCAGTGATTGGCTATAAAAATACAGTCTCCTCCATTCTTATAGTCCAACTGGCTTCTCATAAAATAGTAGCTGAATTTGGGAAGCCGAAACAGATCAAAAAAGCCGCCCCAGCAGGGATTTATGTGGTAACCACGATTATGTTCTATACCCGGCCACACACCGTATCCACAGATATCCTTGTTATTACAGACACTCGTATAAGTTCCCTCTCTGGTATCAAATCTGCCGATCATTCTCTCTACCGCCTGAAGCATTGCATGATCTCCCCACCCTCTCGGTGTTCTCCACGCCGCATTCTGATCGTAAAAATTATCCGGTTCATCGCCATATTCTCTGATCCACCGCGGTTTCGGACTCCCACTTTCCTGCATGACCAGGTCATAGTTATCCAGTCCCTGTCCCAGCATGCCCGGGTCATATTCTTTGTATGCAATATCAGTAGGCCCCCAGTCTGACGCCGTATAACAAGGTGTATACGGATATTCCTCATGTACGATATCGTGCAGCTTTTTCTGTACTTCATAAGGAATCTCAGATTCATTTAAAATCGGCTCCCACAGAATAATGCAGGGATTGTTCCGGTGCCAGCGTATCATATCCCTGAGATTTTGGCAGATCCTTTCTGTAAAAATTCCTTCTTTGTAAAACTGCCAGCCAATATTACTTACGATCATTGTCATGCCAATCTGATTGCAGTAACTTACAAAGGCTTTGGAAAACGGGTAATGAGAACGGATATTTTCCATCCCGGCCTTCTTCAGTTTCAAAAGATCCCGCTTTAAAAGGCTGTCCGGTACGGCATTTCCAATATAGGGATAAGTTTGATGATAATTTGCACCTGATATCCTTTTTGACTCCCCATTAAACACGATACCGTTCTCCAGCGTATAGGTAAAGTCCCGCATACCAACTTCTGTCTTAATGCAGTCAGCCTCTTTTCCGTCCGTAAGGACGGTCGTCTCCAGCTGATACAGGTAAGGATGCTCCGGATTCCATAGCTTCGGCTGATCTACGGAAATCTGCATTTCAAAATACTCTGCCATGTTGGCTCCGATCATACCGGTTTCACTTCTTTCTCCAACGGTGCATCCCTCCGCATCCAAAAGCCGCTGCACTACTTCTACGCTTCTATCTCTCCCACCTTCATTTCTAACATGCGTCTTTACATTCACCTGCACCTTTTCTTTAGAAAACTCCCGGAATGATACGAAAATACCGCCACCCGCAATCTGATTTTCCAAAATCACATCCGTAACATATATCTGCTCTGTAAAAGTCAGTCTTACTCCACGGTATAATCCACCGTCATAACAAAAATCCAGATCTTTCTGCGGTTTCCCGGGCGGCACATCCTCATTGTCCCTGTTATCAAGTTTCACCATGATATTATTATCAGAGCCAAACAAAACAGCATTCGTAATATCGGAAACAAAAGGCGTATATCCGCAGTAATGGCTTCCAATCTGCACATGATTCACGTACAGCTCGGATACTCCCATTGCCCCCTCAAATTCCAGAAATATCTTTTTTCCCTTAAACGCTTTGTCGATCCATATCTTCTTTTCATAGAAACAGATATCCTGTTCATTTCTTCCGCCGCTGGAATTTGCCGGTATCAGCTTAATAGAATGCGGAAGACACACTGTTTCCTTGTTCCTCTCATCCTCTTTTCGATAAAAAAGCCAATTATCGTTGATCGTCCTGACTACTCTGCTCACTTTCATTCTCCTTCCAAATATTCTAAATCACGTATTTCTGACCATATGGATTGTCCAGACGGTATTCTTCCACCAATCCGTCTTTCCAGCGCAGATACAACTGAAAACCGCCCCGCAGGCGCAGACCGTCCACCTCACCCGTTTTCATACATCCCGGCAATGCGGGCAGCAGCCTTATTTCAAAATGATCAATAGAATAATCCTCCTTTAAAATCGGGAAGCTTTGAGCGATACATTCCAGCATAAGAGCCGGCAGCCCGCCGCTGATATCCACATTAAAGGTACTCGGTCCGTAATCATGGGATGAAGCAAATGTCGGATAATAATTGTTCCGTGCCATAGACTGCAGCAGAATTTCCGTCATGGCAGAATCCTGCAGATGTGCTGCGACCATGCCTGCCTGAACCAGCCCAAAAGCCATGCTTCCACGCTCTTTTTTCTTCCGCTCCATCTTGATTTCATATGCCTTTTTACAGGCATGAAACAGCTGAGGGTCATTTCTGACATCTGTCGGTATGTCATAAAATAAAAGATATAACTGCGATAAATGCCGGTGATCGTATTCATCTTCCAGGTCTTCCCACGCCCATTCTTTCAAGGCGCCATCTTCATTGATCAGATATGGCGGCATTTTGTCCAACATCTTTTCCCAGTTACGGATATTTTCTTCCTCTGCTTCCAGCTTCAGCGTGCGGCATCCACTGATTAGATTTGTCAGCAGTTCCTTTGCCACCGAAATATCCATTGTCGCATTCACCACCACGGAAGAATCTTTTCCATGCGGTGTATTCTCAGGCGAATAAGAAGGTGAAAACAACCACTTACCACTCGAATCTTCAATCAGATAATCCTCATAGAACAGAGCCGCTTCTTTCATAAACGGCAGTGCATGCTCTATAAAAAAAGTATCATCACCGGTATAAAGCCAATAATCATAGAAAAATCTTGCATTCCATCCTGCTCCGGATATCCAGAACAGCATAGGCCACGTTTCATCAAAATGAATGTCGTACCCACTGTCACTGGTACGCGTAGGTACATGAATGCCCCGGCATCCATACAAAATCCGGCTGTTTTCCCTGTATGCCTCCACCAAAGACTCCTGATAACGGACAAAACTCTTCATACCCTTAAAATCTCCGCACGGGAGAAGGCCCAATATTGCAGTCTGCAGATTGCCATCCTGCGTATAGTCACTGCTCCACGGAATATCATAAGAACCATTCCATATGCCTTGCAGATTGGACGGATAGTTCCCGTTGCTTGATCGGATCGCATATCTTCCGGCCTCAAATATCCTGTTTAAAAATGCCGCATCCGCATAGTTCTCTCTGGAGTTCCTGTACAATGCTGCATCGTCCGCATAGGACGTCTCTTCCTTCAGCTGCAATCTCAGATTTCCCCTGCATTTTCTATATGCTTCTTCCTCCTGCCACAACGTATCAAACGACTCTGACGCCCCGATCCGATCCTGACAGTTTTCTGCTTCTTTCTGCCGGTCATCCATATGCTGTCTCTTATCTGCCGAAATTCTCAGCAATTCTATCGTTAAGGAAAGCAGCACCTTTTCCTGCGCCTGTATGCAGATACCCGCGCCTGCATTACGACAGATGACTCCCGTCTGCTCTGGAATCTCCAGGCTGATCCTGTATCCGTCTCCAGTATTTCCATAAAAACAGGTCAAACAGACAGTATCATCTTCCGCTTTACTGTCAGCCTGCAGATACTCATACAGATTGCCGTAAGGTGAGTCTTCTTTTACACTTTCCCCCGAATGCTTCTCCAAGTGGATCAGATATTCCTCTTCCTGAGTTCTTCCTGTCCTTCCGTCCCGCGCAGACAATTCTACGTACAATTTTCTATGGGAATACGACGCAAAAACACGTCTTTCATATATCACCTCATTGCTTATGAAGGACACTCCTGCTACCCCTGTTTCAAAATTTAAACTTCTCTGGTAACCTGTTACCTCCGTTACCCGTTTCGTTTCAATCAGTAAATCTCCTGCAGGAATAAACGGATTTGTCCATAACTTATCCATATGGTTCTGCTGAAAAATTTTCCATGGGATGTTTCCTGCTTCCCGATACTTACCTTCCATTATCCGCTCTCTGATCTCCGGAAAATATGCCGCCATAGGAATCGGTTTTTCATAGCCAAATACAGGAGCGAACACTTCTTCGTGATTTAATATGATCTGCTCCTTTTGAGGTATCCCCATCACAACCGCACCGATCGTACCATTTCCGCACAAAGCTCCTTCACACCATGTTTTTGCAGGATCATTCAGTAAAAAACCGTTCATGATCAATCTCCTTTCGTTGCCCTCAGTGTATCTTATGCTCATCATAAAGTACCTCTGTTTCCGGTTCAATTTACATTTCTTAAAATACTGTCAATTCTTAAGAATCAGCCTTCATTTCTTGTGTATATGATAAAATTCAGCTATAATATTTTTATTAACCTGTAGGAGAACTATATGGATCATATCGCTATATACCAACGACTAAAAAATTTAAACGAGTCATCCCTGGGAAGACGCTTTCTATCCAAATACATTGTTCTGATCCTGATCCCGCTGCTTATCGTCAGCAGTTTTTTGAGTTTCTCTATTGTACATATTTACCGAACAAACGATCTTTATCAGCAAAATGTATATCTCAATTCCATCATGCAGACCTGGAATACACCAGGTGAGCAGAGCCGTTTTATAATAAATGCACTGCAAAGTTCACAGGAACTTTTGAATTTTCTGGAAGAAAAATATTATACGCAGCCCGAACGTCTTTACATTTACAAAAAGACACTTCATACACTTTTTACAGAGCTGATGCGCATCAATGACAATATAGATTCCATCCGCATTTATTGCACATCGCCGAACATACTAATGGCAGATCCATTTTGTCATATGGACTCCATACCGCTGACGGAAGATGAAATGCAGATACTGGATGCCGCCAATCCCTACGAATTTGTCTGGTTTGTCCGTCCATCTGACGATCTTTCGACGCCTCCTGAATTCTATGCCTATTGTAATATCTACACCTCCACCTATGCGCGTGCTCTTGGACACCTGGAATTGAAAATGAATATGAAATTTCTCGAAGAATATACCTGGCTGCTGAATCACGATCCCTATAACAAAATTGGATTCAGCTTATACGATGCAAAAGATTTTCTTATTTATGAAAATCTTCCATTCTCTCTGTCTTCAAATACAAAAAAGGGATTTATGAATGCCTCTGACCGGAACGGATTTGAACACGGCTACTATTTTTTCAAATATTTTGTTGAAGAACAAAACCTGAATCTTTTAATCACCATATCGGAAAAAGGCTTTCTTTCCAACTATCTGCTGTCGATGGCGTTTATGACATTTGCCCTGACAGCATTCCTCTACCTGCTATCTCTCCTGTATTTCCGGGAAATTTCACGGCTTACCAGGCGTATCAGCCTCTTCTCTGTTTATCTGAAGGAATATAACCGCAAAGAACTGCGTCCATATTATGAACACGCCTCAGCAAATACGGGCAGAACATCCTGCCGGCATGACGAATTTACCGATCTGATCGAATCCTTCAATCAGATGGTCACCCGCAATAACACGTTAACCAGTCAGATACAAACTCTGGAACTGCTCAATCGCGACGCCAAACTGGCGGCCATGCAGGCACAGATTCACCCTCATTTTATTTACGGCATCCTTTAAACTATCCGCATGCTTGCCATGCAGAATGACGATACCGAAACAGAAGATATTGTGTATTCTTTCTCACGCCTGATGCGCTATTCCCTGAATCATCCGTCCGAGCAAAGTTCCTTGCTGAAAGAAGTAGAAGTCAACCGCCATTATATGAAAATTCAACAGCTTCGGCTGGATGACCGCATGGATTTTCTGGAAGCGGTCGATCAGGATCTCATGGATCTCCATTGTCCGCCCTTTATCATTCAACCGCTTCTGGAAAACGCAATTGTTCACGGCAATTCTCAATCATTGTCAAAATGTACGCTGCAACTGAAAATATACCAGACAGATAAGCACTATTTTATTCAGATCATCGATAATGCCGATGTCGCTGCCGAGGAGAAGCTGGCGCAGATCAATGCAGGACTCAACCAGGAACGACCGAAAATTTCCGAAACTGCAGAGAATGGTTTTGCGCTTAAAAATGTAGCCGACAGACTCATGCTGTTCTATCACGGGCATGCTGGCCTGCAGCTATACAAAACCGGAGTCTACACGATCTCCGAAATCAAAATAGAAAAATAAACACAGGAGGTAACCCATGTTCCGGATTCTGATCGTCGATGACGAAAAAATTGTTCTGAATGGAATCAAACTATTGATCGAAAAGAGAATGCAGCTCCCCTTTGTTCCTGATATAGCCATTGCCTCAAGCGCTGCAACCGCTCTGGAGCTCCTCTCCGTATTTCAACCGGATCTGATCCTTTCCGATATCCGCATGCCGGTCATTGACGGTTTTGCATTTATAGAGCAGGTTAAAAAAAGGGATATCATCTGCGATTTTGCCATTTTGACGAGTCATGCCGACTTTAACTATGCCAAACGCGCCATAACACTGCATGTCGAGGATTTCATATTAAAACCGGTGGAAACAGCGGAACTACAACAGGTTCTCCTGAATTGTCATGCAAAAAAAGAACAGCGCAGAAAGGCGGAAGAGAAAGAAGGTTTCTCCCTTCTGCGAAATCTTTTGCTGTATGATCTGCCAATAGAGCAGCTTATTTCAGAAGAGGAGCTGTTTCGCAGCATTTTCCCTTATAAATATTTTACTGTACTTTTACTGCAGACAGATTCCCCGGATCCCGATTTTACGGAAATAATCGAAAAGGAGCTGTCCTTTCACTACCAGAAATGCCATACCTTTTATTTTTATCAAAACAGACAGTATATTACAGTCTGCAACCACGATCATTTTTTTATTGATACAGCTCCTTTGAAGCAGATCTTCCGTCATATCCTGCTAAATCAGTCCTTCCGCTACAGTATCAGCATCAGCAGCAACAGCTGGAAGGAACTGCATAATCTCTATATGAACGCACAGTTACGTATTTTTTATCAGAAGATATACCCTGAAAATCAGGAAATGGCTGATATTTCTTTTATCACGTATTGGGACTGCATCAAAATTTTTGCCGAAACAGACGAGTTGAAATTATCGCAACAGATGCAGCAATACATCGATAAGCTGCTGTCGCAGTTTACGCCCTCTCCAAGACTGTTTGATGAAATATACGAAAGCTTTCTCTCAAACTGTAACTTTTATCTGGAAAATCTCAATGCTCCTTTGCTGCAAAAGACTTACAGCGAACAACAACTGGATACACCAGAAAAGCTGCGGGGAGCCATTTTACAGAATATACTTTCGTATCGGCAGTTTATACAGGATTCCCAGAAAAGAGGCAGTGAACCGGATGCTGTTTCCACGCTGATTTCTTATATCGATCATCATTATACGGAAGATATTTCCCTGGAAAATCTTGCCGATTCCGTCGAAATGCATCCGAATTATGTATGTTCTCTGTTTAAGAAACAGTTTGGATACTCTTATCTTACTTACCTGCATCAAAAAAGGATTGAACATGCAAAAAAACTTCTTGTACAGACAGAATTCCATACGCTGGATGAAATCGCCACGTTGGTTGGCTACAACAGCTCCAATCAACTGCTGCGCATATTCAAAAAGTATGAACATATGACTCCCGGTGAATACAGAAAGCTTCAGGAATAACACCTGAAGCTTTTGCTTTCAACCTTATGCTCCAAGATCCGCTTTAATCCGCCGGATCGTTTCCGTCACATTTTTGTTCAATTCCTGCACACCTATCTTATCCAACAGTTCCATATATTCCTCAAACAGTTTCTCAAACTCTTCTTCTGTAGCCGCCGTAATGAGCTTAGTCGTCTCAGCGCCGCTCGCCTCTTTGATCTTGGAATAAATGATTCCTGCATCAGAAGTTGTTTTTGGAGCCGCAAGCGACAACTCAAGGTTCATCTTGATCTTATCGGCATTCCTAGTGAACATATCAATCACTTCCTGATCCACACCCGAATAGTACTGCAGGATCTCATGCAACTCTGTAGTGCAGAAATAATTAGGATTATATAGTTCAGACATTACCGTAATATCTTTGTTTGCTTCCTTCCATTCCTCACTAAACTGCGGAACTCCGTTCTGATCCATTTCATAATCAATGCCTTCTCTTCCCCAAAGACTGAGCTTCTGCCCCTGTTCACTATTCAAATAGGCTATCAGACGAATTGCCGCTTCCGGATCTTTGCAATTCTTTGAAATAAACAGCCCGGCCCACCCGGATTGTGAATACGGGATCTCTTTTGCGTCATCCGGGATCGACAAAAATGCCCACTCCGCCTCTGGTATAACTTCCCGCGTTTTTGTATTCAATTCCTCCAGCCATGTCGGTCTTGCATTCCACTCATAGATAAAGCTTTTACCACTGGTCGCCTGTTGCTGCGCGTCTGCTTCTACAGTAAGGGCAAGACTCTCTTCTGTAAAGTAGCCGTTTCTGAAGAATTCATTCATGCATTTCATATAATCATGATAGCCTTCTAAGGTAGCGCCATAGGCAACATTCCCGTCCTTGTCATAGCGGAAATCCGTATTTCCTCCCGCGTCGAACCAATTTGCAAAGCCTCCCAGACGCCAGCCGCTGTTACCCGCATTGATCACCTGCATGTCCGGATATTTATCCTTTACCATTGCCATTACTTCTTTGATCTGTTCAACTGTATTCATTTCCGGACATCCTAGTTCTTCCCAGATATCCTTTCTGTAATATAGACCGGCAATATTGATAGGACATCCAACCTCGTTATCAGCCCAGTCTTCCTCTGACAGGTAATTCTGCAGAATCGTATAAAAATTTTCATCTGCTTCGTCTATATTATGTGTCCTGGCAACATAGATGCGTTCCGGACTCACTTCCCAGTCTATTCCATATTGCTCAATCAACTCATTATAGCTGTAGCATAAGTTACTATCGCAAAGGCGGTCTACAGCTCCTGACCCATTATCACACCAGATGATATCCGGAAGTTCCCCTGATGCGATCATCAGATTAAGCTGCCCGCTGTCCGCAGCTCTTGTCACTTCGCATGCCACACCGGTTGCTCTGGTAATCTCTTCCGGAATAATACCCTCCCAATTATCGGAATAATACCACGAGAAATCCGTCCACCAATCTAATGTAACAACCCCCTCATCGCTCACATTGGCCGATTCTTCTTCTCCTGCGGCATCATTCCCTTCCTCCTCTGCGGCCACCGCCTTCTCTTCCTTTACAGTATCCGCTGATGTACTGCATCCGCAAAGCATTCCTGTCGCCAAAACAATGGCAATTATTCTTCTCTTCATTCTAACCCTCCTGTTTGTTCCGGCAGCTTCAAACACTGCCAAGTTTATTATATTCCAGGAAAACCGCTTTCTCACCACATACGTTTTCCGAAATAACAATACTCACGCTCTATTCTTTTACTGCCCCGATCATCATACCACCAACAAAATATTTCTGCAGGAACGGATACACACACATGATCGGAACAACCGAGATCACCATAGCAGTTAATTGTACAGAAAGACTCGTTGTGCTGGCTGACTGAAATGCTGCCGCCGTCTTATTTCCTGTCTCCTGATTCGTATTGATCACTTCTATCATCAGATAAGATAACGTTCTCAATTCCTTTGAGCGTATAAAAAAGGCCGAATCATACCAGTTATTCCAATGTCCCACTCCGACAAACAGTGCAAGTGTGGCAAGAAACGGTTTGGAGATCGGTAAAATAATATTTGAAAAAATACGAAGTTCTCCTGCACCGTCAATTTTGGCGGATTCCCGAAGCGAAGGCGGAATACCGTCAAAAAAGGACATTCCAACCGTTACAAAAAACAAATTCATTGCCCCGGGAACAATATAAACCCAAAATGTATCGATCAAATGTAAAGTCTTCAGTACCATGTAATATGGGATAATTCCTCCCGAGAAGTACATACAGACAATCACCAGGACCATATACCATTTTCTTCCAACCAGATTTCGAAAAGAAAGTCCGTAAGATACAAGCGTTGTAAACAAAACACCCGTCAATGTACCTGCCACGGTTCTCAACAGCGACATAAAAAAGCCTCTGATCCATTTTGCGTCATTTAAAAATTTCTGATAATTTTCCAGCGTAAACTTCCTCGGCCACCAATAGATTCCACCTCGGCTTGCGTCGAGTCCTTCATTAAATGAAAGAATGAATATGTAATAAAATGGATATATTGTTATAAGCAGAACAATGATCGACAAAATAAAAATAACACTATCCATGATCCAGTCTTCTCTGGAACGTTTTTTGCGTTTTATCATAACCCCTCCTAAAACAAACCTGCACCCGATATTTTCTTTGACACGAAATTACTGATAAAAATCAAAATCAAAGATACCATCGACTGAATCAGTCCTACTGCCGTTGCGTACGAATATCTTCCGTTCTTTAAACCGACCTCAAATGTGTAAGTCTGAATAATTTCAGACGCACTTTTATTGACATCATTTCCCAGAAGATAGCTCTGCTCAAAGTTTGAGCCGCCAAGTCCGCCGCCAAAAAGATTTCCCATGGTCATGATCAGAACAATAACGATCGTACCTTTAATGCACGGCAACGTAATATTCCAAATCCTCTGCATCCTGCCTGCCCCGTCAATCTCTGCCGCTTCATACAGATCCCTGCCAATTCCTGAAATTGCCGCAAGAAAAACAATCGCCCACCAGCCTGTTTCTTTCCATACATCCAGAAAAACTGCCACTCCCCAGTATAAATTCTCCTGCGTCAAAAACCGAATCGGCTCCTTAAATCCCGGAAGCAGTCCCAGTGCCGTGTTTACGACTCCCGTAGATGAAAACATCTGAAAAGAAAGCCCGGCAATGATGACCCAGGAAATAAAATGTGGAAGATAGCTGCAGGTCTGCACCACACGCTTAAATTTTTTACCGCGCATCTCATGCAGCATGACCGCAAACATGATCGGTACCGGAAAAGAAAATATCAGTTTTAAAACACTGATCCCAACCGTATTCCTCAATAGATTCGGGAATTTGTAATCTGTAATAAATTCCTTAAAATATTTCAATCCGACCCATTCACTTGTAAAGATCCCTTTAATTCCGGAAGTTATATTGTAATCTTTAAATCCGATAATGATTCCAAACATCGGAATTACATGAAAGATAAGCAAATACGCAATTCCGGCCCACACAAACATCTGCAATGGCAGCTGCTTTTTTAACTGATATAGTTTTCCATGTTTATCCATAGCACACACCTTTCTACTATTTTACTCAAAGCCCTGTATTTTTGATGGTCTTACTATAACATGAACCGTCACTGTCCTTAAATTATCAATAATTCACTCTCTCTTCATTTATTAAGATTTGTTTTCATTAATTCAGGTTCTCCTTCCTTTCTTTTCCAGCAGCAAAAACAAATATTTTCTCGTTGGAATCTATAACAGACAAAGATCTCAGATTTACAGATCTTCATTCAGAAATCAAAGACAATCTCGTTAGACCGGGTTCCTAATAAAAAACAGAGGGAATCTGAATATTTCCCCCTGTCACTGTTTAATTACAAATTATTCCTGTCCTTACTTTGCCGTGATCGCAAAACGCTTCTGCAGGACTGCATCATCATACATACATTGATAGACAGATCTTATTTTTCCGGCCATATCTTCTCCTGCCTGGCTGTCCATGACAGGCAGGACCATAATGCGGTAGTCCACGCCCCACAGCCTGCTCCTGGTGGTCGTCATCTGACAGTCTGTCCCCTTATAGAAAGCGATGCGCCTTTGCCGGACTTTTCTCGTCTCCTCGTCCAACCCCGGCAGTTCATCATCCTCCACTTCGATCATGATCCCGTTCCAATCCGCACACTCTTCCCGCAGCATAGCCAATGCGCACGATCCGTATCCTGATCCCCGCAGTTGTCCACAGACTGCAAAATAATCTAACAGCAGCATCTTCCTCTTATGGTCTGCAAGTAAGAAAGCATACGCGCAGAGAGTCTCTTCCCTCTGCCCTTTCCCCTTCTCATAAAATCCATACATATAATAATTCTTCTTCGACCACATCTCTTTAATGATAGAGAACGGCTTTACCTCATCCGGCGGAAAGTCTCCCTTCAGATGTTTCTCATAAATCTCCTCTGCCACGTTGATCGTCAACTCACCTGCATATAATCCTGCTCTGTCCATTGCTGTATCATCTGCCTCCGTTATTCCACATGCGGGCGTTCACAGCCCTCTCTTACCTGCTCTTCCTCAAATAGCTGCCGCACACTTTTACGCAGAACCGGATGCTCTGCATACGGTGCGATCTGCATGAGAGGTTCCAGCACAAAACGCCTGTTATGCATATCTATATGCGGCAGGATCAAATCCTTTGAATACAAGATGTAATCCTCATAGAGCAGTATGTCAAGATCCAGCGTCCTCGGTCCCCAGTGTACCTTGCGCTCTCTTCCATGAGCCTGCTCTATCTCATGCAGCTTCAAAAGCAGCTTCTGCGGTGTATACAATGTATCTGCCTCGATAGCGCCGTTAAGGAAATCATCCTGTTCCACGCCTCCATAAGGTGGTGTTTCAATCCAGTCGGAGACCTGCAGCACCCTGCATTTATCATCGGCACGCAGCTCCTGCACCGCCTCCTCCAGATGTCTTCTCCTGTCTCCCATATTGGATCCGCAGGACAGATAAACCTTGTGCCATCCTCTTGTAATCCTCACCGACACGGATGCAAAAGGCAGCGGGATCGGCGCTTCCGGTTTGCGTACTTCCAATGTCACCCGTCTGACAAGAGGGAACGTAAGCAGCAACGCTTCCGCTGCCTTCTCGGCAACGGTCTCTATCAGCTTATACGTATGTTCCCTGACAAAACCATCCAGAAACCTGCACACTTCCCCATAATTCGTGGAAAGCGCCAGATCATCCAGAATACCCGCGGGCATCGTATCCGTCTCCAGAACAGCATTGACGTAAAAATTCTGCCCTTTCTCATTCTCCTCCTGATAAACCCCGTGATGGGCAAATATCTGTAAATTATCTATCCTGATCTGATCCATATTATCTATCCTCATGCTTTATCCCAACCTCATCTTCATCCCGTCTGCCTGCTCGTTTCCTGCCGCCCTCGGCTCCATGACGCTGCTTCACCTACCCTCCGATCCGCATGAAAGTCACCTGCAGTTCCTGTCCCTAGCAGGCTGCCTCTCATATCCGTCCCGGATCGCCTCCACCATCCTGATGGCACGCACATTCTCTTTCACATCATGTACCCGGACAAACATAGCCCGCTTCAAAACCGCAAACACACTGGTCACAAGCGTTCCTTCCACCCGCTCCTCCTTAGGAAGGTTCAATGCATTGCCGACCACAGACTTTCTGCTGGCGCCAAGCAGCAGCGGATACCCAAGGGAATGCAGCATTTCCATCCTGTCGATTATCTCCAGATTGTGCTCATAGGTCTTTCCAAAGCCTACCCCCGGATCCAGGATGATCTTATCATCAGCGATCCCTGCCTGGTGTGCGATCTGCAGTGTCTCTTCCAGATCCCACAACACTTCTTCCATATAGTTTTGATAAACGGCCTCCTTACGGTTGTGCATTAAACAACATGCGATATTTTCATTTGCGATCACTTCTGCAAGCGCCGGATCGAATTTCAATCCCCAGATATCATTGATCAGATCCACACCTGCTTCGATACCGACTTTTGCCACCGCAGCCTTGCATGTATCCAGGGAAATCGGTATGTTAAATCTGGACTTAATAGCTTCTATAACCGGAATTACGCGTTCTTCTTCCTCCTCTGCCGTGACCGGCGTATAACCCGGCCGGGTAGACTCACCGCCTACGTCCACTACATCCATACCACCCGTTATCATTTCCTCCACATGATACAACGCCTGATCCAGCTTCTGATATCTGCCCCCATCAGAAAAAGAATCCGGCGTCACATTCAAAATCCCCATTACATACGTATGCCCCTGTATGGCAAAATCCCTGCTTCCTATCCTCAAATCATCTCTCCCTTATCATCATTATCGCCATTATAAATTACCATTCATCCTGCAACGTCAGTTAATTAAGCCAGTACGCAGCGTCTGCCATTTTCATGTTTCGCTTTGCTGACCAATCAATAAGTCAGATCTCTTTATCTTAAGCGCACCATCTCATAAAAATACCGGCGCAGCTGCTCATCCTCCTGAAAACACCCTCTGGCCGCCGTCGTGACCGTCCGGCTGCCCGGCTTTGCCACCCCCCGCATTGTCATACACATATGCTCCGCTTCCACCATCACCATCACTCCCCGCGGTTTCAAGTGCTCCATAACGGCCTCCGCGATCTGGATCGTCATCTGTTCCTGTATCTGCAGCCTTCTGGCATACACCTCCACCGTGCGGGCCAGTTTGCTCAGCCCCGCCACTCTGCCGTCGGGCAGATATGCAATGTGCACTTTGCCGTAAAAAGGCATCAGATGATGTTCGCAGGTGGAATAAAAGGTGATATCCTTCTCCAGGACGATCTCATTGCTCTGCACTGCAAAAGTTTTGGAAAGATGCTGCAACGGATCCTCATCCATCCCCCTGCAGATCTCCCCATACATCCGCGCAACCCGGTTGGGCGTGTCAACAAGCCCCTCTCTGGTCACGTCCTCACCGATTCCTTCCAGCAAAAGCTTTACTGCCTGTTCAATTTTCTTCTGATCTACCATGAGAATCTCTCCTGATCGTGTCTCTATGTTCTACCACATTGATCAGTTCTCCCAGATATGAGAGAGAACCGAATGCGATGATAACGGCATCCTTATCCTGACCTGCCAGCAGATATGCGATCTCCACCGCTTCCTGTATACTGTCTGCCACCGTCACACTGTCGTGAAACATGCTCGCTGCCTGTGCCAGTTCATAGGCGTGCAGCGCCCGCTCACCGGCCGGCGGCGTCACCGTAACGATATGTTCCGCCAATGTATACGTATCCTGGATCACCTTATCATATTCTTTGTCTTTCAACATTCCCATTATATAGATGATCCTTCTATTTGTAAAATAAAATCTGATACTTTCGGCCAGCTTTCCTGCCGCGTCCTCATTATGCGCCCCATCTGCAATGAAAAGGGGCTTCTTCCCGATCACATCGAACCTGCCCCGCCAACGTGTCTCCAGAAGTCCCTGCCTGAGCTGCTCCTCCTTTACCGGAAATCCCAGCCTGCCAAGCGTGGTAATGATCTCCACCGCCGCCACGGCATTTTCTATCTGCACCTGCCCCGTCATCGTAATGGCCAGCTTCTTATACTTTTCGTAGGTAAAATACTGTTTCGCCACGCCGTACCGGATATTCTGAGCCTGGTTTACATCCGCCACATGAAATTCGTATTTACAGAGTAACGCCGCCTGCTGCAGCACTTGCATAACCTCCGGCGGCTGCCGGACCGACACGACATAACAACCGCTCTTTATGATACCCGACTTAACCGACGCTATCTCTTCCAGCGTTTCTCCCAGAATCCCCATATGGTCTCTGCTGATCGAGGCAAACGCCGCCACAAGAGTCGTCTCTATAACATTCGTAGCATCCGAAGCCCCGCCCAATCCCGTCTCCAGTACTACGATCTCACACTGCTTATCCAGAAACCAGAGAAAGGCGACCGCCGTCTCCACCTCAAAAGCCGTAGGATGGGGCAGTCCTTCTGCCGCCATTGCATCCGCCGCCGCCCTGACCGGTTCCAAATATCTGCACAGATCCGCCTGCGTGATCATCCTGCCGCCGATCTGAAACCGCTCCCTGTAATCGCTCACGGTGGGCGATATATATCTCCCTGTCTTATATCCGGCTCTCTTAAGTACGGTCGATACATAGGCAACGATGGAACCTTTGCCGTTGGTTCCCGCTACATGCACAAATTTCAGCCGATCCTGCGGATTGTTCAGGCGTCTGCACAATTCACGCATGGATGAAAGCCCCATGACACTTCCATACCGGCCAAGATCCTCCATATAAACCATCGCTTCTTTATAATTCATGTACGCCTCCCCTCTCACAGGACCGACTTCTCATTCCACTGCTTCCATTCATTAACGACACCGCTTATTTCCAATCTGTACGTATATAATACCCCGGTTATGGCAATCCTGATAGAGATATCCTGCTGCCGTGCAGGCCTGTGGCCTTTAACACAGTTGTGCAGACAAACCGGAAAGGAACAAAATACTATGCGAAAGTTTATTCACAATTATATCCACTGCGGCCTGCTCGGCTGGTTTCTTGAAATTACCTTTACCGCTTTCCAGGCATTCCGCAGAAGGGACTTCAAACTGCCCGGCGTCACCTCGATCTGGATGTTTCCCATCTATGGACTGGCAGCCTTACTGGCTCCCCTCTGCCGCCTGCTCCGCCATCAGAATTTCATTTTCCGCGGTCTGGTCTATACCGGAATCATCTTTACCGGGGAATTTCTGACCGGCATTCTTCTGCGCAGACGGGAACTGTGTCCCTGGAATTACGAACGCTCCCGCTGGAACATTGCCAAAGTAATTCGCCTGGATTACGCTCCCTGCTGGTTTGCCGCCGGACTGCTGTTCGAACATCTTCTCCTGGAAACAGAAGAAACTCATCGAACCATCTGATCGGAAGATTAATCCTACAGATCATCCTCGTCGATATCAGATGCATTGATATTCAATGTATTTAAGGTGCGGCGCTTTCTCCTTGCCTCTTCCGCTGCTTTCAGGATATAGTTCTTGATTTCCCTGGCATTCCTGATATGCGTCAGAAACAGCTGCGGGTGTGTATTGTCGCCCGTATAGCATGCTACCGTACCCAATCCAAAAATCCGTTCTGCCAAACTTACCTGCAGTTCCACATCCTGTATTTTATATAAATAACAATCGTTCTCTTTTGTATTCAAAAGGCCCTCATTGATGGTGATCACTTCATCCGACACCGTATACTTCGTAAATGTAAAAGGAAGCCCCAAAAATACCCAGCGTTTCCGTTCCACATATTCCTTCCTCTCTCCTGTATCACGATCGTCATCGCCTCTGTTAACCTTCAATTCCTGCTCCAATGCCTCTGTCCTTGTCTCCATCGTTACCTCCATTCCAAAAACATCACACCTGTCAGCTTACATACATATCTTACTATAACACACCCCCTTCTTTTTGACAAATTTTTAAGGCCCGAAGTGTACAGCTTGAAACTCGTTCCTCTTTATGATATGATATACAAAATATAGGGAATTCGGACTAATCACACACTATAAGGAGGGCAAATCCATGACTGCAAAAGAATGTATCCTGGGACGCAGAAGTATCCGCAAATTTAAAGCCGAGCCGGTTTCTCATGATCTGCTGGCACAGATCGTCGAGACCGCATCTTATGCTCCCAGTTGGAAGCATACACAAATCACCCGCTATATCGTTATCGAAGGTGACCTGAAAGAAAAAATCGCTGAAGAAGGCACTTCTCTTTATCCCGGCAACGCTCCGATCATCTCCGGTGCTCCGGTTCTGGTTGCCGTTACCGTAATTAAGAATCGCAGCGGTTACGAGCGTGACGGTTCTTTCAGCACACCACGTGGTGACGGCTGGCAGATGTATGATGCCGGTGTCGCATCTCAGACTTTCTGCCTTGCCGCTTATGAACAGGGGCTTGGCACAGTTATCCTCGGCCTGTTCGATCAGGCCTCTATCGAGACCATGCTGCAGCTGCCGGAAGACAGAGAGCTGGTGGCTCTTATTCCCGTTGGCTATCCCGATGAGGCACCTGCCGCTCCCAGAAGGAAACCTGTAGAAGACTTGTTGTCCTTTCAATCATAGTTCCATATTTTAAATAGAAGAGAGTATTCTCTTCTATTTTTTTGAGAAACAAAATTACTGAGAAAGAGGTAGAATAATTTATGAGACATCTGATGAACCCACTGGACTTCAGCGTAGAAGAACTTGACATGCTTTTCGATCTGGCCGAAGATATCGAGGCTGATCCCGCCAAATACGCCCATGCATGCACAGGCCGCAAGCTGGCTACATGCTTCTATGAACCCAGTACCCGGACAAGACTCAGCTTTGAAGCTGCCATGCTGAATCTGGGCGGACAGGTACTGGGCTTCTCAGACGCCGGCTCCTCCTCGGCTTCCAAAGGAGAAAGTGTATCCGATACGATCAGAGTTATTTCCTGCTACGCTGATATCTGTGCCATGCGCCATCCCAAGGAGGGTGCTCCCATGGTTGCTGCCGAGCGTTCCCGTATTCCGGTGATCAATGCCGGAGACGGTGGACACCAGCATCCAACGCAGACCTTGACCGATCTTTTGACGATCCGTGCCCTAAAAGGAAGGCTTGGAAATTTTACCATCGGTCTCTGCGGCGATCTGAAATTCGGACGAACCGTGCACTCACTGATCAACGCTCTGATTCGTTATACCGATATCCATTTTATTTTCATCTCTCCTCCGGAGCTGAAAGTTCCTGATTATATCACGGATATGCTGCGTGAGAAAGGAATTACTTATGAGGAAGTGATCCGGCTGGAGGACAGCATTTCACAGTTGGATCTATTGTATATGACCAGGGTCCAGCGGGAACGTTTTTTCAATGAAGAAGATTATGTCCGTTTAAAGGATTTCTATATATTGAATAAAGAAAAAATGAAATCGGCAAAGCCGGATATGCTGGTGCTGCATCCGCTCCCGCGGGTCAATGAAATCTCCGTGGAAGTAGATGACGATCCACGGGCCGTCTATTTCAAACAGGCGCAGTACGGCGTCTATGTCAGAATGGCTCTGATCCTCACTTTGCTTAAGTCTGCAGATTAAACGGCAAAGACAGGCACAGCTCATTCACGAGATCTGCCTGCAGCAAACCAAACAATATAACCAGGAAAGGAAATGAACATGTTAAATGTAGGAAAAATCGAAGAAGGCTTCGTACTGGATCATATCAAAGCCGGCAAAAGTCTCTCCATCTATCACCATCTGCAGTTGGACAAGCTGGACTGCACCGTGGCGATCATCAAAAATGCCCGCAGCAATAAGATGGGCAAAAAAGATATCCTGAAAGTAGAATGTGACATTAATACCTTGAATTTGGATGTTCTGGCCTTCATAGACCACAATATAACCGTCAATGTGATCAAAGACGGAAAGATCGTAGACAAGAAAGAGCTTATCCTGCCAAAGGAGATCCGAAACGTGATCAAATGCCGAAACCCACGCTGCATCACTTCCATAGAACAGGAACTTCCCCATATTTTCGTACTTGCTGATGAAAAGAAGGAAATCTACCGTTGTAAATACTGTGAAGAGAAGGCCGATAAATCGGCAGCGGCCTGGTAAATAACATCAGAATATATACTAAAATAACACCATGAAAGCTGATACTTTCATGGTGTTACTGTTTATGCCTCTTTCTGGCTGTTTATAACAATTGCCTCAAATTCTTCTCTGGCCGATCCCAGACACTCCATCAATTTCGGAGAGAAAATCCCGCATTTACCGTTAATAATCATATCATATGCTACATCCAACGGGAATGCCGCCTTATAGACTCTTTTATGTACCAGAGCATCATATACATCGGCTACAGACACAATCTGAGCCGCGATCGGAATCTCTTCCCCCTTCAAGTGATCAGGATAACCTCTTCCGTCATACCGCTCATGATGATGTCTGCAGATCTCATAGCTGACCCTGCGGTATTCACCCTGCTGAATGTCTCCCAACATATCAATGACATCACAGCCCCTGGTCGTATGAGACTTCATCACATCAAATTCTTCATCGGAAAGCTTACCCGGCTTCAGGAGAATACCGTCGGGTATCACGATCTTACCTACATCGTGCAGGGCCGCAGCAGAAGTAATGATATTGATCATATTCTCATCAAGGCCATACTCCGGATGCTCCTTAGCCACATGCTTTGCCAGTATATTCGTAAATGTCTTTACACGCTTAACGTGGTCTCCGGATTCCAGATTACGGAACTCCACCACATTACTCATAACATCTATGATATGGTCGTTCATATGACGCAGTTCTTCTGCCTGCTTACGCAGCACTTTCGTCTGTATTTCCACCATTTCTTCCAGATGACGCTTATTATAGTACAAATCGATCACGTTTCTGGTACGCTGTTTTACAATATAGGCGTCAAACGGTTTCTTAATAATATCGCTTGCACCCAGCCGATAGGCATCACGCTCGATCTGCGTTGTTGCCTCACCAGTGATCAAAAGCACTGGAATGTTGTCGATCCAGTTACGCTTTTTCATCTCTTCCAGTACTTCAACGCCATTCATAACAGGCATAACAACATCCAAAAGGACAACTGAAATCTCCTCAGGCTTGGCTGCAATGATATCCATAGCCTCTTTACCGTTAGCTGCCTGAATTGTTTCATAGTCATGAAACATCTCACAAAGAATCTCTCTGTTAATATCTACGTCGTCGACAATCAGTATGGTTGATTTATTCATGATACCCTCCATGCTTTCGCCCTGCGGAATCTCAAGCCTATATGAAGAATACCCGGTGTTCGGGTATTTTCCAGCCACCTCTCATTCCAATCTGCTGCGTTCTGTTTCGCAGACAAAATCCACTTTGCTGCCTTTCAGCCATTCACCTGTAAACAAATATTCTTCCAACAAAAACATTCTAAACCTGAGCCACATCCTTCATGGAGAAGCTCATTCTGCCCATCTTATCCTTGCCAAGACAGACTACTGTCACTTTATCTCCTAAAGTCAGCACGTCTTCTACATGATTGATCCTCTCTCTGGCAATCTTGGAGATATGGACCATTCCTTCCTTGCCGGGTGCAAACTCAACAAAAGCTCCGAACTCTTTGATGCTGACCACGGTTCCCTTAAAGATCTGCCCCTCTTCGAAGTCTGTCACGATCGTCTTGATCATCTCCACAGCCTTATCCATCATGCTCTTATCTGTACCGCATACGGACACCTGTCCGTCATCGGTAATATCAATCTTAACACCTGTGCGGGCGATGATCTCGTTGATGGTCTTACCACGCTGCCCCACTACGTCACCGATCTTCTCAGGATCGATCTGTACGGAAATGATCTTAGGCGCATAAGGTCCAACTTCCTTACGAGGCGCCGCGATAGCCGGCACCATACACTCAGCCATAATGAATTCTCTTGCCTCACGGCATCTTGCAATGGCTCCTTCCACGATCGGCTTTGTCAGTCCATGGATCTTAATGTCCATCTGGATCGCCGTGATACCGTCATGGGTACCCGTAACCTTAAAGTCCATATCACCGAAAAAGTCTTCCAGTCCCTGAATATCTGTCAGCAATACGAAATCGTCATCTGTATCTCCAGTCACAAGACCACAGGAAATACCTGCAACCATCTTCTTGATCGGCACGCCTGCCGCCATCAGTGACATACAGGATGCACAGGTGGAAGCCATAGAGGTAGAACCGTTGGATTCAAACGTCTCGGATACCGTACGGATCGCATACGGGAATTCTTCCTCGGAAGGCAGTACCGGGATCAACGCCCTCTCCGCCAGCGCTCCATGTCCGATCTCTCTTCTGCCCGGTCCGCGGCTTACCTTCGTCTCCCCTACAGAATAAGACGGGAAATTGTAATGATGCATATATCTCTTACTCGTTATATTTTCATCCAAGCCATCCACTCTCTGAACTTCCGACAACGGCGCCAGCGTGCACACATTACAGATCTGTGTCTGACCACGCGTGAACATAGCAGAACCGTGTACTCTCGGAATAATATCCACTTCCGCCGCAAGGGGCCTGATCTGATCCAATGCCCGGCCGTCCGGACGCTTATGATCTTTCAGGATCATCTTGCGCACCGTTTTCTTCTGATACTGGTATACCGCCTCACCCAGCACCGCAAGATATTCTTCGTTCTCCGCAAATGCCTCCTCCAGCTTAGCCGTGATATTTCTGATATTCTCCTCACGCACCTGCTTCTCATCCGTGAAGACAGCTGTCTCCATCTCCTCAGGTGTTATGATCTTCTTCATATCCTCGAACATCTGCTCCGGAATCGCACAACTTTCATAGGTATGCTTCGGCTTACCCACTTCCGCAACGATCTTATTGATAAATTCAATGATCGTCTGATTCACCTCATGTGCTTTATAGATCGCCTCCAGCACTCTGTTTTCCGGCACTTCATTCGCACCCGCCTCTATCATCATCACTTTCTGTGCCGTAGAAGCAACCGTCATCTTCAAATCGCCTTTATCCCACTGCTCCTGGGAAGGATTCACGATCAGCTCTCCGTCCACCATTCCCATCTGCGTCATTGCACAGGGTCCGTCGAACGGGATATCTGAAATGCAGGTTGCGATAGCCGTTCCAATCATCGCTACCAGTTCCGGCCGACATGCCGGATCCACACTCATAACCATATTATTCAGTGTAACGTCATTACGGTAATCCTTCGGGAACAAGGGACGCATCGGTCTGTCGATCACGCGGCTGGTAAGAACCGCATTCTCAGAAGCCTTGCCCTCTCTCTTATTAAAGCCACCCGGAATCTTCCCTACGGAATACAGCTTCTCTTCATATTCAACACTGCAGGGGAAGAAGTCAATTCCCTCCCTCGGCTTCTCCGACGCCGTGGCCGTTGATAATACTGTTGTCTCTCCATACTGCATAAAAGCGCAGCCATTTGCCTGTTTACCTACTCTGCCAATATCCACACGAAGGGTGCGGCCGGCCAGTTCCATTGTATAAGTCTTATACATGATCATCTCTCCTTTTCTCTCGTTCCCGCAAAGTGAAAGCATAGTCATAATGTGAAAATATCTCCATGGTGCAGACCTGCGTCCACTCATATCCACTCTGCGAAAACATACTATATGACAGGCAGAAGATGCCGAAACTACAAATATCTGCACAAAGCGGCGGCTTTCCTCTCACTGCTGCTCCTTGTACGTATATTTGTGGTCTCGGATGCTTCTTCTACCCATACATCGCCATTTGCTCCACGCCGTATCATCTGACTTCATAAAATATATTTCCACAAAGTCATTTCCACCGGACGTTCTCCTGCCATGATGAAACCGAAAAGGCGAACGAGACTGGATATAATCCAGCCTTACATCCGCCTTCTTGATCTTATTTCCTCAGTCCGAGTCTTTCAATCAGAGAACGATATCTCGTGATATCCTTATTCTTCAGGTAAGCGAGCAGGCCGCGTCTCTGACCAACCATCTTAAGCAGACCGCGTCTGGAATGGTGATCCTTCGGATTCGCCTTAAGATGCTCCGTCAACTCCTGAATCCTGGCTGTAAGAACCGCCACCTGTACCTCCGGTGACCCTGTATCACCAGGTGTTCTTGCATACTCATTAATAACTGCTGTTTTCTTTTCTTTAGAAATCATTTTTTCTCCTTTCCTGCAGGGGATCGATCTATAATCCCTTTAACCGCCGGACACCAAGATCGGGTTGGAGCCTCCCGTCTCCGAGTGTCAGCTGTGTCTTATTTGTAAAGGGCTTCTGCACTTCACACATCGACTATTCTACCATACATAGTATAGCTTGTAAAGCATTTTGTATCAGAGTCACCGCCGGCCTTGTAACAGTTCAGCCTTCGGCTTCACTGTCACGCGTGGTTACCATGTAACCACAGTGCAAAGCTGAACTGTTACCCGGCCTTACTGACACTACTGTCAAAGATCACTTACACTTAATCCTGCAGGATTCTGACCGCCTTAACCGGACTTCTGTACGACACATTGGAAATACGGATCCCTGTCTTAGGGTTGCTGGCATGAATCACCTGACCGCCGCCGATATAGATAGCCACATGATTGATGGTTCTGCCATTAGCATAGAAAATCAGGTCTCCCGGCTGTGCCTCCGATACTTTGATGGTCGTTCCACAGTTCGCCTGAGCCACCGAAGAATGCGGCAGGCTCACGCCGTATTTCTTAAAAATACTTAACACGTAGCCGGAGCAGTCCGCTCCCTTCGTCAGACTCGTACCGCCCCACACATAAGGATTTCCCAAGAACTCTTTCGCATATTGACACAGATCCACTCGCACATCGGATACACCTTGTCCATAAAACAGCTCTGTCATCGTGACTGCCGTCGCCAACTCAGAACTGACTTCCACATACTCCGCCGAAACGAACACTTCCTCATCGTCCAGATAAACTCTGACCCAGTCGCCCTCTACACCGGCCACTTCCAGTTCTTCCCCATTCGGCACCAGCGTGATCACCTCGGAATCCGTGTTGGCCTGCGCCCTGACCTTCAGACTGTCTGTCGTGACACGCGCCATAGTCACTGCCAACTCCTCTGCTCTGCGCTTGGCCGGTATTCCCGTCAATAGATATTCCATACTGACATATCCATCCACCTTACCGGATCTGATATGAGCCCATGTATCATCACTGTCCAGCACCTCACAGGCTGCATCCTTTGGAAGCTTGCCAACCAGCTTGCCGTCATCCGCCGCAGCCGCACGGATATTCAGATTATTGTCCACATTGGCAATTCCCAGATTCGTATATCCCCAGTTGGCATTTTGAGCTTTCTCATACGCCCTGGCATACTCTATTTCCGTCTTGGTCTCTTCCAGGATCATCCCGGAACCGATACCGTCGCCCAGAATTTCTTTCAGGGAACTGCCCTTCTGCGTCGACTCCTCCTTCGCATTTACAGAATCTTCGCTCTGTTCATCTCCATCCTCTTTGACATCGCGGCTCTCTATTCCACCCGTCACACCCACAGTTTCACTTTCCGTTCCGGTTTCACTGTCAGCAGCATCGTCTTCTTCCCTGTCGGTTTCGTCTGACGTATCCGCCTCCTCTGTGGTCATCTCTGTCTTCGCTTCCTCCTCACGCGCCGCGTCTTCTGACGTATCTCCACCTTCTATCGTTTCTGCTGTGATCGTTCCTATCGGCAAAAGATCCGGAATGTTAGAAGCTCTCGTCTGCAGCGGTAAAAAAAGTAACAGACAACCAGCCAGCAGGTACATGATCTCTCTTCTTTTCATAACTTATGTTCATCCTCTCGGGTTTAATCCGGCACCCCGGTCAGCAGAGGCTTTCATCGCTGTCCGATCGTACACATAGAATCTGTTACACATTTCGTTCATACTTTGTAATAATTCTGTAACATTTCCGAGAGTTATTATAACAGCAGAAGCGTCATCTGTCAAATAACTATTTTCACGCTGGAATATCTTCCCCATAATTATTGGAAAAAGCAATGTTAACAGCATGATCCGCAACCCGTTCGAGTCCGGATATAATATCCGAGTACAATGCCCCGGCCTCCGGAGAACACTCGTTATTAGAAAGCCTGTCAATATGCTTCTGCTGCAGCTCTTTCTCCTTCTCGTCAATAGCATCCTCCAGATGCACCACGTCCTCCATATGTTCTTCCGTGCTCTTGACAAACATTTCCACAGAAAACCGAAGCAGCGTGTTGACCATATCCAGCATCTCGCCCAGCTCTTTCTGCGCATCCTTCGAGAATCCCACTCCGGTCTCGATCCGATGTACGGCAGCCTCTGCGATATTCTCGGCATGGTCGCCGATCCGCTCAATATCATTTACCACATGGAACAGTGCTCCAATATTCTTCAGGTCTTCGATCGGCAGTGTCGTCTGGTTGATCTTCACCAGATAGTTGGTAATCGCATGGCTCAGGAAATCGATATTCTTCTCCACTTCCCTCACCTCTTCAATCTCATCCTGATCCAGTGTCATCAGCACATTCATGGCACGATTCAAATTTTCCGTAGCAAGGGACGCCATACGATCCAGTTCCTTAATGGCCTCCACAACCGCCGTCGCAGGATTCAAAACCGACTTCTCCCCGATATACTTTAACTGATAACTGTCCCTGTACCCTACCTTCTTATCATCCCCGGACACAAACAGATAGGTAAGTTTAACGATACCCTGAATAAAAGGCATCATAATGATCACCTGAAAAACCTTGATTGCAATATGCGCATAGGCAACGACACGCCCCAGATTATTTCCTGTCACATATATAAGCATTTCCACGATCTGATGCACGCATAATCTAAAGATAATATAGACGATGATCGTTCCGATCACATTAAAGATTAAGTGAATAGCAGCCGCTCGCTTGGCATCTTTCTTACCGTTCAGAGAAGCCAGCAGTGCCGAAGTACAGGCTCCGATATTACAGCCGAGAATAATAAACATACCGATGTCCATCCCCATCAGTCCCTGATTGGCAAGCAATACCATGATACTGACTGTGACAGAGGAACTCTGAATGACTGCCGTCAGCACTGCTCCCAGAAGCACCGCCAGAATCGGTGTCTGAAGAGAGGCAAACATATGTACAACTGCCGGGGAATCCTTCATGCCCGCCATAGCGCCTGACATCGTGCTTAACCCCATAAACAGGACACCAAAGCCAATAATGACTTCCCCCCACCGCGACAGCTTCTGTTTCTTACAGAACATAACGATCAATACGCCCACAAGCAGAATCACCGGGGCAACTTTCTCCAATTTGAAAGATACCAGAAGAGCCGTCACCGTTGTACCGATATTCGCTCCGAAGATAACCCCCGCCGCCTGTGTCAACGTCATCAACCCCGAATTAACGAAACTGACTACCATAACCGTACACGCCGATGATGATTGAATAACCGCCGTAAAGAAAATCCCCACCAGAATACCGGTAAACCTGTTCGTCGTCAGCCGCTCCAGAATACCCCTTAGTTTTGCTCCGGCAACTTTCTCAATACTGTCGCTCATGATACGCATGCCGTACAAGAACAGTCCCAAACCACCTGCCATGGAAAGAATGATCGCTGGATTCATCTGTATATAATTCCCTTCTTATGTATATGTAACGCTGTATCAGTAACACCATTGTACTTAATAATAAAGCCTCTCATGCTCAACCTGCCTCTCAGCGGTTAACTATATTTTATCGAAAACAGCATATACTGGCAAGCCCAATCTTCTATAAAAATGCTCCTCTGTCATCGCATTCTGGCTCAGAGCATATAATTAATATGTCTCTCCGGCATCAATATCCTGTGCCAATTGCGCTTTGAGAGCTTCCACCCCGTCAAATTTCATTTCCGGCCTGCGAAACTCCAAAAGCTGCACTAAAATATCCGCACCATAAAGATCTCCGGCGAAATCATACAGGTAAGTCTCCACCCCCATGGCGGCACTGTCACTCACGGTGGGCTTACATCCGACATTGGAAATGCCCTTGTAACACCTGTCGTCTGTCACAACTCTGGAATAATACACGCCATTGGGCGGCAGCAATTTATCCCCCTCCGGTATCAAATTGGCAGTGGGCATGCCAATCCTTCGGCCAAGCTTCTTTCCATGTTCCACACGGCCGCTGATGCTATACGGCTCACCAAGCATACGTGCTGCTGCTTTCATCTTCCCCTGTCTGACCGCCTCTCTCACTCTGGTGGAGCTGACTTCCACGCCTTCCACCATGACTTTATCGATCAGTTCCACACAATAGTCATATTCTTTGGCAAAATGTGCCAGAAGTGCATGGTTACCGGCGCCTTTCTTCCCGAAAGACAGATCCGGTCCCGCACAGATATAAGCCGCCATCATCTGCTCCGCCAAATAATGATGTACAAATTCTTCCGGCTCCGTAGCTGCCGTTACTGCATTCATTGGAAACTCAATCAGTACGTCAACCCCCATCTGCTCGAAGAGCTTCCGCTTTTCTTTCCGCGTGGTCAATTCTTTCGCCTCTCCGCCAAAAAAAGCTGCTGCCGATGTATCAAAAGTAAACACTGTGGCCAGATAGCCTCGTTCCTTCTGTCCGATGATCTTATGGATAAGCTCCTGATGCCCCAGATGGACACCATCGAATTTACCGATGGCCACGGCACTTCTCTGATTCAGTTGAAACGTTGTCGTCTGTTCTATAATCTGCATGCTCATCTTATTCCTGTTTGATTTCTATCGCTGTTGCTTCCTCACTGCTCGTTCCCGCAACTCTCCCTGCTGATTGCACATCCCGTCAGAGGAACATCCTGACCGGTTTCATAGCACCTGTTTTTTTACAATATCGGTAGATGCCGTAAAACTTTCCCGTGGCATCATACACTCTGAGCTGTTCTCCGTCCAAACAGCATATTTCCGTACTCAGATCTTCCATGTGGAGCAGATTACCGTTTTCTGCCATTCTCCGTCCACGATCTGTCACCACGACAGCCGGATCCTTCACAAAAACTTCATCCGGCTTCACTATCACATCATCCAGCTTTTGCCGGTCGCGCAACGCTTCAATCTGCCCTAAAGTCAAAGCCTTTTCCAGGTTAAAGATTCCCACCCTGCTCCGGGTCAGAGACTCCATTGCGCCGCCGCAGCCCAGCTTTTCTCCTATATCATGGCATAAGGTTCTGATATAAGTTCCTTTGGAACAGACCACCCGCATTTTGACCCGGGGCAATGCGATTTCCTGAATCTCCAGTTCTTTGATCAGTACCCTTCTTGGCTTACGTTCCACTTCTTTGCCTTCCCGCGCCAGCTCATACAGCTTCCTGCCGTTGACCTTCAATGCCGAGTACATGGGTGGGATCTGATCGTATTCCCCGAGAAATCCCATGACAGTCTCTCTTACCGTCTCTTCCGGCAGAGCCTCTGCCACATCCGGCTCACACTTCTTTATCACCTGTCCGGTCATATCCTGTGTGTCGGTGACCACACCGAGGCAGAGCACTGCAACATACTCCTTGTCCCAGTCGGTCAAAAGATCGCACAGCTTTGTGCCCGAACCTAAACATACAGGAAGCACGCCGACCGCCTCTGGATCGAGTGTTCCTGTATGTCCGATTTTTTTCATTTTACAGATACCACGGAGTCTGGCTACCACATCATGCGATGTGTAGCCTGCCTCCTTATATACATTTATGATTCCGTTATACATAAGTACGCCTCTGCCCTTACTATTTTATGTTCAGCTGCTCGGCAATCCCTTTCGACAGGTTATTGATATTATCATGATATGTACCGTTCATCGTACACCCTGCTGCACGGACATGGCCGCCGCCGCCAAACTTCATGGCCACAGATGCCACATCCACACTGCCGTTAGAACGCAGGCTCACTTTATACTCAAGTGTTCCTGTCTCGTACATAAAAATAGCGCAGTCCACATCTTTCACAACCTGAAGCTGATTCACAATCCCCTCCAGATCCTTCGGACCCACCTGATAAAAGTCCATCATGCGCCGGGATACCATACTGACAATACACCTGTTATTCATAAACCTGACACTCTCCAAAACCGCTCTGCCCATGATCTGCGTCTGAACATAGGTCTTTTCATAAAACGTCTTTTGAATGATATCAGAAAAATCAAATCCATATTTAATTAATTCCGCCGCAACCTGCAGTGTCCGCGGCGATGTATTGGAATACCGCAGCACCCCGGTATCATGAATAATCCCGATATAAAGAGCTGTTGCGATTTCCCTGTCGATCTTATCTGCATCCATCAGATCATAAAGCAATTCCGCTGTGGAGCTTCTGTCCGCCTCCACAATGCGCACATCCCCGCACCCCGGATTGCTGATATGATGATCAATATTGATCCTCTTTCCTGCATTTTCAAAAAGAGGTCCTGCATCTCCCAGCCGATCGTCTGCACAATCTAAAACAATAAAAACATCATATATTTTATCCGTATTAATTTCAGATTTAATTTCTTCAATATGGCTGATACAGTCAAATATCTCCGCCGGTTTCTCAAGAAACACATCTACTTCCGCTCCGGGAAGTTCTTTCTTTAAGTAAAGATACAGTCCCATAACCGAACCGACGCAGTCCCCATCCGGCCTGATATGACCGCTGATTGCTATTGAAGCCGCGTTTTTCACTTCATCGATTATCTTCATTTATTATATTGCCTCCTTCTCTGCCGATCACCTCGTCTATCTTTTTAGACATATTCACACCATAAGCTATCGACTGATCCAGGATAAAAGTAATTTGGGGCGTGTTACGCAGATTGATCTTCTTAGCCAACAGACTGCGAATATAACCTTCCGCACTTTCAAGACCAGCCAGCGTATCCGCCTGCGCAGTCTCATCCCCCAGCACACTGATCCAGGCCTTACATGTCTTTAAGTCCGGCGCTACCTCTACCGCCACCACCGAGGTCATCATGGCAATTCTGGGATCCTTGATTTCCCCTCTGATGATCTTGGCCAGCCCGCGCTGTACTTCTCCGTTAATCCTGGTATTCTTAACACTGTTCTTACGCATTATACCCGACTCCTTTCTGCTGCCCACAGATTATTCACCTGCTCTTACGCTTTCCTTTCTGCTTCTCACAAACAGAGTCCATCTTATAGCAAACGACAAATAAATTTGCCGTTTGCTATGAAAGTCTTCGACTTTCACAGCATGGATGGCCATGCGGCCCGCCAGGCGGCAGGCTGAGCATGATGGTAGTTTACTATAGCCGCTCGAAACCGAAATCAGCGAGGCACCTCAACCATAACATATGCTTCTACAATATCCAGCTCCTGCATCTTATCAAATCCATCAAACACAAGACCACATTCAAATCCAGCCTTTACCTCCTTGACATCGTCTTTAAACCGTTTCAAAGAAGCCAGTGCGCCTTCGTAAATCTGTTCGCCTTCTCTGGTGATACGAATCTTACAGCCTCTCTGGAACTCCCCGTCAAGCACATAAGAACCGGCAATATTACCGATAGCGGACGCTTTGAAGATCTGGCGAACCTCCGCATGACCGATAACTTTCTCCTCGAAGATCGGATCCAACATACCTTTCATGGCCGCCTCTATGTCTTCGATCGCCTGATAGATAACCTTATACAGTCTCACATCCACGCCTTCCTGCTCGGCCACAGCCTTAGCTGTCGTATCCGGCCTTACATTGAAGCCGATGATGATTGCCGATGACGCAGATGCAAGGGATACATCAGACTCATTGATGGCGCCTACGCCGCCATGAATACATTTTACAACAACTTCTTCGTTGGACAGCTTCATCAGACTCTGCTTAACAGCTTCCACACTGCCCTGCACATCCGCTTTCACGATCAGGTTCAATTCCTTCAGGTTACCTTCCTGAATCTGATTAAACAGATCATCCAGAGACATTCTCTGTTTAGTATCTGCAAGCATCTCTTCTTTATGCTGCGCCATGTAAGTCTCTGCATAAGATTTCGCACTCTTGTCATTTTCATGGACGACGAATACTTCGCCGGCGCTGGGCACATCCGACAGACCAAGAATCTCCACCGGCGTAGAAGGAATCGCTTCCTTGACTCTTCTGCCCTTATCGTCTATCATGGCCCTCACTTTACCATGGCTTGCGCCTGCCGAGATAAAATCACCTACGTGAAGCGTACCTTTCTGAACAAGCACTGTAGCAACCGGACCACGTCCCTTATCAAGCTCAGCCTCAATCACCAGACCTCTGGCATTTCTGTTCGGATTCGCCTTCAACTCCATAATTTCCGCCGTCAAAAGAATCGTCTCCAGAAGATCCTCCA
This sequence comes from uncultured Lachnospiraceae bacterium, assembly GCA_910578115.1. Taxonomy (GTDB): domain Bacteria; phylum Bacillota; class Clostridia; order Lachnospirales; family Lachnospiraceae; genus UBA3282. Next base: position 4,692 of record CAJTPO010000026.1, on the reverse strand, counting down.
GGCCTTCCCCCGACTTGGCCGACACCGGCACAAATTCCGTAGATCCGCCCCAATCTACCGGAATCAGTTCATACTCTGTCATTTCCTGTTTCACACGGTCGATATTGGCACTGGGCTTATCGATCTTGTTCACCGCAACAATAATCTCGATGCCTGCCGCCTTGGCATGATTAATTGCCTCGACCGTCTGCGGCATAACGCCATCGTCCGCAGCAACCACCAGCACCGCAATATCCGTGGAATTGGCTCCCCGCATACGCATCGCCGTAAACGCCTCATGGCCCGGTGTATCCAGGAAGGTAATACTCTGCCCATTAACGGTAACCATGTAAGCACCGATTGCCTGTGTGATACCGCCTGCTTCCTTATCCGTCACGTTAGTCTTACGAATGGCATCCAGCAGGGAAGTTTTACCATGATCTACGTGTCCCATAACACAGATAACAGGGGGTCTGCTCACCATGGCATTTTCATCCTCATCATCTTCCTTCAACAGCTCCTCAATGACATCTACCTTTACTTCTTTCTCACAGATAATATCATATTCAATCGCGATATTTTCCGCATCTTCATAGCTTATCTCGGAATTCAATGTCACGATCTGTCCCTGCAGGAAAAGTTTCTTAATAATCACGGACGGCTGAATCTTCATCTTATCTGCCAGCTCCTTGATCGTCAATGATTCCGGAACCGTGATCACTTTAATCTTCTCCTCTGCCTTCTCTTCCGCCTTCTTCTCCGGTTTAATGAAGCGTCCAGCTTTATTGCGGTTCTTTACAGCTGCATCATCCTCTTCATAGATCAGATCTTTTTTCGAACGTTTGTCCCTGTCCTGATTAACTCTGCGCTTTTCTTCCTCTCTATGCTTCTCCACGTCCTTGACAGGTGTCTCGGGCGTAAAACTCTTCTGATTGTTATTCTTCTTAAATCGATTGTCCTGTCCGCCAACGCCTCTCTGAGAGCGGTCAAAATTTCCACCGCCCCGGTTAGGGCCTGCACCAGGGCCGCCACTCCGGCGATCGCCCTGATTGTTATTATAAGACGGACGGCCCTGGCCTTCAGGTCTGCGATTCTCTCCCGCACTTCTTGTTCTCCCCTGCTCCTGCGGCGTCCTGGCAGCCTGTGCCGCCTTTGCTTTCTCCCGCTCACGTTCTCTCTCCAGCTCTCTTTCACGTTCCCGTTCTCGCTCCAGCTCACGCTCACGCTTCTCCTGCTGCCGCTGCTCCAGCCTGCGCTCCTGCTGTTGTCTCTGCCGCACCTCATAAGGCTCCGCAGTGACGGGAATCGGTTTCTGGGTCGGTCTTATGATCTTATGCGGCACATTCTGCGCCTGAACAGGCCTTGCACCATTTCCATTCTGCCTTCTATCCCTATTGTCGTTATTGTTTCTTCGTCCGACATGACTGCCACCCTGTGAAGACCGTTGTCCCTGCCCCTGACCCTGCATCTTGGAATGCTGTGGATTGCTCACGAAGATGATCTTTTTCTTCTTAGGCGCCTCACCTCTGCCGTTTTCACCTTTTCTGCCATCCGGATTCTGTTTGACCGGAGCCTTGCCATCCGTTCTTGACTGGGCTGCCCCCGTCTCTGTTTTCGTCTTTGAAGACGCTTCCGGCCTGCTCTCAGTCTTCGGCGCTGCCTCAGCTTTTTTCTCTGCTTTCGGCACTGCACCGGCAGCTGTCTTCTCAGTCTCTGCCGCTGCTTTAGCCCCTGCCTGCCCGCCTGATGCCGGCGCTGCTGCCTTGTCTGCCTTTACCTCCGCCGCTTTATCCGCACCCTTGTTTCCGCCGCCGAACTGTTTACGCACCAGGGCCGCCGCCTCTTCATCGATTGAACTTTGTGCCGCCTTCACTTCATATCCTTTATCCTGCAAAAAAGCGACCAGCTCCTTACTCTGCCTCTCCAGCTCCTTTGCCAGCTCATGTACTTTCATTTTCGCCATGCTCGCTACCTCCAACTATTTCGAATCTACCAAATGCTTCTGTATCGAATCTGCAAATCCCGCATCAGTCACAGCAAGACAGGAACGTTCTTCCTTGCCGATCGCGTGCCCCAGTATATCCTTCTCACCGTAATATCTGTATGGCACCTTATAGAATTCACACATGTTACTATATTTTTTTCTGGTGTTATCCGAAGCATTCTCCGCTATGATAACCAGATATGCTTTTCCGTTCTTAACTGCTTCCTCTGTCGCAAATCCGCCACTGACAACATTTCTGGAGCGAGTGGCGAGACCAAGCATGGATAACACCCGATCTTTATTCGGTCTGTTCTGCATGTTCTCCCTCCTCGAACTCCTTTTCCAGATTCTCATATACTTCCTTCGGGATGCTCATCTTAAAAGAACGTTCCAGCCCTCTGTTCTTCCGCGCCTTCGCCAGACATTCCCTGTCCTGACACAGATAAGCTCCCCTGCCGTTTTTCCTGCCGGTCATATCCAGAACAATAGAGTCTTCTGCCGTTTTCAAGACACGCATCATCTCTTTTTTACTTTTCATCTCGCCGCAGCCCACACACTGCCGCATGGGAATCTTCTTCGCCATCACCGTATCCTCTCTATTGTCTTATGCCGTCACAGACACTTCTATCCTCTCAGATCTCTTCCGGGAATTTTACCGTCCTCTATACTTCCTCCGATTCCTCTCCGGACTCTTCATCCCCGTCGTCTTCGTAAACTTCCTCCTCAAAGTCATAGTCTTCATCGTCATAACCTTCTTCACCGCGCACATCCGTCTCTTCTATTTCCTCTTCGGCCTCATCGTACGCCGCCTCTTCATCATACTCTTCATCATAGGCTTCCTCACCCTCATAGGACTCGTCATCATATTCCTCATCGTCATAGACATAGTCTTCATATCGGAAGCCCACCGCATCCTTCGCCTGCGTTTCGCTCTTGATGTCAATCTTGTAGCCGGTCAGCCTGGCTGCCAGTCGAGCATTCTGTCCTTCTTTACCGATGGCCAGCGAAAGCTGGTAATCCGGCACCACCACCTTGGCCGTCTTCTCATCCGGATCCGCAAACACTGCCACGATCTTAGCCGGAGAAAGTGCATTCTGAATCAAATTACCAGGATTCTCATCCCAATTTACGATATCAATCTTCTCACCACGCAGCTCATCCACGATGGAATTGACCCTGACACCGTTGATTCCCACACAGGCACCTACCGCATCCACATTCGGATTGATGGATCGAACTGCCAGCTTCGTCCTGCTGCCCGCCTCTCTGGCAATGCTCATGATTTCCACCGTGCCGTCCTTGATCTCCGTCACCTCAGCCTCGAACAGACGCTTTACCAGCTCCGGATGTGTACGGCTTACAAGTATTCTCGGTCCTTTAGGTGTATTCTTCACCTCCAGAATATATACCTTAATTCGCTCCGTCGGCCTGAAATTCTCACCCTTAACCTGCTCACTTTCATTCAAAATAGCATCCGCCTTACCGAGATTAATGGAAATATTCCTGCCGATATGACGCTGTATGATCCCCGTCACCACATCCTTTTCCTTTTCATAATACTGGTTGTAAATGACGCTTCTCTCTTCCTCGCGAATTTTCTGCAGGATCACGTTCTTGGCATTCTGCGTTGCGATACGTCCGAACTCTTTAGACTTGATCTCCACATGAAGCATGTCACCCAGCTGAGCCTTATGGGAAATCTCCCGTGCATCGTCCAGTGAGATCTGCAGCACATCATCCTCCACTTCCTCCACAACCTCTTTTTCGGCATAACACAGGAAATCACAGGTCTCTTTATCAATTTCCACCTTCACATTATCCGCCTTGCCGAAGTGGTTCTTGCAGGCAGTGATCAGAGAATTCTCGATTGCATCGAAAAGTGTCTCTTTGGAGATATCTTTCTCTTTCTCCAGTATGTCCAGCGCCTCCATTAACTCCTTATTCATTTTCCGTTATCCTCCTATGTCTGTTGATCTGTCTATCTCAATTTTACTGTTTACGGTTCTGCTGCTCAGAAATCCAGCGCCAATCTGATCAGTGCGACTTCCAAACGCTTAAAAATGCGTTCGACGCCCTCCGTCTCGATCGTGACCGTCTCCCCGTCATATGCCTTCAAAATCCCTGCAAATTCCTTCTGTCCGTCAACAGGTTTATAGGTCTTGACCTCTACCTGCTCTCCCAGACTCTTCTCCAGATGACGTTCCTTCTTCAACGTCCGACCCAGCCCAGGACTGCTGACCTCTAAAATATAAGCATCCGTTATATAATCTTCCGCATCCAGTGCGTCCGACAATGCCCGACTGACATTCTCGCAATCACCTATATTGACTCCATCCGGTTTGTCAATATAGGCCCGCAAATACCAGTCACTGCCTTCCTTGACATACTCCACATCGTAAATCTCCACACCAAACTGCTCCGCAATGGGAGCCAGAAGCTGCTCCGTTCTCAACTCATATGTTTCTCTTTTCGACATATATCCTCCTGATCTTCTTTCATCATCACTCAGAAACATTCCCCGATACGTACGTATATAATAGTTTCAATTTCTCCTCGACTGCCAATGTCATATCCGCTTTACCAACGGCATACATATTCGTCTCATATAAAAGAGTGGACTCGCAAGCCCACTCTTTATCTCATCCTTTATTCATAATACTTATAGTAGTATATCATTCTTTTCCGGTATTTGCAAGAAATTTTTCCAGTTCTTCCTCCGGAAGCGGCTT
>CAJTPO010000025.1 GCA_910578115.1 uncultured Lachnospiraceae bacterium | reverse complement strand
CAAAAGGATCATGTATGGCCGCAACAGTTTTGAGTTGCTGAAAGGGAAACTGTTGCGGCTTGAATTAAAACGCAAAATCAACTAACTTCGGAAAGATTCCAAAAACGCTTGACCACTACAGTCGGACCTTTTGGTGGAGATTATGAATGGACTAATTGGTATTATATGAGAGAGACAGAATTAATATGGGATTATTTTTTCAATGATTTTCAACCCAAGCGAATCAGTAACATACAGGAACATAATGTCCCCACTGCTGTAGAAGATTTTGGTTTAACACATTATTTTACATTTACACGGAAGTTATCTTCAGATACAGTTTTAGAAGAAAAGATGTTGAGAGCGAAGCGGTGGGTAATTATTGATGAACAGGTTTATTCTTCGGCTGATAGTTTTGCTGCATTTTGTAAAGAAACTGGTTGGGGAAAGGACGAAGGGAGACGGTAAAGGTGTGTCTCCTATTTTGATAACGCTTCCTAAAACAGGATTACTGGTAAGATTCAGCGGTGTTGCAGTCGAGTCATCTGATGGCAATAAAAATGCGATTACTGGAACAAGGCCGGATGTGCAGATTAATATGTCAAATGGAAATATTTATGATAAAATATATAAGATAATGGAAAGAGAATGATTCATAGACAGTGTAAGCATTATGGGCGGAGTTCGGAAGAAGTTTTTCAATACGGAATTCCGGGTGATCAGTCCCTTATGGATGGAAAGATCCAATTTCCAGAGAGGGTGACAGGGATGCTGTGATGGATGCCCAAGGGCAAGACCGGTCTCTTTACCTCCCATCGTCTGACCAATATCGGATTGGCAGAGCAGATTGTTGTATTGGAGTATAGAAGGATCATTGAGCGTGGAACGCAGGAGGAATTGCTTGCGGCCAATGGACGGTATGCGGAATTTTTTCGTTACCAGTAGGATCATTATAGGGACAGGGATTAGAAGATAATCTTTACGTACAGAAAGATGGCAGAGTGGTAAACGGATGGAAAGGATCCTGACGGATCATGAAACAGCCTCGGCCAAGATTATCTGTTTGTATTCAAAGCCATCCATAGGGAGGGTTCCGTTCCTTAAAAGAGAAGAAGTATATCCCCAGAGAGGGCTCAACCCGCGGCAAATGGATCATTTTGAACGCTAAAACAGCCCGATGGATTACCTGTTAAATTAGAAACATACACTGAAGGAGGCGGAAATGAGTATTTTGGAATTGCGCGGGACAGGTTACACCTATCGTACACAATATCAGCAGGTCGAAGCCCTGAAAGGGGTCAGTTACAGTTTTGAGACAGGAAAGCTCCATGCCATTATGGGCCGCTCGGGCAGCGGTAAGACAACTCTGCTCAGTCTGATGGCAGGGCTGGATCTGCCTACTGCGGGGCAGGTGCTTTTTGAAGGGACTCCCACGGCTGAGATGGATCTGGAAAGATACCGCCGGGAGAAGGCGGCGGTGATCTATCAGAATTTCCGTCTTTTTCCCCTGTTGACGGTGGCGGAGAATGTGATGTACCCCATGGAACTGCAGGGAATGCGCCCGAAACAGGCGAAAGAGAAGGCGGCGGCTCTTGTAGAGCGTGCGGGCCTGCCATCCAGTGTCCTCAACCGTTTTCCCACCATGCTTTCCGGCGGAGAGCAGCAGCGGGTAGCCATCGCCCGGGCTCTTGGCATGGAGACCAGGCTGTTGCTGGCGGACGAGCCCACGGGCAATCTGGACGTTGCCAACGGTGAAAATGTTCTGGCCATTCTGGAGGGGCTGGCTCATGAGGAAGACTACTGCGTGGTAGTGGTTACCCATGATCCTGCCATCGGTGGGCGTGCGGATGCCTTGATGGAGCTGCGTGACGGTGCGGTGGTGTAGGGAGGTGATGAGAATGCCGATACGAAACGGTCTTTTGTCTACTTTGCGGGCCAGGGGGCGTACCGCCCTCTTCGCTCTGTTGATCCTGGTACTTACCGTGGCCCTGTCTCTGGGCCTTGGCATGTGGGCATACTGTAGCGCTTTGCTGGCCAGGATGGAGGAGCAGTATACCTCTGTGGCTCTCGTGGAGTATATGGGAGAAGATTATCCGGACGCGGATGCGGCCGATTCCGGCTCCCGTGCCGCACTTGAGCTGTTGGATCAGGAAGCCATAGCGGCCACGGACGGGGTAGAGTTGTGGGAGCAGACGAAGAGTACTCTCGTATCTGTCAGCGGTTACAGGAATTCCAGTGTGGTCACTCCTTACAGTGACAACGCGGTGATCGTGGCTTCTATCAAGGCGGAGTATACCACGGGTTATGGGGCCGTGGATGAGGCAGATCTGCCGGAAAGCCGGGCAATCCTGTACAGCGTGGCGGGAGACAACGATATTCCCGAAGGCAGTTTTATCCTGCCGGACGGCAATATCGCCGTCTGGAATGGATATTATATATTCTATCTGCCGGACATGGAGCCTTTAAAGCTGCCCTGTTACTATCTGGGCGATGGTGTGTCAAACCAACGTCAGGGCGTTTGGTCCGGGGACGGGATCAGCGAAAAAGAGCCGGAGGATCTTTACGTCCTGTGGCATCGCGTTACGGTAAGAGAAGGTACGTCTTCCCAGAGCGTGTACAGGGATGATGTTATAGGAGAGCTTCCGGCCGGATATGACAGGGAGACCCTGCAGGATCTGCTGGAAAATGCCCGTTACTATTACGTGGAAAGTTCGGACACCTATATGGGAGACAATGAGACGATCTTAAGTGACAGGAGTTACGGTCGGATCAGCCGTGCCCTGTACAGTCCTTATGGAGCTGACAATATGCTCAGTTATTTCACGCTGGCTGACAGCGGTTTTGTCCCGGAGGAAGGTAAGTCTTATCTGCTCAACGGATCCTTTGTATCCTGGGGCGTCGGCAGTCGAAGCTTTGAGGTGCAGCCGTTCCCGGACTCTGACGCCAGGCCATGGCTGGAGCTGTCCGGAGAGGATGATCCTGCCCTGACAGAGGGCATCTTTGCGGAACATGCCACTCTCTACAGCATGGCCAATAACACCGCCGTTCTTACCGCCAGTGATCATATTACTGCCCTGGAAGAGTTTCAGCAGGGTCATCTCTATCTGAACGAAGGGCGATTCCCGCAGGCCGGGGAGAAGGGCGTGTGCGTTATCAGCGGCGGAATGGCGGAGTATCTGACGGTGGGTGTGGGAGATATCGTTTCTCTGGAGATTCTGGATTCTGACCCGGGTGAGCGCTACAAGGTCACCGCAACAGGGGATCAGCGTTCTCTGGAGATCGTGGGGATTACGAATCCTTCTGCTGACTATCCGGACCGGCTGTGGGTTTCGGATGCCGAGAGTGGATTCCCTGCTCCTTTGTTTGGATACTCTCTTGGCAGGGCGGTGCTTGATAATCGTAAGGCGGTACAGGCGGCAGAGGAACTTCCGGCTCTGCTTCCTGCCGGCGTCCAGCTGACCATGTACGATCAGGGCTACACCGCTGCGGCCAGGCCTATCCGGGCCATGGAGTCCGCTGCCAGGGCTGTCACACTGTCGGCCGCCATCGGCGCGCTGGCAGTGTTGACGTTGTTTGCTTTTCTTTTCGTGGGGCGCCAGCGGGAGACTGTGGGCGTGCTGGTATCTTTGGGTACGCCTGGAGGAAAAATACGGCTGTGGCTGCTTTCCGGTGCATCAGCCGTATCCGGTGCGGCGGCGCTGGCGGGGGCGGTTATCGGTTCCCTGACACTGAGTCGTGTGGTCACGGCGGCCATGGAGACGGCAAAACGCCTCTACCATGCCGATACCCGATACAGCGAGGCTGTGGTGGGTCTGGTCAGGGAATCGGAGGAGATGGAAGCAGTCCCAGGCTGGCCTGCTCTTGCAGCAGGTTTGACGGTATTCTTCGCAGCGCTTATGCTCTGCCTTATCTTTCTGCGTCATGCCAGAAAGGAGAACGCTCCAAAGAAAGGGCAGGTTTTGGTTCGGGTGCCCAGGGGCTGCACCTCCACCAGGGGACAGGGTCCTCTGCGCTTCGCTGTCCTGTCCGCCCGCCGGGGCGGGCGACGGTCCGTGATCGTGATTGTTGCAGCGCTGGTGCTCACTCTGTTCGTGTCTCTTCTGTCTGCCAGCGCCCAGAGCTGGAGCGGCCAGATGGAAAGCCTGTATGCGGACAGCGTGTTAGGTGGCCAGGTTATCAGCTTCAATGGGCGAAAGCAGACCGGGCTGGCTGTCCCTACCCGGGATATCCAACAGCTGTGGAAGTCCGGGAACCTGAAAGATATCTTCGTATCCCGCAGCTGGCCCTATGAATATACAACAGAGGAATCCCTGCCCGATATTACTCCTACTACTTCCGTATTGAAAGACAAGGCTGTGAAGATACTCCGGATGCCCAGACTTTCGACAGTGAACAGCCTTTCGGCAGCAGAGGAATTTTACTATACCGACCGGCCCGAGATCCGGTGGCTGGAGGGCTGGGACGAGAGCTGCCTGTCGGATGAGAGCTGTCCTGCCGTGATCGAATCCATCTATGAGCGCCTTTACGAGGAGGAGAATTATGTGCCGTCCGATTACATCTATCCTGTTATAGTGGGCAGCCGTTTCCTGGAGGACAACGATTTAAAGCCGGGGGACATGCTGACGCTCAGGCTGTATATGTACCTGTATGTGGACAGTCGTGAACTCCTGGTGGAGTGGCCTGTGAACTTTCGGATCGTGGGCAGCTTTACCTCCGTCGGCGCGAAGGATAATGTGTATGCGCCGCTGTCGTTGTGGTGCAGCCCGGAGTGGTTGTATGGAGAGGGAGACAAGGAGATGCCCAGTCGTGATCTGGGCCGGATCATGAATGTGGACAGTCTGAAGAAGAGCCTCTATTTCCGTATTCGCTTCGAGACCTGCCGTTTCACTCTGCGCTCTGCCTATAAACTGGAAGATCTGCGGGACTGGCTGGCAGAGCAGCAATACAGTCAGGTAGGCGTTACCAACCGTAATCGGGTCACCGTCCTGCTCCGGGATCAGAACTTTGTGGAGACGGTAGGGGGATTGAACCGCTATATCAGTTTCAGCAGCATCCTCTTTCCGGCGTTGTTTCTGGTGGTGGGGCTGCTGGGCTTTATCATCTCCTGGCTAATGGTGAGCAGCCGTCGGATGGAACTGGCGATCATGCGGGGGCTTGGCGCATCCCCTTTGCGGGCATTTGCTTCCTTTTTCCTGGAACAGGCGGCACTGTGTCTGCTGGGCTGTATCATTGGCGTTCTGGCTATGACTCTGCTGTATCCCGGCGGGGTGTTGTGGTTGGCAGGAGCGGGATTCCTGGCCTGCTATCTGGCTGGGTGCGCCCTGTCGGTACTGACTGCAGGCCGGACTAACCTGATGATGCTGCTTTCTGAACGGGAATAATGCTGTAATTATGTCCCCGGCTTCATTTACTGATGATGCCGGGGATATTTATCGGCAATCAGGTCGCCGGACCAGGTAGAATATGTCATATGTATTGAATCAGCAATGATTTAGCATTATAATATGATATATGATTTAGATTTAAAAATCATTTAGAATAGGAAGTCGGAGAGGTGAGATTTGGAAAGGAGAATGTTTTTAACACAGGCAGTTGCAAACAATGGCTTTCCTTTTGAAATCAGGAAGAATGACAGAACAGAATACTATCCGTATGAAATGATGACAGAAGAGGAAATGTTGGCAAAGTTGAACCGTTCCAGAGAACACTGTCAGGATGGAAGATGCCGCGAAGCAGATAAAGTGGTCTCTGATCTGAGGGGGAAGTATGGACTATAAGGTGATCATAACAGAGGATGCAGAATCATGCCGCAGAAAGCTTAAAAATGTGTGAAAACCAGTGTTTAAAAGATCTGGGATTCTTGAAAAGAGTAAGGCAGAGAAACTACTACATTATACGAGGGAGGAACAATATGAAAACAAAAGCATTGTTAAAATGCATCGGTTTAATCTGCATATGGTTCCTGTCTCTGCAATTTTTTTCGATTCTGTTCCGCAATGCAGATATCACCAGGATTTTGTCCATATTGATCGTGGGTATTCTGGTTTTCTGCATGAACAGAAAGAATCATTATATCCGTTTTGTGCCCGAAGAAAAACCGCGGATGCAGATCATCCTGCTGGCGTTACTGTCCGGAATTGGTCTGTCATTTTTTAATATGATTTCTGCATTACAGTTTATGCTGAGCGGGGCAATGGAGGAAATGGCACAAGTACAGACAGATGATGTGAGTATCTCACTTCTGTATATTGTCCTTAGCGTGGCAGGCGCGGTCGTGGAAGAATTATTTTTCAGAGGAATTCTTTTGAATCTATGCCGGCCATATGATCGAGCGGCGTCTGCAATTATCATATCGGCTGTGCTTTTTGCGGTGATGCATTTAAGTCCCCTGATGATGCTGCATACTTTTATTTCAGGGCTTGTATTCGGTTACTTTTATTATCATACGGAAAATATTTACATACCCATACTTATGCACCTGACGAATAATCTGTTGTGGTCAACTGCGTTGAATGCCTGGCTGTTTGGCCCGTTTATGTTGTTAACGGGAGAGTTGCAAGGGGCGGTTATCATGGTTGTGGCGGGTCTTGTCATGGTCATTTGTTCGACAGCAGTTTTTACACAAAAATATGTAAAGTGATCATAACATCGTTTCGCACTATTTTATGAAAGATTCTGCCGAAACAGCTTTTGTTCAAGTGCTCTATGAAGTAGTTTAAAGACAGATTCCGGCAGAGCGTATCTTTGGACAGGATGTTGTGAGAAAATTCCGGAAAAATTAAATTATAAATATCGAAATGTTAGAAAAGTATATTATTTTGGTAGAATATTTTGTATTAAAATGACAAGGATATCTGTAATGAAAGAAAGAGAAGAACTGTTAAAAGTAGGAAAATATAATTTAAAATTCAATGAATTATTAGGGATAGATATAAAGGATTTTGAAATATACAGATCGAAAGGTTTGCCGTCACATATGGTTAAGCGAAAACATTTTAATTGTTTGAGGTATATTGACTATATACCAGATATCATATTAGAACCTGATTATATTGGAGTGAATCCTAATGAACAAGGGTTAAGTATAGAACTTATTAAAAGATATGCTGATAATGTTTTAATTGGAGTAAAGCTGGATGCAGAAAAAGAATATCTTTATGTTTCTACTATGCATGATGTACAGGAAGCAAAAATTACAAGGCGGTTACATAGCGGAAGAATTAAGGCATTCTCGGTTGACAACGTGGGGCAGAAATAGTATATTATTAAGTATAAAAGAATATGTTAGTAATGAGCATGATTATTTTTGAGGTCGGAAATGGTTCCCGACGCACTCTGAAAAGAGTACCTGAGATGATGGATACACCGCCCATCCAAAAATAATCATGCTTTTTCTTTAATACTATTCCCCACGTATATCGTAAACTCCTTGTGATATTCCATCTCTACTTCGCCACATGCTCATTGCGCCACTGTCTTGGCGAGATCCCATACACATTCTTAAACGCTCTGGAAAAATGCAGCTGGTTCGGATAGCCCACTGCATTGCCGGTATCCGCAATGGACAGGTCGGTGAGCCGCAGCAGCTCGGTGGCCTTGGACATGCGGTAGGAGATCAGGAAATCCTGGGGTGACTTTCCCATATTTTCATGGAAGATCTTACCGAAATAGCTTCTGTTCAGGCCGCAGGCGGCCGCGATATCCTCCACGGAGATATCGTTCTGGAAGTTCTGCTCGATGAAGGAAATAGCCTCTTTGATGTAGAAATCGCGCAGGCTGTTTCCTCTGCTGACCTCGGAGGAGGAAGCGGAACGTATAAAGCTGTCAATAAAAAGAAAGAGGTGCCCGATCAGATGAAAGGGGGACTCATTTTTATGGTTGACGATATAAAGCATTTCTGATTTCATCGTATCTGCGATATCTTTATAGCGCGCTCTGTAGACAGGCTGACCCGGGCTTAAGCCGGTCAACTCCACGGCTTCCTTGGCGCGCAGTCCGTCGAATTCGATCCAGACATACTCCCACGGAATTTCATGATCCGCTATGTAGGTGCAGACCTGGTGGGGAAAGATCATAAATCCCTGGCCGCTTTTTATCTGATAAGTGATGGATTTGCCGGATGTATTCTCTGCAAAGAGCGTGCCGGTGCCGGACAGGCAGTAATGGAAGAGATAATGGTTTCTGGCAGCAGGGCCGAAGGAGTGGGAGGGATCGCACTGCTCCCATCCGAACTGATACAGACCAAGATCGACAAAATTTTCACTGGGAAAAACCGAGAAGATCACTTCACTCATACATTCCTCCGTTCCGGGGCATCATGCTCCGCTCATTTGTGGACTTTGTTCAGGGTGACATCAATATTCAGCTTAAAGGGATTACGGTAAAAAGTAATCTGAACTGTTTCTTAACCTGATTATATACCAAAATGCTACTAAACTTCAATTAATTGGCATAAAAACAGCATTAAGGTATATAACATATAAAATAAGGCTATTTATGGATAGCAAAATGGTATGTTACAATGCAAATATCAAATCAGGGAAGGAGATATGCTATGTTAAGGAGGAAAGTAAAATACCTTGGCGCGGCGGTTTGCAGTGTTGCTGCAATGGCGGTTGCCGGGGGATGTGGAAACTCGGCTGGCGATGGTAAGGTTGAAGTTGAGATCGTTCAGTACAAGCCTGAGGCGGCCAACTATTTCACTGCTGTGGAAGAGGAATTCAACGCAACACATGATGACATCCGTTTAAAGATCAGTTCTCCCAATGATGCGATGACGATCTTGAAGACGAGATTCATCAGAGAGGATTATCCCGACATCATAGGAATCGGCGGAGACATCAACTATTCTTATTTCATGGATGCGCAGATCCTGGAGGATATTTCTGATTATGAAGGACTTGCGAATATTAATCAGGGATATCTGGAAATCGACGAGGCGCTTAAGTTTGTGCCCATTGAGGGAACTTATGCAGTGCCTTACGTGGCCAACGCGGCAGGAATTTTGTACAACAGGGATATGTTCGAGGAGCATGGCTGGACAATCCCGACAACCTGGGACGAATTACTTACTTTGTGTGACACCATTCAGGGAGAAGGAATCCAGCCTTTCTATTTCGGCTTCAAGGATACCTGGACCTGCCTTGCACCGTGGAATGCGATGGCGGTAGATCTGGCTCCGGCGGATGCATCCAAGCAGGTAAACCGCGGGGAGACCACATTTGCCAAAGAGTATCGGGAAGTGTCAGAGAAATATCTGGAACTGCTGCAGTACGGACCGGAGGATCCGTTTGCGTATGGCTATAATGACGCATGTACGGCGTTTGCAAGAGGCGAATCCGCCATGTATCCGATCGGAAGCTATGCGGCTCCGCAGATTCTGTCCGTGAACCCGGACTTAAATCTGGATTCTTTCGTTATGCCGGCCAATGACGCGGCGGACGGCAATACCCTGAATTCCGGTATTGACCTGCAGTTCTGCGTGACGGCAGGATGCAAGAACAAGGAAGCGGTCTATGAGGTGCTGGATTTCCTTTATGAAGATGAGAACATCCAGAAGTACATAGACGCACAGACGGCTATCCCCTGTAAGGACGGAGACTTCACGCTTCCTTCCATTCTGGACGGCATGACAGATTATATCACATCCGGCAATATGACGGACTATCAGGATCACTATTATCCGTCAGAGATGGCGGTGGATGCGCAGATTCAGACCTTCCTGTTAAATCAGGATGTGGACGCTTTCCTGGAGAAGTTTGATAAGGACTGGCTGCGGTACAACAGGGATATCATCCGGCTGGTACAGGATTATGAAAAGCAGCACGGAAACGCGAATTGACCGCGAATTAGTGAGAAAGGAGAGCATGCATAATGAAATTAGGAAAAAATGAGAGAAAAACAACATTTTTATTGATCACCATTCCGATTCTTGCCCTGTTTATCTGCTTCAATACCATTCCGCTGATCCGCGGTGTGATATACAGTTTTACGAATTTTAAGGGCTTCGGAAAGTATGACTGGGTAGGCTTTAGAAACTATATCGATCTGTTTTCGGATCTTCGTGTGGGCAAGTCCTACTGGTTTACGTTTAAGCTGGCGATCGTGACGACCGTTGTGGTTAATGTTTTAAGCCTGTTGCTGGCGCTGGCGCTTAACAGCTCCATCAAGGCCAAGAGCTTTTTCCGCGGTGCGTACTTTTTACCCAATATTCTGGGTGCGCTGGTTGTAGGTTACATTTTCAATTACTTCTTTACTTATATCCTGCCGGCTCTGGCAGACATGATCGGAATCGACGCGCTGCGCACCTCCATCCTGTCCAATCCGAGTGCGGCATGGATCGGTATCATGGTTGTCTGTGCATGGCAGGCGATCGCCATGAATACGATCATCTATATCTCCGGCCTGCAGACGGTGCCGGAAGACGTGTATGAGGCAGGCGGCCTCGACGGTGCGACAGGCTGGAAGCAGTTTAAATACCTGACTTTCCCGCTGATCATTCCCTTTTTCTCCATCAATATGGTTCTGTGCGTGAAGAACTTCCTGATGGTGTTTGATCAGATCATGGCTTTGACCAAGGGCGGCCCGGCGCAGAGTACGGAGTCTATCTCCTACCTGATCTACAACAACGGTATGTCGGGTGGACAGTTCGGCTTCCAGAGCGCCAACGCGGTTGTATTCTTCATCGTGATCGTGGCGGTTTCCGTGGCGCAGATGAAATTTTCCGGTAAAAAGGAGGAGCAGTTATGACAATAAAGAAAACAAACAAAACAGCGATGATCGTCCTGATCCTTGGGCTTTCCACGATCATCCTGCCGTTGTACCTGACGATAGTTATTGCATTCAAACAGCCCTCGGAAATGACCAACAGCATCAGCGGCATCCTGTCGCTGCCCAAAGCATGGAGCCTGAACAATTTCAGGGAAGCCATGGAGATCACAGATTTCTGGCGTTCCTTAAGCAACAGCTTACTGATCACGGTAGCGACCGTAGGACTGTCTATCGCGGTTCATTCCCTGATGGGTTATGCGCTGGGACGTAACAAGGCTCACAGCAAGTTCTACAGCTTCGTGTATCTGTTCATCGTCAGCGGTATGTTCGTGCCTTTTGCAATCCTGATGATGCCTCTGGCAAAACAGACGGCAGAGCTGGGACTGGCTAACTGGTTCGGCGTAATCCTGCTGTATGTAGTGTTCTACATGCCGATGAACGTACTGCTCTACTCCGGTTATCTGGTAAATATCCCGATGGCGCTGGAGGAGGCGGCGAAGGTGGACGGCGCTTCGACCTGGAGAACCTACTGGAAGATTATCTTCCCGATTATGAAGCCTATGCATGCGACGGTGGCGGTACTTACGGCACTGGCGGTTTGGAACGACGTTATGACACCGCTTGTTATCATGGCAGGTTCCGGACAGAATACACTGCCGCTGGCACAGCTTAACTTCCAGTCACAGTTCGGTACGAATTATAACCTGGCATTTGCGTCTTATCTGCTTTCGCTGGTTCCGATCCTGATCTTCTACATCGTATGTCAGAAGCAGATCCTGAACGGCGTTGTGAACGGAGCGGTTAAGTAAAAACAAAGTGAATAAAATGTAAAATTATGGTATACTTGGAGCAGCCTTATGGCTTGCTTCAAGTATATTGTATATCACAAAATATCCGTCCTGCCGTGTAATGATGTAAGGGGGCCGGATATCTATGACAGCGAGTCCGAAGGATGAACTGTTACCGCATAAGAAAGGCGAAAAACAGTAAATATAAGAAAAAGGTTGGTGCGGCGTATGGCAATTCTATTTCAAGAGGAAAAGCGGATCTTCACATTACAGACAAAGCAGACGACCTACCAGATGAAGGTAGATGATTTCGGGTTTCTTTTGCATCTGTATTATGGGACGAAGGTGTCCGGCGACATGGATTATCTTTTGACTTATTATGACAGGGGGTTTTCGGGAAATCCGAATGATGTGGGGAACAACAGGACTTATTCCATGGACGTTCTGCCACAGGAATATCCGACTTTGGGAACAGGAGATTACAGAAACAGTGCGTTAGTGCTGCGTGGTCATGACGAATCGGAGTGTTGTGATCTGCGGTATGCCGGATATGAGATCCGGGAAGGCAAGTATGAACTTGAAGGACTGCCGGCGGTGTATGCCGGGGAGAAGGAAGCACAGACGCTTAAGATCGTGCTGGAGGATAACGTGAGTAAGGTGCGCGTGCAGTTGTTGTACGGCGTGCTGGAAGACGAGGATATCATTACAAGAAGCGTGAAGATCACCAATTACGGCACAGCGTGTGTGGTTGTGGAGAAGGCGGCCTCGGCCTGTCTGGATTTTATCACGGGACAGTATGACCTGCTCAGTTTCTACGGAAGACATACGATGGAAAGGAATCTGCAGAGGATAAGGATCGGACATGGAAGCCACAGCATCGGAAGCCGCAGAGGCACTTCCAGCCATCAGTATAATCCGGCAGTCATCGTGGCAGAGAAGAACACCACGGAGAATACCGGGGACTGCTATGGTATGGTCTTTGTCTACAGCGGGAATTTTCTCTGTGAGGCGGAGCAGGATCAGTTTGACCAGACGCGTGTGCTGATGGGACTGCAGAGTGATCTTTTTCATTATCCGCTGGAATCCGGACAGACACTTGAGATTCCGGAGACGATTATGTGTTACAGCGACAGAGGATTTGGGGATCTGTCGGTGAAATATCATCGTTGTATCAGAAATCATATATGCAACGGAGCGCGCAGCAGGCGCACAACAGAAATGCAGGGAAATGGCAGCAGCGAGACGGGATTTGTGCCCCGGCCGGTGCTGGTGAACAGCTGGGAGGCGGCTTACTTTAACTTTACCGGGGAGACGATCGTGGAGCTGGCAAGAGAAGCGGCCGGACTGGGTATCGACATGGTCGTGATGGACGACGGGTGGTTCGGCAAACGCGAGGACGACAACAGCGGCTTGGGAGACTGGCAGGTCAATGAAAAAAAGCTGGGTTGCAGTCTGAGCGAGCTGGTGCGCAGAGTCAACGCGGAAGGTGTCAAGTTCGGTATCTGGATCGAGCCGGAAATGATCTCCGAGGACAGCGATCTGTACAGAGAGCATCCTGACTGGGCGATGCAGAATCCGGGCAGGAATCCGGCCAGAGGCAGGAATCAGCTGGTACTTGATTTTTCCAGGGAGGATGTGCGGGAGCATATTTTTGATCAGATCTGCAGAGTGCTGGATCAGGGCAATATCGAGTACATTAAATGGGATATGAACCGGAGCGTCACGGATTTCTATTCCGTGGAGAACAGACAGGGCAGGGTGTCCTATGATTTTGTGACCGGCCTGTATGATTTCATGGAGAAGCTTCTGGCCAGGTATCCGAAGCTGATGATCGAGGGCTGCAGCGGCGGCGGGGGCCGGTTTGACGCTGGAATGATGTATTATACACCGCAGATCTGGTGCAGTGATAATACGGATGCGCTGGACAGGCTGCGGATTCAGTACGGGACCTCTTTCTTCTATCCGATGTCTACGGTCAGCGCTCATGTGTCGGCGGTGCCCAATCATCAGACAGGCAGGATCACAAGCCTGCGCACGAGAGGCATTGTGGCTATGACGGGGGCTTTCGGCTATGAGTTGTCCTTAAGCAGGCTGAGTGCGGAAGAGAAAGAGGAGATCAGAGAGCAGATCAGGCAGTATAAGGAGTTTGAGCCGCTGATCAGCACGGGAGATTATTATCGTCTTTCAAATCCTTTTGAGGATGCCTGTGCGGCATGGATGTTTGTGTCAGCGGACAGGAAGCATATTCTGCTGCATGTGGTGATTTTGGAGAATCACGGCAATATGACCGTGAATTATGTACGGCTGAAAGAACTTCTGCCGGATGCCGTCTATGAGGAGGCAGCAAGCGGTAAGTGTTACTGCGGTTCTGCGCTGATGCAGGCGGGAATCCCGATTCCGGTGGAGATGGGAGATTATCGTGCATATCAATTTGTGTTTAGGGTTAAAGAATAGATC
The DNA here is from genome assembly GCA_910578115.1 of uncultured Lachnospiraceae bacterium. Classification (GTDB taxonomy): domain Bacteria; phylum Bacillota; class Clostridia; order Lachnospirales; family Lachnospiraceae; genus UBA3282. The sequence goes on along the minus strand of CAJTPO010000025.1, from coordinate 50,218 downwards.
AAGGGATTAGAATTACAATTTGGGGAAAGAGAGACTGCCGTATCGGGTTGTATGACCGGTGTTGGCAGTCTTTTCTGATAACCGGAAGCACCTTCACCTGTTTTTTTGCAAATAGGACTGGTTGTATCGTCAGAATCTTGTTACAATACAACTATGAGTCGGAGAAGGCAGTTGAAGACTATTCCGAAATTAAGAAAATAAGAGAAGATTATGGAATAAGACTATTCTATCAGGAAGACAGGGGTACTAAAGAATGCAGGATTTTATCAAAATATCAAAATACGCAGGAATGCGCAATGACCTGGCACAGGCGGGAGGCGGTAACACTTCCGTGAAACTTGACGATCATATCATGCTTGTCAAGAGTTCCGGATTCCAGCTGGCGGATGTGAGTGAGCAGGCGGGATATTCCAGGGTGGATTACAGGAAGATCGTGGAATATTTCAGAGAATATGTGGAACCCTTTGCGGAGGATGTATTTACGGAGGAGAAGGGGAATCAGCTTCTGAAAGAGGCACAGATCGAGGGAGGGCGTGCTTCCATCGAGACATTCCTTCATGCGATTACCGGAAAGTATACGCTGCATTCTCACCCGCTGCTTGTGAATATCCTGACGGCGCGGGAAGATGCGGAGGAGATAGTGCATGAGCTTTTTCCGAAAGCTGTCTTTGTGCCTTACAGGAAGCCGGGTGCTGCGCTGGCGGAGGCTTATGACAGGATTTACCGTGCGAAAGAAGCGCAGGGAGCGGACGGGACGATCGTCTTTTTACAGAATCACGGACTGGTGGTCAGCGGGGACGACGGGGATACGGTAATCGAGAAGACGGAGCAGGTGTTGGCAAAGATCGCAGAGTATTTGGATCTGGATGACAGTGCATGCCGTGTGGCAACGGAACTTTACAGGGTGATCGGAGAGATTGAGGCGCTGGCGGGGAATATTGTCTATCTGTCGGAAAACCGTTATCTGTCGCAGGAATACGCAGGCAGCCATCTGGTGGAGCAGGGGATGTGGGAACATGCTTTTTGCCCGGACTGCGTAGTCTACGCAGGCAAGAAGCTGCTCTGGCTTAAGAAGGATTATGACAGGCAGGATATTCTGGATTTTATGCAGGCGCATGGTTTGCCGACACTTGTGTATTATGAAGGGCATTTCTACATACTGGCGGAGAGTGTGAAGAAGGCGCAGGAGATCGAGAATGTGATGAGCTTCGCTGCCAGAGTGCAGTATGGCAACAGGGGGCAGCAGATGTGCCTTTTAAGTGACGCACAAAAGGAGGAACTGCTCAACTGGGATGCGGAGAAATACCGCAGGCAGAAAGCGTAAGCTGGGAGCGGCAGTCAGGCTGGATGCTCTTTGAAGCGTCCAACCGCACAGGTGGAAAATTTCAGGACGAATATATATAGAATAAGGAAAGAGGAAATTAAGATGAATGTGATCATTCCGATGACGGGATATGGATCCCGTTTCGTGGCGGCGGGGTATCAGGAGTTGAAGCCTTTTATCAGAGTGTTGGGCAGACCGGTGATCGAGTGGATTGTGAAGGATATGTATCCTGCGGACGTTAATATTATCTTTATCTGCCGTGGTGAGCACCTGCAAAACGATCCGTCCATGCGGGAGAGACTGCTTTCACTTGTGCCGTCGGCGAAGATCGTTTCCATAGAGGATTGGGTAAAAAAGGGTCCGGTATACGATGTGCTGCGCGGATATAGAGAACTGCTTGCAAACGGCGGCATTGATGCTAAAGAGCCGTGTATCATCAATTACTGTGATTTTTTTATGCACTGGGACTATAACGCTTTTGCCGCGGAGGCTTCAGCGCGTGACTGTGACGGGGCGGTGCCCTGCTATTCCGGATTTCATCCCAATCTGCTGCCGAAGAAGAATTATTATGCTTCGTGCCTGACGGATGCAGATGATTATCTGATGGAAATCCGGGAGAAATACTCTTTTGAACAGGATAAGACGAAGGCGAAGCATTCCCCGGGCGTCTATTATTTCAAGAACGGTTCGGTGATGGAGAAGTACTGCCAGATGCTGACGGAGCATGAAGAATGTGCCATCAACGGAGAATATTATGCGTCCCTGCCCTATAATTTCATGGTGCAGGACGGCTTGAAAGTATGGGTTCCGGTCAATGTGGAATATTTCTGCCAGTGGGGGACGCCGGAGGACATGCAGGAGTTCGTCTATTGGACCGATCTGATCCGTGGAACCGGAGCCGGAAGAAATAATGAAAAGACGACGGCTGTTTTGCAGGCCGCCCAAACAGACCAGCCGGCAGCAGGCCGTATCCTGATCCCCATGGCGGGAGCCGGACAGCGTTTTGCGGATGCGGGTTATACGGTACATAAACCGGCGATCATGACAACGGACCGGCAGACAGGGCAGGAGAAGCCGATGGTGGTCTGTGCGACAGGGGATCTGCCTGGTGTGGCGGCGGATGGCAGTAATGTGATCTATGTGGACAGGACATTCCATAAAGCTGATGGAGTGGAGGACACGATCCGTGCCTGGTATCCGCAGGCGCAGTTTATTACGGTAGATCACCTGACGGAAGGGCAGGCATGTACCTGTATGCTGGCGGAGCCGTATCTGGATCCGGAAGAACCGCTTTTGATCGCGGGTTGCGATAATGGCATGGACATTGACCGGGCGGCTTTTGATGCGTTGACGAAAGAATGCGACTGTATTGTCTTTACCTACAGGCATAATGAGGCGGTGCTGGCCAATCCTGATGCTTATGGTTGGATGATTGCCGACGAAAATGGGAATATTACGGGTACATCAATCAAAAAGGCGATCTCGGATACACCGATGGAGGATCCGGCGGTCGTGGCTACTTTCTGGTTCCGGAGAGCGAGAGTATTTATAGAAGCAACGAAGAAGATGATCGCGGAGAATGACCGTATCAATGGTGAATTCTATGTGGATCAGACAGTGAAGCATGTGCTGGATTCAGGATATCGGGCAAAGATCTTTGATATCGACAGGTATGTAGGCTGGGGCACGCCGGCGGACTATGAGGGATACCAGAAAACGTGGAAATATTTCGAGGAATTCATGCGGCTGTATCATACCGCTGCGTTGTGATCCGTCGTCGATCATTGGTCTGCGCATGGATTGTCAGCCGGGTTCATTGTATAAAATATTTTCGGAGAGGCATAAGCATTTATGTTACAAAAGCTGGGGGCGTTTGGTTTTGAGAAGAACTATCGTAAGCTGTTAAAGACGGCCATCGTGATGACCGTCTTATTAAAGTTACTGTTGATGGGGCTTTTTTCGTCAGATTATCAGGATCTGATGTTCATTCCTTTTGTACAGTGTTTTCTTGGCGGTGAAAATCCATATCAGTATTATTACGACCATCAGCTGCTTTCTTCCTTTCCCTATCCGCCGGTCATGCTGTTTGTGGAGAGTGCAGGGGGAGTTTTGGTCACGGTACTCGGGAGTTTTCCGGTTTTTGTCAGGAACCTGGTTTTTAAGCTGCCGATGCTTGTCATGGATCTTCTGGGCTTATATTATCTGATGCGTATTTCCAGATCGCGGCGTAAGTATATACTGGTACTGTATTTCATGTCTCCGATCATTTTGTATGCGGCTTATATGCATGGGCAGCTGGATCTGATTCCGACGGTCTTCCTGATCATCGCGATGTATTATCTGACGGAAACGGGTATATCTACGGGGCGGATCACAGCCAGTGAATGGAAGTATATGCTGTTTGTTACACTGTCTTTGGCATCGAAATTCCATATTTTATCGGTGCTTCCTCTGTTTTTTCTTTATATCTTAAAGAAGAAAGGCTTTAAAAAGGCAGTAGTCATGACCGGTTTGCCAACGCTGTTCACGGCGTTGATTGTGGCTCCCTTCTGGGGAAGTGGGTTTATCAGTATGGTACTGCTCAATAAGGAGCAGAGCGCCATAGACAATGTTTTTCTGGAATATGGAAGTTCCCATCTTTTACTGTCGATCCTGGTGCTTTTGATCATCTATTTTCAGGCTTTTCATGTCAATCAGATGAACAGGGATCTTTTGATCAGTATGACGGGGCTGTTGTTTTCGGTCTTTTTGGGGTTTGTTCCGGCGATGCCGGGATGGTATATGTGGGTGGTGCCCTTTTTCATGCTTTATCTGGCAGGATTGATGGAGAACAGAGCGAAGATGGTCATGGTCTACGGAGGATTTAATCTGTTTTATCTGATCTATTACCTGTTTTTTCATGGAACACAGTTTACGGATCTGTCGATTCTGGGCAGAGGGCTGGATGGGCTGAAATATACGGACAAGGATCTGCACGATATCTTTTTTACATTGATGGTGGGTGTATTCCTGATTCTGGTGGTGTCCATGTATCTGTACGGTGTGAACAGCAATTCGTTCTACAGAAGGCGGAGCCGCCCCTTTACGATCGGTATTGCAGGTGACAGCGGGGCGGGTAAGAGCCGGCTGTTAGTGATGTTGGGAGAGCTGCTTTCGGAGGATCATATCCTGAATATTGAGGGAGACGGCGATCATAGATGGGAGCGGGGAAACGCTAACTGGAAGGCGATGACGCATCTGAATCCGCGTGCCAATTATCTGTACAGGCAGGCGGAGGATCTGCGGGTGCTGCGTGGCAACAATGCGGTAAAGCGGGCGGATTACGACCATAACACGGGTACCTTTACTGCCAAGAGAAAGTTGACGCCAAGGCCATATATCATTATGTGCGGACTGCATTCCCTCTATCTGCCGCAGATGAGACAGGTGCTGGATATGAAGATTTATCTGGATACGGACGAGGCGCTTCGATGTTATTGGAAACTGGGAAGAGACCAGGGAGACCGGGGACATGACAGGGAAGAAGTGATGGCGCAGATCGATAAGCGTCGTGCGGATGCGGAGAAATACATCTGTCCGCAGAAGCAGTATGCCGACCTTGTGATCCGATATTTCGATGAAGGACTGGCAGAGGACGGCACCAGGAAAGAAGGTTCTTTGGAAGCGGAGCTTGGTGTGGAGTTCATGATGGATGTGCGGATCAACGCGGAACCTATCCTGGCGCTTTTACAGGAACAGGGAGTGCGAAGCCAGCTTTCATATGATGATCTGCAGCATCAGAGGATCCTGTTTCAAGCCGGGGATCTTAAGGCGGATAAGAAAGTCTGGGAAAAAGTCGCGCATACGGCGATCGTGCAGATCGAGGATCTGGCGGGTAACGGGATCGTGTGGGAAGACGGGATCAATGGCGTGGTGCAGTTGATGCTGATGGCGGTGATCGGAGAGATTATGCAGCGGACATGAAGTTATACTAAGACACCAAAGTACGGTGTCTTAGTATAACTTCATGTCCGAAAGAATGCCAGAAGCGGGCATTCTTCCCAGGCTGTGGCGGGGACTGGAAGGGAGAATGCCCTGTTTAGGGCAGAGCATTGGGGATGCAGGATATAGTGTCTTAAGACAGGGGATCAAGTTGAGGGGGACGGATGATAAAAGCTGTTATATTTGATTTGGATGATACTTTGTATGGATATAAGGAGCTTGACAAAGAGGCGCGGGTGCGGGTGCGGGAGCTTGTGTGCGGAGAGCTGGGGACTTCGGCGGAGGATTATGAGGAAGCGTATTCCTATGGCAGAGGGGAGACGAAACGGCAGCTGGGAGATGTGGCGGCGTCCCATAACAGGCTGCTGTACTGTCAGAAGACGCTGGAATATCTGGGGGTAAACCCGATGCCGCTGTCTCTGCGGATGTATGAGGCATACTGGGGGACGTTTCTGGAGAAGATGCAGTTGTTTGACGGGGCGCGGGAATTTATGGATCGTATGCGTGCGCATGGGATCACGATGATGATCTGCACGGATCTGACGGCGCATATCCAGCATCGGAAGATCGAGGCGCTGGGAATCGCCGGGGATATTAAGTATCTGGTGACCAGCGAGGAAGCGGGGAAAGAGAAACCGGCTCCGGAGATGTTCGCACTCTGCCTTGAGAAGCTGGGCGTAAAGCCGGAAGAGGTCTGTTATCTCGGTGACAGCCCGGTGAAAGATGTGGAAGGCGCCAGGGCGGCCGGTATGCGGGCGGTGCGGTTTTATCCGGAAGAACCGAGCGCGGAACAGTACCGGGCTGTGGCGGAGATGATTCTTGCAGGTAACGGTGAAGCACAGGATAGTAATTAAGAAGGGGGATAACCAATAGCATATGAAATTATCGATTGTTGTACCATGTTATAATGAAGAGCAGAATATACCGCTGATCCTGAACCGGTTCGGAGAGATCATCGAGCGGGAGGATATCGAGGTCATTCTGGTGGACAATGGCTCTACGGATGACAGTGCATTGGTACTTGCGGAACTGCTGCCGAAGTATGCCTTCGCGAGGACGGTGCGGGTGGAAGTGAACCAGGGGTATGGTTACGGCATACTGCAGGGCCTGCGGCAGTGCAGGGGGGAGTATATCGGCTGGACCCATGCGGACATGCAGACGGATCCCGGGGATATTCTCAAGGCACTGGGGATCATAGAGCGGGAACAGGGGCTTGTCTTTGTAAAGGGGAATCGAAAAGGGCGGCCGCTGTTTGATGTGTTCTTTACGGCGGGTATGAGCCTGTTTGAGACTTTTTATTTACATACGAAATTGTATGATATAAATGCACAGCCGAATATTTTCCCGCGGGTATTTTTTGATGAGTGGAAGAATCCGCCATATGACTTCGCGCTGGATCTGTATGCTTTGTATATGGCGCGCAGAAAGAATCTGAAGGTGATCAGATTCCCGGTGCTTTTCCCGGAGCGGATTTACGGGGAATCCAAGTGGAACACGGGGCTTAAGGCCAAGTGGAAGTTCATTAAGCGGACGATGGAATTCAGTGTAAAGTTGAAAAAGGAGCTTGGAAATTTGTAGTCTGTACAAAGAAACCGTGTAAAGCGGATAGAACAAAAAGGAGACTGATATGGAATACATAGCGCACAGGGTGAATACGATAGAGGAACTGCGGAAACTGCCGACGGAATATGGCGTGGAGCTGGACCTGCGGGACGATTTAAACGGCAGAATCTATATTTCCCATAATCCTTTCGAGGCGGGGGAGGATTTTGAGGCGTACTGTAAGGAGTATCATCATGGGACGATGATCCTGAACATCAAGAGCGAGAGGATCGAGCATAAGGTATTGGAGTATATGGAACAGTACCATATTGAGAAATATTTCTTTTTGGATTCTTCTTTTCCGATGATCAAGCTGCTAACCGATATGGGGGTGAAGGAGATCGCGCTCCGGTTCAGTGAGCTGGAAGGCCTTGACACGATCCGCAACATGGCGGGGAAGGCAGAGTGGGTGTGGGTGGATTGCTTCACCAGGATTCCTCTGGATCAGGACAGCTATCGGGAATTGAAAGAACTGGGGTATAAGCTGTGCTTCGTATCGCCGGAGCTGGAAGCACAGGAGGAGAAGATTGAGGAATATAAACAGTATCTTGCGAATCAGGGCTTTGTCTTCGATGCTGTCTGCACCAAAAGTTACCATATCAAAGACTGGATGTAAACGAGATGGCAGCCGGCAGGATACCGGCGGCTGACTCTGGAAATCCGGGGCGGATGCAGGATATTGACAGGAAACTTATGAGGGAAATACCGGATTAAGAATGGCATTTAGACGGTGAGGGGAGTGTGATTCGAGGAAGATGAAATGGATAAGGAAACCGGACGCAGAGACAAGGAAAAAGTTTGGTATGGCGGCAGCAGTGGCTGCGACACTGCTTGCGGGACTGCTGGTGTTTTACCGGCACTGGCAGTTTGAACTGCCTTTTTATCCGAATGTGGATGAGCAGTTGTCTCTGGACTGTATTTATAATCTGCTGAACCAGCATCTCTACGCAGGAGATATCTATATCCTGGACTTTTTCCGCTATCCGCATTTTACATTCTATTATGCAGTGTTGGGGGTACGGGTCCTTGGCAGGTTTATTTCCGGCGTGGATACGGTGGTGTTGATCCGTTATGTGGTATGCGGCACGGCGCTGCTGTCCAATGTATTTGTCTATTTTGTGATTAAAATGATGACCGGGTCAGGAAGGTGGGCTTATATCGGTCTTGTGCTGTCGGTCTTTTCCCTGTATGGGTATGCGTACCTGTATTATACCGGGCCGGATACGATGATCTATGCGGTGGCCAATGTGATCCTTTTTCTGGGCTGTCTGATCTATAAGGATTCGCAGGCGGACAGGGTAGTGTACCTGTGGTATCCGCTGCTTGCAGTATGCATCGGACTTGCCACCGCGGCCAAGTATCACGGCATCTTGTTCGGCCTTTTCTGGCTGGCGTTACATATCAGTAAGAAGTACTGGAAAAGCTACCGCAATAATTTCCTCTTTTTCCTGAACTGTATCCTGATCGTGCTGGTGTTCTGTCTGTGTAATTACTCCATGTTCTTCTATTTCCGGACTTTTGTCGGGGATAATATGTATAATTTCAACCATTATGCATGGGGGCATCCGGGAATCGAACACAACCTGCCGATCCTTGGATATCTGGAGGCCTACGGGCTGACAAGCTATGGGGTACCAGGTGGTATACTGCTGCTGTTTGGTATCTGGAGGCTGGCGCACAGGAAAGACTGGCGTCAGATCGGCGTGTTTCTGATCCTGCCGGTCTTCGTGATCCTTTTCCTGTCGAAATATCAGATCGTTCTTGGGAGGAATCTGTCGCTGATCCTGCCGTTTGCCTATCTGTTTATGGTGTATGGCCTGATGGAGACGGAGACAGTATTGGAAAAGCGCCGTTTCTACCGGAAAGGCATGATCACGGCGGTACTGGTGCTGATGGTGGCATTTAATGTGGAGACGGCTTTTAATGATTATCGCTATGATCTGACCTACACGGAGGCGGTGGAGTATATTGAGTCGGAGATTCCGGCAGGAGCTTCCATCTATTGCACATCTTTTGCTCCAGGTATAGACGAGGAGCGTTATACGGTGATTGACATCGGGGAGGATTTGTCGCTTTTGCCGAAGACGCTTGGGGACGGGGAATATTTTGTGGATGTAGAGTACGCCACGGGATATTTTAAACAGCCCAAGGATTATCTGATCAGGGAAGGTGAGGATATGTATCCGGAACTGCGGGCGGCGTATGAGGAGAAAGAGGCTGCCTTTCCGTTAAAGCAGAGTTATCCGGGGATTTCCTACGGGAGAGAGTGGAAGTACAGGATCGGATATGCGGATATCTTCAGGTATGACCCGGAAGAGTATTATATCGGGCCGACGATAACGATTTATGGGGAGTAGCAAAAATCCGGCGAAAAAATGCGCCGGATTTTTGTGTAAGAAGGGTCAGGAGAATTATAACAGGAGTTCTTTCAGTAAATGTTCCAGTTCTTCGGCTTCATCTTTCGAGAAAGTGAAAGTCTCCTGTGCATCCACGCCGGGGTTTGCGTCTGTAGGGATATCTGTATTCATACCTGCATTTACAGCTGCGCTGCTTCCTGTATTTAAGTCTGTACCGGCAGGTGTGGGACTGCCGGCAGCAGTTCTTATAGTCCGGGTCGTCTCTTTTTGCTCCGGCTGGATCAGCTGCATGTCCAGCTCGGCCTGCTCCAGACGGCTGGCAAGATGATTTTCCAGATAATCCACTAGATTGATGTGCAGGATCTTGATCCTGCCGGGAATGTCGACCAGGGAGGAAACGGCAAAGTAACAGTAGAGTCCGAGAAAGCTGATTGCATAAAATGGTGCGATACTGATAAAACTTTCATTATTCACGATTCCCATACATGCCCCGATGCCGGCGATCAACACCGAGAGGAGCATTAACTGGCCGGAGAGATGTTTTAACAGGGAAAGGGGCAGTCCGCCGATCTTAATGCGGCTGATAAACCTGTCCACAAAAATGGGGACATTGGATACCTTTTCATTGATCTTGCGGCAGCCGGAAAATTTAAGTTTGAGCTGCTGCAGGGATTTGTTGGTAGTTGAGGACATATGTTCGGTTTCCCAGATCAGCTTATGATATATCACTCCAAGCGTAATCTGGCATATGATACTTAAAAAAAGAAATACTAACATTGCAATGATGTAATTTTTATGTAGAAAAATCAAGTTAAGCATGCTGTATCACACCTTTCACAATCAATATAGTGGATTGACATTTCATGGATCCGTATGGAGAATACCCTGTTCTTCTGCGTTCCTGGTTCCCTGATGTTTTTCTCACTTTATTATAACGGAAAAAGCGGAAGGCAGAAGCTGTAAGGCATCGACAAATAAAGCCATATTATGCGGAAGATGCAGGATCTGTTATATATTGGCAATAGCAGGAGAAATGTGGTAAAATAATAAAAGTTTAATATTTTATTAAAATACCAATGGATTATGATTTTTAAGGGAAAAGGAGAGGACAGAAATGGTTTATCAACCTAAAGGTGTATGTTCGAAAGCTATTGACGTAGAAGTGGAAGGAAGCGTGATCAAATCGGTGAAATTTACAGGGGGATGCAACGGCAATCTGCAGGGTATTTCCAGCCTGGTGGCAGGTATGGAGATTAAGGATGCCATTGGCAAGCTTCGCGGTATCAAGTGCGGGGTCAAGAATACTTCCTGTCCTGATCAGCTGGCATGCGCATTGCAGGAGATCCTGGATAATTAGGAGGTTTCTTTCAATATGGGTAAGAAGATCGTATTAACCGGCGGCGGGACTGCCGGGCATGTGACCCCTAATATGGCACTGATTCCCAGACTGCGGGAGCTGGGATATGAGATCAGCTATATGGGTTCTTACGATGGAATTGAAAAGAAGTTAATGGAAGATTTCAACCTTCCCTATTACGGCATTGCGACCGGTAAATTCAGGCGGTATTTTGATCCCAAGAATTTTTCCGATCCGTTCCGTGTGATCAAGGGAATGCGGGAAGCGCGGAAATATCTGAAAGAGATCAATCCGGACGTGGTCTTTTCCAAGGGAGGGTTTGTCAGTGTGCCCGTGGTGCGTGCGGCGGGTTCGCTGGGGATTCCGTGTATCATACATGAGTCCGACATGACGCCGGGGCTGGCGAATAAGCTCTGCATTTCGGTGGCGAAGAAGGTGTGCTGCAATTTCCCGGAGACGCTGCAGCAGCTGCCGCCGAGCAAGGCGGTACTGACGGGTTCCCCCATCAGGCAGGAGCTTTCCTCGGGGAGCAGGGAGGCGGCCTATAAGCTCTGCGGTTTCGATTCATCGAAGCCGGTGATCATGGTGGTGGGCGGCAGCCAGGGTTCGGCGGCCATCAACCAGGCGGTGCGGGATGTACTGCCGGAGCTGCTTACCGACTTTCAGGTGGTGCATCTGTGCGGTAAGGAGAAGATGGATAATCTGCTGCTCACCACACCGGGTTATAAGCAGTTCGAGTATATCAAGTCCGAGATGAAGGATCTCTTTGCCATGGCGGATATGGTGATCTCCCGGGCGGGGGCCAATGCCATCAGCGAACTGCTGTCTTTGAAGAAGCCGAATATTCTCATTCCGCTGCCTTCCACGAGCAGCAGGGGAGACCAGCTGCTCAACGCCAGATCTTTTGAATCGCAGGGATTCAGCATTGTGATCGACGAGGACGACCTGACGAACAAGCTGCTGCTGGAGAAGGTGCAGGAGTTATATTTTAACCGTAAAACCTATGTGGATGCGATGCGCAAGAGCAGCCAGCGCGACGCTATCGGGGTGATCGTGGGACTGATTGAGAATGCGGTAAGTGAGAAGGAAAAATCTTGAAATACGATAGTTGCAGTGCTACACTTAGAATGACAAAGTAAAGGCAGCAGCGCCTGCCGGAAAAGGAGAAAAACGATGAGCAAAGTTACATTTGATTATTCCAGAGCAGCTTCCTTTATCGGGGAAAATGAAGTGGAGTCCATGAAGAAACTGGCACTGGATGCGAAGGAAGTACTTGTGAGCAGGACGGGGGCCGGAAATGATTTTCTGGGCTGGATCGATCTGCCGGTGAATTATGACAAGGAAGAATTTGCAAGGATCAAACAGGCGGCGGCCAGGATTCAGAACGATTCAGAGGTGCTCGTGGTGATCGGTATCGGCGGTTCTTATCTGGGTGCGAGAGCGGCTATCGAATTCCTTCGTCACAGTTTTTATAATGTAGTAGACAAGTCGATCCGGAAGACGCCGGAAATTTATTTCGTTGGTAATTCCATCAGCTCTACTTATATCAAGCATCTGATCGATGTCATCGGAGACAGGGATTTCTCGATCAATATGATCTCCAAGTCCGGCACGACCACGGAGCCTGCTATCGCATTCCGCGTATTCAAGGAGATGGCAGAGAAGAAGTACGGCAAGGAAGGCGCAGCAAAGAGAATCTATGCGACCACCGACAAGGCGAGAGGATCGCTTAAGAATCTGGCGAATGAAGAGGGCTATGAGAGCTTCGTAGTGCCGGATGATGTGGGCGGACGTTTCTCCGTATTGACGGCTGTCGGCCTGCTTCCGATCGCAGTATCCGGCGCGGATATCGACAAGCTGATGGAAGGCGCTGCAGAAGGCCGGAAGATGGCGCTGGAAGCTCCTTTTGAAGAGAATGACGCTGTAAAATACGCGGCGCTTCGTAATATCCTGCTTCGTAAAGGCAAGGGAATCGAGATCCTGGCAAACTATGAGCCGTGTGCGCATTTCGTATCCGAGTGGTGGAAACAGCTTTACGGTGAGTCTGAGGGCAAGGATCAGAAGGGTATCTTCCCGGCAAGCGTTGATCTGACCACGGATCTGCACTCTATGGGACAGTTTATTCAGGACGGTGCGAGAACGATGTTCGAGACGGTTCTGAACATTGAGACAAGCAGAGAAGAGATCATCATCGGTGAAGAGCCGGTGGATCTGGACGGACTGAACTATCTGGCAGGCAAGAACGTGGACTTCGTCAACAAGAGTGCGATGAACGGTACGATTCTGGCGCACACAGACGGACAGGTTCCGAACTTTATGGTGAATGTACCCGAGGTGAATGAGTTCTATCTGGGCGAGCTGTTCTATTTCTTCGAGTTCGCATGTGGTGTGAGCGGATACCTTCTGGGCGTGAATCCGTTCAACCAGCCGGGTGTGGAGAGCTATAAGAAGAACATGTTCGCACTGCTGGGCAAGCCGGGGTATGAGGCGCAGAGAGAGGAACTGCTTAAGAGACTGTAGAAGTCGGTAAGAATGGATTGATAAAAAGGGCAGACAGCGTGGATTGATTGGGCGCTGTCTGCCTTTTGCAACTTCAGGAAGGCGGTTGTCACTGTCATTTATTGTCCATTATGCAATGATACTGTACAAGAGAATACGCAGCACAGTATAATATTCGTAACAGGGAAGGAGGAGCATCATGGTAACATTTAAGTCAGAAAAAATAACAGAACACTTGACAAGGATCCATGGTATTACGGGGGAACTGATGTATCTGGCGGAGGGAACGCAGAAAGCGGCTCTGGTGGATACCGGAAGCGGTATCGGCAGTCTGCGGGAGCTGGTGGAAACTTTGACCGATAAGCCGTGTATCGTGCTGCTGACGCATGGACATGTGGATCATGCGATGGGGGCGCCGGAGTTTGATACGGAGATCTACATGAATCCGGCGGATAATGCTGTTCACGATGAGCACAGCAATCTGGAGTTCCGGAAAGGTTCTCTGCAGAACGTTCCGGAAGAGATCGTTTCGAAGATCGAGGAGAGCGACTATATTCCGCTGAGAACGAAAGAATATCTGCCGCTTATGCATGGAGATACATTTGATCTGGGCGGACTTACACTGGAGGCTTATGCCTGTCCCGGCCACACGCCCGGTTCGATGGTGATCCTGTTTAAAGAGGAGAGGAGCCTGCTGCTGGGAGATGCCTGCAATCCGTTTACTTTCCTTTTCTCCGATCACTGCCTGTATGTCGAGGAGTACAAAGAGAGCCTGAAAACGCTGAAAGAGCAGACAGACGGAAAATACGATCATGTATATCTGTCGCACGGGCCTGGAGACGGCGAGGCTAATATGATCGAAGGTGTCATTCAGGTATGTGATGATATCATGTCCGGGAATACGGATGATATGCCCTTTGATTTTATGGGCGAGAAGGCGTTTCTGGCGAAAACGCTGACACCGAAGGGCCGTGCGGACGGCGGCGTCGGCAATATCGTGTACAAGAAAGACAGAGTGTGGAAGACGAAGGGTTGATCCTGCTGTTTTGCGGATTAAAGAAGAGGGCTGTTGTGTCATGGCAGATCAATGACACGACAGCCCTTATCACGTGGCATCAGTCAGACAGCTTTGAGATCCAATCAATACCCTCTTCCCTTCAAAAGCAAATCCATATTTCCGAATACGCTCCGAAGGAATCCCCTCGGCTTCCAGAGCTGCGGCATAGCGCTTTTCCTCGATCTGCAGGAGGGCGGCGTCTACAGTATCCTGCAGGGTTGACTCATCCTCCGGGTCATGGACTTTGAATTCCATGATAATGGCATCGTCAAAGTGGATATTGCTGTGTGCCGAGGCACTTACGGTCTTGTCTGCTGTATGTGCTGTGTCTGCTGTATCTGTTGCGCCTGCTTTACCGGGTAAAGCGGAAGAAAAAGCGGTATGCGTCGTAACGTTCCTGGGTTTCAGCACTACATCGTATCGCCCGAAGCCGCTTTCACGGTTTGAAGTAATGGTGTAGCGGTCAGCCAGCTCCACCATCAGGCCGAGGACAAAACCATGGTAGAACCGTTCCGGTTCCGTGGCCTCGGAGGGCTTATTGCCTGTGTCAAAATTACTGAACGTGGCAAGAGCGACTTTGTTCATGTAGTGGTTCATGGCTTTCTTATCGTGGAGCAGCAGGGCTTTGATAAAGTCATTGTAGGACGGCACATAAGTTTTGAACCAGCCCTCGATCATGTTCTGGAACATCAGGCGTACTTCCTTGTTGGTCAGTTTGAGAGCATATTCTTCTTTGCCTGTGTCGGGGTCGAAGGTGTGTGCTTCCACTTTCAGATATCCGCTGGCAAGCAGCAGGCTCCAGATCGCGTATTCATTGTGATCAAGCTGGTCGAAGACGATCTGCTCGTCTATTTTGGTACGGAGCGTACCGCCCTGCAACAGATTCTCCATAATGATCTTGACATCTTTGCTGCCTTCCCGGATCAGCTTTCCCACCAGACTGTTGCTGCTGGTGTTGGCCCAGTAGGCAGCAAATTTCTGCTTATCAAGAAAATTGATAATTGACCAGGGATTGTAGATATCTGTTTTCATACCGAAAGTAAAGCCGTCATACCAGTTGCGGACGCCTTCCTCCATTGTGGAAAGCGCAAATTCACATAAAGCGGCAGCTACTTCCTCCTGTGTAAAACCGAAGGAATCGGCATATTTATTGAAAGTTGTCGTGACCACTTCCAGATTGTTCAGATCGGAAAAGATGCTTTCCTTACTGACGCGTGTAATGCCGGTCATGATCGCCCTGTCCAGATAAGGATTTGTCTTGAAGGTTGCGTTAAACAGATTTCTCATAAAAGATACGATTTCCTGCCAGTATCCGTTAACGTAGGCTTCCTGCATTGGCGTGTCGTATTCATCTAACAGAATGATGACTTTCCGGCCATAATATTTCATTAAAAGTTTGGAAAGCATGTGCAGCGACATGGCGGCAATATCTTCGTCCATATCCCGCGATACCGCGTTAAAAAGCGCTTTTTCTTTCTCATCCATCAAATCCTCAGTATTTAAGAAAAAATTATACCGATTGTATTGTTCGTAAATGAGACGGCATATCATCCTGCGCATTTCCAGAAAACTTTTTGTTCCTTTTACAGGAGCAAAGGAGAGACTGATCACCGGGTATGTGCCCTGCAGCTTACGGTACTTTTCCTCACGCCATATGTTCATCTGTATAAACAGGTCACTTCGTCCGGCATAGTCGATCGAGAAGAACTGCTCCACCATACTCATATTAAGAGTCTTACCAAAGCGTCTGGGCCGTGTGATCAGCGTCACACTGTCGAAGTTCTCCCACCATTCCTTGATGAAAAGGGTCTTATCGATATAGAATGCGTTATTTTCGATCAATTCTTTATAGCTCTGACAGCCAATCCCGATAGTCCTTGCCATGGTAGATACTCCTTCCTCAATAATAGATGCAGTCTACTTTTTCTGATCATATCATATATGACAGCACCTGTCTGCGCAATAGTATCTGTCTACTGAAAAAGATCAGCCGATCAATACCCTCTTTCCCTCAAAAGCAAATCCATATTTTCGAATACGTTCCGAAGGAATCCCCTCGGCTTCCAGAGCTGCGGCATAGCGCTTTTCCTCGATCTGCAGGAGGGCGGCGTCTACAGTATCCTGCAGGGTTGACTCATCCTCCGGGTCATGGACTTTGAATTCCATGATAATGGCATCGTCAAAGTGGATATTGCTGTGTGCCGAGGCACTTACGGTCTTGTCTACTGTATGTGCTGCGCCTGCTTTGCCGGGTAAAGCGGAAGAGAAAGCGGTATGCGTCGTAACGTTCCTGGGTTTCAGCACCACATCATAGCGTCCGAAGCCGCTTTCACGGTTTGAAGTAATGGTGTAGCGGTCAGCCAGCTCCACCATCAGGCCGAGGACAAAACCGTGGTAGAACCGCTCCGGTTCCGTAGCCTCGGAGGGCTTATTGCCTGTGTCAAAATTGCTGAATGTGGCAAGGGCGACTTTGTTCATGTAGTGGTTCATGGCTTTCTTATCGTGGAGCAGCAGGGCTTTGATAAAGTCATTGTAGGACGGCACATAAGTTTTGAACCAGCCCTCGATCATGTTCTGGAACATCAGGCGTACTTCCTTGTTGGTCAGTTTGAGAGCATATTCTTCTCTGCCTGTGTCGGGATCGAAGGTGTGCGCCTCCACTTTCAGATATCCGCTGGCAAGCAGCAGGCTCCAGATCGCGTATTCATTGTGATCGAGCTGGTCAAAGACGATCTGCTCGTCTATTTTGGTACGGAGTGTACCGCCCTGCAACAGATTCTCCATAATGATCTTGACATCTTTGCTGCCTTCCCGGATCAGCTTTCCCACCAGACTGTTGCTGCTGGTGTTGGCCCAGTAGGCAGCGAGCTTTTTTTCGTCGAGGAAATACAGAATCGACCACGGATTATAGATATCGGTCTTTTGGCCAAAAGCAAACCCGTCATACCAGTCTTTGACACGCGCTTCCATATCTGTTAAACCAAATTCACATAAGGAAGCAGTCACCTCTTCCTGGGTAAAACCGAAAGAATCGGAATATTTATTTGAGGTTGATGTTATCACGGTCAGGTTATTCAGATCGGAAAAAATACTCTCCTTGCTGACCCGTGTGATACCGGTAAGAATAGCTCTTTCGAAATAGGCATTGGTTTTGAAAGTGGCATTAAACAGGCTTCTGAAAAAAGCAACGATCTCATACCAATAGCCATTGACATAGGCTTCCTGCATGGGGGTATCATATTCGTCCAGAAGGATAAGAGGTTTCCTGCCGTAATAGCGACCCAGATAATCGGACAAGGCCCTTATGGAATCGGCGGCAATGTAGTCCTCCATCTCCGGGGAAACTTTCCGGAACATATCTTTTTCGTCTTCATTCAGATGATCACTATCGAGCAGAAAATCATATTTATTATATAATTTTTTTATATTACGGCAGACAGCTTTTTTGGCTGAGGAGAAGGTTGTTTCCTTGATATCGGCAAAGGTCATGAAGATGACAGGGTATGTGCCCTGCAGCCGGCGGTATTTCTCATCATTCCATATATTCAGATTCTCAAACAGGTCGTTTCGTCCTGCGTATTCAACAGAGAAGAACTGCTCCACCATACTCATATTAAGAGTCTTACCAAAGCGTCTGGGCCGTGTGATCAGCGTCACACTGTCGAAGTTCTCCCACCATTCCTTGATGAAAAGGGTCTTATCGATATAGAATGCGTTATTTTCGATCAATTCTTTATAGCTCTGACAGCCAATCCCGATAGTCCTTGCCATGGTAGATACTCCTCTCTCAACGAATAGACGCAATCCTTTTTGCTTATCATATCATATATTTAACGAAATTGTAAATATATTACTTCTATATTTTCATTCTCTCTTAACGGTGCGTTCCGGTTTATGGATTGATCTGCGGCTATAATCCTTTTTGACAGGGTGAAAACCGACGTGTTATACTTAAAAAATGACAGAGTAAAGGAGTGTGAGGAGCAGATGAGTCAAAAATGGACCAAAACGGAACAGGACGGCTATTTCCTGATTGAAAACGAAGGCGGTCAGACACTGGGACTTGCTGCGGACAGCAGAGTCGGGATTTTGACGGTGGACGGCTATGCGTTTAAGGATTTTCTGGGTACCGGTGAGCTGGTGCCTTACGAGGACTGGCGGCTGCCTTATGAGGAACGGGCGAAGGATCTGGCGGAGAGAATATCCATCGACGATATTGCGGGCCTGATGCTGTACAGTGCCCATCAGCTGATTCCGGCCAAAGGACCGCGGGCGGCTGCTTTTGGCGGAAGTTACGGCGGAAAGAGCTATGAGGAGAGCGGCGTGGATCCCTGGGAGCTGACGGATCAGCAGAAGGAATTTATCGTGAAGGACAAAGTACGGCATGTGCTGATCATGGGACTGGAGAGCACGGAGACGGCGGTGCGCTGGAACAATAAACTGCAGGCGCTGGCAGAGAATTCCGGATTCGGTATTCCGGCCAACAACAGTTCAGACCCGCGGCACGGGGCAGGTTCCACGGCGGAATACATGGGTGTGACCGGGGAGGCGATCTCCAAGTGGGCGAACGGCATCGGCCTGTCCGCTTCTTTCGATCCTGCGCTGGTAAAAGAATTTGGCGAGATTGCCTCGGCGGAATACCGTGCGCTGGGAATCACCACCGCGCTTTCTCCGCAGATCGATCTGGCGACGGAGCCCAGATGGATGCGGTTTGCAGATACCTTCGGGGAACATACACAGATGACGATTGATATGACCAGGGCCTACTGCGACGGTTTTCAGACAACGCAGGACAGCGAGACGGGCTGGGGTAAGGACAGCGTCAACACGATGGTTAAGCATTTTCCGGGCGGCGGCACCTGCGAGGGCGGCAGAGATGCCCACTATGCTTATGGGAAATATGCGGTCTATCCGGGCGGGAATGACAAGGAGCATCTGAAACCGTTCACAGAAGGGGCATTTTCACTGGACGGCAGGACGGGTAAGGCCAGCGCGGTAATGCCTTACTACACGATCTCTTATGACCTGGACCAGAAGTATGGAGAAAATGTGGGTAACTCCTTCAATAAATACCTGATTCAGGATCTGCTTCGGGAGGAACTGGGTTATGAGGGCGTGGTCTGTACAGACTGGGGTATCACCCATGATATGGGAGAGACAGAAGAGGTCTTTGCCGGAAAATGCTGGGGCGTGGAAAAGCTGACGGAGGCGGAGCGTCACTGCAAGGCGATCGAGGCAGGCGTGGACCAGTTCGGCGGCAATAACGATGGGGAGCCTGTGATGGAAGCCTATCGGATGCTGTGTGAAAAGTATGGAGAAAAAGAGGCGGAGGCACGGTTCAGACGGTCTGCGCACAGGCTGCTTTTGAATATTTTCCGCACGGGGCTTTTTGAAAATCCGTATCTGAATCTGGAGGAATCCTTACATACGGTGGGATGCCAGGCCTATATGGAAAAGGGTTATCAGTCCCAGTTAAAATCAGTGACGCTGCTGAAAAATAAAAACAAAGTGCTTCCGCTGAAAGAGGGTATCAAGGTTTACATTCCGGACAGGTTTATCAAATCCCATATGAGCTTTATGAGTACGCCTACGGGAGACCGGACAGTGGTTTCCGCCGGGAAACGGGCAGCGGCAGAATATTTTACGGTGGTGGATACGCCGGAAGAGGCTGATGCGGCGCTGTGCTTCATAGAGTCTCCGATTTCCTGCGGATATGATCCGGAAGACCGCAAGGCGGGCGGCAGCGGTTACGTGCCTGTCACACTGCAGTATCGGCCATATCAGGCGGTGAGCGCGAGACAGCCCAGTCTGGCAGGCGGAGATCCGCTGGAAGCCTCTGCCGACCGCAGCTACCGTGATAAATGGAACAGGGCGGCCAATGAGGCGGATCTTGATCTGGTGGAAGAGATGCGCAGACGGATGGGCGATAAGCCTGTGATCACGATAGTTGCTTTGAAGAATCCCACGGTGATGAGTGAGCTGGAGCCATGCACGGATGCGCTTCTTGTGGAGTATGGTGTCAGTGCGCAGGCGGTTTTGGACGTGATCACCGGAAGATTTACACCTCAGGGGCTTCTTCCTGTGCAGATGCCTGCCAACATGGAGACCGTAGAGAAACAGCAGGAAGATGTGGCATTTGACATGGAGTGCTACCAGGACGAAGAGGGACATACCTATGATTTCGGATTTGGTATGAATTTTGATGGTGTGATAGCGGACGAGAGAGTCGGCAGATACCGTAAGTAACAGAAATTTTTCATAAATAGATGTATGTATTTTGTAATAGCGCTATGATCCCGACAGGGAAAATAGCGCTATAAAAATTGCCATAATTAATGCCAGCTTATCTGCAGCTGTTTCTTTTGTGCTGCACAATCGGAGAGATAGAGATTGATCAGCGTCTGGTATGGGATGCCGGAAAATTTAGCCTGTGCTTTTTAATTTTTAATAACCACTTGACAGAATGGGTTAGCTTATGCTAACCTCTATTTGAGAATACAGTTAGATAGCACTAACTATAAAAAACAGATATACACAGGAAAGGGGATGCACAACATGCCATTAACATTTGCAAAAACAGGAGAACCGGCTTCGATCAAGAAGGTGGGCGGAAAGGAAGAAACGAGACAGTTTCTGGAGAAGCTGGGCTTTGTGACAGGAGCTGCCGTGACGGTGGTCTCTGCAGCGGGAGGAAACCTGATCGTAAATATCAAGGATTCCAGAATCGCCATTGGGAAGGATATGGCCAATCGCATTATGGTTTGAGGGAGGTATTTTTTTTGATCAAAAGTAAGTTAAGACTAACTCAAGGATTGCTCAAAACTTACTCAAAACCAGCTCAGGACTAATTTTAAAACAGAAAAAGATCAGTGGAGGAGGAGACGACAATGAAAACATTAAAAGAAATATCCTGCGGAGAAACGGTGACGGTGAAGCGGCTGACCGGAGAAGGACCGGTAAAGAGGCGGATCATGGATATGGGGATTACGAAGGGCGTCAATGTCTTTGTGCGCAAGGTGGCGCCGTTTGGCGATCCGGTGGAAGTGACGGTGCGGGGCTATGAATTATCTCTGCGAAAAGCAGATGCGGAGATGATAGAAGTCAAATAGAGAATGACAGAGAACAAAAAGACAGAGAGCAAAAGGCAGAGAACAAAAAGACAGAGAGCAAAAGACAGAGAACAAAAGACAGAGAACAAAAGGCAGAGAATAAAAGACAGAGAACGAAAGTCAGGAGGAAGAAAAAATGTCGATCAAAATTGCACTTGCAGGGAATCCGAACTGCGGCAAGACAACGTTATTCAATGCACTGACCGGCTCCAACCAGTTTGTTGGAAACTGGCCGGGCGTCACGGTGGAGAAAAAGGAGGGCAGATTAAAAGGCAACAGGGATGTGACCGTCACGGATCTGCCGGGTATCTACTCCCTCTCGCCCTACACGCTGGAGGAAGTGGTGGCAAGGAATTATCTGATTAATGAGAAGCCGGATGTGATCCTGAATATTGTGGACGGTACGAATATCGAGCGGAACCTGTACCTGTCCACGCAGCTGATGGAACTTGGCATTCCGGTGGTGATGGCGGTCAATATGATGGATCTTGTCAATAAAAACGGCGACCGGATCTCCATCGAGAAGCTGGGCAGGAGCCTTGGCTGTGAGGTGGTTGCGATTTCCGCGCTGAAAGGCACGGGCATTCAGGAAGCGTCAGACAGGGCGGTCAGGGCAGCAGGCAGTAAAAAGCAGACAACACAACATAGATTTGAGGATGGTGTGGAGAATGCCATTCACCGGGTAGCCGGAATGCTGCAGGGGGTGGCGGAGGAACAGAAGAGATTCTTTGCCATTAAGTTACTGGAAAAGGACGCAGGCATCAGGGAGCAGATGGAGCAGCAGACAGCGCAGGTGCCGGATGTCAGCGATGAGATCAGGGCGCTGGAGGAGGCGTATGAGGACGATACGGAGAGTATCATCACCAATGAACGGTATGAGTATATCGCTTCTGTCATTGAAGATTGTGTTATCAAGAGCAGGCAGGGCGCATTGACGACTTCCGACAAAATTGATAAAATCGTGACAAACAGATGGCTGGCGCTGCCGGTTTTTGCGCTGGTGATGTTTGCGGTATATTATCTGTCGGTAACGACGGTGGGTGGATTTCTGACGGACTGGACCAATGATGTGCTATTCGGGGAGATCATTCCACCTGCGGTGGAGAATATCCTTGTAAGTGCAGACTGTGCCGACTGGCTGCAGGGTCTGATCCTGGACGGGATTTTGGCCGGTGTGGGAGCGGTTCTCGGATTTGTGCCGCAGATGCTTGTGCTGTTCATCATGCTGGCGTTTCTGGAATCCTGCGGGTATATGGCGAGAGTGGCTTTTATCATGGACAGGATCTTCCGGAAATTCGGACTGTCGGGCAGGTCTTTTATCCCGATCATGATCGGGACGGGATGCGGTGTTCCGGGCATTATGGCTTCCAGGACCATTGAAAATGACAGAGACCGGAAGATGACGATCATGACGACCACCTTTATTCCCTGCGGTGCGAAGCTGCCGATTATTGCGCTGATCGCGGGCGCATTCTTCGACAATTCCGGTGCTGTGGCGTGGAGTGCGTGGCTGATCGGGATAGCGGCTATTGTCTGTTCCGGCATTATCTTGAAGAAAACAAGGATGTTTGCGGGCGATCCGGCTCCCTTTGTGATGGAGCTGCCGGCTTATCATATGCCTACAATCAGCGCAGTGCTGCGCAGCATGTGGGAGCGCGGCTGGTCCTTTATTAAAAAGGCGGGCACGATCATCCTTTTATCTACGATCGTACTCTGGTTTCTGATGCGCTTTGGATGGACGGAAGGAAGTTTCGGAATGCTGGAGGCGGAAGAGCTGGAGGCCAGTATTCTGGCGAAGGCGGGCGGCCTGATCGCATGGATCTTTACACCTCTTGGCTGGACACAGGCGGGAGAAGGCTGGAAAATGGCGGTTGCGGCGATTACCGGCCTGATTGCAAAGGAAAATGTGGTGGCGACCTTCGGGATGCTGTTTGGGTTTGCGGAAGTTGCCGAGGACGGGACCGAAGTGTGGGGCAGCCTGGCCACGGTGATGACGCCGGCTGCGGCTTTCGGATTTCTGGCCTTTAACCTGCTGTGCGCTCCCTGCTTTGCGGCTATGGGGGCGATCAGACGGGAGATGAACAACGGCGGCTGGTTCTGGTTTGCCATCGGGTATCAGACGGCGCTGGCTTATGTGGTGGCGATGTGTATTTATCAGATTGGCACGCTGGCGGCCGGCGGCGGGTTTGGGATCGGCACGATCGCGGCATTCGTGCTGACGGCCGGTTTCCTGTATCTGCTGTTTCGGCCGCACAGAGCGACGGGTGGATCCTTTCCGAAACCTGTGCGGGTCTCTTCCGGCAGGTTGTCGTGATGAAATGTCCGGGAAAACGGATGCTATAATATGTAGTAAACGACATAACAAATTTCTGTTCCCGGCTCTTGCAGGAGCCATATACGGTAGCTCCTGCAAGGCCGATAAAGAAATTCTAATGTTGCTAGCTATAGCATACAGGAGCCAGATCTGTATGACATCTGGAATGACGGTGATCAAATAAGATGGTGAGGATAAGGAGATAATGAGATGGGAACAGTGATAGTATTGGCGATCGTGGCGGGAGCCGCTGCACTGGCAGTCCGCAGCATGATCAGGGATAAGAAGGCAGGCAGGTCAATCCAGTGCGGCGGGGACTGCAGCCGTTGCGGCGGTTGTCACTAAACAGAAAAATCGGTGGAAAGCGGCGTGTTTTGGGCGGTGCAACTGCCGGTTGACAAATTTCCAAGTGCTATATATAGCCTTTTTATATGGTTTTGCGGTATAAAAGAGAGGTAGCATATGTTCCCGACTGTCTGAGAACAAGGTCGATATGCCTGCGCAGGCGACCCGCATTGTGTATGGGGAATTGCGCCGAATCAATACCTTATATGAGCGCATCCGGAATAAGGATATTCGACGTAACCGACAAAAACAAGACAAAATGGAGTGGGACAATGCTGCGTAAAAACAAAGATCATACATCATAAAAATAATAGGGTAAAAACGATGCGCAGAAAAGAGGCATATTATGACACTTGGAGAAAAAATATATTCGCTGAGGGTTAAGAATGGGCTTTCCCAGGAGGCATTCGGGGAGAAGCTGGGGGTATCGAGACAGTCCGTTTCGAAGTGGGAGACGGACCAGTCGGTTCCGGAGTTGGATAAGATCGTGATGATCAGCGAACTGTTCACGGTCACCACGGATTATCTGTTAAAAGAATCGGTCGCGGAGCCGGCCTTTGGACAATGGAAAGGAACGACGGCAGCAGAAGGATCCGGGCAGTGGAATGGAGCATCGACGGCAGCAGGAGGGCCCGGACAGCAGAATGGAGCATCGACGGCGGCAGCAGGATCCGGGCAGTGGAATGGAGCATCGGCAGCAGGAGGGCCCGGACAGTGGAATGGAGCATCGACGGCAGCAGGAGGATCCGGACAGTGGACGAAAGCGTCCGGGGCGGAGCAGGCCGCCGATGTGTGGGGAGAGTCTTCGGATACCGAACAGGATGCATATGAGTGCCGGGGACGTGCCGTGGTGAAGCGGGGCTTTTCCTATGAATATAAGAGTAAGAGAAGCTGGCGCGGGATGCCGCTTGTGCATGTCAATATCGGGTTTGGAAGATCTGCAAAAGGGGTGATCGCCATCGGGCTTGCGGCTAAGGGGATCGTGGCCATCGGTCTGGCGGGCCTGGGCGTGATCACTCTGGCTCCGGTGGGCATCGGTCTGCTTCTGTCCGCAGGGGTCGTTGCCATTGGCGGTATTGCACTGGGTGATTTTGCCATCGGTGTGGTGGCCATAGGAGCTTTCTGCGTAGGGCTTTTCTCCATGGGAGCGCTGGCGGTGGGACAGTTCAGCTTCGGTGCTATAGCGATCGGACAGCAGGTCGCAGTGGGCGATGTGGCGCGGGGGGATATCGCGCTGGGATTCAGCGAAGCGACGGGAACCGTTTTTCAGCAGATTACAGGGAAACAGGGCGGATTTGATCCGCAGGATGTACTGCGGGCGATCGATGAACATGTGGCCGATTACTGGTTCATCTTTAAGCAGTGGATAAAAGGGATGATCTACATTGCAGCGGGCATATAGAGAAGGAGGAAGGGAGATGCTTGAAATTCTTCTGTTACTTAATTTTATCGTGCCGTTTGTGATGGTCCTGGTCGGGGTCATCCAGCGGAAATTTCCGGTGGATAACATGGGTGCTCATAAGCGCGCCCGGTATAATCAGAACGGATACAGCACGCCTGTCTCCATGCGATCGCAGGCGCATTGGGATTATGCCCAGAAGATCGCACCTGTTCTGTTTATCCGGCTGGGAACCTATCTGTTTGCTGCGGAAGCTGTTTTGAGTCTCGGCCTGTTTCTTCTCCGGGTCTCCGTGGATTGGATACTCGTTTTGGGATCGGGCCTCGGGTTTGTGGGCCTGATCGGTGCATTTCTTTATACGGATGCGAAAATAGAGGCATTTGTGCGCGAAAAATCAGATGATACGGAATCCATTGTATGAAGATAAGCAAAAAAAGAGCCGACCGGTATGGAACAGCAATCCATCCGGGCAGCTCTTTTTTATAGTTAACGACATTGGATATTTCGTTTTCGGCCTTGCAGGAGCTGCTGCATATGGCTGCTGCAAGAACCGGAAACAGAAATTTGCTATGGTGTTTACGATGTCTTAACGGAAAGAATCCGGGCTTTCATATTTATGGGGACTGGTGCACCAGCCGCCTTCATAGAGAATCGTCATATATAAGGTCTTTTCACCGTTTGAGACCTGTACATAGCATACACCGTCTTTGAACTGGTCTGTGATGTCTATTTTCTGATCGTAGTAGTAGACCCAGATGCTGCCGTCTTCTTTATAATCTACGGTGGGCTGCTGCAGGTGATCCATCAATTCGGCTTCCGTTAATGGACGCTCGGTGCCGTCCGCCTCGATTGCAACGCCGCCGCCGTGGAGGTCTTCACGCGTGCCGTCTTCGTTTTCATACCACAGGTCGTAGCTTCCGTTTGCATTGTATACGATGTCCGCATCTGTCTGGTCGCCCTGGACCCAGAGCTGGATCTTTCTCTGAACACCGCCTAAATCTGCCGCATATACTATGCCACTGCCGCTGACAAATGCCAGACATATTGCCGCTGCTGCCACTGCAGCCTGAAATTTTGCTTTTTTCTTCATAATGATCATCCTTTCTTCCTCCAGAGATATTTTGCCGGAGGGTTGTAATACTGAAAACGCCTGCTTATACTTCTCTTTATTCGTCATTTTCCCATTCCTCCTGCAACTTTTCCTTGAGCAGCGAACGCCCGCGCGACAGCCTGACCTTCACATTGCTTTCCGACAGTTTCAAAATACCTGCAATTTCATGTATGCTGTAATCTTCATAATAAAACAGATGGATCACAATCCGGTATTTTTCAGGGAGATTCATAGCCGCTTCGAATAATTCGCCCGATTCCGGTGTTTCAAAGGATAAGGTCTCCATATAATCTTCCAGAGACTGCTTATTCCTCCGCCAGAAAGTACGGTTCATATTTTTTGCTTTATTGATCGTCACCCGCAGCAGCCATGCGCGTATATGCTCTTCGCTTTCAAATTCTTTTTTTAATGAGTAGTACTGTATAAAAGTATCCTGGACAACATCTTCCGCATCTTCTGCGTTCTTGCAGACATTGAATGCAGCCGCGTAAAGATTGCTCTGATATTTTTCAAACAGCTCTTGCATTGGTAGTCTCATGAGTGCTCCTTTGGTAGTTGTTGAAAGGCCCTTCACTAATAATACAACTCGTAAAGCATAAAGGTTACAATTTTTATTTCAAAAATACAGCATTATTTTTCAAGCTGATATTCGTGGTTGACATCAGCTGAATCAGGTACTAAAATATACTTAGCAATACAAAGTATTTAGAAACTGATAAAATGGAAAGTCATACAAAACACCCTGCCATAAAAGTTATAGTAAACGAAATGTCTAATGTCGTTTACTGTGAAAGTCTTCGACTTTCACAGCATGGATGGCCATGCGGCCCGCCAGACGGCAGGCTGAGCATGATGTAAGTTTACTATGAAAGTCTTCGACTTTCACAGCATGGATGGCCATGCGGCCCGCCGGACGGCAGGCTGAGCATGATGGTAGTTTACTATGAAAGTCTTCGACTTTCACAGTATGGATGGCCATGCGGCCCGCCGGACGGCAGGCTAAGCATGATGGTAGTTTACTATAAGAAACATTTATATAAGGGGTTTTCGGTAAAAGTACCGGGGAGGACAGGAAGGGATGAGGAATGCAGGAAAAATATGAAAGGCAGATGAAGAAGGGGGTTCTGGACATGCTTGTCCTGCAGCTGCTTACGGCGGAGAAGAAATACGGCTATCAGCTGATCATGGAGCTGCGGGAAAAGGCCGGTGATATTTTCGGATTAAAAGAAGGAACACTCTACCCGATCCTCTACCGTCTGGAGGAAGAGGAACTGGTGGAGAGCAGGTGGTTTGAGGCGGAGAATAAGCAGATACCGCGGAAATATTATCTGATGACGGATAAGGGACAGCAGACTCTGGCTGAAATGTATCAAAGCTGGCGGCAGATCGCGGAAGGCGTGGAGCGGTTGATGAACCGGGAGAAGAATGAGGAAGCAGGAAAGGATAATTGAAATGGATGCAGAGAAATATGTAAAGAAAATTGTCAGGAATCTGAAATGCACAGGAGCGAAGAAGAAGGAGATCGGAGACTCGCTGTTGTCTGATATTGCTGCCCGCAGAGAACAGGGAGAGCCGATGGAACAGATCATGGAGAGTATGGGTTCACCGGAGGAGATCGCGGAGGCTTTCAGCCAGAATCTTTCCGATGCCGACAGGAAGGCATACAAGAGAAGACGGATCGGGATGACCATTGGGCAGATTTTGGCAGCTCTCGTATTTTTGTCTGTTCTGGCATGGTGGATGATCCCGAAACCGGCGTCGCTTGGCGATGATCTCTCGCAGGAAGCGGTTACCGCCAGTGTGGAGAATGTGGTCGTCATGTTGAACCAGAATGATTTTGACGGGTTGCAGGAACTGGCGGTTGACGAATTAAAGAGCAAGCTGACACAGGAAACGATGGACGAAGTACGAAAGGGTATCTCCGAAGACTGGGGCGAGATGCAGTCGATCGGGAAGGTATACATGCAGGGTTTGAAGCAGAAGGGTAAAGTGATGGTTGTCACACAGGTTGACGCGGTCTATGAAAATGTCAGTGTGGTTTATACGATTTCTTTCGATGAAGATCTGAGGCTGGGAGGGCTGTACATGCGATGAATACAATGATGACAGCATTTGTGATATGGGCGTTGGCAGGCGGCGTGATGGTCGCTTTCGGCATTTATGCTTTTTACTCAAAAAGGGCACTGCCCTTTGGATTCTGGGCGAATGCCAAAGTGTTTGAGGTAAGCGATGTGCGGGCATATAACCGTGCGCTGGGGAAGTTGTGGTGTGTCTTCGGCGTATGCTTTGTGCTGCTGGGGCTTCCCCTTTTGGGAGGGCAGAATTCTCCGTATATTATTCTGTCCATTCTGGGATGTATGGTGGAAGCGATCGTGGCGATGGTCGTGTATGTGACGGTGATCGAGAAGAAATACCGCACCAGATAGCGGGCAAATTCTCTGATGATGAAATTTCTAATGTCGTTAACTATAGTTATCCAAATTTATCCAACCGGGAATTTGTGGCGCTTCGGAATGGAGGAAATGATGGGATTTTGGGTATTTATGATTGTGGCCGACATGGTGATGCCTCTTTTGATGGTGATCATGGGGCGTGTGTTCGTCAAGCATCCGCCGAAAACGATCAACAATGTGTACGGCTACAGGACTGTTCTGTCCAGAAAGAACCAGCAGACATGGGATTATGCGCATGATTGCTGCGGCAGGTTGTGGCAGAAGACGGGTCTGGTCATGTGCCTTTTGACGCTGTTGGTCGCCCTGCCGGTCAAAGACAGGGGAGATACTGTCGTGGGCTGGGTACTGGGTATCTGGGTATGCCTGCAGTGTGCCGTATTGATCTTGTCAGTGCCCGCGGTGGAGCGGAAGTTGAAGAAAAGATTTGATGGAGACGGGAATCTCCTGGTATAGGCTGGTGGTCGTATGGGAAGTGGAGAAGAGACTGTGGAAATCAGGGCAGTGGAGCAGGAGGCCAGACAATGCAGGGGACACAGGAAGTAGAGAGAATGCAGAAGGCACAGGAAGCACAGACAGTGAAGCAGATACAGGAATCAGCGGGAATGCGAAAGGCACAGCAGCTACAGTCGATGCAGAAGGTACAGCAACTGCGGATTGCGGGGCTGTGCTGCGATCTGGTTCTGCCCGGGGACTATGAGCGGGGGCGGATACGGTATCCGGTGCTCTATGTCAACGGAGAGGTACCTGCGCAGGAGATTCTCGCGGAAGTGAAACGGGCAGGCGGCCGGACGGATTTCATTCTGCTCTGTGTCAGACCGGACAGTTGGAATGATGATTTCACGCCGTGGCCTGCGCCGGCCTTCCGTAGAGACGAGGAGCCGCCGCAGGGCAGGGCGCAGACATATCTCACCCGGCTGGCGGGAGAGATCAAACCATATATGGATATGCATTACCGGACGAAACCAGAGCCGGAGCATACGGCGCTGGCGGGCTATTCTCTTGGTGGTCTGACGGCGCTTTATGCGCTTTATCAGACTGACAGCTTCGGGTGGATCGCCAGTCTTTCCGGGTCGCTGTGGTATGACGGTTTCTGTGAATTTATGGAAAAAGAAAGGCCGCTGCGGCGGGAGGTTAACGTCTATCTCTCTCTGGGAAAGAAAGAGCGGTTAAGCAGAAATCCGCGTATGGGTAAAGTGGCGGAGTGCACGGAGCGGGCCAGACAGATTCTGGAATCGCAGCTGGGGCAGGTGCCGGCAGGGGAGATGAAGGAGGAGCAGGCAGACAGCCGGAAAGGTGCAGATGACCGGAGCAGAAGCGGAGAAGTCTGTCTGGAATGGAACGAAGGCGGCCATTTTCATGAGACGGCAAAACGGTTTGCCAGGGCAATTTTATGGTGGGAGGGAAGGAACCTATGAGACTGGGATTTTGGATGTGTTTTGTTTTGACGGTGGTGTTTGCCGTGCTTGCGCTGCTGTTTGGACTGGGCAGGGAGAAAGCGGCAGGATTCGTATCAGGATTCAATTCGATTCCGCAAAAAGAGCAGGAGAAGTACGACAAAGCATGGATCGCGAGAGATATGCGGAATTCTCTTTTCGTGTGGGCGGCCGTCATGCTGGCGGGAGCGGCAGGCTCCCGTTTTATATCGGGTTATTTTGCGGTGGCAGCTTATGTTGTGTGGATCGTGCTGTTTTTCCGGGAGGTACATCTGGATGCACGGAAGGCGTTTGAGAAATATTTATTATGAAAGTCTTCGACTTTCACAGAATGGATGGCCATGCGGCCGGCTGAGCATGATGTAAGTTTACTATAATATTCAAAGGAACCGTGGCGTAGAAGGCTATTTATGGTAGAATGGGAATGGGCATAAAAGCTGGGTGGCAGTAGAACATAAATTGAGATTCAGGACATTAAAAGAGGGGGTGGCTTCCCAATGACAGAGACTGAAATCCTGAAATTAATTAAATATGGGGAAAATATACATATTCTTTTTGGTGTGAATGATGATGGTGTACTTATCGGGGTTTCCCCACAGGCAGTGGATCAGATGAAAAAGGATTTTGTTACAGCAGTTAATAATCCCAATAAAGTATATCCACCTATTTATTTGATGCTGGAAGAAGTTCGGATAGGGGAGCATATCGTGTTACATGTTTATTTGGAAGGTATAAACAGCGTCAGCGCCAGAGACAAAATTCTTCGGGAAATTTTCTCCAATCTACTGGTTCACCGTGATTATTCGTCTGCCTATGTTGCCAAGTTTGTAATTATAAAAGCAAAGTATGTATACAGAAAATGCGAGTCGGGCGCATGGTTTTGGCATGCTTGAATTATCAAGTTTTGAGCCGTTTTTCAAGAATCCGTCTATTTCTAAAGTGTTTCGTGAGACATCTTTAGCAGATGAACCTGGGTCTGGCATGAGAAATACTTATAAATATGCTAAATTGTATTCAGGAGGAATGCCGGAGTTTATAGAGGGTAATGTATTCAAAACATTGATTCCGCTGACTTCTGTTGCAGTCGGCAAAGTTGGACCTTCTCAAATTTATCCATATTACGGGAAAGAGCAGAGAAGCGGTAGCAGAAAAAGTAGAATGACAGTAAGGTAGCCATTTCATAATCGTCGAGGAGGCCCGCCAGGACGATTGTATGATGGTGAAAAGTATGGAACTCAATATGATTGACATGCTTGTCAACGTGCAATACATTATATATGAGAACCGTTTCTCCTGATCCGGAAAATTCCGGACATGTGCTAATGAATGGAAACTGTGCAAGAAGGAATAAAATACAGGACTAACACATGAAAAAATACAGTCTGCAGTTTGAACTGATTCTGAAGATCAGTATAGGATTTATACTGTTGATTATTATTTTGAGCAGCAGTATCGTTATGTTCACCTCCGGACAATATAATCGAATCATTATGGAAAATATCCATGGCAGTATGGAAAATGCAGTGAATTCCATCGACTATTATTTCGAGGATGTAAAGACGCCGATGGTGATGCTGGCCAGAAATAAAAATATCCGCGGGGCGATGAAGAACTATACGAATATGTCTAACCGTGAAAAGCTCAACAGTACTAATGCTGTAGAAGATTTTGTGCAGAATATAACGACCTTTAAGTCTTTCATTAATGATATCATAATAGTGGGAAGCCAGGGGTTTCAATATAATATTTACAATGAAAATGCCGACAAGTTCCTGCGGGATTTTGATTTTACCGGAGAGGATTATTTTCGAAAGATACAGGAAGGAACGGTCAGGCTCTATTATGTGGGAGAACATGCGACGGAGTATTATATGCATCCGCCCGGGAATGAAACAGTCTATTCGGTTATTCTGCCTGTACGCAGTATGCAGAGCAGAATCGGTTACATTATCTGTGATATCAAATCTGATATGATCAATGAAATTCTGGATCATAATCTCAAAGAAGATAAAGCGAAAATATTGATCCTGGATGAAGAGGGGATGCTGATCTGTGAACGGGGAAATACACAGATATCTGCAGAAGAATTAATGGCGGATGGGCTGTATGAGAACGCAGAGGAACAACCTGCAAATTTTCTGCAGATACTTTTTGCCCGGGATAATTATATTACACAGGTGCATTCGCAGGTAACCGGCTGGACCTATGTTTATGCAGAACCCTATGATAATTTCAACGGTTTTGTCAGGAAAATTTTCTGGTTTGATTTTTGCGTGATTGTGATCGGCATGATCGTTATCATCTTCTTCTCCAGACAGCTTAGCGGGCAGATTTTGAAACCGTTAAAAAACATTGCATTTATGATCAGAGAGATGAAGATCAGCCAGCAGTCGGATCAGAGAGGCACATTTTATTCTGAGTCCCGGAATGTGAAAGAATTGAGTATTGAGATTGAGCATATGATCCAGAGGATAGACCGGCTCATCAATGAGAATTATCTCTATGAGCTGCGAAGCCGTGACGCGCAGATTCAAACGCTGATCAATCAACTGTCGCCGCATTTTCTGTATAATACGCTGCAGCTGATCGAGTATCAGTCGCTTGCCAACAATCAGGAAAATGTCACCAGGATCATTAACGAATTAAATTATATACTCCGCTATTCCATGAAAACAGTAAAAACGGTGGAATTGTGGGAGGAGCTGAATTATGTGCAGGCCTATCTGGATATTTATCAGCTTCGCTATCAGGATAAAATGCAGTATGAGATCATTGAGAAGGACAGACTTCCAAAGGTCATGATACCGAAAATGGTTTTGGAACCCCTTGTGGAAAACTGTATAAAACATGGATTTGCAGGAAATTTTAATCATGCATTGATTACCGTTACCGTAGAAGTGTGTGAGAAAAATCTGCGGATATGCGTCAGGGATAATGGCAGAGGGATGTCATCTGAGAAGCTGTGGCGGGTCAGGAGCAGCCTGCAGAAGGCAGAACCTATGGAAGAGCATATTGGACTGAATAATGTAAATTTGATACTGAAGCTGCGGTACGGCGGCGAATTCGGTGTGTGGATGGACAGCGTCGAAGGAGAATTTACAGAAACAACGCTTCTGCTGCCTGTAGAGCAGCAGCCAGGAATGACATTGTCATAAAATGAGTATGGGTTGAAGGCATCCTCATAGGATCTGAGGCTGTATGAAGCGAAAGGAAAGGGTATCGATATGAAAAAGGTACTTCTGGTGGATGATGAATCATATATGCTGGATCTTTTGAAGCAGCTGATCCCCTGGGAATTTTACGGGTTTTCCATTGTCGGAGCCGCGGAGAATGCAACGGAGGCAATGAAAGTATTTCATCGTGAGAGTCCGGATGTGATCATTACAGATATCTGTATGGAAAATATTTCCGGCATTGAATTTATTACAAGGATCCGTATGCAGGACACGGCGGTGAAGGTCATTATCATCAGTGCCTATGATAAATTTGAATATGCGCAGAGAGCGTTGAAATTAAATGTGAACGGGTATCTGTTGAAACCGATCAACAGGGAGGAACTTCTCAATACATTGATCGAAGTGCAGAAGGAGCTGGATTCCAGGGAGGGGTATCAGGACAGGATACAGTATCTGCAGGAATCGCTTGCTCAATTAAAGAGAAAATATCTGGAGGAACAGCTTCTGCGTCTTTACCGGGATGAAACGGATTTTCTGCCGGAAGAGATCACAGGAGAAGGTTTCTGGTGTGTTGTAAGCCTGCAGACCATTGTCAGAAGTGAAATCGTGTTCATAGAGCAGGACATCAGATCGGTACAGGGCCTGGAGAGCTATATACTGTTTGTGGGAGACGGACTTTTTGCAGTATTTCTTTGTTCGGGAGACGAAGGAAAGCTGGAAGAATGTCTGGACAGAATCCGGAATAAATACTGTAAAGAAGAGAAGACGGTTCTCTGTGGTGCCAGCGGAAGGGCGACGAACGAGCTGACAGTGCTTTGCCAGGACAGTAAGAAGGCGCTGCATGGACTCTTTTACCAGGAGGGGATTTTTTTCTCAGACAGAGGGGAAGCGTTCCGGGAGCAGTGTGCAAAGCAGGCTGAGCCGATATCGCGGGAGCAGTTCATGCTGTGGATTGTGGCCGGAGAACCACAGAAGTGTCGGGATTATTTTGCACACTGGAGGGATGAATGCAGGAAAAGGAAAGCGGAAAGGGAGACGGTGATCCGGGAGGTAAGGCATTGTCTGGGATGGATGAAGGAAATTGCCAGACAGGATATGGCGGAGAAGTTTGAACTTCTGGAGCAGAAAATATCGAACATCCTGCGGTTTTCGGAGGCGGTACAGATCTGGGAAGAAGGGCTGCAGCTGCTGGAAAGTCACGGGATGCAGCAGGGCAGGGCCGGTATAGTAATCAGCAGGGCACAGGAGTATGTGAAAGGCCACTGCTGTCAGGAGGAATTCTCCATAGAGCAGCTGGCAGAATTTCTGCATCTTTCCAAAAGCTATCTGTCGAAGATCTATAAAAACGAGACGGGAGAATCTATCTGGAATTTTGTGATGAGGGTGAGGATCACGAAGGCAAAGGAGCTTCTTGTAGGGACGGATTACACAAATTATGCGATTGCCAGGGCGATCGGATATTCCAGTGAATATCATTTTTCCCGGGCTTTTAGTAAGATGGTGGGAGTTTCTCCGTCTGCCTACAAGAAGATGTATATGAGATTGGAAGGATAGACACGGCGCAATTATGCTGTGCATGATTTGGCAAGAAATAAGATTATAAGATATTTTATAAGAGGTGCACATTTTCTATACTTGACTGGTACTGTGAAGTGACTGGAAAGGAAGGGAAGAAAATGGGCACTTTTTGTGTGGAAGGAAATGAGATCAGACAGGATGGCAGAATGATTGCCAGGATCCGCAGGCCTGATTGTGACAGGTGGGAAGATGTTCTGAGCAGAAAGGATGAGCATGTCTGGGAATGGAACAGGACAATATGGATAAAAAAGGGCCGGAATTCTATAGAAAATATAGAGATGGGGATACTCTTATGCAGGCCGGCGGATTTCTATATGATTCCCTGTATAAACTATGCGGGTAACTTTTGGGGCGAGGGTAAAGAACCCAGGGGAATGTACCGGGATGGAGAGCCGTGGCGTTTTGCCGGGCACAGATGCGGTGTGCCTGCGGGGATGTACGGTCAGAATGCAGATGCGGCGGTGGGATTATTTGCAGCGGTGGACAATCCTGTGGGGGTCTGTGCGGAACTGACCAGGGAGGCGGGAAGCCTGTGTATGACGCTGCATTTTCCGGAAGAGGAGGGACCTGTGGTTTACTGTGCCAGAGACAGTTATGAAGAAGAAACCTATCGGGAAAGCTGCCGGCTGTCGAATGATAAAATTACGCTGCATGCCTTTCTTGTATTGTCCGGACGCTGCGATGCTTATGATTACGGCTTTTTCCTTGATGCGGCCTGGAATATGTTCTCTGAAGTGCAGAAACCGTGTCTGGATAGAGACACCGTATGGCAGTTGGGCATAAGATTCGTGAAAAACAGTATTTTCTTCAGGCAGCCGGGGTTTACGGGATTTTGTATGGGGCTGAGCTGGAACGGGAACCGATGGGAACAGAAGCGTGACTATCTGGAGATCGGATGGGTGGGACAGAATGCTTCTCTTGCAGTATCTTTGCTGTATCAATCTGTGTTTGCGGCAGATGAGGAGGCATTTGCCATGGGGTTAGAGGTTCTGGACTGTTGGGCTGACAGAGGACCGCTTCCGAATGGTCTGTTTCGCTGCCGGTTCGACCGCATATTACAATATGGCGATAACAGGGATAACAGGGAAGAACGAAATGATGCAGTGAATCTTTACAGTGTAGTGGTGGAATATCTGGAGGCATACCACCTGTTGAAAGCACTGGGAACAGAGCGGGAAAATTATCGTGCGCTTGCTCTTGCAGTCTGTGATTTTGTGGCCGGCAGTCAGAAGAAGGACGGCAGACTGGCCAAGGCCTGGTACAACGACGGTGTCTGTAGTGATGAGGAGGGTACGGTGGGCTGTTATCTGGCAGAGGCGCTTTGCGCAGGATGGAAAGAAAGCGGGAGAGAAGATTTTCTGCATGCTGCAGAGCGGGCGTTTGCGGGTTACTTTGGTGAATTTATGACTTATGGTTATACGACGGCCGGCGCGCTGGATACCTGCTGTGTGGATAAGGAATCCGCGATTCCTCTCCTGCGAACGGCACTGGCGTTATATCATGCAACCGGGGAGGGAGATTATCTGAAAGCGGCAGAAGAAGTCAGCTATTATCTGGCATCATGGCAGTATCATTATAATGTTGTATTTCCTCAGGAAAGTGTTCTGGGACAGATCGGATATCGTACCCGGGGCGGCACGGCGGTGTCAGTGCAGCACCATCATCTGGACTGCTATGGGCTGGAGATTTACGAAGCGTGGAAGGAACTGGCGCGGCTTACAGGACATGGGATCTGGAGAGAACGTGGAGAGGCTGTGTGGGTTAACAGCCTGCAGAACATTTCCGACGGAAATCTGGTGATCAAGGGGCAGACAAGACCGGCCGGCAGTCAGGATGAAGGATTTCTGCAGACCAGATGGCATACAAAACGGGGAGATTATTTCGGCGTGTCCGAGTGGCTTGTCACGTGGAATACTGCATTTCGATTAAAGATTTTGAGAAGAGAGGCAGCCGGAGAATCGTTTTTGGCAAGAATAAGACAAAAAGACAAGGAAGAGGGCAGGATATGACAAGGATTGCTTTTATCTGTCATTTTACGGAAGATGCGGCGCTGATACAATAAGTTTACAGGATAAAGCTTTATCACAAAAACTATAGAAAGAAGGTAGGTTATGAAAAAGAAAACAGCAGCGTTATGTATGGCAGCCCTGATGGCAGTGACATTGACAGCCTGTGGAGGACAGGCAGGACAGGCGGAGCCGACTCCGGAGGTACAGCCGCAGGAGACACAGGAGGAAGTACAACAGGAAAGTGAAGACACTGAGCCGACAGAACCGGCCTCCGAAGAGACAGGACTGGAGGCATGTACACTGACATTTCTTGCCTGGTATCCGCAGGAAAAATTCCAGCCGATCCTGGATGCTTTTGCAGTGGAATATCCGGATATTCAGATTGAGTTTCAATATGCTGCTCCGGTAGCGGATTATCTGGAGAAGATGCAGGTACTGACCTCCACGGGTGAGATTCCGGATCTGTTCTATATTGCAGCGGAGAATAAGACGGAAATGATCGAAAATGGATATTGTGCGGATCTATCTTCTACGGAGGCGATATCCAGACTGGTGGATACCAATAAGAATACTTATGAGTCAAACGGAAAATATTATGGGTTTGCACCTACTACATGGGTTGGCGGTTACTTCTATAACAAAGATATCTTTACCGAGCTGAATATCGAGGCGCCCGCTGACTGGAATGAGTTTCTACAGGTTTGTAAGACGCTGCAGGATAACGGGATCAGACCGATCATCGAGAGAGGAGAATGGTTCTGGGACAGCTTTCTTGGTCCCTTTATGAACGATTATCTGGTGACAGATCCGGATTACCATCAGGAGGTGATCGACGGGACGAAGACTTTTGCAGACGGATGGGGACCTTATATTCAGAAATGGTATAATGATCTGATCGTGCCCGGATATGTGGGAGAAGATCTTGTCAGTGTCAGTTCCCAGGAATTTTTCAGTGAATTTGCCACCGGCAATGCGGGACTTCTGGCAGGCCATGCAGGCCATTTGAAGGAAGTGCAGATGCTGGAACCGGAATTTGAGATTGGGTTCTTCCCGATGCCCGGCACGAGTAGAGAGACAAAAGTGGCTTATGGTGCAGTGGATTGTGCGATGGCTGTCAGTTCCGGCACGGAGCATGTCAAAGAGGCAGAGGCTTTCCTGAATTTTATAGCGAGAGACGATATTGTTCAGCTGTATCAGGATATGAACGGTTATGTAATCGGCATGGACGGCATTGAATCAGATGTGGATCCTGTTCTTTCAGATATTGCAAAGCAGTATTCGGAAGGAAAGATCAGTGTCTATATTCCGCAGGGAAACTGGGGCGCTTATGGAACCGGGCTGCAGCAGCAGTTGATCGCTTCCAGCCAGCAGCTGTTATTGGGAGATATTGACTGTGATACTTTCATGGAAGAAATGCAGAACAAATTGAAAGAATTAAAGGATGAATAACAACAGGAAATCATTCAGACAGCATGGCGCCGATACGCTCAGCGCTGAGGACGCCATGCTGCCCGTCCTGGATATAACAAACCGAACAAGTCCGGTGAGAACCTGTGCCGCTTCGGAATGGAGGAAAAAATGCTGAATCCCAGATTTTTCAGAAAATTTGCTCCCTTTATCACGGGAGCCTTTATCTTGTATACGATCTTATTGATCATACCAATCCTGTTGAGCTTTGCCTATTCGTTTACAAATTGGGATGGATATTCACCGACGGTAGAGATGGTCGGATGGAAGAATTACATAAAAATATTTCAGTCGGAATCCATGTTGTCGGCATTGAAGAATTCTTTTGTCTTCTGCTTCTTTAACGCCGTTGTCATTACGCTGCTGGCAATTCCGCTCTCACTGGTGTTTAATGCGGGTTTCAGAAGCAGAAATTTTGTGAGATCAGCTTTTTTCTTCGCATCGGTGCCGAGCGTGTTGATTATTGGCTATATTTTTCAACTTTTTTTCGGCCCTACGGAAAACGGTGTGATCAACTCTATTATTGGCAGACTTGGACTGGAACCGGTCCGATGGCTGTCAAGAGGCGTTCTTCCCATGTTTTCTGTGATCTTCGCAAATGTGTGGAGACTGACAGGATGGCATGCCTGTATATACCTGGCACGGCTGCAGGGGATACCGGAAGAATATTATGAGGCGGCGAAAATTGACGGAGCTTCCGGCAAAAACCTGTTCCGTTATATTACCTTTCCGCTGCTGGCGCCGGCTATGACGATCAGTACCATGCTTATTGTGATCGACGGATTGAAGATCTATGCGCTGCCGTATTCCTTAACCGGAGGAGGGCCGGGGTACAAGACGACATTCATGACGCAGCTGATTATCAAAACGGGTATTGGAGAAAAAATGGTTGGCAGGTCCTCGGCCATGGCAGTGGTGTTCTTCGCGGTTATCATGGCGGTGTCTTTGGTACAGCTTTATTTTTCCAGAAAAAGGGAGGATGACGTATGTTGAAAAAAAAGCAGTTATATGGATTCGTATTTCAGGCGCTGCTTCTGCTCTTTACCCTGCTCTTCTTAAGTCCTCTGCTCTATATGGTCCTGAATTCTTTCAAGCCATACAGTCAAATGCTGAAAGAGCCGTGGAGCTTTCCGAAGGAGCTGTTTCTGGATAATTATGTGAAAGCGTTTCGACAGATGGAGTTCTTTCAATCCTTCTGGAATTCCTGTCTGATCACGGCGGTGTCCGTAGCGCTGATTGTGTTTCTGGGAGCGTTGGCGGCCTATCCGATCACCAGATTCCGGAATCGGATCACGGATTTCTTATCGGTTTATTTCCTGATCGGCTATATGGTGCCGACCCAGGTGCTGATCGTACAGATTTTTTCTGTGATGAAGAAAGTGGATCTGATCAATACGAAAAGCGGACTGATCCTTGTATATGCGTCGGGCGTCTCTTTTGCCGTCTTCATGTATCAGGGATTTATACGCTCGATTCCCATCGACATGGAAGAATCTGCGCTGATCGACGGTGCGCGTCCCATGCAGGTGTTTTGGAAGATAGTGTTTCCGCTGCTGCGGCCGGCTACGGCAACGCTGGTTATTTTTCAGACGATGTGGATATGGAACGATTTTACTTTATCCAGTCTGTTTTTGAGTTCGCGCAGGAATCTGACGCTGCTCCTGGAACTGCATCAGTGCATCGGTGAATTCAGTCTGGACTGGTCGGTAATGCTGGCAATCATGTGTATTGTGATGCTCCCCATGGTGATTTTTTATCTGGCAATGCAGAAACAGATTATTGCTGGAATGACCTCCGGGGCAGTCAAAGGGTAGGAAAGAATACGAGGAGAGTGTGATGAAAATAACGAATATCTGTATTTATCATATACAGCCCCGCTGGATGCTTCTGAAGGTGGAGACCGACGAAGGCCTGGCAGGATGGGGAGAACCCACGCTGGAAGGTAAGGCGCTTGTTGTGGAGGCGGCTGTCAAGGCGTTTGCCGAGATCCTCATCGGTGAAGATCCGCTGCGGACGGAATATATTTACCAGAAAATGTATCGGGGCGGTTTCTACAGAGGCGGGGCTGTGATCTGCAGCGCCATCAGCGGAATTGAACAGGCCCTGTGGGACATTAAGGGGAAGATGCTGGGTGTACCGGTATGGCAGCTTCTGGGCGGCAGGTGTAGAGACCGTATTCGGATGTATGCGCATGTGACGCCCTTTGCAGACGATCCACAGGAAGAAGAGATCCGGTATTGGGTAAAGAAACGTGTGGCAGACGGATTCACAGCTTTGAAGACCTCCATGGTTGCACCGCCGATCCGGTTTATCGATACCTTTTCCAAGATGGAAGACATCGTAAAAAGAATCGCGGTAATGCGCGAGACGGCCGGAAAGGACGTGGATATCGCCGTAGATTTCCACGGCAGGATCTCGCCGGCCATGGCTCCGGTGCTGATGAAGGAGCTGGAACCATTTCATCTGATGTTTATCGAGGAGCCGGTACTTCCGGAGAATGTGGACGTGATGAGGAAGATCACAGCTTCATCGGTGACGCCTACGGCAGCCGGGGAAAGACTTTTTACTACATTCGGTTTCCGGGAGCTGATCGAGAAACAGGCAGTCAATGTGGTGCAGCCGGATCTGTGTCACTGTGGAGGAATTCTGCAGGCTTTGAAGACAGCAGCCATGGCAGATAATTATTATATGGCGGTGGCTCCGCATAATCCGCTCGGTCCTGTGGCGTTGGCGGCCTGTCTGCAGGTGGATACCTGCATCGGCAATTTTGTGGCGCAGGAGCATCCGACCCATGCGGAAGGCCGGGATCTGGGAGCGGGAATTCTGAAGGAGCCTTTTGTTGTGAAAGACGGATATATTGAAATTCCGCAGAAACCCGGGCTTGGATTTGAGGTGGATGAAGAGAGTCTGAAAGAATCTGCCTATGACGGAAAGTGGAGAAATCCAATCCTTTATTTCGAAGAGGATGGTGCGATGGGGGAATGGTAATGGACAGAAAAAAAGTAATCGAACAGATAGAAGAGAAAAGCTGTATTGCGATTGTCAGAGGCATTGAGGCGAAACACTGTGCTGCGCTGGCGCAGGCATTGTATGATGGAGGGATTTCTTTGATCGAAGTGACCTTTGACCAGAAAGACGGGGATGGCTGGCAACAGACATTGGAAGGAATCCGCATTATCAGGGATCATCTGGGAGATAAGGTTTGCGTGGGAGCGGGCACTGTAATGACGAAAGAGCAGGTGACGCTGGCAAAAGGGGCAGGGGCATCTTTTCTTATATCGCCGCATCTGGATACAGAATTGATTCGTTTGACAAATGAACAGGGCATGGCAGCGATACCTGGAGCGCTGACACCCACGGAAGTGGTGCAGGCATGGAAGGCCGGTGCGGCTTTTGTTAAAACCTTTCCGGCAGATGTGGGCGGGCCGTCCTTTATCAGGGCAGTCAAAGCGCCTCTGGGACATATTCCGCTGCTTGCGGTGGGCGGGGTGAATGAGAAGAATGTGAGAAGCTTTCTGGAGGCGGGAGCCTGCGGTGTAGGAATTGGCGGCAGTCTTGTAAACAGACAGTGGATCCTGCAGAATGAATTTGAGAAAATAAAAGATCTGGCGGAGCAGATTGTGATGGAGATCAGGGCATATAAGGCGGGTGTCATCGGATAACACGGAAGCTGTGCCTTACAGCTGTCAATTCGCGATTGCGGGAAAGGAATGGGTATTGATATGGGAAAACTGGTATGCTTTGGAGAGTTGATGATGCGGCTGAATCCGGAAGGGCATGGCCGGATCGTACAGGCTGACCGATTGGAGGTCAGTTTTGCCGGAGGGGAGGCAAATGTGGCTGTGGACGCGTCCCAGCTGGGAATGGACGCGGCATATGTGACAAGGCTGCCGGATCAGGAGCTGGGACACAGTGCGGCCAATGCCCTGCGGCGTTTCGGCGTGGATACGGACGGGATCGTTTACGGCGGCCCCCGTCTGGGCATTTATTTTGTAGAAAAAGGGGCTTCCCAGAGGCCTTCTAAAGTAATCTACGACAGAGCCGGATCCTCTGTTGCGATGGCGCAGCCCGGGGATTTTGACTGGGAAAGGATACTGGAAGGCGCAGACTGGTTTCATTTCACAGGAATCACGCCTGCCCTTGGCGGCTGTCTGCCGCGGATATGCCGGGAAGCCTGTGAGGCGGCGAAGAAAAGGCAGGTTACGATAAGCTGTGATCTGAATTACAGGAAAAAACTGTGGAGCAGGCAGGAGGCCTGTAGAGTGATGGGAGAACTGATGCCGTTTGTGGATGTGTGTATTGCCAATGAGGAGGATCTGTCTGATGTGTTTGGAATTCATGCAGGAGATTCGGATATTGAAGGGGGCAGTCTGGATTCGGAAGGATATAGAAAGGCAGCGCAGGAAGTGGCGGAGCGTTTCCGGATATCTCATGTAGCAGTCACATTACGTAAAAGTCTGTCAGCCAGCAGAAATCTGTGGTCGGGGATGCTGTATGGGGAAGGGAAGGCATATTTTTCGAGAGAGTATGATATGCAGATCGTAGATCGGGTAGGCGGCGGAGATTCCTTTGCGGCAGGTCTGATCTATGCGCTTCATAATGACTATGAACCGCAAAGAGCGGTGGAATTTGCGGCCGCGGCTTCGTGTTTGAAGCATACGATAGAACATGATTTTAATCTGGTCTCTCTGGCGGAAGTAGAGACTCTGGCAGCCGGAAACACCTCAGGCAGGGTGCAGCGATAAATTTGCACCCGGGAGCAGTTTTTTGTTTCCGGTTCTTGCAGGAGCCCTATACGGAAGCACCTGCAAGGCCGAAAACGAAATTTCTAACGTCGTTAATGATAGAAAGGAACATGCGATGATATGAAGATACACCATATAAAGATGTATAAGGTGCCTCCCAGATGGCTTTTTCTTAAGATCGTAACAGACAGCGGGCTGGAAGGCTGGGGG
Organism: uncultured Lachnospiraceae bacterium; assembly: GCA_910578115.1. Lineage (GTDB taxonomy): Bacteria > Bacillota > Clostridia > Lachnospirales > Lachnospiraceae > UBA3282. Next base: position 6,692 of record CAJTPO010000025.1, on the reverse strand, counting down.
GAACCGATTATTGAAGGGCGGGCCGATACGGTAAGAACGGCAGTGGAAGAATTTGCCGGTTACCTGATCGGTAAAGATCCATTTATGATCGAAGATCATTGGCAGGCCATGTATCGAGGCGGTTTTTACCGTGGCGGACCTGAAGTGATGAGCGCCATTGCCGGGATCGATCAGGCGCTGTGGGATATCAAGGGAAAGTTCTATCAGGCTCCGGTCTATGAACTGTTGGGAGGGGCCTGCAGGGAAAAGATCAGAGTGTATCGCTGGATTGGCGGGGACCGGCCTTCGGCTGTCAGAGAAGCGGCACTGGAGGCTCATAAGCAGGGATACTCGGCGGTTAAAATGAATGCTACGGAGGAGATGCACTATATCGATCATTTCAGCAAGATTGAGGCAGTGTGTGAGAGGGTGGCGGCGATTCGGGATGCGCTGGGCGGTCAGATGGATATTGCGGTGGACTTTCACGGCAGAGTACATAAATCTATGGCAAAGGTACTGGCGAAGGAATTGGAGCAGTTTCATCTGATGTTTCTGGAAGAACCGGTTTTAAGCCAGAATAATGAAGCGCTGCGGGAGATCGCCAGGGTTACGGCAACCCCTGTTGCCACCGGAGAAAGAATGTTCTCACGCTGGGAGTTCAAGCAGCTTTTGCAGGACGGCTGTGTAGATGTTATACAGCCGGATCTTTCTCATGCGGGTGGAATCTCGGAATGCAGGAAGATAGCGTCCATGGCGGAAGCATATGATGTAGCCGTAGCTCCGCATTGTCCTTTAGGGCCTGTAGCACTGGGCAGCTGTATTCAATTGGATACCTGTACGCCAAATGTCTTTATTCAGGAACAAAGCCTTGGCATTCATTACAATAAAGGCGGTGATCTCCTGGATTATATTTCCAACCCTGAGATATACCGTTATCATCAGGGATTTATAGAACTGATCAGAGAGCCGGGACTTGGCGTACAGGTTAATGAAGAGCGGCTGGCGGAAGCAGAGAAAGGATGTAAAGGTTGAAAAATAGTAAATTAAGCCAAAATTGGCAATAAGACACAAAAAACAGGCTCACATAGTGAACCTATTCTACGGTATTCCCACCTTTGAAAAGAGGCCACCTGCATATCAATACTTAACGGGTGGGTGCATCAGCCATTGATACCGGGATGCCTAATTATTAGATTAACTATAACACAAAATGCTTGGCACGAAAACCCTTTTCATGGCGTTTTGTGCCTTGAGCGGAGCGAAAGGAATGGATATAAACATGGAAGAATCCTGTCTGGCGTAATGATGACGGGACGATCGCTGAGTGGTAGGAAAGGATGCTCTTCTTCTGCCAATGCTGGAAATATCCGAAAAGAACAGTAGCGCAGCGGGCAATTTATGGTACAATATAAACTGCGTAAAAAAGATCTGTCCTCTCTGCTTCCAAATGAGAAACCTGCAGACATCACAGCCGGAGAAACAAGACCGCAGGAATCAAAATCTATTACAGGCAGAAGCAGCGATGCAGCGGCAGAAAACAAGGAGAAATGACAGCATGGCGACGATCAAAGAGATTGCCGAAAAGGCGGGGGTATCGATCGGGACGGTTGACCGCGTTCTGCATAACCGGGGTATGGTGAATGCACAGACGAAAGAGCGTGTAGAGGCCGTTATGCGGGAATTGAACTATCGGCCCAATCAGGTGGCTCAGGGATTAGCGGTGATGAAGAAGAAACTGAAGATCGGTTTTTTTATTCCTGGTGTGGAATACCATCCCTATTTCCAACATGTGGCCCGCGCGGCACAGAAGAAGGCGAAGGAGCTGGCACAATACGGTGTGCAGGTGAACTTCTACCCGGTGGGAAAAAGCAGGGAATCTTCTTTTTCCAGAGAATCGGCATACTGGCATATGCTGCGGGAGCTGGACGGGATCGTGACTCTTGGCATGGATACGCCCGATGTACGGGCATATATGGAAGAGACGCGGAGACTTGAGATACCGGTGGTTTTTTATAATACTTATATGGCGGATCAGGAATTTCTTGCATATGTGGGATGTGACTATGAGCAGGCCGGCAGACTGGCGGCGGGACTTGCCGAGCTTGTCGGGGGTGAGGACGCCGGAGTGTGCATTTATTCGGAGGGGAATGAGGCGGCAACCAGCCACAGGGAGCGTATAAAGGGCTTTTGCAGGGAAGCGGCGGAGCGGTATCCGGGGATGAAGATTCTGGATATTTGTAAGATTGAGGAGGAACAGGAGCAGAACGAGGCTTCGGTACGGGAAATGTTTCGCAGATATCCGGATGTGAATGTGGTTTATGTGGTGAATCCCAGAGATTATGAGATCTGCCGGACAGTTGCAAAGATGGATGCGAAGCGTCAGGTGAAGATCATAACCAATGATCTTGTGGAGGATATGGAAGAACTGATCAGGCAGGGCAGTGTTTCGGCTACGATCTGTCAGGAGCCGGAGAAGCAGGGGGAGCAGTCTCTGGAGATACTGTTTCAGTATCTTGCCTATGGTACGCTTCCGAAAGAGAAGATGTGTTACACAGACCTGAGTATACATATTGCACAAAATCTCTGAAAATGAACGGATCAGGATTCCGCCGGAAAGCATTTGTGCAAAATCCTGATAAAGCTGACGGCCGTGCACGTTAACGGACGAGAAGCTAAGAGGACAGAGTCCGGCTGGGGAAACAAAGATTGTGCACTATAACGAAAAATATACTTTCACACAGAAAACGGATTGACATTTTCGCCAATCCGTTTTTATAATGAGACAACCGTTAACGTACACGGAAATATCACGAAGATGTTTCCAGACAAAATAATCAGACAAAAGTATAAAATTTAACCAAAATCGAAAGGAGCAAACACATGAGAGCAACCAAAGAATATCGTCTTTCCATGACAGATGAAGCGCAGAAACTGGTGGACAAGTTGACGCTGGAGCAGAAGGTATGGCTGATGAGTGGAAATATTGATCTTACTACCACCACGGCAGAGGCACTGGCGGCCCTTGCAGAAGCGATGGAGAGTGAAGAGAATCATTATAATGTGACGCCTTACGCGGCGGGTGGTCTGGAGGAATACAACCTGCCGCCGATGCTGTTTGCGGACGGCCCGCGGGGCGTGGTATGCGGCAACTGGCAGACTACGTGTTTCCCGGTTTCCATGGCAAGGGGAGCTACCTTTGACACGGCTCTGGAGGAGAAGGTGGGACACTGCATCGGCAAAGAAGTGCGGGCTTTTGGCGGCAATCTTTTTGCGGGAGTATGCATCAATATGCCGTATAATCCGGGCTGGGGCAGAAGTCAGGAGACTTACGGCGAAGAGACATATCAGATCGGCCAGATGGGAGCCGCACTGGTGCGGGGCGTGCAGGATGAGGATATCATGGCATGCGTGAAACACTATGCCTTCAACGACATGGAAAATGCGCGTTTCAAGTGCAGCGTGACCTGTGACCAGCGGACAGAGCAGGAGGTATATCTGCCGCACTTTAAGGACTGTGTGGACGCAGGGGCAGCCAGTATCATGAGTTCTTATAACCGGTATAACGGCGTGCACTGCGGTCATCACAACTATCTGCTGCGTCAGGTATTGAAGAAAGAATGGGATTTCGACGGTTTCGTGATGTCCGATTTCTGCTGGGGCGTCCGGGATACGGTGGAGGCGGCCAACGGCGGTCAGGATATGGAGATGATGTGGACGCAGTTTTTTGGGAAGCGTCTGGTGCAGGCGGTACAGGACGGCTTCGTGCCGGAAGAGCGTATCAATGAAGCGGCGCTGCGCATCGTGCGGACAATCCTTGCTTTTGATAAAGATCACAAAGAATACGACATGTCTGTGGTGGGCTGTGCAGAGCATATCGCGGTGGCGAAGGAAGCGGCACAGAAGGGCATCACCCTGATCAAGAATGAAAAGGTGCTTCCGCTGAAAAAGAGCGAGACGAAGAAGATTGCCCTGATCGGCAAGCTGGCAGACACGGCGGTCATCGGTGACCATGGTTCCAGCTGGGTGCGCCCGCCTTACGTGGTGACGCCGAAGGAAGGGCTGGAGAAGGCGAACCCGGACTGTGAAGTGCTGTTCCATGACGGTGTCGATGTGGAGAGTGCGAAGAAACTGGCGGCCAGCGTCGATGCGGTCATCTTCGTGGTGGGCTATGACCATGACGACGAAGGGGAATTTATCTCCGAGAATGAGGCGGAGAACTATACAGGTTCCATGGGCGGCGACCGGAAGTCAGGCCTGGGGCTGCACAAAGAAGACATCGAGCTGGTGAAGCAGGCAGGCCCGGTGAATGAGAAGTCTGCGGTGGTCCTGGTGGGCGGCAATATGATCATGATGACAGAGTGGTATGACTGTGTGAATGCCGTGATCATGGCTTATTATCCCGGAATGGAGGGCGGCACCGCGCTGGCGGAGATCCTTTACGGGGATGTGAATCCGTCGGGTAAGCTTCCCTATGTGGTTCCTTATGCGGAAGAGGATCTGCCGCATGTGGACTGGGAGGCAACAGACCAGTACTATGAGTATTACCACGGCTATACCCGTCTGGAGAAAAACGGCGTGAAGCCTCTGGTCCCTTACGGTTTCGGTTTAAGCTATACCACTTTTGATATTTCTGACCCGAAGGCAGCAGTGGAAGAAGATTGTCTGAAAGTGACGGCCAGGGTTAAGAATACCGGTGACAGGGATGGCGACGAGGTAGTGCAGCTCTATGTGGGCTTCCAGAATTCCGCAGTAGACAGGCCGGTGAAACAGCTGCGCGGCTTTACCCGCGTATCCTTGAAGGCGGGGGAAGAGAAGACGGTGGAGATCGTCACGCCAGTTGAAAAGCTGAAATGGTATAATCCGGTTTACCGCGAGTGGCAGTTAGAGCATATGGATTATCCGATCTATGTAGGTTCCAGCTCCGCACAGGAAGATCTCACAGAGACGGTGATCAGCCTGTAGAGTGGCAATAGGGCCTGCCTTGATGCAGGCAGTGCTGACGGCAGATAAAGTGGTAGATAAAGTACCATATAAAGTGTCTCATCGCATTCAGTCAGGTTGAGAATGGACACACCCGAATCGGCCCGGCGGTTGGTTTTCGTCATATGCCGTAAAAATTAAAAATAATATAATAATTTCATAAAATATTTGTTTGCATCTGCTGCACGGCAGCGGATGCACCGGCGCTAAGAAAGGAGTCAGAAAACGCATGGGAGACAAAAGATATTTGAAATGGTATAACAAGATAGGCTACGGCTCGGGAGATCTGGCCGCAAACTGTATCTATGGACTGCTGACCAGCTTTGTGCTGATCTATCTGACAGATACGGTAGGGCTGAATGCCGGGATCGTCGGCACGCTGATCATGTTTTCTAAGTTTGCGGACGGTATCACGGACGTATTCTTCGGCAATCTGATCGACAAGACACACACGAAGCTGGGTAAGGCGCGTCCCTGGATGCTCTGGTCACAGATCGGCAACTGTATTCTGCTGGTAGCGGTTTTTGCGATTCCGGAAAGTCTGGGTGAAACGGCTAAATATGCCTATTTCTTCATCACCTACACACTGTTGAACGCAATCTTCTACACGGCCAATAATATTGCCTATGCGTCGCTTACTTCCCTGATCACGAAGAACGGCAATGAGCGTGTGCAGATGGGATCCATCCGCTTTATGTTCTCTCTGGCGACAAACCTGACAGTGGCTTCGGTCACGGTAGGACTGGTGGGGAAATTCGGCGGCGGCGCCACGGGATGGAGAACGGTAGCCTTTCTCTATGCGGTGATCGCTCTGATCGTGAATACGATCTCCGTCTTCTCGGTAAAAGAGCTGTCGGAGGAAGAATTGACAGAAGGCGTAGAAGTTACGGAATCAGAGCCGCAGGAGAAGATTTCCTTTGGAGAATCCCTGAAACTCCTGATCGCCAATAAATATTTCCTGATGATCGCAGCTTTCTATATTTTGATGTATATTCAGACAGGTATCGCCGGTATCGGTATCTATTACATGACGTATGTGATCGGCAATCCGGCAATGCTGGGAACTTTCTCTATGGCGCAGATGCTGCCGATGGTTATCGGTCTGGCGTTTACACCGGCGCTGGTAAAGAAGTTCAAAGGCATGTACAAGGTTAACCTTTACGGCTATGTGATGGCGGGTATATTCCGCATCGGCTTTATCATCGGCGGCTATCTGGGGATCATCCCGCTGATGCTTATCAGTTCTGCGCTGGCAGGTCTGTGCACCAGCCCGGTTACGGGAGATATCAACGCGGTGATCTCGGCGGCTTCCGAGTACACGGTGCGCACGAAGGGCAAGCATATTGAAGGAGCCATGTTCTCCTGTTCCTCACTGGGAATCAAGGTGGGAGGCGGCCTCGGCTCGGCGATCTCCGGTATGCTTCTGGCAGCCAGCGGTTACGTGCCGAACGCGGCGCAGCAGTCGGCATCCACGCTCAACATGCTGAACTTCATGTATCTGTGGTTTCCGATGATCTCGATCATCCTGATCAGTATTATCATGTATAATCTGAAGGTTGAGAAGGCTAATGCGGACTGGGATGCAGAGCATGGTGTGCGATAGAATAATTTGAAAACTGCATAAAGATTGATACAGGGGAAGCGGCTGCGCCAGGACGTGCAGCCGCTTCCCTTTTTATGTGTGCCCGGTGGGCACACGTTCTAACGGGTGAAAGTCCCCAATCTGCCCGGCA
>CAJTPO010000024.1 GCA_910578115.1 uncultured Lachnospiraceae bacterium | reverse complement strand
TGTAACTAAAAATTCCTTGAAAAATAAGGAAAAAAGACTTGACTTAATAGGGAGGTATCTATGAAAGCTTTATATTTTGCAAAAATAGATTATATCAAGACGAGGACACAATGGTATATGATGCTGAGCATATCGGTTATCGTGATTGTAATCATGATGCTGAACAGCAGCAGTATGGTAGGGCAGGTAAATTTTATGTATGGGGTGTTTATAGCGATCGTGTTCTCGACGAATCCTTTTGGAACCTGTACGAGAAAGGACATGGGATTCCAACAGCTGTTGCCGGCCACCACTTTTCAGAGAGTGGCAGGACGATTTCTATTCGGCATGTTCCTGCTGCTGACCGGTATCGGTATCGGGCTGGCAGGTACGGCCGTGTACTGTGTGCTCACGGGGAAGGCGGAGTTTGTGTCATTGCCGATGTGCCTGCTCACTTTTGCGGTCGGCGTGGTGATTATCACGGTACAGTATATGTTTTTTTATCTGGTGGGCGAGAGTAAGGGAGCACAGCTTCTCAGTCTGGTCAGAATGGTTCCGAGTATGTGTTTTTTCTTCGTATCCATGAAGCTGATCGGAGAGATACAGAAAAATCCGGCGGCGGCGTTTGCGCTGCTTGAAAAGGTTGGCGGTAATCTTGACGCGATCGGATGGGGAGGCGCTGTTATGGCGTTGATCGTGATGATGGCCGGAATCGTGTTCTGCACCAGGGCGACAGCGAAGAAAGATTATTGAGAACAGCACGGGAGACGGGAAAATTTTCTGAGAATGAAACTTTTCCTGTCTCTTATTCGTATTACAGTCAGAGGATGAGATGCTGTCGGCATGAGCATCCGGATGCTGTGAGGGCAATAATAGAAACAGACCATAGAACACAAGGAATCATGACAAGATGGAGCAGGAGTTTGCGAGAGAACTGAGGTGGAATAATCTGGCGGCGGAATATCAGACGATGCTGTACCGGGTTGCTTTTGCCAATATGCATAACCGGGCGGATGCCGAGGATGTGGTGCAGGAGGCTTTTCTGCGTTATATGAAGGATGAGAAGCCGATCGCGAATAAGGAGCATGAGAAGGCATGGCTGATCCGGACGACGATCCGTATCTGCATGGATATCTTGAAAAGCAGCTGGCGGCGCCGGACGGTGCCGCTGGAGGAATCCATGCCGGCGGCGTCGAGAGAGGTCTATCTGCCGTATCAGATCAGGGATGACAGGACGCTGGAAGCAGTGCTCAAATTGCCGGTGCATTATCGGAATGCCATCTATCTTTTTTATTACGAAGACTATTCGATACAGGAGATTGCCGGGGCCTTGAACGAAAAGGAAGGAACTATTAAGACAAGGCTGAGACGGGGCAGAGAAGAGGTCAAAAAAATTCTTACGGAAGGGAGGCCAGAGAATTTATGAGCGTACAGGAAATCGGAGGCAGCGGCAAGAGCGGGAAAGAGCGTCTTCAGGGATATCCGGGCAGGAAGAGGAAGGAGCATTCGGAGCGGTTTCAGGAAAGTCTGATGCAGAATCTGAAATACCAGGAGCAGGACGGCAGGGAGAAAGCCGGAAGCGAAGGACAAAGAATTGACACTGTCAGTATGGAAAAAGGCAGACTGGTCACGGGGCTGGGTATACGGGTGAATGCTGTAACGAGACGGGAAGCCGTACAGGCTGCGGAGGTGAGGCATATGAGCTATGAAGAGAGCGATAATATCGAGATTGCCGTGACAGAGGGGTATACTCTGAAAGGAAAGCTGGAGGGCAGTCAGGTCTATGTAGAAGCGAAATATGATGACGGCAGGCTGGAGGCTTATCGGGTGGATATGGAGCGGGTGCCGCAGCAGACGCAGCACAGAATTGAACGGTTTGCGATGGAGACGGCGGAGGGGATGAAATCCTCGGAGACGGAAGAGGAACGAGAGGAAAATGACTGATAACAAAGAGAGTGGAGACTCCGGGAGTCTGTAAAAGAAGGAAAAAGGAGGAAGAAGAAATGATTGGAAATGACAGGTTTGGTGGTTTTGCTCCGGTAAACCGGAGCATGGATTATGCGGCACAGGAGCTTAAGAAATACAGCGAAAACCTGGCCAGACGTCAGCAGTTGGGACTAAAGGGAGATGGTGCACCATCGGATTCTTTTGCATCCATGCTCAGAAGGGCGGATGAATTCAGAGCTTCGGGGGAATCCTGCGGGGCAACGGATTCGGTAGGGATTATCCTGCGGCAGATGGAAGAGCCGAAAGCAGGTGAGACGGTGAGCAGGACAGTATTCCATAACGGTGTCTGTGTGGTGGTGGAGAAAGATTACCTGCGGGGCAACAGTATTACGGTGGGCGGCAGCGCGAATCCCAACTGGATTCATGTTGACACTTCGGTAGGTACGGTACACATTGACTTGAATGATATTGACAGCCTGATGAAGTGCCTGGATATGTTTTCGCCGGAAGATATCAACCTGATCCTGCGGAAGATTACCGAGGTGAGGCAGTGCAGGGATGCCCTGCAGGAGATCGATCAGATGAGAAACACGCCGGCAGAGAGTTCCGAGGAGCAGGAGGACGAGGAAAAGTAACAGGATGAGGTCTGATTTCTGGTTGTTGGACGGGAATATTTGTGATAAACTGTGATATAGATTTGGCAGAGAGAATTAGCCTGAAGGTATTAAAGGGGATACTTTCAGGCTAATTTGTGAATAGACAGTGACAGCCCGCAAAAACAGAGCAGGAGGGAAATGACCAGACATGCAGAAGAAAATAGCGGTGATCAATGATATATCGGGATTCGGCAGATGCTCCATCACGGCGACGCTGCCCATACTTTCCTATCTGGGGGTACAGTGCTGCCCGGTGCCGACGGCGATTTTGTCCAATCATATGGGGTTTCCGCATTATTTTATAGATGATTATACCGACCGCATGCGGGTGTATATCGAGAACTGGCAGAAGCTTGGCCTGCGGTTTGAGGGCATTATGACGGGCTTTCTGGGATCGGCGGAGCAGATCGATATCGTGAAAGGATTTCTTCGTGATTTCTCGAAGGAAGGCACGCTGGTGATCGTGGATCCGGTGATGGGCGATCACGGGAGGATCTACGCCACGTACACGGAGGAGATGTGCACGGAGATGAAGCGGCTGGTGGCACTTTGTGATATTACCACACCCAACCTGACGGAAGCCTGCAGGCTGACGGATACGCCCTACAGGGCGGCAGGCTGGCGGAAAAGGGAGCTGTATGATATGGCGCGGCAGATCTCTTCGTATGGCCCGGCGAAGGTGGTCGTCACCGGCATCCCGCAGGGAGAGTTTATAGCCAACTATATCTACGAGCAGGACAGGGAACCGCGGATTATCCGCACCCACAGGGTGGACGCGGAGCGCTCCTGCACGGGAGACGTGTTCACCTCGATTATCGCCGCGGACGGTGTGAACGGCGTACCTTTTGACCGCTCCGTGCGCAAGGCCTCCGGTTTTGTGAAAAAGTGTATCTTAAAGTCTGTGGAGATGGAAATTCCGAAGACGGACGGGGTATGCTTCGAGGAAGTGTTATATCAGTTGAAAAGAGATTAAAGAAAAGACAGCAGGCGGGACTGTAAACGGTCCGTACCTGCTGTTTTTATCAGAAAATTTCGAAGATTGAGGTGCCGGTTTCCAGCGTGTCGGCGATCCGCTGGTTCTCCTGCATCTGATCACTGATGGATTCCATGTCGCGAACCAATACCTGGGTGCTTTGAGCGGCGCCGGTTACGCCATGGGCTCCTTCGTCGATGGCCTGTGTGATGGAATTGATGGAGGAGGCGATCTCATCCATAGTCAGCTTCAGGCGGTCGGTCTTGTCTGTAAATTCATTCATTACGTTCTCTATGTAAGAAGCATTCTCTCGGTACTGCACACCGCTTTGAACGAAATTGTCAAGCTCCGGCAGAATGGATTCGTTGAGGAACGAAACCAGATGGTTGGCATTTTTGATCAGGTTGTGAACGGCATCGGTGACTACCTGGTTGATATCCCGTATCCTGCCCGCGGCCGCCTTGCTGTCCTCAGCCAGAATACGGATCTCCTCGGCCACGACCATGAAGCCGCGTCCGGCTGCGCCGGCTCTTGCAGCCTCAATGGAGGCGTTGAGGGCGAGCAGGTCTGTCTGCCCGGAAATACTTAAGATGTCATTGGTCAGGCTGTTTACCTTGTCAACGCTCCGGCTGTCTTCAATGGCGCTGTTCAGGACTTTCAGAATTTTGGCTACCTGGCTGCCTGTCTCTTCCATATAGGTTCTGGCTCTGGACTCCATATGGTCGGCATTCGAGCGCATCTGCTTCGTATAACTGTTGATGCTGGTGGATTTCAGAGCAATCTCTTCCACCTCGGTCCGGATGGCGGCGGCATTCTGATTGATGATGCCAGCGGAGGTGCCGACCTCCGACATGGTAGAGGCCAGCTGCTGGGTAACAGCGGACAGGTCGGAAGCGCTGTCGTTGGAATTCTGCACGCTCCTTTGCACACCGGAGACCACATTTTCCATATTGTGGGTGTTCTCGATGATCATTTTCAGGATTTCCTGCAGTTTGTCGATAAAGGTGTTGATACCGCGGCTTAAGTCTGCGATCTCGTCGCTGGAGCGGATAGTGATGCGCTGGGTCAGGTCACCGTGCCCCTGGTCCAATCCGGCGATGATGGCGTTAATCTCGTTCTTGGCGCAGGCTATGGGTCTGACAACGCGCCTCAGGACGACGGTCAGGGCGATGAGCAGAGCGAAAATGCTGATGACCATGATCGTGCCGTTGAGCAGCAGGGCGCGGAAATAGGTACTGCCAAGGGTAGAGCGCGCAAGATCAGAATCCGTCTGTGCATTGGTGTTCAGCACGGTGATGGCATCCTGAATGTTCTCCGCGTACTGTGTGATCTCGCCGTTTGCCAGTTCGAATGCGGCCTGGTTGCGGCCGGCTGCGCTGTAACCGAACAGCGTAACAATGGCATATTTGAGATTTTCATATTCGGACAGCAGTTTCTCGTAGCTTGCTGCGTTTTCCGGGGAAATGGCGGCGCCGTATTCCAACAGCATATTATCCAGCAGCGCCTCCTCGGCACGGATGGAATCCACCAGCTCCACCATGGTATCCAGGTCCGTGGCAATGATGTGGGAAAGCGCCATGGAATGCAGCCGCTGGGTTTCCCGCTGTATGTTGCTCAGATTGAAAATGCCTGTCATGTAGTCATCCGCGATGGTGCTGGCGGTGCGGTTGACGCTCCGTATATTGTGGACGGCTACGATATTGGATATAATGCAGACGAAGCTCAGCACAAAGATAGGAATCAAGGTCAAAAGTTTAATGCTGAGACGCGGTCTGCCTTTGATAGCTGTGTTCTGGTTTTCCTGTCCGGTCATATCGTCCTCCCGATTCTGTTATTCTGCTATGGAAGCGGTGATCTCCGCAGTCAGAGTGTCCATAAGTTCCTGCAGGCTGATGTTGTTAGGATTACCCGCGATCATGATATTGGCAAAGTCCGTGCAGGCATCCCAGTATTTGTTGCCTACCCGCTGCAGGTTGCCGTACTGTGACTGGTCGAGAATGGCCTGCACGGCAGGGATCTGCGCGGCGGCATCTGAGGAGGCCGCCCGGATATTGGAGGGAATCTGGTTCTTCTGCTCAAAACGGATGGTCTGATTCTCTTCATTGGTCAGCCAGTCGGCCAGCTTCATGGCCCACTGCTTGTGGGGCGAGTAGGCGTTGACGCCCATCATCTTATAACCGGTGAAAGAGGCCATCTGGATCTGTTTGCCGGCGCAGGTGTAAGTAGGCAGCTTGGCGGCGCCGTAATCACTGCCCCAGGCATTCCGGATCTGCGTGGCGTTCCAGGTGCCGCTGATGCCGGCGATGATGCTGCCGTCCTGCACGCCTGCGATAAAATCGCCGTCCGTATGATAGGCAAAGGCTGGGTTGGTGGTGAGATTCAGGATGGACTGTGCAATGTCTCTGCCTTTGACGGCTCCTTCGGTGGTATTCCAGTTGCAGTAGTTTGTGACGCCGTCGCTGTTCATGCCGAATTCAAGGCCGGTCTGTCCGAAAAAGGCATACAGATACCAGCCGGAAGTCAGCTCCATGGAAATCTGCTTCTCGGCTGCCGTGGCAGCGGCAAGAAGGCCGTCCAGCGTCTGCACATCTGCTTCTGTGAAATAAGTCTTATCATAATACAGGAAATAACCGTTGTCTGCGGTGTAGGGAAAAGCGTAGAGGGTATCGTGCCAGGATGCGGCTGCGATGGCTTCCGGTACATTGGCGGAGGAAACTGCGGCCGCGTTGTCTACCGGCTCCAGCACGCCTGCGGCCATCAGTCTTGTAAACTGATCGTCGGGGAAGGAGAATACGTCTCCGGCGCTGTGGATATCGCCCAGTACCATGTTGCAGGTGCCGGAATCGGGCTGGGCGGTCAGACTGATCTCGAAGTTTGCCTGTCCGGCATAGTATTCCTGAAAAGAGGCGATCATTGCCTCCAACATCTCGAAATCGTTTTCTTCTGCCCAGACATTCAGCGAAACAGTGCCGGATTCTAATGCTTCGGCACCGTCCGGTTCCTGCACCTGCGCAGCGGAATCGGAATCTTTATCTGACATTGGTTGTAAAGTTTTACTGGCTTCTGCAGAGGAGCAGCCGGTTAAAATTGCAGCAATCGTGAGGGCGCATGCTCCCCGTTTCCATGACATGTTCATCACCCTATGGCCTCCTGAAATTTTATATTTAGTCAGCGACACTGGAAATTATGCTTTCGGTTCTGCAAAAGTTTCTCCGCATATGACTTTGACAGAAAACGGAAGCAATAATTTGTCATGCCGTTTACGATAGATATAGATAGAATGCGCCGATATGGCAAACCTTTGTTATTATATCATACTCCCAGAAAATATTCCAGTTCGAAAGCATACCCGTCCTTCTTATTTTGCTCGGAGAGGGTGTCGATCTCGATAATGCAGAAATCCTGTTCTTTCAGGACTTCTTTCATTTCATCCCGCACCGATGAAAAGTCTGTTATATGAGTAGAGATCCTGCGGCAGGCATAATCACCTTCCGGAAGGATGCGGCAGGTATTAACGAATGCATCGCCGGAGCGCTCTTTTAACAACGCGGACGCAGAGTTTGCGTCCAATGTCAGGAACATATGGCGGCAGTAGACGCCGTCCGTATAGTCATGCAGTATACCCGAAGGGTAGGAGGCCGTGATGCCGGCCTGCTGTGCGGTGACAAAAAGTTTCAGGATATACTGCCCATAGTATTTGGGGGTGTCCATTGCTTCCAGAGGCACGGTGAGAAGGCATCTTTGTCTCTGAGTGTTCTGATAGAAACCGTCCGGCAGCAGGATGCCGCTCCTGCTCTCCGGGATCCTGGCCATACCGGTGACAGAACTGCCCATCTTCTGCAGCGTCTCCTGCAGGGCGCCGAGGCAGTTATGGATCTCCAGGATCTTCTGCTCTGCCAGAATCTTGCCGTCGTAGAGCAGCTTTTGCAGATTGATGGAATCCTTGTTCACGTAATTGTTCAGATCTTTTAAGGGGATGCCGAGTTTGATGCAGACGGTGATGGCATCCAGCAGATAGAGCTGGCTTTCCGTATAGTAACGGTAGTTCGTCTCTGTATTGACGAAAGCCGGTTTCAGGATACCGATCTGGTCATAGTAGCGCAGCGACTTGATGCTCACATTCTTCAGTTTTGATACTTTCCCGATGGACATGTACTGACTCATTGCCGTAAGTGCTCCCTTGTTGTGTGACAGCTTTGCTGTCTGACGGTTTTACTGTCTGCCGGAAAACTATAACCTGGGGTTAGAGTTTTTGCAAATCATATTTTGTCATATCTCCCTTACAAAAACAAGACCTTTGGGAAAACTAGTGGCTGTAAAAATTCCGGGTACATGATGTTGTATTTATGCTACAATACTGACAGGGTAAAGCGCCGGATAAGGCCGGGGAACAGGATGAGAATACGGAGGATGGTCCGGGCCGTAAGCGGGCAGGACAGAAAGGATTGCGGGCAGAGATGGAGGAGGAATTTGTATTGGAACTGGTCTACAGACTGAGCAGGCTGCCGGTCAGCGTGTATACAAAGGACTGGGTGCTGCAGAGCAGTTTCGGCACAGGGGAGAAGAACAAAGCGGCATATGACAGACAGATGTTTCAGAAGCTGCAGCAGCGTCTGGAGGAAAAAGAGACGGATCAGGCATTCCTGCCCTATCATGAGCAGGTGCCGATTGGGCTGTACGGGTGCAGGCGGGGCGGCAGGATCTATATTCTGGGGCCTTTCTGTTACGGGCCGCTGCAGACACTGGAAGCAGGGCGTTTTCTGCGAAGAAACAGGCTGGAGGAGTACCCGGCGTGCCGCATGGAGGATGCGCGGAATGTGGTCTGGTTTCTGCTGCACAGTGGGAAGGCGGCAGCAGGACGGGAGGCGGAAGCCACAGCAGAGAACGGCAGAGAAGAGAAAGCCGTTCTCTGCGGCGTGACCGACCAGGAATCCATGGCGGAGGAGGTGTGGCAGATGGAAGCTTTTCAGCAAAACCACACCTATCAGGAAGAAGAGAAGCTGTATAATTGTATACGGGAAGGGGATGTGGATTATTTAAAGGAGCACATAGACGACATTGCACTGCCGCACCCGATCATACTGGAGGATGTCAAAAAGAACGAAGAGTACATGATGGTGACGGGCATTTCGCTTGCGGCCAGGGCGGCCATCGAGGGCGGGATCAGCTCCAAGGAGGCATTCCTGTACAATGACCTGTTCTTGAAAAGGATAGCGGCCTGCAGGGATATTCAGGCGATGCATGTCGTGCAGAGTGAATGTTATCTGCAGTTTGCACGGATCGTCCGTGACAGGAAGCGGAAGGAATCCGCCTTAAACCGGCATGTGGAGGAATGCAAACGGGCGATCGTCACCAGGCGCTTTGAACGGATATCCATTGATGAGCTGGCGGCAGATGTGGGGGTTTCCAAAGAATATCTGCAGAAACTTTTTAAACAGTATGAAGGGATTCCCATTACCGAATATATCACTGACAAGAAACTGGAGGCTGCCTGCAGCATGCTGCGGTTCTCCGACCGGAAGATCAGCGAGATCGCCGATCATCTGCACTTTGGCAGCGTCAGCCATTTCAGCCTTGTGTTCAGGCGGAAAAAGGGGCAGTCGCCGACAGCGTACCGGAGGAAGCAGCAGCGGACACTCTACTGACAGGATTTACGGGCTGCGTTCTTTCCGCTACGTTCTTTATTTTGCATCCTGTTTTGTTAAAAAATATCCTGATCTGTAAAAATATTACCGTCTCAATAGGATACATTATAGACAGCGAGAAGAGAGAGCAGACAAGACAGAGAAAGTAAACGAAATTATGACGGAATGGAGGAAAAATCTATGCAGTATTATGTAGCAGCAGCCGTGGCAGAAAGCGGTGACGGCACGAAGCAGAGCCCTTTTAAGACGATCCAGGAGGCGGCACGGATCGCACAGCCCGGTGATGAGGTCATCGTGGCGCCGGGTGTCTACAGGGAGGCGGTAGATCCCAGAAACGGAGGAACGCAGGAGGCGCCCATCGTGTACCGTTCGGAGGAAAAAGGAGCGGCGGTGATCACCGGGGCGGAGCCGGTAACGCAGTGGGAACAGGTGGAAGGCAGTGTGTGGAAGGCCGTTGTGCCCAACAGCCTGTTCGGGGAATACAATCCCTTCACCACGCTTGTCAGCGGGGACTGGTTTATCGCTTCCTTTATCGCCCATACGGGAGAGGTGTATCTGAATGACAAGGCCATGTACGAGGTGACTTCCTTAGAGCAGGTGAAGCAGCCGGTTCGTGTCCTGGCGTCCTGGGATCCTGATTTTACAATCTACACATGGTTTACGGAGCAGGATACAAAGAAGGATGCGACGATCATTTACGCGAACTTCCAGGAATTTGACCCGCGCAGGGAAAATGTGGAGATCAATGTGCGCCGCAGCTGTTTCTATCCGGAGCAGGAGGGTATCGGCTATATTACGCTTTCCGGCTTTACGGTGACCAAGGCCGCGACCCAGTGGGCACCGCCGACAGCTTATCAGGAAGGTATGATCGGACCGCACTGGTCCAAAGGATGGATCATCGAGGACTGCGATGTCTCCCTTTCCAAGTGCAGCGGCATCTCTCTGGGGAAATATCTGCAGCCGGAGAACGACAATAAGTGGCTGAAGTGGAAGTTTAAAGACGGTACGCAGACAGAGCGTGACTGCATCTGCCAGGCACAGCGGGAAGGCTGGACGAAGGAGCGGATCGGATCCCACATCGTCCGCAGGTGTAATATCCATGACTGCGGCCAGACCGGTATCGTGGGCCATCTGGGCGGCGTATTCTCCGTGATCGAGGATAACCATATCCACCATATCAACAACCGTCAGAATCTGGCGGGCGCGGAGATTGGCGGAATCAAGATGCACGCGGCCATCGACGTGATCATCAGGCGGAATCATTTCCATCACTGTACCCGCGGCCTGTGGCTTGACTGGCAGGCACAGGGTACCCGTGTGACGCAGAACCTGTTCCACGATAATACGATTCCTTTCGATCACCTTATGACGAAAGAGGCGAAAGCAGTGCAGGCCATCGGAGAGGATATCTTTATTGAAGTGTCTCACGGCCCTACGCTGGTGGACCACAACCTGCTGCTTTCGAAAAGATCCTTCAAGATGGCGACGCAGGGTGTGGCAGTGGTACATAACCTGATTGCGGGAGCCATGACCGCTGTGGGAACCGGCGTGGATAACGGTGCAAAGACGCTGCGCTCACCGCGTTATACGCCTTATCATGTGCCGCACCGCACGGAGGTAGCGGGCTTCATGACGATTCTGCACGGTGACATGCGCTTCTATAATAATGTGTTCGTGCAGCAGGAGGTTCCGGCATTCTTAAAAGAGGTCGAGGAGAAAGTGACCGAGAAGGTATGGGATGATTTCAATACCACGGTGGGCACGAAGCCGTATGACGATTACCAGACTTATGAAGAATGGGAGAAGGAATTTGACGGCTACTGCGGTATGGGTTCTGCGCCCAGTGACCGGTATTATATTCCGCTTCCGGTATGGACCGGCGGTAACCGCTACTATAACGGGGCGAAGCCGTGTGCGAAAGAGAAAGATTATACCGTGGATGCGGAACATGCCATCAGGCTGGAACTGAAAGAGGAAGAGGGCGGATGGAAGCTGTACACCAATCTGGGCGAATTCCTGCCGGCGGGCGAAGAGAAGCTGATCACCACGGAAACGCTGGGCATGGCTTTCGAGCCGGAACAGCGCTATGAGAATCCGGACGGAAGCGCCATCGTCTTCGACGAAGACTATTTCGGGGCGAAGAAAGCACATGTGACGGCCGGACCGTTTGACAGGGTGACTGACGGTATGTGCGTATAAAGATGCAGTAACAGTTCGGCTTTTGGCTATTCCGTTACGGAATCCGCCCATTCCAGGGCAACTGTGATTTTATTTAAATACCCCGTTGCATTCAACGCGTCCAGGTGGTAACGTTGTCTGTAGCGGGGTATTTCGCACTGCAGCAGAACGGGACCAGGTCGTTAAAACGGCCTGCCGCAGGCGGATTCTGGTTCACAGATTGAACGGAAGGAAGGTTTGACAGGTGGCACTTCAATTCTACTTCGGAGCGTCAGGCTCCGGCAAGAGCAAAAGGCTTCATGACGATATGATCGAGGCATCGCAGCGCAGTCCGAAAACCGATTATCTGCTCATCGTGCCGGATCAGTTCACCATGCAGACACAGATGGATCTGGTGGTGGAGCATCCGCGGCATATCATCATGAATATTGATGTACTGAGTTTTGGCAGATTGACGCATCGGATTCTGGAAGAGGTGGGCGGAGAAGATGTGCCGGTCCTGGACGACACGGGTAAGAGCCTGGTGCTTCGGAAAGTGGCGCAGCAGTGCCAGGGGCAGCTTCGGGTGCTGGGTTCTCATCTGCATAAGATCGGTTATATTCATGAGGTGAAGTCGGCGATTTCGGAATTTATGCAGTACGGTATCGGAATGCAGGAGATGGAGAGGCTGACCGAATATGCGCGCACCCGAGGGGCATTGTACTATAAATTACAGGATCTGGGCCTGCTGTATCGATCTTTTCTGGACTACATCCACGAGAAGTTTATCACTACGGAGGAGACGCTGGACCGGCTGAGAGAAGCGCTGCCGGGATCGGAGCTCATTCGAAACAGTGTGATTGCCTTTGACGGGTTTACCGGATTTACCCCCATTCAGAACCGTGTGATCCAGGAATTGATCCGTCTGGCGAAGAAAGTGATTGTGACGGTCACCATAGACGACAGGGAAAATCCCTACCAGATGGACGGCGAACACAGACTTTTTCATCTGAGCAGGAAGACGGTAGCCGATCTGCGCAGAATGGCCGGACAGGTGAATGAACCGGAGGAAAAACCGGTATGGTGCAGCGCGGGGGCGGAGGGCAGACTGCCGCGTTTTGGGCAAAACGGGGAACTGTCTCACTTAGAGCGCAATCTGTTCCGTTATCCGGCACAGGTGTACGAAGATAAGGTGCACAGCCTGTATTTGTATGAGGCGTCTTCGCCGAAGGAAGAAATCCGGCAGACTTGTATTGCGATCCGTAAGCTGACTTCCGGCAGGGGAGCGGAGAGGGAAGCGTGCTTCGCCGGTAAAGCCGGCGCAATGCCGGACGATGCCGCACGCGGACAGGCAGACATCCTGCACTACCGTGATATTGCGGTGGTGACCGGTGATATGGAGGTCTACGGCAGTCTGGCAGAGGAAGAATTTGCTAGGTTTGGCATTCCGATCTATCTGGATCATACCAGAGGGATTTTGCGGAATCCTTTTGCAGAATATATCAGGAGCGCCCTGCAGGTCGTGCTGCGGGATTTCAGTTACGAGGCGGTATTTCATTATCTGCGGACGGGACTGACAGGCTTTGACGATGCGGAGGTGGACAGGCTGGAGAATTATGTCCGCCGTTTCGGCATTCACGGGAAGAAAAGATGGCAGGAGATTTTTATTTATCGGGAGGACAGTAAGGAGGGGGAAGAGGAGGCGATGGCGCAGCTGGCACGCTGCAATGCCATGCGGGAGCAGCTGCTCCGGCAGCTTGCGCCGCTGCTTGCACCGCGGGATACGGCAGGCGGGATGGTGCAGGCGCTTTATGACTTTCTGGTACAGAATGAACTGCAGCAGAAGCTGGCGCACTACGAGCGGCAGTTTCAGGAGCAGGGCGATCTGGCACGGGCCAAAGAATACGGGCAGATCTACGCACTGGTGATCGATCTGCTGGATCAGATCTATGGCCTGCTGGCGGAAGAAGCAATGGAGCGCAGGGAGTTTGCGGATATTTTAGATGCGGGACTGGCGGAAATCAGCGTGGGTACGATTCCTCAGAATGTGGACAGAGTGCTGGTGGGGGACATCGAGCGGACCCGTTTGAAGCAGGTCAGAGTTCTTTTCTTTCTGGGTGTGAATGACGGCAATATTCCGAAAGGCACCGGGAACGGCGGTATCATCTCGGATATTGACAGGGAATTTCTGCGGGAATCGGAACTGGAACTGGCGCCTTCTCCGAGGCAGCAGATGTACATCCAGCGGCTGTATTTGTACCTGAATATGACGAAACCTTCTGAAAAGCTGTATCTGTCCTATGCCAAAGTGGGCAGTGACGGAAAGAGCCTGCGGCCTGCGTATCTGATCGATCTGGTGCGAAAATTATATCCGCAGTTGTCGGTGGAGACGCCGGAGGAGAGGCCGATGGAAGAGCAGATCGTGTGCGGCTCGGACGGCGTAGGCCTTATGGCGGACCTGCTGCGGGACTATGCTTTTGGCAGGGTCACAGATATCTCCAGACGGCAGACCTTCACCTTCTATCACAGTTATCACAGCAGGCCGCAGTATCAGGATATGGCGGATCGTCTGATCGAGACGGCATTCTACCGCTACAAGGATACGCCGTTGTCGAAGATGGTGACGCGTATGCTCTACGGAACGCTGCTGCAGAACAGCGTGAGCCGCCTGGAACGGTATGCTGCGTGTGCCTACGGACATTTCCTGCAGTATGGACTAATGCTGCGGGAGCGGGAAGGATACAGTTTTGAAGATGTGGATATGGGAAATGTTTTTCATGGGGTTCTGGAATTGTTTGCACAGAAACTGGAAGAATATGGCTATACGTGGTTTGATTTTCCGGAAGAAGCGGCGCAGAAACTGGTGACAGAGGCGCTTGAGGCATATGCGGCAGGTTACGGGGAGACGATCCTGTACAGCAGTGCACGGAACCGGCATCTGATACGGCGGATGCGCAGAATATTACGGCGGACGGTCCTGACTCTGCAGGCACAGCTCAGAAAGGGGGCCTTTGTGCCGGAGAAGTTTGAGATGTCCTTCTCCATGACAGAAGATCTGGATTCTCTGAACATTGCCTTAAATGAGCAGGATAAGATGCGGCTGCGTGGGCGGATTGACCGGGTAGACACCTGTGAGGCGGAGGATGTGGTCTATGTGAAAGTCATAGATTATAAGTCCGGTAATCGTAGATTTGATCTGGCGGCGCTCTATTACGGACTGCAGCTGCAGCTGGTAGTTTATATGAATGCGGCGGTAGAGTTTGAACAGCGCAGGCATCCGGATAAGAGGATTGTTCCGGCAGCGATGCTGTACTACCATATTGATGATCCCATGATAGAAGACGGGGAGACCATGACGCCGGAACAGATCAATGACAGACTGCTGCAGGAATTGAAGATGACCGGAATAGTCAATAATAATGACGAGGCTGTCAGATTACTTGACCGGGAATTCACCAGTAAGTCTGAGATTCTGCCGCTGGAGCGGAAAAAGGATGGTTCCTTCTCAGCTAACTCGAGTGTCATAAAAGAAGAGGATATGCGGGCTGTTTCGAGTTATGTCAACCAAAAGATCAGAGAGCTGGGAAGCGGGATCCTGGAGGGAACGATAGCGGTCAATCCGTATGAGCAGAATGGGAGTACGGCATGTACCTATTGTGCTTATAAAAGCGTGTGTGGATTTGACGGACGGATCGAAGGATATGAGATGCGGAAACTGCCGAAGATGAGCAGGGAGGACGCGCTGCAGTGTATTCATGCGTCATGTGACCAAAGTGGTCAGACGCCCTGAGTCCTCCGGTTGAGGATCGAGAAGCGCAGGTCAGCTCATGAATTTACAATAAGAAAGGCATGTATAAATGGGAATTTCATTTACGGAGAAACAGCAGCAGGTGATCGATGCGAGGGGCTGCAATCTGCTGGTTTCCGCCGCGGCAGGATCGGGCAAGACGGCGGTGCTGGTGGAGCGTATCGTGGGAATGGTAAGTGACAAAGACCATCCGGTGGATATTGACAGGCTGTTGGTGGTGACTTTTACGAATGCGGCGGCGGCGGAAATGCGGGAGCGGATCAGCCGGGCGCTGAATGACAGGCTTGCGGCGGAGCCGGAGAATGAGCATCTGCAGAAGCAGGTGACGTTATTGCATAATGCCAGGATCACAACCATTGACAGCTTCTGTCTGTTTGTGCTGCGCAACCAGTTCCATACGATCGGCCTGGATCCCGGCTTTCGGATTGCCGAGGAGGGCGAGGGAAAGCTGATAAGACAGGAGGCATTGGAAGAGACGCTGGAGGCCGGATATGCTGCTGAGGAAGAAGGATTTCTGCATTGTGTGGAATATTTCAGTTCCGGCAGCAGGGATACGGCGGTGGAGGAGATGGTGCTGAAACTCTATGACTTTGCCATGAGTACGCCTTTTCCGGAGCAGTGGCTGGAGGAACGAAAGCAGGATTACCGCGTATCCCAAATGATGCCCGCAGAGACGCTTACGGAAGCCGGGGAGCATGCGGAGGAAGACAGGGAGGCAGTCCGGTTCGAGGAAATCCCGTGGGTACGGGAGCTGCTGCGGCAGACGCGGCTGCTTCTGGAAGGTTGTGTGGAAAAGCTTGCGGAGGCGATCCGTATGTGCGAAGAACCGGATGGACCTTATATGTACGGGGAACTGTTGGAACAGGAAAAAGAGATGACGGAGAGGATCCTGCAAAAATGCGGAGATGCGGAAGCGGACGAAGCGGGAGGCGTTTTCCAAATTCTCTATGTGGCTTTTGAGACGGTCAGATTTGGCAGGCTCCCGTCGAAGAAGGATGAAACGGTTTCGGCAGGCAAGCGTGAGGTGGTGAAAGGAATCCGCGCGGCGGTGAAGGAACAGTTGGGGGATCTGCAGAAAAAGTACTTTTTCAAGAGCAAAGAACAGGTTGTGGAACAGATGGCAGTCTGTCAACGGGCGGTCAGTGCACTGGTGGATCTGACACTTGCCTTCAAGGAGGTTTTTGAGGCGAAGAAGCGGGATAAGAACATTCTGGATTTCGATGACATTGAACATTTTGCACTGTCGATCCTGGTGAAGCAGGATGAAAAGGGAGAATGTTCGCCGACTGAAACTGCTTTGGAATACCGCAGCCATTTCCATGAGATCCTGATTGATGAGTACCAGGACAGCAATCTTGTGCAGGAATATATCCTGTCCTGTATTTCCGGTGAGGAAGAGGGCAGATACAATCGATTCATGGTAGGGGATGTGAAGCAGAGCATCTATAAATTCCGTCTGGCGCGGCCGGAGCTTTTTCTGGAGAAATATGCGGCCTACGGGCAGGAAGAGCAGGCGGGCAGGCGGATGGCGCGGAAGATAGATCTGCATCAGAATTTCCGAAGCCGCCGGGAAGTGCTTAATACGGTCAATACGATCTTTGAGCAGATCATGGGACAGGATGTGGGCGGCATCCTGTATGATGACCTTGCAGCGCTGCACCCGGGAGCGGATTATCCTGTGCAGGAGAAAGAGGAGGCGTGTGTGTCCAATGTCACGGAACTGCTGCTTGTTGCTGCGTCGGAACAGGCGGATGACTTTCAGGGTTTTGGATCTTCTTCTTTCGAGGGGCCGGGAGACGAAGGGGAACGGCTTACGGCGAAAGAGCAGGAAGCGTACTGTGTGGCGGCGAAGATTCAGGAACTGATGCGGGAATTTCAGGTGACGGATAAGGAAAGCGGCACGCTGCGCAGGCTTGCCTACAGGGATATCGTTATTCTGCTGCGCACAATGTCCGGCTGGGACGAGAGTTTCAAGCGGGTGCTGGAGAAAGAAGGCATTCCGGTGTATATGACTTCGCGGACCGGATATTTTGCGGCCAGTGAGGTACAGGAATTATTGCACTTCCTGCGGATTCTGGATAATCCGCTGCAGGATATTCCGCTTTACGGGGTGCTGCATTCGTATCTGGGTGGTTTTGCCGAGGAGGAGATCGCGTTGATTCGGGCATCTTATCCAAAGAAGAAGTATCTGTTTGACGCTTTGCAGGCGTGGGCGGAAAGTGTGGAGGAGCCTGTCGGTGAAGCGTCTTTTGGCATGGACGGCGGCATAACGGCCAGGATACGATCCTTTCTTTCCTGTGTCGACCGTTACCGCAGGCTGGCGGTCTGCCTTTCCGTGCAGGAACTTCTGCAGACGATCCTGCGGGAGACGGCATATCTGCATTACGTGGCGGTCAAACCGGAGGGGAACAAACGCCGGGCCAATGTGGAGATGCTGCTCGTCAAGGCGGCAGACTATGAGAAGACCAGCTATTTCGGATTGTATCATTTCCTGCGTTATATGGAACAGCTGGAGAAATATGAAGTGGATTACGGGGAGGCAGGACTGCAGGATGAGAATGCCGATGTTGTGAGGATCATGAGCATTCATAAGAGTAAAGGGCTGGAGTTTCCGGTCTGTTTCGTATCGGGACTGGCAAAGAAATTTCAGACCAGGGATTTAAGCGCTCATCTGGTGCTGGATCTTGACGCGGGAATCGGCGTGGATTATGTGGATCCGGAAAGACGTGTGCGAAGCAGGGATCTGCGCCGTAATGTAATAGCCGAAAAAATGCGGGCGGATAATCTGGCGGAGGAGATGCGGATCCTGTATGTGGCGATGACCCGGGCGAAGGAAAAACTGATTCTCACGGGGACAGTGAGATCCCCGGAAAAGCTGGCGGCATCCATGATTCCGCTTATGCATAAGGAGGGCAGGCTGCTTCCTTATGATGTGCTGATGGATCAGGGGAGTTTCCTGCAGCTGCTTATGGCGTCTCTGGCGCGAAACAGATGTATGGATGATTTCTATCGGGCGTGTGATTTGGAACCGGCGCAGAAGGCCCCCTTTTACGAGCAGGATATGAGTATGCAGGTAAAATTGTATGGCTGGGAAGCGATCGTGGAGGAGAAGCTGAACGAGACGGTACAAATGGAAGGCAGAAAACGGGAACTTCTTTTGTCTGATCCGTCCGAAGATGTGAATCCGCTGCTCATGAAGCGTTTGGCAGACAGTTTTATATCCGGTTATCCTTATGAAACTCTGCGCAGCCTCTACACAAAGACAACCGTATCGGAATTAAAAATGGCCGGAATGCGGGAAGAAACGGATTTTTCGTTCAACCTGTACGCAGAAGAGACGGTGGTGCCCTATCTGCCAGGGTTTCTGGAGAAGGATAGGAAGGTTACCGGCTCCATGCGGGGAAGTGCGTTTCATAAAGTGATGGAATTGTTTGATTTTACGAAATTAACCGATTCGGTCATAAACAGCCGGGCGGCTGTAGATGCTTTGCTGCAGGAGCAGATCGAGGAGATGCGGCAGAAAGGAAGACTGTCGGAGGAATACTATGCGGTCGTCTCTTTGTCGAAAGTGGCGGCATTTCTCAGGAGTGACGCGGCGAAGCGGATGGGGGAGGCTGCCCGGGCGGGGAGGCTGCACAAGGAGCAGCCCTTTGTCCTGGGGCTGCCGGCGAATCGGTTGAGAAGCGAGTTCCCGCAGGAAGAGACGGTGCTCATTCAGGGGATCATAGATGTCTTTTTTGAGGAAAACGGCAGATACGTCCTGTTGGATTATAAGACGGATGCCGTAGAGAGTGCGGAGGAACTGGTTAAACGATATCGTGTACAGCTTGACTATTATGCGGAGGCTCTGGAACAGTTTTCCCGGTATCGCGATACGGAGAAGATTCTGTACTCCTTTAAACTTGGTGAGGAAATTCATCTCTGAGATATAACGCCGTGATCGGAAAAGCAGAAGAATCGTACAATTTTTTGGTCGGAAAGACGTTCAGATACATCATTTTAGATAATGTGTAATCTATAGAAAGGGATTATACTATAAGTAATACATTTGGAAGGAAATGAAGAGATTGAGGGTTTGAAAGGATGATGAAGAACAGATGGAAAAGAAGGCGGCTGTCCTCCTCGCAGATTATCATGCTGGGGTTTATGGGAGTGATCGCGCTTGGAACGATACTGCTGATGCTGCCGTTTGCAAGAGCAGATGCAGGAGGGGCGCCCTTTCTGGATGCATTGTTTACGGCAACTTCTGCAACCTGCGTGACGGGGCTGATCACGCAGGACACGGCGACTTACTGGTCTGCATTCGGACAGACGGTGATCCTGGGCCTGATCCAGATCGGCGGTCTGGGCGTGGTCACGGTGGCAGTCTTTATTACCAGGCTTTCGGGGCGTAAGATCGGCCTGATGCAGAGAAGTACCATGCAGGAGGCGATTGCGGCCCCGCAGATGGGCGGCATCATCAGGATGACAGGGTTTATTCTGAGAATGGTGGTGATCATAGAGGGAATCGGAGCCCTGGCGCTGCTTCCGGTTTTGATTCCGGAATTTGGCGTTGGCAGAGGAATCTGGTATGCGGTGTTTCATTCCATATCCTCTTTCTGCAATGCAGGGTTTGACCTGATGGGCATTAAGGAGCCTTACTCGTCTCTGACATCCTACACGGGCAGTGCAGCCGTGAACGTGATCGTGATGCTGCTGATCGTGGTGGGCGGCATCGGATTTCTGACATGGGATGATGTGAAGCGTAACCGCCTGCATCTGCGCCGGTATCGTATGCAGAGTAAAGTGGTGTTGTCCGTAACGTGTCTGCTGATCGTGCTGCCGGCGGTTTACTTCTATTTTCAGGAATTTGGAAAGTCTGCGTGGGCGGATATGACAACCGGAGAGAAAATCTTTGCTTCTTTTTTCCAGTCGATTACGACCCGTACGGCGGGCTATAATACGGTGGATCTGACGAAGCTGACACAGTCCGGCCAGATGATTATGATCCTGCTGATGCTGATCGGCGGTTCTCCCGGTTCTACGGCGGGCGGTATGAAGGTTACTACTTTTGCGGTGCTTTTTGCAACGGCCATCGCGGTGTTCAGGCGCAGGCCCAACGCGCATATTTTCGGGCGGAGAATTCCCAATGATACGGCCCACTATGCGGCGACGGTGCTGGTGTTGTATTTGAGTCTGTTTCTGGCCGGCGGTATCTTTATTGGCTGTGCAGAGAATATGCCCATCGTGCCGGCGTTGTTTGAGGCGGCTTCCGCCATTGCAACAGTAGGGGTTACGCTGGGAATCACGCCGGATCTTTGCGTGGCATCGAAGATCGTTCTGATTATTTTGATGTTCTTAGGGCGCGTGGGCGGGATGACCATTGTGTATGCGGCATTGTCCACGAAACATCCGTATGTATCGGAATTCCCACAGGAGAAGATCATGGTGGGATAGAGCAGGTGTCAGGATATGGATGTTGATTAAGCGAAATTTCTGATAGCGTTAACTATAGAACTGCGCTTTTGCTGTGTTGTTCATGAACAGTTTCATAAAAGGAGAGGAAGTTTATATGAAATCAATCTTATTAGTAGGACTGGGGCGATTCGGGAGACACATTGCGGAGAAATTGGACGCATTAAACCATCAGGTGATGGCGGTAGACAGGAGAGAGGGGCGTGTGGATGCGATTCTGCCATTTGTCACGAATGCGCAGATTGGAGACAGTACCAATCCGGATTTTCTTACGTCTCTGGGAATTCGGAATTTCGACTTCTGTATCGTGGCCATCGGGGATGATTTTCAGAGTTCCCTGGAAACGACGTCGCTGCTCAAAGAGCTGGGAGCGAAGCTTGTGGTGTCCAGAGCGGCCAGTGATGTTCATGCGAAGTTCCTCCTGCGGAACGGAGCGGATGAGATTATCTATCCGGAGAAGCAGCTGGCTGACTGGGTTGCAATCCGTTACAGTGCGGATCATATCTTTGATTATATAGAGCTGGATGACGATCATGCGATCTTTGAAGTACAGGTCCCGCAGGACTGGATCGGGAAGACGATCGGTGAACTGGATGTCCGCAAGAAATACGGTATTAATATTATGGGGTTAAAAGAGAATGGCAGGATGAACCTGACGATTACGCCGGATATAGGCATAACAGCCAGGCAGACTATATTAGTACTGGGGACGATGAAGCAGATTCAGAGAGTGTTTCATCTCTGAGCGGCTGCGGTTCTTTCCATAGATGATGGAGAAATGACAGATTATAGTTACCATAAGGCCTTGTTATGTGGTGAAGATGAGGGAGTCATGGCATGAAAAAAGTGTTAAAGTGCTTGGCAGCGGTTGTGTTGTTCCTGGTTCTGCTGCTTATTATTTATGTGATCTATGTTTTTGCAGCTTATGAGAGGCTGCCGGATAAACTGCCGCTGGAAATTGGCAGAGTGGAGGCAGGGACTTCTGACGGAAGTTCCGCGGCGGAGGATAATACGGTATCGCCGGATGATGTAATGTCCTGGGGAGAGAAGCGCTATTCAACAGGGCAGTGTTATCGTATTATGACATACAATATTGGATTTGGCGCTTATCATCCGGAGTACAGCTTTTTCATGGATGGAGGCAAGTCCTCCTGGGGCAGGGATGCAGACAGCGTGACTGCCGCGGTATGCGGAGCAGGCGTTTTGATAGAGGAAGAAAATCCGGATTTTGCACTGGTACAGGAGGTGGACAGGGACGGTACCCGCTCTTACCATATTGATGAGTTGGAATTACTGAATCGGTTTACGGAAGGCTGTTATTATACTTACGCGCAGAATTATGATTCTCCCTTCCTGTTCTTTCCGCCATGGGAGCCGCATGGGGCAAATAAGGCCGGCATTGTGACGTATTCCCGGGGAGAGATCGCGGATGCCATACGAAGGAGCCTGCCGATATCGGAGTCTTTCTCCAAATTTGTTGATCTTGACCGGTGTTATTCGATCTCAAGGATTCCGCTGGCTGCAGAGGGGTCCGAAGACGGGAAAATGCTGTGTCTGTATAACATGCATATGTCGGCTTACGGCAGCAGCGACGAGATCCGTGCCGGCCAGCTGGCCATGCTCTATGAGGATATGACGGCAGATTATCAGAAGGGCAATTATGTGATCTGCGGCGGAGACTTTAATCACAACCTGAAAACAGAGACCTCACAGAACGCGCCGGAATGGGCCTATCCGTTTCCGAGAGAAAGTCTGCCGGAGGGATTTCGTATGGCGATAGATGATGATGCCGCCACAGAGGAAGATACCGCTCACAATACCTGTAGGAGCGCCGATGAGCCTTATCGGGAAGCGACAACTTATACTGTGACGCTGGATGGGTTTATTGTTTCGGAGAATGTGAAGGTGAGTTCATACAGGCATATGGATGCCGGTTATCAATATTCGGACCATGATCCGGTGATCATGGAGTTTACACTGCAATAGTGTGGGAAGCGCTTCCAATTATAGTTAACGACATTGGAAATTTCGTTTACTATAGTTCAACAAACTGAACATGTTCCGTTAGAATTTGTGACGTTTCGGAACAGGGGTTATGATAAAGAGGAATATAAGAGGCAGCAGATTGTAAGCCGTAACAGGTTACAGATCTGCTGCCTCTTATATGTGTCCTTTTATCGAGCACCTTTATCGTAGATTTCACCCAGTGCTTTCGGTGCATGATTCTTCTTGCTGAAAAAGATCAGCATCAGCAGAGTGAGAACGTAAGGAAGCACCATTACCAGATCCTGATAGCTGCTGGGCATTTCCAGGAATTTTACCAGCTCATAGCCGCCGGAGCGGGCGAAACCGAACAGCAGGCAGGCGCCCAGTGTGGGCATGATCTTCCAGTTGCCGAAGATCAGGGCGGCAATGGCCAGATAGCCGTAACCGGAGTAGATGTTGGAAGAGAAGTTGGCTGAAATCGAGTAGGCAAAGCAGATGCCTCCTAATCCGGAAAGTGCACCGGAAGCCATGACTGCCACAAGCCGGACTCTGCTCACTTCGATACCGGCGGCATCCACAGCGTGTGGATTGTCGCCACAGGCGCGCAGGTGCAGGCCGAACCGGGTCTGATACAGGACATACCAGGCGATCAGGGCGATCAGGGCGATCACGATCTCAAAGGGATAGAGGTTTGTAAACACAGCGCCCAGCACAGGAATCTTCGACAGTACAGGAACGGTGATACGGGCGGATACGCCCAGCACAAATTTATTGGAAGCGGCACCGAAAATACTGGCATTGATCTGTTTGGTCAAAAATTCTGTCAATGCCATGGCCAGTATATTGATCACGACGCCGCTGATTACCTGATTGGCCTTAAATTTGATGCACAGCATGGCGTGCAGCAGAGAGAAGAGCATACCGCCAAGAAAAGCAAACAGCATCGCAAGGTAGAAAGGTACCGGGGAATTGCCGGCAAAGTACTGCGCGATACAGACTGCGAACAATGCACCGCAGAAGGCGCCGAATCCCTGCAGGCCTTCGATGGCCAGATTGGTGATGCCGCTGCGCTCACAGTAGATTCCACCGATGGCCATGATAAAGAGCGGCAGAGCGAAAGATAAGCCGTCTATGATAATCGTATTCATTACATTTCCTCCTTCATATCTTTCCAGCGGTTAACCTTATATTTTACATAGGCGCCGCAGGCGGAAAACAGCAGGATGATACCGGTGATCGCGGAAGCGATTTCAGCCTGGACACCCGAAGTAGAACTCATATAAGTGCTTCCCTTCGAGATCACTGTGATCAGGAAGGAAGAGAAAATGATACCGATGGGAGAACTGTTGCCAAGCAGTGCGACAGCGATGGCATCATATCCTGTGCTGACTAATACTTTCGGCTGTATGGAAGCGAAATAACCCAGATAGTAGGTGACGCCGGCCAGTCCGGCAAAACCGCCGGAAAGCATCATGGCCAGGACTCTTGTGCGCCCTACGCGTATGCCGGCATATTCTGCGGCGCGGATACTGCTGCCCACCGCCTTGATTTCAAATCCCAGTGTAGTCCTGCCCAGGACAAAAGCCGTAACGGCGATACCGGCCACAGCGACCAGAATGCCCAGCGGGATATCCATCTTATAATCTCCCACGACCACATCCACCAGCGTCAGCCTGCCTGCCTGCTTCACATTGGCGGACTGCCGGGAAACAGGATCCACGTAGAACGTGTTGATGAGGAAACTGATGACATACTGGAAAATATAGTTAAACATGATGGTGGATACCACTTCGTTGATGTTGAACCGATGCTTCAAAAAGCCCACCAGAGCGCCGGCCAGGGCTCCGATGATAAACCCGATCAGGACGACTAAAGGTTTGGCGATCACTGCCGGAAGGTCGGAATAGCCGATCAAAACAGTGGCTGTAAAGCCTGCGGCCAGCATCTGTCCCGACACACCGATATTGAACAGGCCCGCTTTCAGGGCAATCAGGACTGCCAGAGCCGCGAAAAGCATCGGCGTCAGGGCGTTCAGAAAGCTGGTAAAGTCTGTGATCATGCCTTTGTGTCCGGCGTAAGAAGCTTTCGGTGCAAGCCCGGATCCCTGCAGCAGATTATAATAGGCCTGCAGGGGGTTCTTTCCCAGAAGGGCGATCACCAGGATACCGAAGATCAGGCTGAGCAGGATCGTAAAGATCGGGATCATGTAATGCTGTCTTTTCTCATGCCCGATGGTCTGTAAGATTAATCTATGTAGTAAGCTGTTCTTATTTTTCATCGTTCTGTTATACCTTTCATCCACGTATTGCGGAATTAATTGTCTCATGCGTGTTTGCCGCCGACTCCCATCATGAACTCACCGACTTCGGATGGCGTCAATGTTCTTGCGTCGGCAATCTTCTGGATTGCACCGTTGTAGATAACGCCGATGGTATCCGCCAGATTCATGACTTCATCCAGTTCCAGAGAGATCAGAAGGATGGCTTTGCCTTTGTTACGCTCGGTCACGATCTGTTTGTGGATATTCTCGATTGCGCCGATGTCCAGGCCGCGCGTTGGCTGTACAAAGATTGTGAGGGGAGAGTCCAGTTCAATCTCCCGGGCAATGATAGCCTTCTGCTGGTTGCCGCCGCTCATGGAACGGACAATGGTGTCATTGCCCTGGCTGCTGCGGATGTCATATTTCTCGATCAGAGTGTCGCCGTATTTCGTGAATTCTTCCGGACGTACGACGCCTTTCAGGGAAAAAGGCTCATCGAAATAGCTTTTCAATGCCAGATTGTCGGACAGGGTAAAGTCCATTACAAGCCCTACGTTGTGGCGGTCTTCCGGTATATAGGAGATACCGGCCAGATTCCGTCTGCGGATAGAATAGGAAGTGATATCCACGCCATTCAGCGTGATCGTACCATTTGACGGTTTCAGCAGGCCGGCGATGGCATCGGCCAGTTCGATCTGACCGTTGCCGGATACACCGGCAACAACGAAGATCTCTCCTTCCCGGACGGAAAAGGTAACATCCCTGACGACTTCATACTTATCTTCATTCTTTACAGTCAGATGTTCTACACGCAGAACTTCCCGGCCGAATTTGGGATCCGGCTTGTCCACCGTAAAGCTGACCTCCCGGCCCACCATCAGATTGGCCATGGTCTTTGTGTCCGTCGTGGCTACGTCCAGCACATCAATCAGTCTGCCGCGGCAAAGGATAGCGCAGCGGTCTGCGATCTTCTTGATCTCCTCCAGCTTATGGGTGATCAGGATGATGGTCTTGCCGTCGCTTTGCAGACTGCGGATGATCTCCAGAAGAAATTCGATCTCCTGGGGTGTCAGCACGGCGGTGGGTTCATCAAAGATCAGGATTTCCGCTTCTCTGTAAAGCATCTTGAGAATCTCAACACGCTGCTGCATGGAGACGTTGATCTGCTCGATCACTTTGGTGGGATCCACTTCCAGCCCGAATTTGCGGGAAAGCTCCAGGATATCCTGGTTGGCCTTCTTTAAGTCTACGGCAGGAAAAAGTCCCAGCGTTTTCTTCAACGGTTCCATTCCCATAATGATATTTTCCGCAATCGTGTAGTTGCTTACCAGCTTGAAATGCTGGTGTACCATGCCGATATTCAGTTTTGTTGCGTGGTTGGGTGACTGGATTTTAACTTTATCACCGCGAATGATGATCTCACCTTCGTCAGGTTCATACATGCCGAAGAGCATACTCATCAGTGTAGACTTCCCGGCTCCGTTTTCTCCAAGAAGCGCGTAGATCTCACCCTTTCGGATCTGGATCGAAACGTCATCGTTCGCCACGATACCAGGAAAACGCTTCGTGATGTGATTCATTTCAATAATGTAATCTGACATGCGCCTACCTCGCTTTAAGTTCGTCTCAAAGAATCGATGTAAGCCGATTCTTCCGGAATTATTTCTAATAATAGAATACGGCAAAATAAAAAAGGCCGCAAGAGAAAATTCCCTTGCAGCCCCTGTATTTTTCAAAATATTATGGATAATTTCTGCCGATTTAACTGCGAAGCAGCTGAATATCACACAAATGTAGCGAAATTGATTTAGCTGCAAAGCAGCTAAATCACCTACCAGGTAAAATCTTCTGGTGTTACGCCGTTAAAGTTAGCAGCCGGAACGATCGTGCCGCCCTTCACCTGCTCATAAGCAGCGTCGATCTTGGAGATCGTTTCAGCGGACAGCTGGCATCTGCCGTCTTCTTTCACATAACCTGTAGAGTCTGTATCAGCCTGCAGTACCACGTTCGCGCCCTTGAAGCTGCCGTCTACAACGGAATTGAGTGAACGTTCTACATTCAGGTGCATAACTTTCAGTGCGGAAGTTAATACGACATTGGCATCTCCGTTGGCGCCGTCGTCATACTGGTCTACGTCACAGCCGATGAAGGAAACGCCTTCCGCCTCTTTGACTGCAGTCAGAACACCGTTGCCGGAAGCGCCGGCTGCTACGAAGACGATGTCTACGCCCTCAGCGATCAGTGCGTTGCCGACTACTTTACCGGTTGCCTCGTCAGCGAAAGAACCGATGTAGTTGCCGCCCACGTCAGCGCCTGTCACATCTGTGCCTGCATAGGAAGCAAGTTCTACGATCTCCACGTCAGTACCTTCTGTCTCATTGACATATTTTACACCGCATTCGAAACCGTACTGGTAATTTACGTTGGAAGGATAAGCAATTCCGTTGACAACGGCTACCTTGTTCGACTTTGTCTCAAGAGCGGCTGCCATACCTGCGAAGAAACCGGATTCCTGCTCGGCAAACTGCATAGCGTAGATATTGTCTACGGTTACTTCATTGCCTTCAGCATCGGACGGGAAAGAATCCACCAGAACGAAATCAACGTCAGGATTCTCCTGTGCGATGGTAGCGATGCCGGCAAACTGGAAACCGCAGCATACGATTACGTCATAATCAGCGACGATATCTGCAACTGCCTGTACGGCTGCCGTAACGTCGCCTGTTGTCTCCTGTACCGGGGTAACGGTGCAGTCAGGGTGGCTTTCAATGAAAGTCAGGATACCGTTGTAGTTATCCTCGTTGAAAGAACCGTCATCCACGCCGGAAGGACTGCTGACAATGGCGATCTTTAATGCTGCGTCGCCGGTTGCTTCCGCTGCATCTGCTTCCGCGGTCTCATCGGTGCTTTCCGCATCTGCTTCGGGAGTTTCTGCAGACGCAGCCTCCTGTTCGTCAGTGCTCTCGGTTGTATCTTCTGCCGGTGCTTCATTCGTAGAAGACTGGGCGTCACTGTTGCCGCAGCCAAATAAAGAAAAAGCCATAACAGAAGAAAGGATCAGTGCTAAAACTTTCTTTTTCATGAATAATTCTCCTCTCTGTTGTTGGTGGCATGTCCCGTTTCTATAAGGTCCATGCTGACCTTAATGTCATGCAGGAATCCTCTTTTGCAGAGACATATCGTTAACAATTTCTAATATTAGCACTGACCGGAAAGAATTGCAATTCCCATTTTAACAAAAGAATATTGAAAATCTAAAATTCCTGTAAAGGACTGTGAAAATTTTGTGAAGCCTTTGACAATAATTTTTATTTGATGAATAATAGTGTGAGGAGATTGTTGAGAATACCGGGATACAGGGTATTCGCTGCATAGATCTGAGATTTTGCAGGGCAGAAGCAATGGAATCTTAATAGAAGGGAGCATGGGACTGTTTATGATCAAAACATTGGCGGCGCAGATAAAGGATTTTAAGAAGGCCTCCATTCTGACGCCGGTTTTTATGATTCTGGAGGTGGTTTTTGAGATGCTGATTCCGCTCATGATGGCATCGATCATAGATGACGGTGTGGAAGCGGGAGATATGCGGCATATCTATCTTGTGGGAGTTTTTATGATCGGGGCGGCATTGTGCGGGCTGGTCTGCGGTATTATGGGAGGAAAGTTTGGAGCCACGGCTTCGACAGGCTTTGCACGGAATTTGAGGAAGGCGATGTTTGATAATATCCAGACGTTTTCCTTTTCCAATCTGGATAAATTCAGTACGGCAGGACTGGTGACCAGACTGACTACGGACGTGACAAATATTCAGATGGCATACCAGATGCTTCTGCGCATCTGCTTCCGTGCTCCGATCAGTATGGTCTGTGCAATGTCGATGGCTTATATGATCAATGCCAGACTGGCGACCGTATATTTGGTGGCGCTTGTTATACTGGCATGTATTCTTTTCTTCATTATTAAGAGAGCAATGAAGTATTTCCAGATGGCATTTCCGAAATACGACGAACTGAATGCTTCCGTACAGGAGAATGTCAGTGCGATCCGTGTGGTTAAGGCATATGTCAGAGAGGACTATGAGACTTCCAAGTTAAAGAAGGCAAGCCAGGCGATCTATGATATCTTCCTGAAAGCGGAGAAGAATGTTGTCCTTAATATGCCGGTCATGCAGTTTACCGTCTATACCTGTATCCTGCTGATCAGCTGGATGGGAGCGAGAATGATCGTACAGAGTGAGTTGACGACAGGAGAGCTGATGAGTCTGATGGCGTACTGCATGAACATTCTGATGAGCCTGATGATGGTGGCGATGATCTTCGTTATGATGAGTATGAGTATTGCCAGCGCAAGACGCATCAGTGAGGTTCTGAATGAAAAGAGCGATCTGACGAATCCGGCGGATCCCATTTATGATGTGCCCAATGGAAGCATAGAGTTCCAGGGGGTGAACTTTTCCTATTATAAAGATGACAGTAAGGCGATCCTGCATGATATTAATCTGAAAATCAGGGCAGGCGAGACGGTCGGGATTCTTGGCGGAACAGGCAGCTCAAAGACCAGTCTGGTCAATCTGATCAGCAGGCTGTATGATGTGACTTCGGGTATGGTGCTCGTGGGAGGCCATGATGTACGGGAGTATGATATGGAAAGCCTGCGGAATCAGGTATCTGTGGTGCTGCAGAAGAACGTGCTTTTTTCCGGGACGATTCTGGAGAATCTTCGCTGGGGAGATGCCGATGCTTCGGAAGAAGAGTGCAGGCGGGTGTGCAGGCTTGCCTGCGCGGATGAATTCGTGGAGAAGATGCCGGATGGCTATCATACTTACATAGAACAGGGCGGTTCCAATGTATCCGGGGGACAGAAGCAAAGGCTGTGTATCGCCCGGGCACTGCTCAAAAAGCCGAAAGTGCTGATTCTGGATGACAGCACCAGCGCTGTGGACACGGCCACGGATGCGAAGATACGCAAAGCTTTTGCGGAGGAGATTCCGGAGACGACAAAACTGATCATTGCGCAGCGTGTATCCAGTGTGCAGCATGCAGACCACATCATCGTCATGGAAGAGGGGCGGATAGACGGTTACGGAACTCACGAGGAACTGCTCCGCGACAATGAGATCTATCGTGAGGTGTATGAGTCTCAGACCAGCGGCGGCGGAGATTTTGACGAAAAGAAATAGGCGGAGGAAGTAGAAATATAGAAGCGCTGCAAAGATAAGACAGCGCGGAAAAGAGGTAAAGTATGCCGGGACCAATGAGAGGTGGAATGCCGAGAGGCAGAAAAATAGAAAATCCGGGGAAAGTTTTTAAGCGTCTGATGAAATATGTGGCAAAAAGCTATGGGCTGCACCTGGTCATCGTTGCCGTGCTGATCTTTGTCAGCGTGCTGGCAAATGTGCAGGGAACGATGTTTATTCAGAGTCTGATTGACGATTACATTCAGCCGATGCTGACGACGCAGGAGCCGGATTTCGGACCGCTTGCAGAGGCGATCATGCGGGTAGCAGGATTGTACCTGATCGGAGTGGCAGCGGCTTATATCTACAATCGTATGATGATCAACGTAACGCAGGGGGTTCTGCGGAATCTGCGGAACGATCTGTTTTCTCATATGGAGACACTGCCTGTCAGGTATTTTGATACCCATTCCCATGGGGATATCATGTCGGTCTATACGAATGATACGGATACGATCAGACAGATGGTCAGCCAGAGTATGCCGCAGGTATTTAACAGCGCGATCACAATTGTCAGCGTACTGATCAGCATGGTCATCTTAAGTGTGCCTCTGACCATCGTAACGCTGGTGATGGTGGCGGTGATGCTTGTAGTGACGGCCAGGACGGCTGGATTAAGCAGCCGGTATTTCCTGCAGCAGCAGAGGGATATCGGGAAAGTGAATGGATTTATTGAGGAAATGATGGAAGGACAGAAGGTGGTAAAGGTCTTCTGTCATGAAGAGGAAAATATCCGGAAATTCGAGGAACTGAATGACAATCTGTATCACAGCGCGGACAGGGCCAATTATCTGGTCAATATCGTGGGGCCGGTGAATATGCAGCTGGGCAATGTGAGTTATGTGGTCTGCGCCATTGTGGGCGGTGCACTGGCACTCTCCGGGATTTCCGGTCTGACGCTGGGGGCACTGGCCAGTTTCCTGACTTTTAACAGGAGCTTCAATGGCCCCATCAATCAGGTCAGCCAGCAGCTGAATTCCATTGTGATGGCGATGGCAGGCGCGGAGCGTATTTTCAAGATGATGGACGAAGAGCCGGAGACAGACAATGGATATGTGACGTTAGTTCATGTGAAAGAGGAAAATGGCAAATTGGCAGAGAGTGAATCCCGTACCGGCCGATGGGCATGGCGGCATGAGCATCAGGCGGATCATTCCGTAGATTATGTGGAGCTGAAAGGCGACGTAGTGTTTGACGGGGTGGATTTTGGATATAATGACGAGAAGATCGTGCTGCATGATGTGGAGCTTTTTGCCACGCCCGGCCAGAAGATTGCGTTCGTAGGATCTACCGGAGCCGGCAAGACAACCATAACCAATCTGATCAATCGCTTTTACGATATCCAGGATGGTAAGATCCGGTATGACGGTATTAATGTAAATAAGATCAAAAAGGCGGATTTGCGGCGTTCTCTTGGTATCGTGCTGCAGGATACTCATCTTTTCACAGGCACTGTTATGGAGAATATCCGTTACGGAAAGCTGGATGCTTCGGATGAAGAGGTTATTGCGGCAGCGAAGCTGGCCAATGCGGACGGTTTTATCAGACATCTGCCGGAGGGGTATGATACGGTGCTGACCGGTGACGGCGCGAACCTGAGCCAGGGGCAGAGACAGCTGCTGGCCATTGCCAGAGCGGCCATTGCGGATCCTCCGGTTCTGATTCTGGACGAAGCCACAAGCTCCATTGATACCAGAACGGAACGCATCGTGCAGGACGGCATGGATAAACTGATGAAGGGCAGGACTACGTTTGTGATTGCCCATCGGCTTTCAACGGTCAGGAATTCCGATTGTATCATGGTATTGGAACAGGGCAGAGTGATCGAGCGCGGTACCCACGACCAGCTGATTGAGGAACAGGGAAAATACTATCAGCTGTATACAGGGAATGCGATTGCTACCTGAGAATATGTAAATTTGGCCGGTACAACGAATCATTGATTTCTGATACATTGGCGCAGGATGATCATTCCATAAGCAGGACAGAGGAATGAGGCGCAGCGTGCTGCGTCGATTAACGGCGCTGTGTGCCGGTTAATTAAGATTTGTTGTACCAGGAGGGCATCGGCCCTTCTCCGCAGGGCATCCGGCCGGATCGTGAACGGCATCTTTTGAATTATCTCTTGCCATTTTCTGTGGAAATCTGTAAAATATTATATAGTACCCTCAGTGTTCACTGAGGGTAATCTTCAAAATTATCCTGAGAATGAAATTGCATAGAGGAATCCAGTGACAGGCTGTTTACCCGGCGGGCCGGGAGCCGTGCTGGCATGAGCCGGCTGTTTGTGTGTATTTTGCGGCAGGCCTTGTCCGGATCCGGTATGGAGGTGAACATGAAGACGGTCAAAAATATTGTATTGTGGCTGGTGTCTGTTTTTCTGCTGCTGATGGCGGCAGTGCTCTTTACGGAAAGCATTCATGGAGGCCTGCTGATGTTTGCGGCCGCCATGCTGTGCAATCCGCTTGTTCTAAAGTTAATTGCCAGGGGCGGTAAAAAGATCAAACCATATTTTTCCGTTCCGGCAGTGGTCGTACTGTTCTTTACGGCAATCCTGACTTCGCCCCTGGAAACACAGCAGGATAAGGAGCAGACTTTCGGTCAGACAACGGATGTGATGGAGACGGCGGGCCAGACGGAATCGGATTCCGTACTGCTGGCGGAGCAGGAAGAAATTCCGGAAGAAAAGAGGGTCTCATCGGAGGCGGAAAATGGGGACGCGGCGGACGATTGGAAACCGGAAGCTGCGGAACTGACTGTCCACTATCTGGATGTAGGGCAGGGGGACTGTATGCTGCTTGTCTGCGACGGCGAATATATGTTGATCGATGCAGGCGACAACAGCAAAGGTACTGCCGTACAGAATTATCTTACAAAGCAGGGCGTGGAGACGCTTAAATATGTCATCGGCACACATCCGGATGCAGATCATGTAGGGGGACTGGATGTCGTACTCTACAAATTTGACTGTGAGACGGTCATATTGCCGGATGTATCCAAAGACACGAAGACCTATCGGGATGTATTGGATACGATGGACCAGAAAGGCTATAAAAGTACGCTTCCGGCGGCAGGGCATGAATTTATGCTGGGCAGTGCCGTCTGTACGATCCTGGGGCCGAGAACATCCTATGAAGACGCCAATAATAATTCCGTGGTCCTGTTGGTTACGCACGGCACGAACAGATTTTTATTCATGGGAGATGCGGAAGCCGAAGCGGAGGATGATATCATAAGAGGCGGCGCAGATGTGAAGGCGGATGTGATTAAAGTGGGACATCACGGAAGCCGCTATTCTTCCTCGCAGTCCTTTTTAGATGCAGTCGCCCCGTCGTATGCGGTGATCAGCTGTGGTGAGGACAACAGCTACGGACATCCCCATGCGGATACGCTCAATAAGCTGCGTTCCATGGGGGTAGAAGTATTCAGAAATGATGAACAGGGAACCGTCACAGCCGTTTCGGACGGCAGCGGGATCACATGGAACAGTGCACCGTCACAGAGCTGGAAGGCGGGAGAACCGACAGGCGGTTCCCATACGGAGGAGGGTGACCGATCACAGAGTGGGCAGCCTGACAGGGAGAGCAGCAGTGGACAGAGCAGTGATGCAGGTGACAGCGCGCAGACAGATGAAAACGTACAGACAGGGAATACCACCGGAAATGATGCAGGTGACAGCGCAGGTGTTGACAGAGCTGATGCCGCGGTATCCACACAGGGCAGTGTACAAGGGACGGATAATCCCCAGGAACAGCCGCAGGAAGAGGGTGGAGATGCTGAAGCGGTACAGCCGCCGCAGGAGGCTGCGCAGACGGGAAACTATATAGGAAATAAAAATAATGACCGTCTGCACAAAGCGGCCTGCAGTTATCTTCCGGATGAGAAGAACCGTGCGTATTTTAATACGCGGGAAGAGGCGGTAGCGGCCGGGTTTGATATTCCCTGCAAAAAGTGTAATCCGTAGTGTGGGCCGGGCAGGAGTGATGCAGTTTTCAGTATTGCAGCTCACATGGACCGGCGGCAGTAGGTGCGTACGGTCAGGAAGAGAAACAGCGGAATCTCCAGCGCCGGGACGATGAACAGCAGCCAGGGCGTCCACACCGAGAGCGGGCCGACTTTCAGAAATTCAAAATCTGTCAGGGCGTACAGCAGGGCATTGCTGCCGCCCAGTCCGCCGGAAGGAAGCAGTACCCGCAGATACGATCCCAGACTGCCGCCGATCAGCATATAGAAAAGGGACGGCAGGAGAGCGGAGGCGATGGTCAGACCGGTGGCTATCGTGGTGTTTTTGCACGCGGCGGAGAGAAAGAGCACGAAACTGATGCTGGAGAGCAGTGTTACAAAGCCACCCAGCATGACAAGATTTTGCAGCTGCCCCACATTCAGATCCAGCAGGCTGACTACCGAAAACAGGAGCTGCATGGAGGTCTGCCGGCACTCCCAGCCAAAAAGGCTGTTGGAGATGAGCTGGAACAGGATCATGCAGGGAAT
Source organism: uncultured Lachnospiraceae bacterium (assembly GCA_910578115.1). GTDB lineage: Bacteria > Bacillota > Clostridia > Lachnospirales > Lachnospiraceae > UBA3282. Next base: position 29,980 of record CAJTPO010000024.1, on the reverse strand, counting down.
AAAAGCGGCGATGCTGATGCTGAGGGCAGCCAGGATCTTGACCAGCGCCAGTCTTTTGCGCCCGTGTCTGGTGCTGCGCAGGATATCGTCCGCGCCGGTCTGGTATTCACAGCAAAAAAGCGGCGCGGTGATCATCACGCAAAGGAACATGAGCAGGAAGAGGCAGAACCCTTCGTATTCGGCCACATTGCTGCCGTAGCCGGGATAGTAGTAAAAAGGCGTTCTGACCTTTTCATACATCTGTACCGCTGTCTGCTGTGCCGCCGGATTGTCTTTCTGTTCCAGCTTCATCAAGTCGGCAATGTGGCTCTGGCAGCGGTCATAGAATGCCAGTGCGTCGTCGGTGGAGATGTCCGTATATTCCGGCGCCATGCCGCTTACCGGATCGGCCATGGCTTCTCTGAGTCTCATCATCAGCGGCCGCCAGGGATAGATTTCCTGTACTCTGAGGTTTAAGGGAAACTCCTCATTATAGAAATCATCGTAGATTTCCAGATTTTTGTGGTAAAAAGAGAGTCCCTGCGCCAGCTTTTCGGGCGTCACTTCTCCGGCGGAGGGGGCTTCCATCTGTTTTGTGAGGGCCAGGGCTTCCGGGCCTTCTATAACGATTTCTTTTCCGTTTTCTTCATAGGCATAGCGTTCGAAGGTGACCGGTACCCAGGCCATGAAAACCGACAGTGCCAGCGCTGCCGCCAGAAACAGAAGGGTGCTTCTGGTGCAGAGAATGCGTTTCAGTTCTTGTCTGTATAATTTCCACATAGTTGTTATCCTTTCTGCTGTTATATTTTTCTTTTTTATTTTCTGGGGAACAGTTCCAGGTAGAGGTCTTCCAGCCGGGGCTCCTGCGGCCTTGCCTGCGGGATATCGTCCGGGGTTCCCAGATAGCGGAGGGAGACACTGCCGTCGGCTTCGTTGCGCACGTTGACTACCTGCACCTTTTCTTCCAGACGACTTAAATCCCGGGGGTTGATCGAAGCCTCGAAGACCCTTCCTTCCATCTGGACGACCAGTTCCCGGGTGGAACCGGTCTGCAGGATAGTGCCGTTTTTCATAATGGCGTTGCAGGTCGCAATATATTCGATATCGGACACGATATGGGTGGAGATCAGCACGATCCTGTCGTGGGCGAACTCTGACAGCAGATTGCGGAAGCGGACGCGTTCGCCGGGATCCAGACCGCTGGTAGGTTCATCCAGCACAAGGAATTCCGGATCGTTCAGGAGCGCCTGACCGATGCCCACCCGGCGTTTCATGCCGCCGGAGAGTTTGGAGATCCTTTTCTTCCGCACGTCTTCCAGTGACAGGCGGGTTAACAGTTCGTCGATCTTTTGCCGGGTCTGTTTGTCCGTCAGGCCTTTCAGGGCGGCGATATATTCCAGATACTGCTGTACGGTGAATTCGGGGTAGAAGCCGAATTCCTGGGGGAGATATCCGATCACATCCCGGTAAGCGTCGCCGAGATGATCAATCTCCACGCCGTCGTAACAGATGCGGCCCGAAGTGGGCTTCATAATGCCGCAGATCATGCGCATCAGGGTAGTCTTGCCGGAACCGTTGGCGCCCAGCAGGCCCCAGACGCCGGGGCCAAATTTCAGGCTGACGTCGTCTACAGCAATCTTACTGTTTTGTCTGTCTTTGAATTGCTTTGATACATGTTCTAATGTGAGTTCCATAGATGCCTCCTTACAGGGTGTTGTTTATTTTTTCTTTGCGTGGTCTGGTTTGGGCGGGATAGGGACATGGATCATGGGGTCAGAGCATTTTCTCCGTATAGCTGACAAGCCGCAGCTTCCGATATTCACGGTACAGGATGCCGAGACAGAAAAAGGCGTACAGATACCAGAACCAGAGTCCGCCGTCTGGCCGGGAATCTTTGTACCAGTCGATAACCTGCCATATCAGCAGCGTGGCGGCTGCACAGAGCAGCACTGCGCGCTGCTCAAAGGCAGAAGGAGCGCTGCGGATCCACAACATCAGGCAGCTGGTGGCAGCAGTCAGGAACGGTATGATAAGATAGATGAATATGACCGAACCGGTCAAACCATGCTGCCATACGATAAATGCCAGAACGGACAACATGGCAAGGTCCCCGATGCCGATAAAAATAAGCTGTGCCGCCAGGCTTCCCAGGGTAGAGAAGCGGGTTGACTGTTCCAGTTCCATCATACGATACCGGGAAGATCTTCGAAGGATCGGAATGGCGCTCAGCACTACGATACCGCTGCTCAGGCAGAGGAATTCCGGCAGCGGGGAAGTGATCTGGTTCAGGAGTGTTTCATGGTACAGACAAAGGAAAGTGGCGCAGAGCGCAGCCAGTACCAGGCCCTGGAAAAACCAGATCTTCCAGAAGGTAAAAGCAAGCTGCTTTCGGATCAGGGCACCGAAAGACAAAGATGCTCTGTGCTTTGCAGCAGCGGCGTCCAGGCAAAGCGCTGCGAGTTCTTTCGTGGTCTGCATAGAGGAATCATAGGCAAGATTCTTTTCGATGGCAAAAAAGGTGTTCCATTGTTTTCTTTTTTTCATAAGCCCTCCCATGTGCTTTCAGGGGTTTTTCAGAAGCAACCGCAGCTTTTTCAAGGTTCGATTAAGGCGGGTCTGCACCGTGCGCAGCGGCAGTCCGGTGACGGCGGCAATCTCCCGCAGGGTCAGCTCCTGTCCGTAACGAAGCAGGATAAGCTCCTGCTGATCTTCCTGCAGACAGGTGAAAGCCGCTGCAAGAAGCTGTCTGTCTTCGGCAGCCTGATAGCCGGATTCCGGCCGGCAGATAATGTGGTCCGGCTCTTCCGAAAGCGGTTCCGCGGCCGGAAGACTGCGCTTTATGTCAATGCAGGCGTTGGCGGCGATCCGGTAGAGGAAGGCTTTGAAGTGTCCTCTGTGCTCATAGCGTCCGATAAAACGCACCAGCTTTAAGAAGGTTTCTTGGGCGGCATCCTGTGCACTCTCCGAATCCGGCATATGCCACAGACAATAGCGCAGGATGGCAGGGTAATACAGTTCTATCAATTCATCCAGACATTCCTGTCGGCCTTTTTGAATTTGTCTGATCAGTTCGTCTTCGCGCGCCAAAGTGATATCCTGCCTTCCTGATTATCTGTTATTTGTTTATTATAACGTAAGGAATGAGGGAAATGATTCAGGAAAAGCGTGTTTTTGGAATTGAAATCTGCTCTGATTAAGAGTAAAATAGATAAGAGATTTTAATGACGAAAGAGAGGATAGGATTCAACATGAAAAAGAGTCAAAACAAATGGATTTGTGCCGCGATCCCGGCGCTTTTACTCCATTGCAGTATCGGTACGGTGTACTGCTGGTCGATTTTCAGCCAGGAGATCGCAGATTACATCGGCTTCTCCAAAGGTGCGACGGAGTGGGCGTTCAGTTTCGCAATCTTCTTCCTGGGTATGTCGGCGGCATTCCTGGGAAATGTGGTGGAGAAAGATATTCACAAATCATCCCTGATCGCCGCAATCTGTTTCGCGGCAGGTATGGCCGGAACAGGATTCTTTATTTATTACGGCGGCCAGCATCAGCAGAGCCCTCTGGCGCTTATCGGTATCTACATATGCTATGGTTTTATCATGGGTGTCGGTCTTGGAACCGGTTATCTGTCCCCGGTCAAGACGCTTATGCTCTGGTTTGAAGACCGTAAGGGTCTTGCCACCGGTCTGGCTGTGGCAGGTTTCGGTGCGGCAAAGGCGATTGCCAGCCCTATCATGCAGGCGATGCTGGAGAATCTGGGGGAAGGCGGCATCTACAAGATGTTCCTGATCTTGGCGGTGGTATATTTTATCATGATGTTCACCGGTCACATTTTATTGAAGAAACCTGAAGGATGGCATGAGCCGCAGAAGAAGGAGAAGGGTCAGAGCATCATGGCTGTGATCAAGACCAGACCGGTAGCCAATTATATCGGTATCTGGCTGATGTTCTACATCAATATCACCTGCGGTCTGGCGCTGATCTCTCAGGAGAAGATGATCGTGAAATGTATCGGTCTGGCAGGCGCTGTAGGCGTGATCTCTACGGTTTCCGCGATCTTCAATGCGGGCGGACGTCTCGGCTTCTCCGCATGGGCGGATACCATGAAAGACAGGAACACCATCTACAAGCTGATCTTCGTGCTTTCCATCATCTTTACCGCTCTGGTAATGCTGACGGGCGGTATCAAGAACGGACAGGGCAACATGCTTCTGGTGGTGCTTGTACTGGGACTGATCTTCGTAGTCAATGCGGGATACGGCGGCGGCTTCTCTAACGTGCCGACACTGCTTTCCGACCATTACGGCATGGGCAGCATCAGTGCGCTGCATGGTATTACGCTGTCAGCCTGGGCGTTTGCAGGTCTTACGGGTAACCAGGTGGCGAACCTGATCGTGAACAGTACCGGAGAATTCATGCAGGATTCCCACGGCAACAGCATTAATCCGGTGGGATATCAGAATGTGCTGTATCTGACGATCGTGCTCTATATCGTGGCGCTGCTGATCAGCCTGTTTATGGTACGTCCTTTGAATAAGGATGCGAAGAAGAAATAAACATCGGCAGTCAGGCATAGAAGCCGGACTTAGAAGGAAAGAGCAGACTTTTATAGTAAATAATAAGGAAATACAGATCAAAATACAGGAAAGACCACCCGGGGCCTCATGGTATATGAGGCCGGGGTGGTCTTTCCTGATTGTGAAGATTTCGTTGACCAAACAAAGATAAAGTATTATGATAGGAAAGAATCTGTTCGGGGAAACAGGTGAAAATCCTGTACGAGCCCGTCGCCGTGAGACACGTGATAAACTGCAGATTCCGTTTGGGAGGCCGGCTGCCTTTTGCAGTCCGGATCAGCTCTTCAAATGGAAAAGTGCGATAACGTCTGCCTGACCGGAAGCCACAATCCGGGACAAGTCATTGAAGCGATTCGAGAAGGCCGGCAGTCTGTTTGTGTCAAGTCGAAATATCCGGACAGGGACATTTTACGTAACGGCAAAGAGGAGAGAAAAGCTGTTACGGCTTCTCTGGCATGACCGCGAGGGCCGGTTAAGAAGGGAAGAGAACGACCGGGAAGATTTTGACAGAGATCTTCGGGTGAAATAAAAACAAAGGAGACAAAGAACATGCAGATGAATCAAGGCAAAAAAGTATCGTCATTCATCCTTTGTATGGTGCTTATTGTGGCTATGGCACTTAGTACAGTTGGTTGTAATGGCAGTAAAGACAGTGGAGCAGCTTCCGGAGATGCGGGAGCACAGGCCGGTGCAGAGGTGCAGCGGGAAGGCGGCGAGCTGGGAGAGGGCAGCAAAGAATTTGCCCTTACCGTGACGGACAAGGACGGCAATGAGACCCAGTTTGAGATCCACACGGACAAGGAGATGGTGGGCGAGGCGCTGCAGGAGCTTAACCTGATCGACGGTGAAGAAGGAGAGTATGGCCTTTTTGTGAAGACAGTGAACGGTATTACCGCTGATTATGACACGGACGGTGTATACTGGGCTTTCTATGTCAATGGCGAATATGCGACTTCGGGGGTTGACGTTACGCAGATTACAGAGGGAGACAGCTATGCCCTCAAGGTGGAGTAAGATGCGCAGAAGCGGCATGCGGCTTACGACCCGGGAGATTGCGGTATTCGCCATGCTGGGTGCGGTGATGTACGCTTCCAAGATGCTGATGGAGGTGCTTCCGAATGTGCATCTTCTTGGCACCTTTGTGGTGGCCTTCACGGTGGTATACCGAAAAAAGGCGTTGTACCCGATTTACATTTATGTGATCTTAAACGGTATTTTCAGCGGATTTGCCACATGGTGGGTACCCTATCTGTATGTTTGGACAGTCCTGTGGGGTGCGGTCATGCTTCTGCCGCGGCATATGCCGAAGAAAGTGCAGCCGTTTGTCTATATGACGGTCTGTGCGGCGCATGGATTTCTGTTCGGTACGCTGTATGCCCCGGCGCAGGCAGTTTTGTTCGGGCTGAGTTTTCGGGGAATGATCGCGTGGATCGTGGCGGGGCTGCCCTGGGATCTGATCCATGGCGTGAGTAATTTCATGTGCGGTATGCTGATCGTGCCGGTCATAACGCTGCTTCGGTTTGCGGAAGGCCATGCGGAGATATCGTGAAGAATAGGCAGATGAGAAAAAGGGCGGGGAAGAATAGCTTCTCCGTCTTTTGTTCGTCTTTTATTTTCCGGGGTATTTGTGTCAAAGGCTGACATGGGGGTGCAAGTGTGTTATAGTGTGAGGAGTACCGGATTTGCAGAGTGGAATCGTGGGGTTGGAGTGAGAAACAGAAGGAGCAGTAGAAAGAGCCGTTTGGCCGGAAATGGGGTAAAGATGGAGAAGAAAGAGAGAACCAGAAAGAATCTGCTGTATTTTCCGCTGGGGACAGTGGGAAGGGATATGGTCTACAGCATGATCAACAGCTATCTGCTGACTTTTGTGCTGTTCACGCATACGTTAAGCGGAGCGCAGGTGGCGGCTGTCACGGGGATTATGATCGCGGCCCGGGTATTTGACGCCTTAAACGACCCGGTGATGGGGAATATTATCGAGCGGACCCGTTCGAAGTACGGGAAGTTCAAACCCTGGCTGCTGGCCGGGGGACTGTCTACTTCGGTGGTGATCTGCCTGCTGTTTAATGTGCAGCTGCAGGGATGGGCTTTTGTGTGGTTTTTTGCGCTGTTGTATTTTGCTTTCAGCATTACGTATACGATGAGTGATATTGCCTATTGGGGGATGATCCCGGCGCTGGGGTCGGACGCCGATGCCAGGAACCGGTTTACGTCCAGGGCGACTCTTTTTGCGGGGATCGGGGGCGTGCTGGCTTCCATTCTGATTCCCGTGCTCAGTACGGGCCAGACGGCCATCGGCGGCAGCACGGCCGTGGCTTATGGGAGGATCGCAATGGTGATCGCCGTTCTTTCGCCGCTTTTTATCCTGTTTACGCTGTTCGGGGTGCAGGAGAACCGGGCGGTGGTGCCGGAGGAGCGGACGAGGGAGCGGTTTTCCTTAAAGGCGGTTTTCAGGACCATTGCCCGCAATGACCAGCTGGTGTGGATCGCGGTCATTTTCCTGATCCAACAGGTGGGAAATGGGCTGGTGAACGGCGGCATCGGTTCTACGTATATTTATTTCACGTTTGGCTACGACGGGGGCTTGTACTCGCTGTTTACGATGGTGGGGATGTCGGCCACGGCATTTTTGATGATTTTCTATCCGGCCATTTCCAGACGGCTGCACAGGAAAAAGCTGCTGGGGATCATGGCGGCGCTGGCGGTGTTCGGCTATGGGCTGATGCTTGTATCCCTGCCGGTTCCGGGTAACGGTATGGGGAAATTCGGGCTGCTCACGGTGGGTTTCATGCTCTCGAATTTCGGGCAGTACTGTTTCTATCTGATCATGATGATCTCCATTATGAATACGGTGGAGTACAATGAATACCGGTTTGGCACCAGGGATGAAGGGATCATCACCTCGCTGCGGCCTTTTATTACGAAAATGAGTTCTGCGCTGATCGTGGCGCTCACCTCCGCTTCGTATCTTCTCTTCGGCGTGACCGGCTATACCAATCAGATCTCCGACCTGGAACAGCAGTGCGCCCAGGGACTGATCACGGAGGAACAGAAGCTGGCACAGATATCGGGTATTATTTTCGGAACTACGGGCGGAAAGTACGGCGGCGTGCAGGCCGGGCAGAGTACCGGGCTGCTGGTCACGATGACGGTGGCGCCCTGTGTATTGATGCTGCTTTCCTACTATTTATATAAGAAGAAATACAAACTGGATGAAGAAGAGTACGACCGGATCTGCAGGGAGCTGGGGAAGGTTTGAAGCGGTTCGCAGATTTTTGTATACAGTGACAAATACGGGAAGGAAGTGGTTGCGATATGGAGGCAAAGAAGAAAGAATACTGGCTGACTTATGACAGCACGATCGGGGAATTGTATGATAATCCGGTGGGGCATGACGCGCTGGCGAGAGTGCTTTTGCAGCTGGGACTGCCGGAGCGGCTCATTACCAATCGGGCGGTGGCGAATCTGAAGCTGCGCACGCTGGCGAATTTGGCGTGCAGTAACGGGTTGGGGAGAAAGCTGACCGGCGGGCGGTTCGGGCTGGACTTTTTCGATGCGCTGCTGGAGCTGGTGGAGGGTGAGAAGGACGAACCGGCGGTTCCTGCGGGGAAGATTACGCCCAAATGGTGGAAAGAGGCGGTATTTTATCAGATCTATCCGCGCAGTTTCTGTGACAGCAACGGGGACGGCATCGGCGATCTGCAGGGCATCATCAGCCGGCTGGATTACCTGCAGGAGCTGGGCGTGGATGCGCTGTGGCTTTCGCCGATCTACGATTCGCCCAATGACGACAACGGTTATGATATCAGAGACTATGACAGGATCATGGAAGAATTTGGCACGATGGAGGATTTCGAGCGGCTTCTTGCGGAGGTGCACAGGCGGGGAATGCGGCTGATCATGGATCTGGTGGTGAACCACACTTCCGATGAGCACAGATGGTATCAGGAGGCGAAAAAGCCGGGTTCGCCATATCGAGACTTTTATTTCTTCCGGCAGGATGATGGCAGCCATACGCCGCCCAACAACTGGACTTCCTTTTTCTCCGGGCCGGCCTGGAAGTATGAGGAGGCGTGTGACAGCTGGGCGCTGCACCTTTTTTCCGGAAAACAGATGGACTTAAACTGGGACAATCCGCGGGTGCGGGAGGAAGTGACTGCAATGGTCAATCGATGGCTGGACCGGGGCGTGGACGGCTTCCGCATGGATGTGATCAATTATATCTCGAAAAAGGAAGGGCTGCCAGAGGGCAATGAGACCATCGGGGCTTTGATGGGGTATACAGGGATCGAGCATTATTATTACGGGCCGAAGCTGCATCAGTATCTGCGGGAGCTGCAGGAGAAGGCCTTTGCACCGCACGGGGCATTTTCGGTGGGTGAGACGCCGGGGCTGGGCATGAAGATGTGTCAGCTGGTGACGGGAGAAGAACGCCGGGAGCTGGATATGGTGTTTTCCTTCGATCATCTGGAGACGCCGGGACATGTGCGGATGGAAGACTATGCCTATGATCTGAATTATTTCAGGGACTATATGATCGACTGGATGGAGCATTACGGCAGCAACTGCTGGATGTCCCTTTTTTATAACAACCATGACAATCCGCGTATGATCAGTAAGATCACGCGGGACGCTTCCCGGCACACGGCGCTTGCCAGGCTGCTGGCGGTGATGCAGTTTACGCTTAAGGGGACGCCTTTTATCTACCAGGGGGACGAGATGGGGCTGGCCAACTATGGCTTTACGTCCATGGAGCAGATCACGGATGTGGAGGCCCGGGGATATTATGCCGAACATGTTAAAAAGGAGCCGGAGGAGAAGGTATTTGCCACGATTCTGGCGGGAACCAGGGAACACGCCCGGGTGATGCTGCCCTGGAATGAGAAGCTGCCGGCCTGTCACGCGGGACTGCGGCAGGAACCGAAGGAGGAGGTGCTTTCGGCCTACAGGAAGCTGCTGCGGCTGCGGTGGGAAGAGAAGGCCTTCGTCTACGGAGCGTTCCGGGTGCTTGACAGGCGTAAAGACCGCTTCGTGTATGCCAGAAAGCTGGGGGAGAGGGTCTATGTGGTGGACTGTAATCTGGGCGGGAAGCCCTGCCGGGCTTTTTCTCTGCAAGGAAAATGGAAGCTGGTGTATGATACGGTACGGGCGGAAGAAAGAACGGTGAGGACATTGCAGGGATACGAGGCGCGTATCCTGCTCCGGGTTTGAGAGCAGCAGGTGCAGAAGCGCAGGACAGATGTCATCATGGCGGGAAAAGATACGAAAGAAGGAGTAACATGTCGATTGATTATAAGAACAAAGGACTGACCCTGTTGAAAAAGGGACAAAGCGGAATTATTCACGCGGTGTTCAGCCGTTTCGGGCTGATCTTACTGATGCTTGTGGCACAGGTTTTGATCCTGTTCAGTATTTTTCAGTGGTTTCAGGCGATGATTCCCCATATTTTCGGCGGCACGGTGGTGTTGACTTCCGTGATCGTGGTCTATCTGCTGAACAACCGGATCAATCCCACGGCCAAGATCACATGGCTGATCGTGATCCTGATTCTGCCGGTTTTCGGCGTGCTGCTGTTCTTGTATACGCAAAGCGATCTGGGGCATCGTGTCCTGAAGGAGTGGGCCAATAAGATGGTCTCGGATACGAGAACAGGCATCCGGCAGGATGAGCGTGTGATGGAGCGTCTGGCAGAGGAGAACGGCGGAGCGGCGGCGCTGGCGCATTATATGGGGCGGAGCGGCTGTCATCCGGTGTATGATAAGACGGCGGTCACTTATTTCCCGCTGGGCGAGGAAAAGTTTGAAGAGATGCTTAAGCAGCTGGAGGCGGCGCAGCATTTTATTTTCATGGAATATTTTATCGTCAGCGAGGGAATCATGTGGGGCAGGGTGCTGGAGATTCTGGCGAGAAAGGCGGCGGCGGGCGTGGATGTGCGTGTCATGTATGACGGCACCTGCGAGTTTGCGCTTCTGCCGCATGATTATCCGAAGCGTCTGCGGAGACTGGGCATCAAGTGCAAGATTTTTGCGCCGGCATCGCCTTTTGTCTCCACCCACTATAATTACCGGGATCACAGGAAGATCCTGGTGATCGACGGGCAGACGGCTTTTAACGGCGGCGTCAATCTCTCGGACGAATACATCAACCAGAAGATGAAATTCGGACACTGGAAGGACACGGCCGTTATGATTAAAGGGGAGGCGGTGAAGAGCTTTACCCTGATGTTTCTGCAGATGTGGGGGATGGACGGCGGAAAGGTGGAGTTCGATACGTTTCTGGCCTATCCCACATTGGAGGTACGGGATGCCAAAGGGTATGTGATTCCCTACGGCGACCGGCCGCTGGACGAGGATCAGGTGGGGGAGCGGGTATATATGGATATGCTGAACCGGGCGCTTAAGTATGTGCATATCATGACGCCTTATCTGATTCTGGACGGGGAGATGGAGACGGCGCTTAAGTTCGCGGCAGAGAGAGGCGTGGAGGTGGCGGTGCTTTTGCCGGGGATTCCCGATAAGCGGATTCCCTATGCGCTGGCCAAGACCCACTATGCGTCTCTGCTTGAGTCGGGCGTGAAGATCTTCGAGTATACGCCGGGATTCGTCCATGCGAAGGTGTTTGTCAGCGACGACAGGGAAGCGGTGGTGGGTACCATCAATCTGGATTACCGCAGTCTCTATCATCATTTTGAGTGCGCCACTTATATGTACGGGACGGACTGTATCCCGCAGATCGAGGCGGATTTTCAGGCCACGCTGGCGAAATGCAGGCAGGTGACGAAGGAGACGGTGCGGCACGAAAAGTGGACGATGAAACTGTTGGGAAGCCTGATGAAGGTGGCGGCTCCGCTGCTGTAATCCCAGGCTTATGCGGCGCGTCGGATAAATCCGCTGCCCGGCATAACGGTATAGCAAAGGAGTATAAATCTTATGATCCTGGAGAAGTTAAAGGAGCAGGCTCATTTTACAAATCATGAAAAAGAAGTTGCCGGATATATTCTGGAACATCTGGACAGGATTCCGGAAATGTCAAGCGGGGAACTGGCAAACGCTTCTTTTACCAGCAAGGCTACGGTGGTTCGTTTGAGCCAGAAGCTGGGCCTTGCCGGTTATCAGGAGTTCCGGCTCAGACTGGTGGAGGAGATCCATCAGAAGAACCGGCTTTCCCGGATGCTGGAGGGAGAACCCATCACGGATCAAAGCGCTTATGCGGATATTATCCGTACGCTTCCGATCCTGTATGACAAGGCGGTGACCAACACCCGGCTTGCTTTTGACAAAAATGTGATGAACCGGATCAACAATGTGATACAGAGGGCGGAGTGTATCGACATCTACGGTACGGGTATCAGCTACATAGTGGCGCAGGCGGCAGTGTTTAAGTTCGCCACGCTGGGGCTGGAATGTTCGGCCTATGAAAGCATTAACGCCCATTATCTGGCGGCGAGGAAGCATAAGAAAACCATTGCCTTCCTGATCAGCTTTACGGGAGCGAACCGGACCGTAATCCAGATGGCGAAATATCTTCGGGAAGCGACCAACAATTATGTGGTAGGACTGATGGGACCGCATGATCAGGTGATACGCAGATGGTGTCATGAGATCGTGGAGATTCCCAACCGGGATTCGCTTCTCAGTCTGGATGTGATCACGTCCTTTTCCGCGGTCAATTATGTACTGGATATTTTCTTTGCCCTGCTTCTTGCGGGACGATATGAAGAGCATGCAAAATCCTCTCTGGAAATGCTGGCGCATGGGGATCTGCTGCTGGATAAGACAGAAGAAGACGTTTGAGATGTTAAAACGGACAGACCTTTGGACCTTTGTTACAGAAACGAAGGTCCTTTTTTTGCCAATTCTGAAACGATGAAACTATCCGGCGTTCTTTTATTGCCGGAAAAAGAGTCCCGTGCTATATTCAGCTTAACAACTATAGTAAACGAAATTTCTAATGTCGTTTACTATAAAAAACAAACGGAAAATAAGAACAGGAGGGAACGGTAATGGGAAAATACCATGAGCTGGCAAAAGAGATCGTAAAAAATGTCGGCGGGAAAGAAAATATTTCGGGGCTGGTACATTGTATCACGCGTCTGCGGTTTACCTTAAAGGATGAGGGAAAGGCGAAGGACGATGTGCTCAAAGCCATGGAAGGCGTTGTCACCGTGATGAAGAGCGGCGGACAATACCAGGTGGTCATCGGCAATCATGTGCCGGAAGTGTTTGAGGATGTGATGGAGCTGATCGACTTAAAGGAAGACGGCGGGCAGGGAGAGAAGGAGAAGAAGGGAAGACTGCTTGACAGGGCCATCGACGTGGTGTCCGGCATTTTTCAGCCTATTCTTGGCATCATGGCTGCCTGCGGTATGCTGAAAGGGCTGAATACGCTGCTTGTGGCCCTTGGGCTTTACAGCGCCGAGTGCGGCGGATATCTGATCATCAATGCTGCAGGCGATGCATTGTTTACCTTTCTGCCCCTGTTCCTTGGTTATACGGCGGCAAAGAAATTTGGCTTAAAGCCAATGCTTGGTCTTGCCATCGGCGCGGCCATGTGTTATCCGGGGATCCAGTCGGGAACTTTGTCGGCAGGCATGGAACCCATGTACAGTTTATTGGAAGGCACCATGTTTGCTTCTCCGGTATATATTAACTTTTTCGGAATCCCCGTAATTTCCGTGGATTATACGGGAACGGTCATTCCGGTCATTCTGGCGGTATGGTTTGCGTCCAAATGCGAGAAGTTCTTTAATAAACTGATTCCGGATCTGGTGAAGTTTTTCTTTGTACCGATGCTGACACTGCTGGTGACGCTGCCTGTATCCGTGATTTTCCTGGGGCCGGTCGCAACGTTTGGTTCTACGCTGATTTCGGAGTTTACGCTGGCAATCCGCGGTTTCAGTCCCCTGCTTGCGGGTGCGGTTGTAGGACTGACCTGGCAGATTCTCGTCATTTTCGGAATGCACTGGGGATTTATCCCCGTCTACATCAACAATGTGATGACGCTTGGCTATGACAATGTGATGATGCCTTTCTTTGCCTGTACTTTTGCAACCTCCGCAGTCGTATTGGCTATTTTCTTTAAGACGAAGGATAAGAAGCTGCGGGAAATGGCGATCCCCAACTTTATCTCCGGTATTTTCGGTGTAACGGAGCCTGCTATTTACGGTATTTTGCTGCCGCTCAAGAAGCCGTTTATCATCAGCTGTATTGCGGGCGGAATCGGCGGTGCATTCTACGGACACTTTAATTTCCGGAAGTTTATTCTGGGCGGTATGGGAATCTTCGAGCTGCCTAATATGATGAATCCGGACGGAACCATGGGAAATATCATTGTTGCCTTTGCGGGGATCGGCATCTCCATGGCGGCAGGCTTTCTTCTTACGATGTTGTTCTATAAAGACAGGAAAGAAACGGCGGAGACGGCGAAAGTGCCAGCGACAGGCGTTGCAGCGGTGAAAGGGAAGGACGGGAAGATTGCGCTTGCCAGTCCGCTGAAAGGAAAAGTATTAAAACTGTCGGAAGTGAAGGACGAGGCTTTTGCCTCGGGAGTCCTGGGACAGGGCGCGGCTGTTGAACCGGAAGAGGGCGTGCTGTATGCACCGGCGGACGGGACGGTTTCCGCTTTGTTCCCGACAGGCCATGCGATCGGCCTCACAACACAGACAGGGCTGGAACTTCTGATGCATGTGGGCATGGACACGGTGCAGCTGGACGGAAAAGGATTTAAGGCGTTTGTGGAAACCGGTGAAACGGTAAAGCAGGGGCAGAAGCTTCTTGAGTTTGACCGGAAACTGATCAGCGAGGCCGGCTATAGTCTGGTGACGCCTGTACTGGTAACGAATTCGGATGACTTTGAACAGGTGGAGATCACGGGAGACGAGAAGGTGAAGGCAGGAGATCTGCTGTTAAGCATCATGTAAGCGGGAGGCGGAAGAATGCGAAAAGATTTTATGTGGGGAGGCGCTACGGCGGCTAACCAGTGCGAAGGCGGATGGAAGGAGGGCGGCAGGGGCATGGCTCTTGTGGATGTGATCCCATATGGGGAGAACCGGATGCCTGTGATGGAAGGACGTATGGATTACAGGGAACTGCCCGTGAATTCGGTTTATCCGGGAAGAGAGGCCGTTGATCTGTACGGACACTATAAGGAAGATATTGCGCTCTTTGCGGAAATGGGTTTTAAGTGTTATCGGTTTTCTTTCTCCTGGTCCCGTATTTTCCCTACGGGAGAGGAGAAGGAGCCGAACGAGGAGGGACTTAAGTTCTATGAGGCGCTGATCGATGAATTGCTCCGGTATGATATTGAGCCGGTAGTGACCCTCTGTCATTTTGATATTCCGCTGAACCTTGTGGATAAATACGGTTCCTGGCGGAACCGCAGGGTGATCGATTTCTATCTCGGCTATTGCAGTGCGGTTTTCCGACGTTTCCGGGATAAGGTGCGGTACTGGATCACGTTCAACGAGATCAATATGCTGATGCACCTGCCCTTTATGGGCGCGGGAATCCGGTTTGCCGACGGGGAGGATGAGACCGCCGTCAAATATCAGGCGGCTCACAATGAACTGGTCGCTTCTGCGTATGCCGTGAAGCTGGCTCATGAGATCAATCCGGCGTTTCGGGTAGGCTGTATGCTGGCCGCCGGAAGCGTGTATCCCTATAGCTGCAGGCCGGAGGATGTGTGGGAGAGTATGAAGAGGGACCGGGAGAATTATTTCTTCATTGACGTCCAGGTCAGGGGGGAGTATCCGGCTTACGCGGTGAAGTTTCTGGAACAGGCGGGAATCCGTCTGGAAACGGAACCTGGGGATCAGAAAGTCCTGAAGGAACATACGGTGGATTTTGTTTCCCTTTCCTATTATAACAGCCGCTGTGTACGGGCCGACGGTGAGGGAGAAGCGGCGGGAGGAAATGTGTTTGCATCGGCCAGGAATCCCTATCTGGAGTGCAGTCAGTGGGGATGGCCTGTTGACCCGATGGGGCTTCGCATTACCTTGAACGCTCTTTATGATCGTTATCAGAAGCCG
This sequence comes from uncultured Lachnospiraceae bacterium, assembly GCA_910578115.1. Lineage (GTDB taxonomy): Bacteria > Bacillota > Clostridia > Lachnospirales > Lachnospiraceae > UBA3282. Next base: position 14,398 of record CAJTPO010000024.1, on the reverse strand, counting down.
CTGTTTATTGTAGAGAATGGACTGGGAGCCAGAGACGAGCCGGGGAAGGACGGGGAGATCGACGATGATTACCGGATCGCGTATCTGGAATCCCATATCAGGGCTATGATGGCGGCAGTGGATGAGGACGGCGTGGATCTGATCGGGTACACACCCTGGGGATGTGTGGATCTGATCAGCGCCACCACGGGAGAGATGTCAAAGCGTTACGGTTTTATCTATGTGGACAAGGACGACAGCGGGAACGGCACGTTGAAACGTGTGCGGAAAAAATCTTTTGCCTGGTACAGGGAAGTCATCGCGGCGAACGGTGAGAACTTATTTTGATATTCCAATGGAGCGGATAAACGTGGTAGAATAAGGACGAGACTGTAACAGGACAGAGGAAAATATGACGGGAGGACGGGCTGTTAATGTACGGTGCGGATAAGATGAACAGAAAACCTTTGGGGGCCAGGATTGAAGATGAGCTGATGAAGTATATCCTGCAGGAACCGGTGGAGCCGGGACAGAAGATTCCTAATGAATTTGAGCTGGCGGAGCGGTTCGGAGTGGGGCGCAGCACCATCCGGGAGGCGGTGAAGGGACTGGTATCCCGCGGCATTCTGGAGGTCCGCAGGGGTTCCGGTACGTATGTGATCAATACGAGTTCTTTTGAGGTGGATCCGCTGGGGTTCGGTAAGATTGAGGACAAGTATAAGCTGGCGCTGGATCTGTTCGAGGTGCGGCTGATGATTGAGCCGGAGATTGCCGCGCTGGCCTGCAGGAATGCGTCGGCGGAGGAATTGAGGACGCTCAAAAGGCTGTGCGACGAGACGGAACAGCTGTATCGAAGCAGCCGCAATCATATCAGTAAGGACATCGAGTTCCACACCTGCATTGCCCGCTGCAGCAAAAATCAGGTGGTGGAGACGTTGATCCCGGTCATCAACACGGCGGTCTATACGTTTGCCAACCTGACCCATCATATGCTGATGGAGGAAACGATCAAGACCCACCGGGCAGTTACGGACGCCGTGCTGAAACGGGATTCGGTGGGAGCCAGATGTGCCATGATGATGCATCTGACGTATAACCGGCAGACGATCATGAAGATTCTCGAGGAGCGGGAAAAAGAAGGGTGAGAGAAATACATCAGATGTTTGCGGACGTATAATAGACGACTGAAAAAATACAATAGCTATAATACACAAAAGATGGTGGGGAACAGCGTGAATTCTCCATCATTTTTTGTGCAAAAAGTAGAAGTGAAAATAAATACATCAGATGTATTGAATGAAAAATACGGTGATTATATAATTTAACCACAATAACATAAGACGTCAGATGTTAAAGGATAGTGAAGTGTTTCAAATTCAATCATAACGGTAAAACAGGAGGGTTCAAATAATGGCTGGTGAAGCAATGGCTTTAAATCCGACCAGATTGGTGATAGCGGCAATTCTGGGACTTGCGGTATTACTTTTGTTGATCATTAAATTTAAGGTACAGGCGATGGTTTCCATATTGGTGGGAGCGATCGTGATCGGACTCGGGGCGGGGATGCCTTTCGAGAATATTGTGACGGCGGTAAATGACGGTATCGGGAACACGTTAAAAGGAATTGCGCTGCTGGTAGGGCTGGGATCCATGTTCGGAGCGATCCTGGAGGCCTCGGGAGGAGCGCAGACACTGGCGGTCAGTATGGTCCGGTGGTTCGGTGATAAGAAAGCGGCTTGGGCGCTGGGCATTACAGGTCTTGTCATCGCCATGCCGGTATTTTTCGACGCCGGATTGATCATTCTGATCCCGCTGGCATTCTCGTTGGCGAAACGGACGAAACGCTCTTCCCTTTTTTATGCGATCCCGCTTTTGGCAGGACTGGCAGTTGGCCATGCGTTTATTCCGCCTACGCCGGGACCGGTGCTGGTGGCTACCATGCTGAATGTGGAGCTGGGCTGGGTCATTATGGTAGGTGTGCTGTGCGGTATCGTGGCAATGGTGGTAGCGGGGCCTGTGTGGGGTTCCATCTGCGGCAATAAGTACATGGTTCCGGTGCCGGAGCATGTGGCGAACCAGGCGGATTTCGATGAGTCGAAGCTGCCGAAGTTCTGGACGATCGTAGGGATCATCCTGATTCCGCTGGTATTGATCATTCTGGATTCCGTAGCGGGGGTTGTGCCGGCGCTGAGCGGTCTGGCACCGATCTTCGGTTTCCTGGGAGAGCCTTTTGTGGCACTGCTGATCGCAACGATCGCGGCGATGCTGATTCTTGGATTAAAACATGGTTATAAGATGGATGAGTTGGAAAAGATCATGACAAAGTCGCTGGAGCCTACGGGGCTGATCCTGCTGGTAACGGCCTGCGGCGGTGTGCTGCGGTATATGCTGCAGTATTCCGGTTTGGGTGATCTGATCGGCAATGCGGTGTCTTCGGCGAATCTGCCGATTGTGGTGGTGGCGTTTATCGTGGCGGCGTTAGTCAGGATCTGTGTAGGTTCCGCGACGGTGGCCATGACGATGGCAGCAGGCATCATCGCGGCGATGCCGGGGATCGCGGATCTGTCACCTCTGTATCTGGCCTGCACGACGGCGGCGGTGGCCGGTGGTGCGACGGTGTGTTCACATTTCAATGACTCCGGATTCTGGCTGGTAAAGTCACTGGTAGGGATGGATGAAAAGACGACCCTTAAGACATGGACGATCATGGAGACGCTGGTAGGCGGAACAGGATTTGTGGTGGCGCTTGTTGTTTCGTTCTTTGCATAGTGTGAGAAGAACTTCTAATCACTCGTAGCAGAGGCTGCTTCGCGAAGAAGTTCTTCTCACACCAGAGAATGCCTGAAATACGGCATTCTCCGCATGGCTGCCCGGTCTTGTGTGAAGGGGATTGGTATTAAGAAGTATTTTGATCTTGTGTGAAGAATAAATAAAGGTAAAAACTGACAGAGGAATGGGAAAGGAGAAGAAGGGGTATGGAATTAAAGAGTCAGGAAATGCGTAAACTGGCGCCGGAATTAGACCCGCTGCGGATCGGAACGGGATGGAAGCCGGAGGATCTTTCTAAGGTGCAGGTGATGATCGAGAGCACTTACGGCGACAGCCATCCGGGCAGCGGGCATTTGAACCTGCTGGTGGAGGAAGTGCGGAAAGGCGTCGAGGAGGCCGGCGGGCATGGCGCAAGATATTATTGTACGGATATCTGCGACGGCGAGAGTCAGGGAACGGACGGTATCAATTACAGTCTGGCAAGCCGGGAGATGATCGCCAATATGATCGAGATTCATGCAGGAGCCACGCCCTTTGATGCGGGAGTCTATCTGGCAAGCTGTGACAAGGGAATGCCGGGTAATCTGATGGGGCTGGCGAGAGCGGATGTACCCGGTGTGGTGGTGCCGGGCGGTACGATGAATGCGGGGCCGGAGATGCTTACGTTGGAGCAGCTTGGCATGTACAGCGCTAAATTCCAGCGGGGCGAGATTGATGAGGAAAAGTTAAACTGGGCGAAGTGTAACGCCTGTCCCAGCTGTGGGGCCTGCTCTTTTATCGGTACGGCGTCCACGATGCAGATCATGGCGGAGGCGCTGGGGCTTGCGCTGCCGGGCAGTGCGCTGATGCCGGCCACCAGTCCGGATCTGCTGGCTTTTGCAAGGGAAGCGGGGGCGCAGGCGGTGAAGCTGGCGACCATGCCGGGGATGCGGCCCAGCGAGATGATCACCATGGACAGTTTTGAGAATGCGATCCTGGTGCATGCAGCTGTATCCGGCAGTACCAACTGTCTGCTGCATATTCCGGCCATCGCGCATGAATTCGGGTTGGAGGTTACGGGAGATACCTTCGACAGACTGCACAGGAACGCCAGATATCTTCTGGATGTGCGTCCGGCGGGCCGCTGGCCGGCGGAGTGCTTCTACTATGCGGGCGGTGTGCCGGCGATCATGGAAGAGATACGGGAGTATCTGCATCTGGACGTGATGACCGTGACGGGTAAGACGCTGGGCGAGAATCTGGATGAGCTGAAACGAAACGGTTTCTATGAGCGGTGTGAGAAGTGGCTGCAGGAGTTTAATGAGCGGTATCATGTTTCGTTGACCAGAGAGGATATTATAAGACCTTTTGATCAGGCACTGGGAACAGACGGCAGCATCGCCATCCTGCGGGGTAATCTGGCGCCGGAGGGGGCTGTGATCAAGCATACGGCCTGTCCGAAGGAGATGTTTAAGGCAGTTCTGCAGGCCAGACCTTTTGACAGCGAGGAGGAATGTCTGGATGCGGTCTTAAAGCATAAGGTGCAAAAGGGCGATGCCGTCTTTATCCGCTATGAGGGGCCGAAGGGCAGCGGTATGCCGGAGATGTTCTACACTTCCGAGGCGATCAGCAGCGATAAAGAGCTGGGAAAAAGCATTGCGCTGATCACGGATGGCCGTTTCTCCGGTGCGTCTACAGGGCCGGTGATCGGGCACTGCAGCCCGGAGGCGGTGGATTGCGGACCTATCGCGCTGGTGGAAGAAGGGGACCTGATCGAGATCGATGTGGAAGAACGGAAGCTGAATATCATCGGAATCGCCGGGGAACGTAAGACGATGGAGGAAGTGGCCGCTGTGCTGGAAGAGAGAAGGAAGCAGTGGAAGCCCAGAGAACCTAAGTATAAGAAAGGGGTTCTGAGGATGTTCAGTGAACATGCGGTAAGTCCGATGAAAGGGGCATATCTGGATTTTTAAGCGTAAACCTTAATGAGGGTTACGGTATGGAGATATCCGTGCGAAACGGCCTGGTGATAGATACCGTCAACAAACAGGATAGCATGAAGACAGGATAACGGGAAAACAGGAAGAGGAGATGGGTGCATGAAGACGATTGCAGAACAATTTTATGAATATGGAGTAGTGCCGGTAGTGGTGCTGGAGGAAGCGAAGGATGCACTGCCGTTGGCAAAAGCGTTGGTGGAGGGTGGTCTGCCCTGTGCGGAGGTGACGTTCCGCACGGAGGCGGCGGAAGAGTCCATCCGTCTGATGAGTGCAAAGTATCCGGAGATGTTAGTCGGAGCAGGAACGGTGCTGACGACGAAGCAGGTGGACCGGGCTGCAGCGGCAGGAGCGAAGTTCATCGTCAGCCCCGGCTTTGATCCGGAGATCGTGGATTATTGTCTGGAGAAAAAGATTCCGGTATTCCCGGGATGTATCACGCCTTCTGAGGTGGCACAGGCAGTGAAGCGCGGTCTGGAGGTGGTAAAGTTCTTCCCGGCGGAGCAGGCCGGCGGCGTGGCAATGATCAAGGCGATGGCGGCTCCTTATACGATGGTGAAGTTTATGCCTACAGGCGGCATCAGTGCAAAGAATTTAAAGGATTATCTTAGTTTCGGCAAGATCCTGTGCTGCGGCGGCAGCTGGATGGTGAAGGGGGATATGATACGGAACGGGGAATTTGATAAGATCCGGGAGCTGACAAAGGAGGCTGTGGAGCTGGTAGCGTCGATCCGGGGATAAAGACGGAACAAACGCGGAGAAAAGAGTCACGTAAAGAGAGGGAGAACATTATGGAACTGAATTTGAGACCAGAAAAGGAATGCAGATATGATGCGGTGTCATTGGGCGAGGTAATGCTGCGGCTGGATCCGGGCGAGGGACGGATTCGGACAGCCAGAAGTTTCCGGGCCTGGGAGGGCGGCGGAGAGTACAATGTTGTTCGCGGACTGCGCAGATGCTTCGGATTAAAAACGGGTGTTATTACTGCTTTTGCGGATAATGAAGTCGGGATGTTGATGGAAGACTTTATTCTGCAGGGCGGCGTGGACACTTCACTGATCAAGTGGATGAAGACGGACGGGATCGGAAGAACCTGCCGGAATGGACTGAATTTTACAGAGCGAGGCTTTGGCATCCGCGGGGCAGTGGGATGCTCCGACCGTGCGAATACGGCAATCTCCAAGGCGACGCCGGAGGATTTTGATTTTGAGCATATCTTTGGGGAGCTGGGTGCGCGCTGGCTGCATACGGGCGGTATCTATGCGGCATTGTCTGAGCAGTCCTGTGAGACGGTACTGGCGGCGATCAAGACGGCCAAGAAATACGGCACGGTGATTTCTTATGACTTGAATTACAGGCCTTCCATGTGGAGCGCCATCGGCGGCCTTGCCAAGGCGCAGGAAGTTAATAAGGAGATTGCGAAGTATGTGGATGTGATGATCGGCAATGAGGAAGACTTCACGGCCTGTCTGGGATTCGAGATCGAGGGAAATGATGAGAACTTAAAGGAACTGAATCTGGACGGTTATAAGAAGATGATCAATCATGCGGCGCAGGTTTATCCGAATTTCAAAGTGGTTGCCACCACGCTGCGTGAGGTGAAGACGGCAACGGTGAACGACTGGAGCGCTATCTGCTGGGCGGACGGCGAGATCTACAAGGCGAAGGACTACAAGGGACTGGAGATCATGGACCGCGTGGGCGGCGGCGATTCCTTTGCGTCCGGTCTGATCTATGGCCTGATGACTACGGGAGACGCGGAGCTGGCGGTCAACTATGGCGCGGCACATGGAGCCTTGGCCATGACGACGCCGGGTGATACGACCATGGCCAGCCGGAAGGAAGTAGAGGCGATTATGGGCGGCGCAGGCGCGCGGGTGCAGAGATAGCAGGCGCATCGAATCTTCGGAAGAAGCATAAGATGTGGAAACAACGGATATAATAACGGATACAATTATGAAAATTGAAACGGCGGGCACTGTCTTGGAAGGTAACAGGACAGTGCCTGTTGTTATTGGGGATTGCGTCAGACGGACCATGATTCCCTCATCTTTTTGCTGGATGGTGACTTAGATTCCCTCATCTTTTTGTGATTATATGAAATAATTCCCTCATCTTTTTGTAAATCATATGGTAAAATTCACTCATTTTTTTGCACTGCATTGTATTTTCCGAGAAAATGGCATATACTGATAAGGGGAAAAGCAAAAAGGAGTGTGGGCGGTCATGGTTTATTTGAAACGAAAAATAGATACATTTCTGATGGAGTGGAAGAATGACCCGCTGAGGAAGCCGCTGGTGGTCAAGGGGCCGCGGCAGGTCGGGAAGACGGAGTCCATCAGAAGATTCGGGGAACAGAACTATGAGTGTATGGTGGAGATCAACTTTGTGGAAGAGCCGAAGTACAGGATGATCACGGCGGATGGCTACAAGACGGCGGATCTGGTCCGGAATATTTCACGCATGGATCCGACGAAGAAATTCGTCGAGGGGAAAACGCTGATCTTTTTTGATGAGCTGCAGGAGTTTCCGGAGATTGCCACGGCACTTAAATTTTTTGCACAGGACGGAAGATTTGACGTTATATGCAGTGGGTCCATGCTGGGTATCCATTATGGAAGAATAGAGAGCAACAGCGTGGGGTATAAGACGGATTATACCATGCATTCCCTTGATTTTGAGGAATTTCTGTGGGCGAAGGGTTATGAGGAGCGTGTTGCAGACGAACTTCTGGATCATATGCGGGAGGAAAAGCCGTTTAACGAGGCGCAGATGTCCGTCTACGGCGGTCTGTTTCTGGATTATTGTATTCTGGGCGGGATGCCTGCGGTGGTCAGAGAGTATATCATAAAGGACAACTTTGAGGGATCGCTGGCGATCCAGAGGCAGCTTCTGGCGGATTATGAGGAAGATGTGCGTAAGTATGCGGAAGGGATGGACCAGACAAGAATCCTCAATGTGTTCCGGCAGATTCCGGTCCAGCTTTCCAAGGATAATAAGAAGTTCCAGATCTCGAAGGTGGCGTCTGGTGCCAGGTTTAAGGATTACCGGGGCTGTATCGAGTGGCTGGCGGATGCGGGAATCATTAATGTCTGTTACTGTATGCATTTTCCGGAACTTCCGCTGAAAGGAAATTTTGACGAGACGAAGTACAAGATCTATTTTGCGGACAGCGGACTGCTTGTGGCCATGCTGGATGAGGAGGCGCAGGAGGATCTGCGGGCGAACCGGAATCTGGGCGTCTACAAAGGGGCGCTGTATGAGAACGTGGTGGGTGAGGCGCTGGTGAAAAGCGGATACGGGCTTTACTATTATAAGCGCGAGGATTCTACGCTGGAGGAAGACTTCTTCGTTCGGACGGCAAAAGAGCTGATCCCCGTGGAGGTGAAGGCGACGAACGGCCGGGCGAAGTCGCTGCGGACGCTGATCAGAGGGGAAAAGTATGAGGACATACGCTACGGGATAAAGTTTACGGGTGGAAATGTGGGGTATGATGATCAGATTTATACCTTTCCGTACTTTTGTGCGTTTCTGTTGAAGCGGTATCTGAAAGGCAGGTAATGCCATGGTGAGGGCGAATTATAACAATCTGAAGCTGGGTGTGCATGAGACGACAGAGTATTTGGAACTGTTTTTGAGAAACCTGTTACTTGGAGAAGATCATGAAATGCATAATCGTGTCATGCATATCAGTGGTTCTTTTTCACCGATATCGGAGCAGGATGACCCAATAAATGACCCAATAAATGACCCAATAAAATTATCGGACCGGGAGAGGGAGCTTTTGCGGCAGCTTCGCAGATCGCCGTCTCTGACGAGAAGGGAACTGGCAGAAATCATGCAGTGCTCGGAAAGTACGATAAAAAGAATGCTGCAGAATCTGGCGGAAAGTAAGCTGATCACCCGCATTGGTTCACGCAAGACCGGTGAGTGGGTCATCAATGATTCAAAAAATATCCGTTTGTAACCGGATTGTAATATCTGCTGTCTATGATGAAGATAAGCAAATTAAAGACAAGGAGAAGCAGACAGCATGGATATTTTAAAGGCGGTACATCTTAAGAAGTATTACGGAAGCGGGGAGAATCTGGTAAAGGCGGTGGACGATGTCAGTTTCGGCATCGAGAAGGGCAGCTTCACGGCGATCGTGGGGACGTCTGGCAGTGGCAAGACGACGCTTTTAAATCTGATCGGGGGACTGGACTTTGCGGATGCGGGGGAGGTCATCATAGACGGACATTCGATCATGGAGATGTCGAAGGAGGAGCTGACGGTGTTTCGGCGCCGGCATATCGGTTTTGTCTTCCAGAACTATAATCTGATATCGGTACAGAATGTGTACAAGAATATCGTGCTTCCCATCCGGCTGGACGGCAGGAAACCGGATCGGGATTATATCGCGCAGATCTGCGGACAGCTGGGGATCGAAGGGAAAATGGACCGGTATCCCAATCAGCTTTCCGGCGGACAGCAGCAGAGGGTGTCCATCGCCAGGGCCATTGCGGCCAAGCCGGCGGTGCTGCTGGCGGATGAACCGACCGGCAACCTGGATACCAGAACGAGCACGGAGGTGATGGGATTGTTGAAGATGACTTCCAGGGAATTCAACCAGACGATCATTATGATCACGCATGATGATGCCATCGCACAGCTGGCGGATCGGGTGATCCATATCGAGGACGGTAAGCTGGTGAGAGAGCAGGAGGTGCAGGCATGAGCATGATGTTCAGGAATTCCGACCAGAAACTGGAAAAAGAGCTGGCTGCCGACGACTACAGAGCGCATCCGGTGCGCAACCGGCTGGCGGTGCTGGCTGTGGCGCTGACGGCGTTGCTTATCGTTGTTATTTTTACGGTGGGGATCGGTTATATGACGGCTATGACACGTTATATGGGGGCATCCCCGGGGCCGGGTACGGACAGCGCCATGATCTATGGTAATGAGGAAATTCTGGAGAGGGCAAAAAAGCTGCCGCAGGTGGATTGGGCGGCTTATGCAAAGCGGTGCAGTGCAAGCTATCTGCATAATCAGGAATTTTCCGGTGTGGATGTGCGGCTGTTTGCGGCGGACGAAGTGCATTATGAGAAAAATATGGTGGATCTGATCGCCGGCAGGTATCCGGAGAGCGGGGATGAGATTCTGCTGTCCGATACCATGTCGGAGCGTCTGGGGCTGGCGAAACAGTTAAACGTCACTTATGACCTCGTAGTGCTGGTGGAGGGAGAAGGCGAAGGGCAGCAGACGGAAAAAGTGATTCCTATGACGGTGTGCGGTTATTATAAGAATCCGCTGCGCGGTGTCGCGGATATCTATGAGGAGATCTACACGGGAAAAGCCTTTATCGAAAAGCACAATCCGGGACTGATCAAGGGGTATGACCATATCTATGTGAAGCTGAACAATTTGAATCCCTTAAGGCTGGGGACGGATAAGCATGAAAAGCTGACAGAAGTGAATGAGCAGGCAGCAGGCAACGGCATTCAGTACAAGGCCAGTGATCTGTCCTATGCAGCGCTGGTGCCGATCATACTGCTTCTGTTGTGTGTGATGTTCTGTGGATACTTTTTTATCTATAATATATTTGACATCTCGATTGAGAATGATATACGTTTCTATGGGGAATTAAAGACCATCGGCATGACGAGGCAGCAGCTTAAGCGGATGCTGTTGTGGCAGATGAACAGGATCTCCCTGATCGGCATTGTGCTGGGAGGCATGATCGGATACGGCATCGGACGGATGGCGGCGGGTGCGGTTATGGACGCTTTTGCGGAAGGCATTTCCTCTTTCTATAAGCCGGCTGGATTCGTACAGGTGTTTGCACTGGGAGCGGTGTTTTCCTGGATTACGGTGCTTGTCAGTACTATGAAGCCTTTTCGGATCGCCAGCACGATTTCCCCTGTGGAGGCGGCCAGATACCGCGGCAGGAAGAAAAAGGGCGTTTTCTCGGTTATCTCTTTTGCCTTAAGCGGGATTCTGTTTCTGGTGGTGTATACAATCTCCATGGGGTATTCGGTGGAGGTGCATACGGCGGAGCACAACGGCACGGATTTCCGCATAGTGCAGAAAACGGTCAAATTCGGATCGGAGGAGCCTTATCAGCCCATCAGTGATGAGCTGGTGCAAAAGATCAGGGAGCAGGAGTTTGTGGAAGATTTCCGGGTTACCTATATGGCCAGGACAAAGCCGGACTGGTCGATCCTCAGAGGCGGTTATTATTATGATCTGTCTCAGGGAGAGATTACGGGAGAAGGGGAGCTGGCCCGTGACAGACAGGCTTATGTGGACAGCATGGAACAGAAGTGGGGCGTGGATCCCTGGCATAGTCTTCCCGGAAAGAACGAGAGGGACAATTATCCGGTCAGCGTCGCGGGTATGGATGCGGCGTATCTTAACCATGAAAGTCAATATTTTACCGTGCTGGAAGGGGAGTTTGACGCCGAACGGTTTGCGCAGGGCGGCTATCTGATCTACAACCGTTCCCTCTATCTCAATGATATGGAGCAGAGCGAGGGCATGGCGTATCAGGTACATGCAGGCGACCGGGTGTCGGTCACGTTCTTTGACAGTGCGGCAGATCGTTACGTGGAGCGGGAATTTACGGTGATGGCCTTGGTGACAGGCCATAATATCTATGGCACGGATAATATGGGGGAAGTCAATATCTGGCTGACGGATGAGACATTTCAGGAGATTTATTCAAATTACGGGGAGCTGATCGGGAGTATCTGCTTTAATGCATCAGGTAAAAGGCAGGACGGGACGGCGCTTTCAGACAAGGAACAGTATGAGATCATTGCCGGGATTGTGGAGGAAGACGGGAATCTGCAGCTTTCGCTTGACTCCGCTTATATGACCCGGGTACAGAATACGGAAACGAAGCGGAGCATGACGGCTTTCGGTATTCTGCTGGCGGTGATCGTGGGATTGATCGGCGTAGCCAATATGGTGAATACGGTAACTACGGATGTGATGGCCAGGAAGGTGGAATATGCGGCCATGCAGTCCATCGGGATGACGGGGCGGCAGATGAAGCGGGATATTTTCGAGAAGTACGCCGTGCTTGTCGCCACAGCGCTGGGACTGGCGACCGTGGCGGGAGCGGCGCTGGCCTGTAAGGTCGGGGCGCAGCCGGGATTTAACTTTTCGGCCGCTGCGTTTGTGCAGGCGCTTATGATCTTTGTGGGGATCTCGGCCGGGTTGTGCGTGGTGATGGCGCAGGTGCTGACCTGGGGGATGAACAGGAGGTCGATTGTGGAGCGGCTGCGGGAAGTGGTGTAGAGGGATGCCTGTGCACCAAAGCCGGAAGATATAGCCGTATGACTTAGAATCGTTGTGAAAAGTGTTATGCCGGGGAGATTTGCGAAATTAAAAGTGTTATGATAGGGGAAGGTATAAGGGATCTGCGATATGATTGTAATTTGAGAAGGGAAGGGCAGGTGAGTGGGGATGGAGAAGCGGATTTTGGTTGTTGAGGATGATCGGGCGTTGAATGAGGGGATCGCGTTTGCGCTGCGGCGGGAGGGGTATCTGACGAACAGTGCTTATAGCCTGCGGGAAGCGCGGGAGAAGCTGGAGGCGAGGATGCATTTGGTGTTGCTGGATATCAACCTGCCGGATGGGGACGGCAGGGAATTTCTGGGGAGTGTGCTGGCCGGGCAGCCGGCTCCGGTACTTCTGCTGACGGCCAGAGACACGGAGGAAGACATGCTGCAGGGGTTCCGTGCAGGGTGCGATGATTATATTACGAAGCCCTTTTCCATGCCGGTGCTGCTTATGAAGATCGCGGCTGTCTTAAAGCGCAGTGAGGGCGTTTCGCGGCAGATCTATACGAATGGTGAACTGTTGTATGATTTTGAGAACAAGACATTGACCAGGCGGGGAGAGGCGGTGGAGCTTACGGCGTTGGAGTGCAGGCTGATGGAGCTTTTTCTCCGCAACAGGGGTATCGTGCTGACGAGGGAGCGGATATTGGACCGGATCTGGGATGCGGATGAACGGTTTGTGGAGAGCAGGACACTGAATGTGACGATCCGCAGGCTGCGCATGAAGGTGGAAGAGAATCCGGAGGAGCCGATTTATATCAGGACAGTGTTTGGATTGGGGTATAAGTGGGAGGATGGACGGAAATGAACAGGCGGTATAAGGGCAACGGTACAGACGGTATATGGACAGGCGGTATGGGTGTAATGCTCATACTGCTTTTCCTGTTCAGTGAGCTTTCCTGCAGACGGCCGGCTTACGGCACCTGGCTGATCATTCTGTATGGGGCGGTGAATCTGGCGGTGTTTGCGGGGGTATATCTGTTGATCGAAAGGAGGGTGGACGGGAAGCTCTATGCGTTCAGTGAAATGATGGAGGAGCTGATAGACGGCAGGGTTACGATCGCCTTTCCGGTGACGGAAGATACGATCCTGTCCAGAATGCAGGGGCAGTTATTGCGGCTTTATGATATTCTGTGCTCTTATGAGGAGCGGGAGCGGCAGTTTCGCAGGCAGCTGGATGAGAATATCGGAGATCTGGTGCACCAGCTTAACACGCCGGTCACGAATATCGGGATATATGCGGGATTTCTGGAACGGGACGATTTGACGGTGGATGAAAAGGGAAGATTCCTTGCCTGTCTGGAGGAACAGACGAGAAAGCTTTCCTGGCTGGGAGAGAGCTTTTCCAGAGTGTCGCGGCTGGAGACCGGGATCATCCGTTTGAAACCGGAACGGCAGAGCCTGGAAATGATCCTTTTGCAGGCGGTGGGACAGGTAATGGAGAAGGCGAAGAGCCGGGGGATGGAGATTGATTTGTCTGGCCGGGTAAAAAGTCAGGTGATGGCGGACGCGAAATGGACGACGGAGGCAGTTTTCAATGTGCTGGATAACGCGGTGAAGTATGGGGATGCGGGCAGCAGGATCGAGATGGAAGTAATGGAACTGACAAATTATGTAGGAGTGGCAGTGCGGGGCAGAGGGGTTCGGATCGCGCCGGAGGAATATCATAAGTTATTTAAACGGTTTTACAGGGGCAGGGAGGTCGGAGAAAGGGAAGGCGTCGGGCTGGGGCTGTATATTACGAGGAAGATTCTGGAGGAAGAAGGGGGCTATATCAAGGCAGGCAGGGCGGCGGATGGGAGAACGGAGTTTGTGCTTTACCTTACGGCGGGGCGTTTATCTTCTGGTTTGTGAACGAGTCTCATATTCCTGATACAGCTGTTCCCGATATTGGACGTCGAAAATGGCACGGTCGGCGTCTTCATCTCTTCCGGCATTTTTAAGAAACTGCAGCAGCTCTGCCAGACGATCTTCACCTTTTTGCATTCCCTGTTCTATTCCGATTTCAAGGATATTCATTTTCACAGCCTCCCATTCTTCTGATTGTTTCACATCCTGAACGATCCGGTCCAGATCCAGAATGCGGTCGTCCTGTACGGTAATATTGGAATTGTCTAAAGTAGTTTCTTTCATATACTGCAGCAGGCTGATCAGTTCCGGGCGGCCGTTATGGCTGGTCATGTTCAGGAAGATCTTGCTTGTGCCGTCATTCAGGGGAAGGTCGGGCACTTCTTCGCAGCGTTCTCTAAAAGTATACATGGCCAGATCTTTCTTAAAGATATCTTCCTGCGTGATAAGGTTGAATAAATTCTCTGATGAGCAATTTATTCAACCAAGAATTTGTGCCGA
>CAJTPO010000023.1 GCA_910578115.1 uncultured Lachnospiraceae bacterium | reverse complement strand
AGAAACGGATGAATGGGCAAGACGAAGAATCAGGGCGGTCTATTGGAAACAGTGGAAGAAAATCAGGACAAAGTACCGAATGCTAAAAGCGCTAGGTCTCGAACACTGGAAAGCAAAAGAACTTGCATGTAGCAGGAAAGGTTACTGGAGAATGGCACAAGTGCTCAATTCGGTAATCACAAATAAAATAATAGTCAAGTTAGGATACACATCCATGCTTGACTATTATCTGATAGTCTATGAAAACTAAGGAACCGCCGTGTACCGAACGGTATGCACGGTGGTGTGAGAGGTCGGCTAATCAACTAATGATTAGCCTCCTACTCGATTGAATGAGGCGGCAGGCGTATACTGACAACGATTAAGTTCCAATGTGCAAATTGTGTCAAAGGGAACAAGTCGTAAATATTGATAAAAGATAAATTTTTCCATAAGTTTCTGAAAAGAGTGGTTTACAAAACCGCTCTTTTATTGTATGATGATTTCGGAAAACGATTTCCGGAAAACCTTTTCCGTAAAATATACAGGAGTTCAGGCAGGACATGGGGAGGCATACGCATTAAGGTACAATCTCCGGAATGCACACCGTTTTCAGAATGGATGAAGCATGGTATCGATCAAAGATGTGGCGAAACATGCGGGTGTAGCGATTTCCACGGTATCCAAGGTGCTGAATGACTACCCGAATGTCAGCGAAGAGACAAAGAAAAAAGTAAATCAGGCAGTAAATGAGTTGAATTTCGTGCCCAATTCGGTGGCGGCGGCATTGTCATCGAAGCAGTCCGGGAGAGTGGCGATCCTTTTGAACTTAAGCAGCGCATCGCAGGCGGTGGACGAGATCAATATGCAGTACATGTCGGGAACCATCGGGCGGGCCGTGGAATTGAATCTGGACGTCATCACCATATTTTATTCCATGTTGCAGAATAAGAATCTCGAAGAGGTGATACGCTATTTACAGGTGCAGAGTATTACGGGGCTTATCATTTTCGGGATGTCAAAGGAAGATAAGGTGCTGCATAAACTGATAGAGGCGCAGGTTTTTAAGATCGTGCTGGTGGATGCCCCGATGGTGAACGGGACGACTTCCAGTGTCTGGATCGATCAGGAGCGGGCCCAGTATGATGTGGCGAAGAAGACGGTGCTGGACAATCAGGGAAGGAGCATTCTCTATCTGGCGGGGAAGAAGAACGGTTATGTGACGGACGAAAGGCTTAAGGGGATCCGGCGGCTGGCCGGGGAGCTGGAACTGTCACTGCTTGTTCGTAACGGAGAGTTTTCCGAGCTGCAGGCGAGAAACCACACTTTTAAGTATGCGAAGAAGAAGGACGTGGTGGTATGCGCTTCCGACCTGATGGCGATCGGGGCGATGAAGGCGCTGATCGAGATGGATATTTTTCGGCCGGTGTGCGGCTTTGACGGCATTATGCTGATGGGGTATGCGGGAAAGCAGATGAACACTGTGCGGCAGAACTTTAAGCGGATCGCGTCCGAGGCTGTGACGGAATTAAAGCGGCTGATCGACGGAGGCACAGGGCAGCAGATCGTACTGGATTATGAGCTGGTCCGCATGAAATATATGGATATCATATGCTGAAAATGCACAAAAGCCTGTCGGCAGGATACGGAATAGAGACAGAACATGGGGAAGTAATATCTTTTTAGATAATAATACAAATACATCAACAATGTAAAGAAACAGGAGGTATGATCATGGCACAGGCAAGTAACCTGACAAGAGACGTTTTGGTCCTGAATCTGGAAAAGGAACTGGAGGCACAGACCAACGAAAGCTGTGGCAAGAATGTGGCGGAGTGCAGCAACACCGAGCTTTACTACAGTCTTTTGCAGCTGTCAAAGAAACTGATGGAGGTATCGGAGCGCATTGAGGGTCCGAAGAAGGTTTATTATATTTCCGCGGAGTTTCTGATCGGTAAGTTATTATCGAATAACCTGATCAATCTGGGAATTTATGATAAGCTGAATGATATTCTGGCAAAGAACGGCAAGAGCCTATCCGAGATCGAGGAGGTTGAGCCGGAACCGTCGCTGGGTAACGGCGGTCTCGGACGTCTGGCAGCCTGCTTCCTGGATTCCATTGCCACACTGGGGCTTCCCGGGGAAGGAATCGGCCTGAACTATCATTTCGGTCTTTTTAAACAGGTGTTCAAGGACAGACTGCAGACAGCACAGCCCAATGACTGGATCGAGGAGCAGTCCTGGCTGACGAAGACGGATACATCCTTCGAAGTGGCTTTTGGCGACAGGAAGGTGACTTCCAGACTGTATGATATCGACGTGATCGGATATGACAATGGTGTCAATAAATTGAGGCTGTTCGACATTGAGAGCGTGGATGAGAGCATTGTTAAGGAAGGCATTGATTTTGACAAGGAAGACATCGAGAAGAACCTGACGCTGTTCCTGTATCCCGATGATTCCGACGAGGCCGGCAATCTGCTGCGTATCTATCAGCAGTATTTTATGGTGAGCAATGCGGCGCAGCTTATTTTAAAAGAGATGAAGGAAAAGCAGTATGACCTGCGCAGACTGTATGATCATGCGGTGATCCAGATCAATGATACCCATCCGACGATGGTGATCCCGGAGCTGATCAGGATTCTTGTAAACGATAAGGCTCTTACCATGGATGAGGCCATCGACGTGGTGAGCAGGACCTGTGCTTATACGAACCACACCATTCTGGCGGAGGCACTGGAGAAATGGCCGCTTAAGTATCTGGAGAAGGTAGTGCCGCAGCTGGTGCCGATTATTAAAGAGCTGGATAAGCGTGTGGCGAAGAAGTATAAGGATCCCAAGGTGCAGATCATTGATAAGGATGACAGGGTGCATATGGCGCATATCGACATCCATTACGGGTTCTCGGTAAACGGTGTGGCAGCGATCCATACGGAAATCCTGAAAGATACCGAGCTGAATGCCTTTTATAAGATTTATCCGGAAAAGTTTAACAATAAGACCAACGGTATCACGTTCAGAAGGTGGCTGCTGTCCTGTAACCATGAGCTGGCGACCTTCCTGTCTGAGACCATCGGTGACGGTTACAAGAAGGATGCGGATAAGCTGGAGCAGCTGCTGGACTTTAAGGACGATGAGGCGGTGTTAAACCGGATCGCAGAGATCAAGATGAACCGGAAGAAGGATCTGGCGGCGTATGTGAAGGAAGTGGAAGGCATTACGCTGAATCCGGATTCTATCTTTGACCTGCAGAGTAAGCGGATGCATGAGTATAAGCGGCAGCAGATGAACGCGCTCTATATCATTCACAAATATCTGGAGATCAAGGCGGGTAAGAAGCCGGCAAGGCCGATGACTTTTATCTTTGGTGCGAAAGCGGCTCCGGCCTATATCATCGCGCAGGATATCATTCACCTGCTGCTGGTACTGCAGGAGATCGTTAACAACGATCCGGATGTGAGCCCGTACATGACGGTGCTGATGGTGGAGAACTACAACGTGGCATATGCGGAGAAGATGATTCCGGCCTGCGATATTTCCGAGCAGATCTCCCTTGCTTCCAAGGAGGCATCGGGCACCGGTAATATGAAGTATATGCTGAACGGGGCGGTGACGCTGGGCACGTCAGACGGAGCGAATGTGGAGATCAATGACCTGGTGGGTGACGAGAATATCTATATCTTCGGTGAGAAGTCCGAGACGGTCATTAAGCATTATGAGAAAGCGGACTATGTCTCCATGGATTATTATAAGAAGAGTCCGGTGATCAAGGAAGCGGTTGACTTTATTGTCGGCAGGCAGGCGCTGAAGGCGGGCCATAAGAAGAATCTGGAGAGACTGTACAAGGAGCTGTTGAATAAGGACTGGTTCATGACGCTGCTGGATCTGGAGGATTACATTAAGGTGAAGGATCAGATGATGGCAGATTACGAGGATCAGGCGAAGTGGCGCAGGATGATGCTTGTCAACATCGCCAGGGCGGGATTCTTCTCTTCCGACAGAACGATCGAGGAGTATAACCGGGATATCTGGAAGTTGAGATAAGAATAGAGGTTATTTTGTAATGAGAAAGGGCAGGACATTTTTGCAGGATGTTCTGCCCTTTTCTTATCAAAGTGTTAACCGCTCGCTTAACGCATCCTGTAATACACGGGAGAGGCTTAAACCTGTTTCACGCACTTTATCATCCATCCATTTGGGGATACTGACAGTGCGCTTTACGGCGCGGTTATCTTTGAGATCGGCGCGAATGAAGTTAACGAATTCTCCCGGTAATGTTCCGAAAGCCTGCAGACCGCTGGCCGGGGGAATGGGCTGCTGCTTGTCAGTAAGGTATTCAATCCAATGTGTCAGGGCTGCCTGTGCCATATACATGGCATTTCCCAGATTTTTTCCCTCACTGGTACAGCCGGGCAGGTCAGGATAGGTGATGGTATAAGAGCCGTCTTCATTGGGATGAAAAACAGCCGGATAGACATATTCTGCCATAACAGAAGCCTCCTTAATAATAGCAGGAGCAGGATACTATTGCAGTCCTGCCGTTTTGAGAATTGATTTTGCGGTGTTTTCATTTATCTTCCTTCTCATATGCTTAATATATTACGTAATTTACGTAATGTCAATAGAGCAGACCCATTTATTTAAAATGTGTCAGGTTTTTATAGTTAACGACATTAGAAATTTCATTTTCGGCCTTGTAGAAGCTACCGTATATGGCTTCTGCAAGAGCCGGAAACAGAAATTTGTTATGTCGTTTACTATAGCTTATTGTAAATCAAGTATAGCACCTGCTCACTGGGGAAAATATTACAAATAGAATAGGGCAATGTCGATACAGCAAGAGACCATAGCCTGTTTACATTTTGTTGCTTTTTTTATGGTTAAAATATGGTAAAGTAAAAATATGTGCGCTGGTGTGGAGGCAGCAGCGCTTTCAGTATGTGAATGGGGAAGGCTGGGGAAGGCTGTGGTACTGCCGATTTGATCAAGCGCGTAAAAAGGGAAGGAAAGCGGGAATTACCATGAAGATTTTAGTGATAGAGGATGATACCGTAATATCGGAATTGATCTGTATGAATCTGGAAGCGGCCGGCTATGAGCCGCTTCCGCTGTTTGACGGCGTCAGTGCGGCGCAGGGGATCGCGGAGGGGACATTTGACGACGCGGCGCTGGCGCTGGTGGATGTGATGCTGCCGGGGAAGGACGGGTTTGCTTTGATGGAGGATCTGCAGGCGGCGCAGATTCCGGTCATCTATCTGACGGCCAGAGACGACGTCCTTTCGAAGGTGCACGGGTTAAAGAGCGGGGCGGAGGATTATATCGTCAAGCCTTTTGAAATACTGGAGCTTCTGGTGCGCATGGAAAAGGTGTTGAAGCGGACGGGACGCGGCAGGGAGCGGATCTGCGTGCGCGATGTGGTGATCGATCTGAAGGAACACAGCGTGACGAAGGCGGGAGTGCGGGTGAATTTAAAACCGATGGAATATGAGCTGCTGGTGACGCTGGCGCAGGGCAGGAATGTGGCGTTCAGCAGAGAGGAACTTTTAAACAGGCTCTGGGGAACGGATTATGTGGGGGAGACGCGGACGGTGGATGTACATATCGGGCAGCTGCGGAAAAAGCTGGACTTCCATGATGTGATCCGCACAATTTCCAAGACGGGGTATCGATTGGAGGATATGGGGTAGATGAAACTTCGGTTTAAGGTGTCATTGATCACGGCGGCGGCGCTGTTTATTGGCAGTGCGGTATCGGGGGCGGCAGTGATTTACCAGTCGGCATATTATAACAGGGAGAAAACGGTGGAGAGCTATGAGCAGCAGACGACGGCGGCGGCCCGTGTCGTGGGGAAGGAACTGGAATATGAGCTGATGGCCGATTTTACGGATGCCACGCTGGCTTCCTATTACGATTATGTGCTGCAGAAATACGCCCCTGCGCATTATATTCTGGTAGAAGGGGGCGAGGTGGTCTGCAACAGGACTTCCTATGAGCTGGCAGATCCCACGGACATAAGGTGGTCGGAGCGCAGTGTGATCCAGAAGAGTGAGGACAGATATCTTCTGCTGGTGGGCAGAGCGGTGCCTGCCGCAGGGGCAAAGGAGTATACACTGATCGGGATTCAGGATATCACGCCGGTCTATGAGGATATTTACAGACAGAGTCTGCTCTGTGCGGGTATTTGTGCCGGCGTGTCACTGCTGGCTGCACTGCTTGCGTTTGCGGCGGTGCGACGGAGTCTGGCTCCGCTGCGGGAACTGCAGCGTGCGGCACGGGATATCAGCGGCGGCAGGCTGGAGCGGCGGGCCGATGTACGGACGCGGGATGAGATCGGGATGCTGGCAGTGTCTTTTAACGAGATGGCGGATCGGATCGAGGAACAGGTGGAGACGCTTTCGCGGGAATCGGAACGGCGCAGGCAGATGCTGGGCAGTCTGACGCATGAGCTGAAAACGCCCATGACGTCCATTATGGGATATGCGGATTCCCTGTTGCACGTCAAGCTGCGGGAGGAGCAGAAGGAGAGGGCGCTGCGTCATATCCATGAGGAGTGCGGCCGGCTTTCCCGGCTTGGCAGTAAGCTGATGAGCCTGCTCGGCATGTATGACAATGACAGCATCTGTATGGAAGAGGTTTCGGTGGAGGCGCTTTTAAACAGTGTGGCCAGGGCGGAGGAGGCGCATCTGCGGGAAAAAGGGATGACGCTGCGCTGCTTTTGCGAGATGGGTACGCGGAGGATGGACAGGGATCTGTTCGAGAGTCTGCTGATCAATCTGATCGACAACGGGATCAAAGCCAGCCCGGACGGCGGTGTCATTGCGCTGACGGCAGCGGGGGAACAGATCACGGTGCAGGATTGGGGGTGCGGTATTCCGGCGCGGGAGATTTCCAAGGTGACGGAAGCATTCTATATGGTGGACAAGGCCAGGAACCGCAGGGAGGGCGGCAGCGGCCTGGGGCTGGCGCTTTGCGAGAAGATCGCACAGCTGCATGGGGCGGAGCTTAAGATCGAGAGTACGGTCGGGGAAGGGACGACGGTGCGGATCGTGTTTTACAAAACGTTTACGGTTTGATGAGTACTTTTTACAGAGTATGGATGTATGATGAGGAAGACATGAGGGTGGCGGACATGAGCCGGCGGGGCACAGGAACGGGGCTGCGGATAGCGGTCCGGGACATCGAAATAAGATGCAGTGATACGAGGTGCAGCCAGTGCAGGCGGTAACCATCAGGATCATGTCGGAGACAATACGGGACACGAAGGAGAGAAAGGAGTCAGGGAAATGCTTGGAAAAGGTATGACGGAAAGGATCTTGAGCGAAAGCAGTGTGGCGGGGAGGATGACAGGAAAGGCGGAAAAGATGGCGGGAAGAGGCGGAAAAGACAGCAGGAAACGTGGCAGCCTGGCAGCGCTGGCGGTGCTGGGAATTTGCGGCTGTATGCTGACCGGATGCGGGGATGCGCTGCAGACGGAAGAGGAGCTGGTGATTCCCGCACAACAGACGGAGGAAGCGACGGGGACGCCGGGAGAACAGGCTGCGGTGCCGGCCGGGAGTGTGGCCGCGCAGGTGCAGGCTCCGGAGCGTTATCAATGGGAAGGAGCGTCGGATAAGGTCAGTGTGACGGCAGATGCCATGGTGGTGGTTCCGGATGTGGAAGGGATCAGAACGAAGAAAGTGACAGGACGCGCTTTTACACAGGAGGACTATGACAGGGTCAGCCAGGTGTTACTGAAGGGCAACGGGTTGTGGGAGAGAGATGTTGAGGCGATGGCCGGTTACGGCTTTACGGCGGCAGAGCTTGAAAGTAAGGCAAAGCAGCTGGAAGCGGAAAAGGAAAACGGCGTAAAGGGAGATCAGCCCTATGCCGGAAAGGCGGAAACGCTGGACGAGCAGATCGCTTACTATCGTGAGCTGGCGAAGGAGGCGCCGGAGGAAGTCGTGATAAAAGACATCCCGGCGGTGGTGGCCTATGATGCGTCGCTGCCCGAGGGAGCGGAGGCAAACTGGCTGAATGGTCGGGCCACAGTGGACGGCAGGGACTATTTGGTCAATCTGGATAACAGTCTTTTGACCGGGGAGATCAGAAGGGCGGTTTTCTCGGTGTGTGACGCTGAACTGAATGGCAGTTGGAACTGGCTGACAGTGGATTTTGAAAACATGAATGAGTATCCGGAAATAGTGGGAATTGACGATGAGCTGATTGGCAGACTGGAAACGATGCAGCTGCAGCCGGAGACCGTACTGGAGGAGGCGAAGCAGAAACTTGCAAAGATGGGCATGGAGGAGTATGTGCCTTACGGCGGAGAATA
Organism: uncultured Lachnospiraceae bacterium; assembly: GCA_910578115.1. Classification (GTDB taxonomy): domain Bacteria; phylum Bacillota; class Clostridia; order Lachnospirales; family Lachnospiraceae; genus UBA3282. The sequence continues at coordinate 57,862 of CAJTPO010000023.1, read as the reverse complement.
CTGTTTCATGAGAGCCTTGACGGAGACAGAGGATCTGCTCAAACAGGTGGGATACAGTGTCCACTGCAGCAGAATGGAGGAAGGGGTTCCGGTCATCTATACATACGAGACGGGCCTGATGCCGGAGGGAGCTTCCATGTGGTGGCCGCAGGAAGAATTGAATCTTGTATACACGGAGGAGGGATTGGCCTTTTTTGAATGGGTAAATCCGTGGACGGTGGAGGAGTTGTCGGCGGAATCTGTGTTCCTGATGCCTTTTGCGGAGATTCAGAATATTTTTCAGGATATGATCATGAAGAAAAATCTGGATGATTTCAGCGAGGAAGGGGATACGATAGAAATTCAGGTATCCGGTGTGCAGCTGGGTTACAGGTGTATTCAGGAGGCGGAGAACAGGGAGATGACGGCATCGCTGATTCCGGTATGGGATTTTTGGGGCAGTAAGATTTGCAGGGACAAAATGGGTGAGATCAGGTATGTGATCGATAGTGAGTATGAGAGCCTGCTGACCATCAATGCCATGGACGGCACCATTGTGGGGTAGGCTGAGGAAAGCGGGCGGATGGCCCCGTCACGCACTTACTGAGCTGTTTATGGGTAATGACTGCCGGGCGCAGTGTTTAAGCCGTCAGCAGTCATTACGCAGCCTTTTTAAGTTATTTTCTCATCAGTACGAAAGCTTCATAAGCCTTCAAGGTCATCTCCGGTCTGTCATAGCCATTCTCCATGTTGGAGATCAGACAGGGCGCTCCCACAAATTCCTCCGGAACGGTAAAGGCGGTTTCATGGTCGCAGAAATTGCACACGACCAGAAGTTTTTCGTGCTCCAGCGTCCTTGTGTAGACGAACAGTTCTTCGCTGTCTGCCAGGAGCAGCTCATATTTGCCGTACACCATGATCGGATTTTCTTTGCGCAGGGCGATCAGCTTCTTATAATAATGGAATACGGAATCGGGATCCGCAGTCTCTGCTTTGGCGTTGATTTCCTTATAATTGGGATTGACTGCGATCCAGGGAGTTCCGGTGGTAAATCCGGCCTGCGGCGAGTCGTCCCACTGTACCGGTGTTCTGGCATTGTCTCTGCTCTTGTAAAGCATGCAGGGCCAGAAATCTTCATGGGAGAGGGGGCCTTCGGCACACCATTCCCGGTAGGCGTTGATGCTCTCGATATCCCGGAAGTCCGCCGGACTCTCAAAGGGATAATTGGTCATACCCAGCTCTTCTCCCTGATAGATGTAAGGGGTGCCCTGCTGCATATGCAGGCAGGTGGCCAGCATCTTGGCGGAAGCTTCCCTGAACTGCGGGCGGTCGTCGCCGAAGCGTGACACGGCCCGGGGCTGGTCGTGATTATCCCAGAAAAGGCTGTTCCAGGCGGCGCCGTACAATTCTGTCTGCCAGCGGGACATGGTCTTCTTCAGGGTGGTAAGAGGCAGCTTCTCGTCGGTCCACTTGCCGTACTTGCCGTCACCCTCCACGTGCTCGAACTGGAACACCATGTCAAGCTCGTGGGCATTCTCGCCGGCATACTGCTTCGCCAGTTCCGTAGTCACGCCTGCCGTCTCTCCGACAGTCATAATGTCGTATTTGGACAGTACTTTCCCGTTCATCTCCTGCAGGTATTTGTGAACGTTGGGACCGTGCACGCAGTAAGGTCCGAAGCTGCCGTACAGGCCCTGAACCTCGCCGTCCGGCATTTCCTTTGTCTTCGAGATCATGCTGATGACGTCCATGCGGAAGCCGTCGATTCCTTTGTCGCACCACCAGGTCATCATGTCGAATACTTCCTGTCTTACTTTGGGATTATCCCAGTTTAAATCGGGCTGCTTTTTGGAGAAAAGATGCAGATAGTACATGGCAGTTTCCTCATCGTACTGCCATGCAGAGCCGCCGAAGCAGGCTCCCCAGTTGTTGGGCGGTGTCTGCGCGTCTTTGCCCTCACGCCAGATATAGTAATCGCGAAAGGCGTTATTCCTGGATTTCCGGCTTTCCACAAACCATTTATGTTCATCCGAAGTATGGTTTACCACCAGATCCATCACGATGCGGATTCCCCTTTCATGGGCCGCTGCCAGCATTTCGTCGAAATCTTCCATCGTGCCGAATTCGGACATGATCGCCTGATAATCGCTGATGTCATAACCGTTATCGTCATTGGGAGACTGATAGACCGGGGACAGCCAGATCACGTCGATGCCCAGATATTTCAGATAATCCAGCCTGCTTGTGATTCCCTTCAAGTCGCCGATACCGTCCCCGTTGCTGTCCATAAAGCTGCGGGGGTAGATCTGATAAACGACCGCTTCTTTCCACCATGTTTTCTTCATCGTTACCTCCATTCCGAAGCGTCCCGGACGCTTCCTCTCTCGATTAAGTTAGTTTCATTTTATTGACAATGACAGGAAAAGTCTTACGGTTATATGATTAAAAACTATGAAATTATGACTTTCAAACAGATTTTCGCACCTGTTTCCGGTACTGCAGAGGGGTGGTGCCGGTGTTTTTCCGGAATTCCCGCAGGAAATTTCCGAGATTGTTGTAACCGCATTCCAGGCAGACGTCCGTCACCGGCAGGTCAGTTTCTTCCAGCAGACGACGGGTCTGTTTGATGCGGTACTCGTTCACATATTCCATGGGGGTACGTCCCAGCGCTTTTTTGAAAAAGCGGCAAAAATACTGTTCATTTAAATTCACCTGTTTTGCCAGGTCTGAAATATAGATTTTATCTTTATAGTTATCTTTGATATAGGTCAGAGTGGTCTTGACATCTTCCACGCGCTTGTCGTAGTTCTTCTCCGTCGGCGTAAAAAGCTGGTGTTCCGAAAGGACGGCCAGGATAAAAAGCAGAGAAGCCTTTGTATATAATTGACTGGTTAAGTTATCTGTAACGACGGATATATCTGCCAGTCCTTCGCCCTGCGGCGTTTTGTCGTGGCGGATTTCGGTTTGTGAGGCGGTGCTTTGCAGTTCCGGATCCGGAAACGGCGGATTTGGCAGCGGTTCTTCCAGCAGTGTATGCCGGAATGTCCGCAGGATATCCGTAAAAGCGCCCTGGATCAAAGGAAATGCCGGGTGTTTGGGTGTCAGACAGCGCGGAAAGAGCATTCGCCTCTTCTGGATGGGATGGATCAGCTGCATCTGTGCCGCATCGTAGGAATCGAAGCTGAGAATGTCCGGAGAGAAAACGACAGCATCCTCATAACTGCCCGCCGATTCCGTAATGATACTGTGGAGTTCCCCCGGATTGATGAAGTACAGGCATTCGGACGCGATCGGAAATTGTTCCATATTGATCTCCAGGCGGAACGCCCCGCCGGAGAAGTAGAGGATTTCTACTTCGTCGTGCCAGTGATGCTTGACCAGGGTACCTTTTCTCGCAGAGCGGGTCCGATAGACGGCGCAGGGAAAAGATTTTGTACCGTGGGAACGGATTTCTTTTAGTGTGGTGGGCTGGGATTGCTGCATAGGGATTCCTCTCTTTACCGTCAGGCTGAGCATGATGGGGGTTACTTTATGGAATAATTATAGTAAACTTATGTCCTGCGGTCAAATCGGCCGTCGACAGGATTGTTCGTTGGCAATACAGGATCAGGGCATTGTGTGTATCATTTGTTACGATGCAAATTTGATCAGCTGCAGTGACGGCAGAAATTTGGGGGCCAAATTGCTGCCGGGTGGGAACGCTGGTGCGGTGTCGATTGTATTATTTTATGGAATATGATAGAATTACCTGCAAAAGCCAAAGGAGATGCGATAGAGAACCGTCTGAGAACAGGCGGATATCGCGGATGTTTGAGGAGGAGCCGAATGAAGCTTGAAGAGAAAGAATTCAGGACGGACAAATGGGAATACCTGCTGCTTGGCGTCTGTCTTATGTTCTATCTGCTGTTCCCGATCATAGACGGACCGGTCTGGTGTGTGGATTCCGAAGGGTATGTATCCATGCACATTTCCCGGGAACCGCTGTATCCGTCATTTCTTGCATTGTGCAGATGGATTGCCGGCATATGGAAAGCGGATGCGCTGATGATCGCGGTGGTCCTGCAGAGCATATTGGCGGGTATGGCTGCGTGGTTTGTGGGCTGGGTTGTGAGGAGAGCGAAGCAGGGGAGCAGAGTTTTGCAGACGGCGGCGATTGTGTTTCAATTTGCGGTAACGCTTTTAAACCGGTTTGCGGCTAAGCGGGGATCCGCGTATTCGGACAGCATTCTGACGGAAGGGCTGGGCCTTTCTTTGTTTGTGTTTTTCTCGGCCTTTCTGTTTCTTTTTATCAGAACGGAGAAGAAGCGGTATTTCGGCTGGGCGCTGGTGTTTTCTTTTCTGTTGGTGAGCCTGAGAAAACAGATGATGATCACGCTGCTTATCCTGGGCGTTATTTTAGTCTGGTACGAGCTGATTCGAAGAAGGAGAGTGCGCAGATTCCTGTGCCTGGCAGTGATGGTGGCGGCCGTATTTTTTGCCGGCAAGCTGTTTGACCGGACGTACCAGTATGTTGTCAGAGGCGTGTGGATGGAACACAGCGGGAATTCCATGGGGATTTTGTGTACGCTGCTGTATTCCTCCGATCCGGAGAGGGATGCGGGTTTGTTTACCGATGAGACGATAAGAGAGCTGTATCTGGAGATTATGGAGCAGGCGGATGCGCAGCAGATTCTGTATCCTTATGCCGGGAGCGGCTGGCTGACTACGGCCATTCATTATGCCGACAGTTATGATGCGATCGGATACGGGATTATCAATCCGGTGGTGGAGGGATATATTGCGGAGCATTTTCAGCTTTCCGAGCCGGAAGCAGCCATGCAATACGATGAAATCTGTAAAGAGATGAGAAATACTCTGTTTCGGCAGGAGCCCCTGCCGTTACTGCGGGTATACTGCTATAATACCTGGCAGGGCCTGGTCAATTCTGTGGCCAAGGCGCATCCGGTGCTCAGTTTGTATGCGGCGGCGGTTTATCTGTTCATGGGAGCGGCGGCGTGCTGCCTTGTGGTGCAGAAGAAGAAAATAGAAAGACGGCTGTCGGAATCTGTGGGAGAAGTGGCGGAAGAATATGAGGAACTGGTCAGGCAGATCGATGCCAGTCTTTGTTTTACGATGATTACCATGGCCGGTATTGTGATCAATGCGGTGGTGGTGGGACTGTTCATTTTTGCACAGCCGCGGTATATGATCTATGGCATGGGCCTTTTCTATACGGCATGCTGTATGATCGCCTGGGATCTTTATGCATGCTGGCGGAAAGGGATACTGTATAAATTTTAAGGGGCAGAGCGGATTCCGGCCGGAATCTGCAGTATGAGATGCTTCGGAATGGAGGAAGAGCATGGCGGATATTAAGAAAAGTGCGGCGGAGCTGATCGGAAAGACGCCGTTGATGGAAGTTACACATTATGAACAGAATCATGGAATCACGGATGCCACACTGCTGGTGAAGCTGGAATATCTGAATCCGGCAGGGTCGGTGAAAGACCGGGTGGCCCTGCATATGATCGAGGAGGCGGAAAGAAGCGGGCAGCTGCAGCCGGGAGCGACCATCATTGAACCGACTTCGGGCAACACGGGGATCGGCCTGGCGGCAGTGGCAGCTGCGAAAGGATATAAAGCGATCCTGACCCTGCCGGAGACGATGAGTGAGGAGCGGCGCAGGCTGCTGCAGGCTTATGGAGCCAGGCTGGTGCTGACGGACGGCGGCAGGGGCATGACAGGAGCGATCGAGAAGGCGCAGGAGCTGCAGGCTTCCATGCCGGGATCCATTGTGCTGGGCCAGTTTGTGAATCCGGCCAATCCTGAAGCGCACAGGATGACAACGGGGCCTGAGATCTGGGAGGACACGGATGGAAGGGTGGATATCTTTGTGGCCGGCGTGGGCACAGGAGGGACAATCACCGGAATCGGAGAATATCTGAAAGAGAAGAATGAGAAAGTCATCGTCGTAGCGGTGGAACCGGAAGGCAGCCCGGTACTGTCCGGCGGTGAAGCGGGACCACACGGGCTTCAGGGAATCGGGGCCGGTTTCGTGCCGGAGATACTGAATACCGGTATCTACGACGAGATCATCCGGGTTTCAGATGAAGATGCGCTTGCCGCAGGAAGGGCCATCGCACAGGAGGAAGGGATCCTGGTGGGAATCTCGTCCGGCGCAGCGCTTCATGCGGCCGCACAGCTTGCAAAGCGTCCCGAAAACAAAGGTAAGATGATTGTGGCACTGCTGCCGGATTCCGGTGACAGATATCTGTCTACGCCGTTGTTTACTGCATGAAGAGTGTCTTTGCTTGATAAATTCCGCCATTCATGCTAAAGTAGTCATTAAGTTATCGCTTGTTGCAGTTCACACGCTCAGCTGTAACAATGTCAGCACATACGAAGGGTGTGGAGTGTAACCATTTACGAAAGGACAAGACGAGATGGCAGGAATGATAGAAGTTCGGAGCCTGGGCAAAACATTTGTGACGAAGGATGCCAGTGTGGAAGCGCTGCAGGATATCAACCTTTCGATTCAGAAGGGGGATATCTACGGGATCATCGGTATGTCGGGAGCCGGAAAGAGTACTCTGGTGCGCTGTCTGAATTTTCTGGAACGGCCCACGGGGGGGACTGTGGAGATCGAAGGCCGGGATCTGAGTATGCTGTCGGAGAAGGAGCTGCGGGCGCAGCGTGCAGAGATTGCAATGATCTTTCAGCATTTCAATCTTTTAATGCAGAAGAATGTGATTGATAATATATGTTTTCCGCTGCTGTATGCAGGAGTCAGCAGGAAGGACGGCGGCCGGAAGGGCACGATAAGCAGGGAGGATGCCAGGAAACGGGCGTATGAGTTACTGGAGATCGTGGGATTGACCGAGAAAGCGAAGGCTTATCCTTCCCAGCTGTCAGGGGGACAGAAGCAGCGGGTGGCGATCGCCCGGGCGCTTGCCGCGAATCCGAAGATCCTGCTCTGCGATGAAGCGACCAGTGCGCTGGATCCGCAGACCACGCAGTCGATTCTGCAGCTGCTTAAGCAGATCAACAGAGAGTTCGGGATCACGATCGTGATCATAACGCATGAGATGTCGGTGGTCAGGGAGATCTGTTCCCATGTGGCGATCATAGGAGACGGCCGCCTGGTGGAACAGGGCAGGGTGGCCGATATCTTTTCCCATCCGAAGACGAAGGAGGCCAGGGAGCTGATCGTCAAGGGCAGAGGGGAAGAACGCCGCACGCTGGAAGGGCACCAGAAGGATCTGATGAAAGGGAAATGCTGTATCCGTATTGTGTTCTCGGTCAATTCTTCTTTCGAACCGGTCATTGCCAATATGGTACTGCGGTTCGGGCAGCCGATCAATATTCTGCGGGCGGATACCAAGAATGTGGAAGGCATTGCCAGAGGAGAGATGATCTTAAGCCTGCCGGATGACGTGAAGATGCAGGAAGAGATGAAGGTTTATCTGACAGAGCGGGGATTGGCAGTGCAGGAGGTGGACGGTTATGGAATGGACTAATGAAATGACGATCATGATGATGGATGGTGTGCGGGAGACACTTTTCATGACACTCCTGTCTACCATTTTCGGCTATCTGCTGGGACTGCCCATGGGGGTGGCCCTTGCGGTGACGGACGATAATGGTATCAGACCGAATCCGGTCATCTATAAAGTGCTGGATGTGATCGCCAATGTGGTCAGGAGTATTCCGTTCCTGATCCTGCTGATCCTGCTTATGCCGCTGACGAAGCTGCTTGTGGGAAGAAGCTACGGGACGGCGGCTACGGTGGTGCCGCTTACGGTGGCGGCGGCGCCTTTTATCGGACGCATGATCGAGTCTTCGCTTAACGAGGTGGACCGCGGTGTGATCGAGGCGGCGCAGAGTATGGGAGCAGACATCATGACGATCATAGTGAGAGTGCTGCTGGTGGAGGCCAGAACCTCCATTCTGGTGGGAGTGACCATCGCGCTTGGCACGATCCTTGGCTATTCTGCCATGGCGGGTATTGTGGGCGGCGGCGGCCTTGGAGACATTGCCATGCGGTATGGGTATTACCGCTATGAGAAGGAGATTATGTTTGTAGCGGTCATCCTGCTGGTGGTATTGGTTCAGATTTTCCAGACGCTGGGCATGAAGATGTCAGTGAAGCTGGACAGAAGACAGCGGTAGCGAACGAAAGAGACAGGCGCATGAGCCGGCTTCGACTGAAGAGAGATCTCAAAGTTTCGCACGGAAGGTCGGAAAGCTTTCCGGAAGCATTGCAAAGCGCAGAGCGAGCCGGAACAGCAGGATGAAAGAACGGATGTGTGAACTTTCAGATAGAAAGGGACGGCGGAAAAGAGGAGACAGGCCGTTCCGGTAGAGAGGAGAGCAAATATTATGAAGAAAAGATTTATCGCAGCTATTTTAACGGCAGCCCTTGCCCTTGGCACGCTGACGGCGTGCGGCGGTTCCGATGAAGGGACAACAGCGCCGGCACAGGAGGATGCGTCGGAAGCGGAGAGCGGTGAGGAGGCTGCGCCGGCAGAAGAGGATGCGGCAGCGCAGGAGGGTGAAGCTCCTGCAGATGACGCGAAAGAGCCGGCAGGAGAGGAAGCAGTGGAGTCTAAAGGCACTATTACGATCGCGGCATCTGCGACACCCCATGCGGAGATTCTGGAGCAGGCTGCTCCCCTTTTGGCAGCTCAGGGATGGACGCTGGAGGTGACGGTGTTTAACGACTATGTGCAGCCGAATATGGTGGTGGAGAGCGGTGAGTTTGATGCCAATTATTTCCAGCATATTCCCTATCTGGATTCTTTTAACGAAGAGCAGGGAACACATCTGGTCAATGCGGGCGGCATTCACTATGAACCTTTCGGGATCTATCCCGGTACGAAGAGCGATCTGACGACGCTGGAGAAGGGAGATGTCGTTGCGGTTCCCAACGATACGACCAATGAGGCGAGAGCGCTTCTGCTGCTGCAGGACAACGGTATTATCACCTTGAAGGATGGCGTAGGCCTGGAAGCTACGGTGAGAGATATCGTTGACAATCCGAATGAGATCGAGATCCAGGAGCTGGAAGCGGCACAGGTGCCGAGAGTTAAGGACGAGGTGGCATTCGTCGTCCTGAACGGTAACTACGCAATGGAAGCAGGGTTTTCCGTGGCAAAGGATGCGGTTGCCTATGAGCAGGCTGACTCCGAGGCTGCGAAGACTTATGTGAATGTGATCGCGGTGAAGGAAGGCAATGAGAGTAACGAGGCGGTCAAAGCGCTGGTAGATGCCTTGAAATCCGACGAGATCACGGAATATATCAATAATACTTATGACGGCGGTGTGATCCCCTTTAAGTAAGAGAATGCGCCTGTATGGCGGATAATGTATCGGGAGGCTGTTCATCGCCCGGTTTGCAGACGTACAGGCTTAAGGCCGGGGAAAGGCATGGTCTACAATATGGACAAAGAAGAATTTATCATGAAATTACAGCATGCGCTGGCGGGTGGTATTTCGGGAAGCCAGACTGCGGAACATGTGAGATATTACAGAGAGTATATCGATTCCGAGATCCATAAAGGGAGAACGGAAGAGGAGATATTGGAGCAGCTTGGCGATCCGAGGCTGCTTGCAAGAAGTATCGTGGATGCCAACAGGCGTTCCGGTGCCGCTTACAGTGCAGCGCAGGAATATGACGATGAAGTCGGTGCGAATGCCCGGGAAGGCAGTACACGCGGTGAGAATACCCGTGTGAGAAGAGTGGCGCTGCCGGGCTGGCTTGTTATGCTGATCATTGTTGTGATCACAATGCTGGTCATTGGCGTGGTAAGTTCCCTGTTGTATCTTTTCGCACCTGTGATCATGGCTGTTCTGATCGTGCTGCTGATCGTTAAAGTGATCCAGGGCAGTGGCCGAAAATGAACGCTGTAAATGATATGGTTTGATTGATTTTATAAAATAGATTAATTTTTTTGTATATTTTGGACGTGATCCTGTAATACTATTCCTGTAACTATAGTAAACGACATAACAATTGTTGTTTCCGGTTTCTGCCAAATCCATATACGGAAGCTTTTGCAGAATCAAAAGCACGATTTCCAATGTCGTTAACTGTAAAATAAACCAGGAGGTATTTGAGATGTCTAAGAATGATTATAACCAGAATTCTCAGAATGACAAGCAGCAGGACAAGACCAACAACCAGAACAGCCAGAACAGTTCTAAAAACAGTTCCAAGAACAGTTCCGGAAGCAACGCGCAGGACAACCAGAAGAACAACTATTAAGAGCAGTATGCAGTGCTCTTAGACAGAAAGCGGTATGGTCTATTTGGATCATACCGCTTTTTGCGGTTTTGGATTGTTATTTGATGTGTTTTGGTATAGAATGAAGTTTGTGAGTTTTGAAAGGGAACAGGGGAAAATGGAACGAGTAGAATATATTGTACCTTGCCACTTCGGTCTGGAGTCGGTTTTAAAAAAGGAGATCATGGATCTTGGATATGAGATCGTGTCTGTGGAAGACGGACGGATCACGTTTGCGGGGGATGTGCAGGCAATGTGCCGTGCAAATATCTTTCTGCGTACCGCGGAGCGGGTCCTGATCAAGGTGGGAAGCTTCCATGCGGAGACTTTCGAGGAGCTCTTCCAGGGAACGAAGGCGATTCCCTGGGATCACTACATACCGAAGAACGGCAAATTCTGGGTGGCGAAGGCGGCCAGTGTGAAGAGTAAGCTGTTCAGTCCGTCCGATATCCAGTCTATTATGAAAAAGGCAATGGTGGAACGGATGAAAGCGGCTTATCACGTAGAGTGGTTTGACGAGAGAGGAGATGCCTATCCGGTCAGAGTCTTCCTGATGAAAGATGAAGTGACGGTGGGATTGGACACCACCGGAGATTCCCTGCACAAACGCGGCTACAGAAAGCTTACGGCGAAGGCTCCCATCGCCGAGAATCTGGCGGCGGCGCTTATTATGCTCACACCGTGGAAGAGAGACCGTATTTTGGTGGATCCTTTCTGCGGCAGCGGGACCATTCCCATAGAAGCGGCAATGATGGCAGCAAATATGGCGCCGGGGATCAACCGGAGTTTTACGGCGGAAACCTGGAGTCATCTTGCGGACAGAAAATGCTGGTACCGGGCTGCAGACGAGGCGGAATCGCTGATTGATATGGATGTGGAGACGGATATTCAGGGATATGATATGGATGATGAGATGGTGACGATTGCCAGAGCAAACGCCAGACTGGCGGGGGTGGAGCAGCTGATCCATTTTCAGCGCAGAGGAGTGGAACAGCTGAGTCATCCGAAGAAATATGGTTTCATCATTACGAATCCGCCTTACGGTGAGCGATTGGAGGATAAGAAGAATCTTGCGGGGCTGTATGGTACGATCGGTGAACGGTACCGCATGCTGGACAGCTGGTCCATGTATCTGATCACTTCCTATGAGAAAGCGGAGCAGGCGATCGGCAGAAAGGCGGATAAGAACAGAAAGCTGTACAATGGCATGATGAAAACTTATTTCTATCAGTTTGCGGGACCGAAGCCGACTGGGGGTAGAAGAAGATAATGCAGAATGATTTGATGAAAAAGACGACGGTACTCTGTTCGTTGTTTGTGGCAGTGGCGATGGGGATTATGCTGCACTACTGTGCAAATAAGATCGCTGTTGTTGCGGATCTGGCACAGGATGAAGTGGTGCAGGCGGCGGAAGGGCGGCCGGAACATGGGGCAGTGGAAGACGGAAACCGTATTGTGATCGATCGAAACAGCGGGAAGACGAACTATTTCTGTGTGCCAGTACCGCCGGATGTGCGCGTCGAAGAAGTGACGGTAGAGAATCACTATATGGACAGGGAACTGTGGGTGAGCATTGAGCCGGAGAAGATGTCCGGACAGGAATCCTTTTATGAGAGCAATGGTGTCTATGGCAGCTGCGAGGCGGTGGTGGAAGGAAATTTTGAGGTGGAGCGAAAGAGGATCTGCCTTCGCTTTAAGCTGACGGATGTTTTTGAGTATCGCAGTATTTTTGAGGATAATACGCTTTATATCGAGTTTGTACCGCCGAAGGAGGTCTATGAAAAGATCGTGGTGATAGACCCGGCTTATGGGAAGGAAGATACCGGGGTTGTAACGGATGATATAGCGGCCAAGGACATTACATTAAATATCGCGAAGGCTTTGAAGGCGAAGCTGGACGAGACGGATATCAAGGTCTATTATACGAGAATGGACGACAGCAATCCGGAGGCGGAATATCGTGTCAGACTGGCAGAGGATACCAAGGCTGATATGTTGATCCGCATTGAGGTCGGAAGTGACAAGAGCAGCAAGAAGTACGGAACGGAAACCGTTTATAACAGTCAGTTCTTTATTCCCGGGTTTGGCAGTGTGGAGCTGGCGGATCTTTTGGAGCGGGAGGTGGTGACCGCGATCAGCGGCAAGGCCGGAGGACTGCTGGAAGCGGAGCAGACCGATACAGTCATCAGTGAGGCGACAGTCCCGGCTGCTGCTGTTAAGGTGGGGTATCTTACCAACGGCCAGGAGGCGATTCTGCTGCAGAGGGAAGACTATATACAGCGTATCGCAGAGGGGATCTACCAGGCGGTTTTGAAAGCGTATGAGCGGTAGAGAATGATCGCATGTGATATGAGATCCGTGGCCTGAGCATGGCCGCGCAGGCGGAGAGATACAGGTATGAGGTATGCCCACGGTGGGCAGCAGGGAAAGAAGAGGAATCGGTATGAAGAGAAGGATCATATTTGCAACAGGAAATGAAGGAAAGATGCGTGAGGTCAGGGAGATACTTCGGGATATAAATGCGGACGTTCTGTCTATGAAGGAAGCGGGAATTGATGCCGATATCGTGGAGGACGGAGCTACCTTTGAAGAAAATGCGGTGATCAAGGCGAAAGCGGTGGCAGCAGCGGCTGCGCAGGCGGAAGCGATCGTGCTGGCGGATGATTCCGGACTGGAAGTGGACTATCTGAACAGAGAACCGGGGATCTATTCAGCCAGATATATGGGAGAGGATACACCCTATTGTGTAAAAAATAAAAATTTGATTGACAGACTGGAAGGTGTGCCCGATAATAAGAGAACGGCCAGATTTGTGTGTGCCATTGCGGCAGCCCTGCCGGGAGGAGAGGTAATCACCACCAGGGGTGTGATCGAGGGCCGGATCGACTATGAGGAGAAGGGAAATAACGGGTTCGGTTATGATCCGATCTTCTACGTACCGGAGTATGGCTGCACGACTGCAGAGCTGAGCGTTGAAGAGAAGAACCGTATCAGTCACAGAGCACGGGCATTAGCGGCGATGAAAGAGCAACTGGAGATAAAGCTGGCTGAATAAGAGACAGACATTATGGGGATGCGCATGAAGATATTGATCGTAAGTGATACGCATAGAAACAACAGAAATTTTCTGAAAGTGGTGGAGAAAACGGCACCGCTTGATATGGTGATACATTGTGGGGATGTGGAAGGCAGCGAGGTGCTGATCTCCAAAGCGGCAGAATGTCCGGTGGAGATGGTTCAGGGCAACAATGACTTCTTCTCGGAGCTTCCCCGGGAGAAGGAATTTATGATAGGGCAGTACAGGGTGTGGCTGACACATGGTCATAATTATTATATATCCATGAACAGTGAGATCATCAAGGAGGAAGCCAGGGCGAGAAAGGCGGATATTGTAATGTGCGGGCATACCCATAAGCCGGTGGTGGAGATACAGGACGATATTACACTGGTCAATCCGGGGAGCATCAGCTATCCGCGGCAGGAGAACCGGAAGCCGAGTTATGTGATCATGGAGATAGACAGAGAGGGAGAGGCTCATTATACCATCAACTATCTCGGATGAGCAGTAAATTTCCGAAAAAGAGAAAAACCGGTTGACAGGAAAGTGGTCCGTAATATATAATGTAACTTGCGTTGTGAAGGGAGCAGTCACAGGTATATTTCGGGGTGTGGCTCAGCTTGGCTAGAGCGCCTGGTTTGGGACCAGGAGGTCGCAGGTTCGAATCCTGTCACCCCGACGCAGGTTATAGACAGTTAAGTGGATAATATTTACATGCGGGTGTAGTTCAATGGTAGAACACCAGCCTTCCAAGCTGGATACGTGGGTTCGATTCCCATCACCCGCTTTTTATATTGCAGTTTTTTCTATATTTGCCGGAGTGGAGAGAGTCCGCACAGAGGTGTCGGGGCTTGTTTTGCTTCCGGTTATTTTTATTTTGTGCTATAATCTATCCGGACATAAAGGATATGAGGAATGTGAGGAGGAATCAGGATCATGTGGAACAGGAAAAGGTGGATCGCATTTATACTCACTTTAGCAATAGCATTCAGCGATTGCGGCAGCATTTCTGCGTTTGCGACAGAGTATGGCGATACAACAGCAGCGATGTCGGTCTCTGAGAATCATGTAGAGAGTCCGACGTCAGAGGAAACGGAGAATGTGATGCAGGAGGAAGCACCGGCTGAGGAGGAGCCTGTCTCGGATGAGGGAACGGTTTTGGAGCGTGAGGGGATCTCGGATGACGGAACGGTTTCGGAGGATGAGACATCTGCAGACAGTGAGGCAGTTTCAGATAAGGAGACGATTTCCGGTAATGACACTGACCTGGAAAACGGGACAGGGAAGCAGGAAGATGAAAAGGCAGAATTACCGGAGTTACATATCGGACAGATTAAAAAGGGAGAGACGATTCCCGATTGGGAGGACCTTTCGGATCCGGATGATCCTGAATTTGTATACGATCAGCCGATATCTTTTACATCGACGGACAGTCTGCTTCTCTTTGTCAATTACGGTATAGACGGAATACCGGAAAATGTGGAGAATGGCACGCTGTGCTGGAGCATTCTGCGCGGGGAGAAAGGAATGTCAGCCGGCAGTCCCAGCCTGCTCAATGAGGAAGAGGACTGGATCGGTTTTGAAGCTGTGGCTGATTGTCCTTATTTCACGATGAAAGAGAAGGAAGAGGAGAGCGGCTGCCGTAAAACGGTGGAGCTTATTCCGGAGACGCCGGCAGATGGCGGAGAATATGACTACTATATCAGGGCCGCTTACTATTTGGGAACGGAAGAAGAGCAGCGGGGAACATTTTATGCGGCGACTACCGTACCGTTTCTGCCCGGGGAGAACGAGATGACACCGGACGATGCGGCGGAGGCGGAGGAAGTTTTGGCGGATGGAAGCCAGAATGATGACTCCGATGGGGAAAATATGGAGCCGGGAGAGGTACAGGACGATACGCTGCCGGGAGAGGAAGTCGGTGCAGAGGAGACAGAGCCGGTCGGCGACAGGGAGCAGGCGGAACCTGAAACAGAGGAAATAACGGAAGAGTCAGGCAGCGAGGCAGAACCGGTGATGGAGGAACAGATCGGTGAACTGCTGTTAAATCCAACGAGTCTTATCATGGAGCCGGGCGAAACGCAGCAGGTGACAGCGACGACAATACCGGAAAATACTCCGGTCAGGATTACGTGGGACAGCAGTGACGAATCCGTCGCCAAGGTAAATGAGAACGGTGAGATTACGGCAGTGGCGGAAGGATATGCAAAGATTACGGCAGTCTGCCGCGGTAAGACGGCAGCCGTCAGTGTAGACGTTGTACAGGCAGCGGATACGAATAATAAACTGCTGGATCTTTCGGGTGATATCCGGGTGGCCGGATTCCGGAAGGAAAGTGATGAGTTTGTATATACGGGGCAGAAGATCATGCAGAACATCCGGGTCTATCACAAAGAAACTCTTCTAAAAGAAAAGACGGATTATACGCTGAGCTACAAGAATAACATCAATGCTGCCGGCTGTGATGCAATTAATGCGCCAAGCGTTACCATAAAGCTGAAAGGGCAGTACAGCGGCACTGTGACGCTGTTTTATGCCATCAAACCCATGGATATCAATAATATTGACGGCTATGGTATGGATCAGGACAATGATTCGCCGGGGTATGAACAGACGGTTCCTTACAGTGTGAATTTGAAGATACCGGCGCCGGCGCTGACGTCTGGTAAGAAAAAACTGGCGGCCAATAAAGATTTTGTCTGTGATTATACGACGCTGCCTGCGGATTACAATAAAGGAGATTCTTATCAGGCGGGAGAAGTTTATCATTATACCGTGAACGGAATCGGCAATTATACAGGATCTTTTCAGATGCAGCTTGTTGTGCTGGAGGATAAAAGCCGCAGCTTCAATTCCGCATCGGTGGCACTGGAGCAGAAACAATATGAGTACCGTGGGACAGCTTTGTCCAAATCGGAAGTGACGATCAGGCAGGTCAAGGTGAGCGGTCAGGTACTGGATTCAAGTCTCTATGATCATGAAGTCTGTGCAAATGGGATAGAGGGAGCCTATGTGACAGTATACCCTTCCGCAGCCGGAAGGGCGGCCGGTTACCGCGGCTGCAAAAAAGTAAATTTGAAAATGGTGGGTGACAGGAATATTGCCGAGGCTGCGGTGGGAGACAACTGGAAGGAAAGCTTCACTTTTTCTCAGAAAGAGGTGGATAAGAACGGTGGCATTTTCCAGGGAAAAACGGGTGTGCTGACATTTGGAGAAGGGAAAGAGGAGCTTACGGAAGGCGAAGATTATACCGTAAAATACGGCAATGCCAGGAAAGCCGGAAGAGTGACGGCCACGTTTACCGGTAAAGGAAGATATAAGGGAACGCTTAAGCTGAAATATGAAATCAAACCCAACAAGGAGAATTTGGAGATCGTCTGGGGGAAGAACGTAACGAAGCAGGGGACAATGCCTGCGGTGGCGTATCAAAAGGGCGGTGCGGAGCCGGAGTTCACCATCAGGGATCAGGACAGAAATATATTGAAGAATAAAACGGATTATACGGTAAAACTGCTGGATAATAAGACACCGGGGGCGGTCATGAGCTGTGAGATCACCGGCAAGGGAAATTATAAGGGCTATACGAAAACCGTACAGCTTAATGTGACTATGGGCGATATCTCGAAGGCGACCATGTCCATAGAGGATAAGCCGGAAAGTGCGAAGCAAAGCGCATGGAAATCAAAGATTGTGATTACGGACGGGAACGGTAAGAAATTGAAGGCGGGAGTGGATTATGACGATGAGCCTGTGTATACCTATAGAGGTATGGAAAGCGGGGAACTTCCGAAAGCGGGCACTGATGTGACGGTGACGGTGCATGGAAAAGGTTATTACGAGAATTCTTCGATCACCGGCAGTTATCGGATATACGAAAAGAACATCGGCAGGCTGAAATTTGTCATTGATCCGCAGGAGTATACCGGTGAGGAGATTAAATTGTCGCGGAGCGATATTCACGTTTACGCTTCCAGTGCCGATGCAAAGAATGATAGAAACGAAATAACAGAAGAAGACTGTTTTGAAATTGTAGAGGCAGGATATAAGAATAATGTCAAAGCAGGTACGGCGAAGGTGACCCTGCGCGGAACGGGAAATTATGGTGGAACGAAAACATATTCTTTTAAGATTCAGAAGAAAGTGTATCAGATCAATCATGTGAAGGGAATCAAGCTGAATGAAACAAGTCTTACGCTTGCTCTTGTCGAAAGGGAAGAGAGACGGACGCTTACGGCCACGTTAACGGCAGATTCCGGGGAAGCGATAGCTAATCCGACTGTGGTCTGGGCTACGTCTGACAGCAGCATTGCCACGGTAGAAGACCGGGGTGTTCATGACGTCACGGCTGGCCGCCGTTATCACGCTCAAGAAAGAAGGAAATGTAACGATAACGGTGACGACACAGGAGGGCAACAAGAAGGCGCAGTGTAAGGTTACGATTGTAGATGCTCCGCTTCTGAAACAGGTGGGGCAGACGATCGAGGGCGAAGCGGGACAGACGGCCCGGTTGGAATTGGAGAGACAGGAAGGGCAGGAAGTAGATCCCGAGAAGATCGTATGGGAAAGCAACAATGAGACGGTGGTATCGGTGACGAAAGATGGTCTTTATGGAAATCTCACTATGAAGAAACAGGGCGCTGCCGTCATTAAGGTTACTTATAAAGGCAAGTATACCCAGCAATGTTATGTTGTCGTTAAGGGTGAAGAAACGCTTCCGGAAGGCAGGGCGCTTGTCTATGAACGGTCTGCCGACTGTACGGATGATACACCGTATATCAACAGGCTTTTGCGAGAATGGGAGGAGAATCCTGATGCATATGATTATATGTATCTGCCGGCCGGCGTTTATTGGATTGATGCCACAGAAAACGGTTATGATATATTGGGAAAGTACAAGTTTGGCGGCATTGTACTGACGGATAACCAGACACTGATCATGTCGCCCAGCGCGCTGCTTATGACGATCGGGAACAATAAAGATAAATATCATGTGATATATGCTTTCGGACGCAAAAACATTACCATTTCCGGTGGGCAGATTATCGGGGAGCGCAGGGAGCATAAAGGCAGCGACGGCGAAGCGGGACACGGAATCCAGATAGACGGGTGCACCAATGTCACCATCAAGGATATCGATATTTCACAGTGCTGGGGAGACGGCATCTATCTGGGCTATTATGGGATTCAAAAGAAGTACAGTGAGCATATCACGATCACGAACTGCAACCTGCACCATAACAGAAGAAGCAATCTGTCTATTACGGATGCCGGCAATATTACCATAGACCGCTGCAAGTTTAATTATGCCAGCGGGACGGATCCGCAGTATGGTATTGATATCGAGCCGAATGAAAGCAGACCCTGTGAGCATGTTGTCATATCGAATTCTGAATTTAAGGGAAATGCAAAGGGCAGTATGGGAATCATAAAGCAGGCAAATGATATCAGACTGAAAAATTGTACGATGGATGGAGCTTTCTATAATATGGCAGGAAAGAATGTGGTTCTCGAAAATACGAAGCCCAGGGAAGTAGTGGATCCTGTAAACGGTATAACCTATAAATAGGAGCTGAGAGGTTCAGACCCTGGGTTCCTGAGCAGTGAGTGAATCCGGCCGGTTGCATGTCAGGTTATGACAGTGAGGTCGGATTCTCTGCCTGCTCTTTATGAGCGCATACCGAATGTACGGTTTGTGCGCAGATATGAGCCGTGAAAAGCAGTGAGCGGGTAGAAATATTACAAGAAATATTAAAATTTTCATTGACAACTATATGTTGAATGTGTTAGAGTATAATTCGTGTTAAACAAGTACAGGTAATTACCTGTCAGTTTTGTTCAGTACGTGTTCGTAGCTCAGCTGGATAGAGCAACGGCCTTCTAAGCCGTGGGTCGGGGGTTCGAATCCCTTCGAGCACGTTATGGTGGGTATGGCGCAGTCGGCTAGCGCGCCAGATTGTGGCTCTGGAGGCCGAGGGTTCGAGTCCCTCTATCCACCTTTACACGGGAGGGTGCAGTGACACAGCCTGTTGTTACCAATTAATGGGCTATCGCCAAGCGGTAAGGCACAGGACTTTGACTCCTGCATTCGCTGGTTCGAATCCAGTTAGCCCAGTTTATGGACCACTAGCTCAGGTGGTAGAGCACTTGACTTTTAATCAAGTTGTCTGGGGTTCGAATCCCCAGTGGTTCATTGAATACAGTCAAAGAGTAGTTTTGGGGATTCGAACCCCGGTTTGTCATCCCCAGTGGTTCATTGAAGTTTATCGATATTTTTGATGGTTTATTTGAAGAAGTCGGAATTCAGATTCTTATGGAATCTGAATTTTTTTGTCCATTTGGTACAGGAGCCGGATTTTGATTTTGCAGGAAGGAGATTAAGGTATATGGAACAGAGAAAAGAGATGAAAGAAAACAAAATGGGTACCATGCCCGTCAACAGACTTTTGCTTACCATGTCGCTGCCTATGATGGCATCCATGCTGGTGCAGGCGCTTTACAATATCGTGGACAGCATCTTTGTGTCCAGGATCAATGAGAATGCGCTGACGGCGGTATCGCTTGCTTTTCCGATTCAGACCCTGATGGTTGCGGTGGGCGTGGGTACCTGTGTGGGTATCAATGCGGTGCTTTCCAGGGCGCTGGGAGCAAAGAAACAGGATATGGTGGACAAGACGGCCGGAAACGGGATCTTTGTTATGGCGGTCAGCTATGTGGTATTTCTGCTGGTAGGTCTTTTTGCAACGAAGGCGTTCTATCTGAGTCAGACGGAGGATACGCAGATTGTACAGTATGGCTGTGAATATCTCTCGATGGTATGCTGTCTTTCATTCGGCATCTTTGCACAGTTTACGTTTGAGCGGTTATTACAGTCGACGGGTAAGACGTTCTATATCATGATTACGCAGGGGCTGGGTGCCATGATCAACATTATTCTGGATCCGATCTTTATTTTTGGCATGTTCGGTATTCCGAGGATGGGTGTGCGTGGAGCCGCCGTAGCAACCGTGATCGGACAGATCACCGCGGGGCTGCTGGCTTTTCTGGTGAATCTTAAGAAAAATGATGAGATACGGATTACGAGGCAGACGCTGCGGCCGGATGCAGAGATCATTAAGCAGATCTATAAGATAGGAGTTCCTTCTATTATTATGCAGGCCATCGGTTCTGTGATGACTTACGGCATGAACTTGATTCTGATTTCCTTTACGGCTACGGCCACGGCGGTATTCGGGGTATACTTCAAGCTGCAGAGCTTCATCTTTATGCCGGTGTTTGGCATGAACAACGGTCTTGTTCCTATATTGGCCTACAACTATGGAGCAGGTCAGAAAGAGCGTTTTATACAGGCGCTTAAATGGGGCATTAAGTATGCGGTGGCGATCATGTTTGTGGGCCTGGTTATTTTCCAGGCGGTTCCAGGAGCGCTGCTGGGACTGTTTGACGCCTCGGAGGCCATGCAGGCGATCGGTGTGCCGGCGCTTCGGACGATCAGTTATGGTTTCCTGCTGGCCGGATTCGGTATTGTCTGCGGTACGGCGTTTCAGGCTTTAGGATGCGCGACGTACAGTATGCTGGTTTCTATAGCAAGGCAGTTGGTGGTACTGCTTCCGGCGGCTTATCTCCTGTCGTTGACGGGGAAGGTAGAGTATGTGTGGTGGTCTTTTCCGATTGCGGAACTGATGTCCATGCTGATGACGGTGATTTTCCTGGTGAAGGTCTATAAAGAGGTAATTCAGTATATCGGCAGGGAAGAGGCATAAATAGATGCAACAGAGCGGATGTGCATGAATGATATTATATAAATGATATTACATAAATGATTGAGCAGCATTTTGTGAAAAATATATAGTGACTTTGCAGGATGTATGTGCTACAATAAATAGGCATACGATTCTCTGGTGACAATTTCTGCAACAAACTGAACAAGTTCAGTCAGAATTTGTGACGCTTTGGAATAGAGGTAAAATGTGCGGATATGGCGGAATTGGTAGACGCGCTGGATTTAGGTTCCAGTGGGAGACCGTGCAGGTTCGAGTCCTGTTATCCGCACCAGATCATGATAATCTGAACCTGGTTCCAATCGGGGACGGATTCGGATTTTTAGTATATCTTAAGTAATAAAGCAAAAATAAGAAAACCCAGGAGTAGCCGTTCCTGGGTTTTCGACTGGTGTACATACAATGTAACCGTCTCTCTTTTGCCTATCAGCATTATAGCATATGCGGATTGGCTTTGCAATATTTTCGGAAGGGTCGATAGTAAGCGTGGCGGGAGCCGGAAGTGCAAAGTCCCTTTACGGTTTATCCCGGCAGCCGCACGATGAACATACTCCCGCAGGGCAGATTGTCCTGCACGGATATCCTGCCGTGGTGGGCGGAAATGATCTCATAGGCGATGCTTAAGCCAAGCCCGAAGTGCCCTTTGGTGCTTCGGGCTTTTTCTGCCCGGTAGAAGCGGGAGAAGATGCGCTTCTTATCGCTGTCGGGTATGCCGACGCCGGTGTCGCTGACGGTGATCTCGAAGAGATTTTTTCTGTCCTGACGGCAGGTGAGCGACAGTGTTACAAGGCCGTTTTCCGGTGTATAGCTGACGGCATTGTGCAGCAGGATGGAGAGCACCTGCGCGATGCGGTCGGGATCGCAGGATAAGCGCGGCAGCGGCACATCCGGCAGCGTCAGGGAGAGGGTCAGTTTCTTTTGCCTGCACAGCGGTTCAAAGGCTTCGTAGGCATTGGTACACAGGGTATCCAGCTCGACTTCCTTCTTTTCGATGAGGAAACGGCCTGAGTCGGAGTGGGCCAGAGTCAGCAGATCGTCGATCAGCGTGTTCATGCGCCGGCCTTCTTTGCGGATGGTTTGGAAGAAACCGGCCTGCTCCTGCGGGGTGGCGGTGATGCAGCACTCGTTGGTGGCCAGGATGGCGGACAGGGGCGTGCGCAGCTCGTGGGAAGCGGAAGCGATAAACTGCATCTGGTTCTCGTGGTTCTGCTGCAGCGGTTTTAGCAGTCTGCCGGTAAAGAACCAGGAGAAGACGGAGAAGGCCAGAGCAGCCAGCAGGTCAAGCAGCAGGAAAAGCAGCCGTTGATGGGTGATCTGTGCCTGCAGTCCGGCCAGCGGATTTAAGATCAGGATGCGGGAGTGGGTCTGACCGCGTTCGATGTCGATGAGGCTGCTGTAATAGTGCTCCCCTGTGGAAGGCGAAGTGAACTCATATTCGTCATGATGAATGCCGAAATAGTTGCTGCTATAGGAGATGACCGTTTCGGATTCAAACATCATGTCGTATGCCTGCAGACTTTCTGACAACAGATATTGACCGGATGAGTCATTTGTAGAGTCTGTATGGTTGGTCCCTTTTGTACCGGCTGCCTCAGCTTTCAGGGTATTGTAGAGAAAAGGTTTATCGTTGTCGGTGACGAAGATCAGATAGGCATTTCTGGCTTCCAGTCCGGCCAGCCACTGCATGGAAATGTAGGTGGACTGTTCCAGGCTGGAAGCGATCGTGCTGATGTCGTTGCGAAAAGAGGCGAAATGGTTTTTGTAAAGGCTGTTTTCGGATACCTGCAGGTAGAGCAGGGACATGAAGATCATGATCGCGGTAGTCGTACCAGCACATAATAAGGTAAAAAGAAAATGAGCTTTACGGAACATGCGGGAATCCTTTCTGAGCGCTTTTTATACAGGCATTGCTCTTTTAACTGATGAACAGGCCATACCCCACGCCGCGAACGGTCTTGATCTGCAGCGTGCTGTCCACGGATTTCAGGCGGCGGCGCAGGAAATGGATGTAGTTGTCCAGATTGCCGGTCTCCACATCGCTGTCCGGGCCCCAGACTTTCAGGAGCAGGGTATCCCGGGCCAGTGTCTGCCCCGGGGTATGCAGGAAGGCTTCCAGCAGGTCGCCCTCGTGTTTGGAGAGCGTGCAGGTGCCGGAAGGGCCGGACAGGCACATGTCGCGGACGGCCCATGAGACATCGTGGTAAGTAAGCCTGCCGTCTGCCTGTCCGCTCAACATCAGAGAGCGTCTGGTAACGCAGCGGATTCTGGCCAGCAGTTCTTCAAATTCAAAAGGTTTCACAAGATAATCGTCGGCTCCCAGATCCAGCCCCAGGATCTTATCTTTCAACGCTCCCAGCGCCGTGATCAGGATCACGGGAGCAGTGACGCCATGCCTGCGCAGGGAGGAGAGCACTTCGGTCCCTTCCTGAAAGGGCAGCATACGGTCCAACAGGATCACGTCGTAGATATTCTGTTTTCCATAATAAAGAGCATCTTCTCCGTCGTAGCAGCTGTCTACATTATATCCCTGTCCGGTGAGCTGCCAGGTCAGGGCCTTGTTCAGATCCCGGTCGTCTTCCGCCAGTAAAATACGCATGTGAAATTCTCCCTTCAAAATCTATTATAAAAAATTTCTTTCGCTTATTCGAGTTCGCGAAGCGAATCTCGCAAAGATAATTTGCTATGCTAAATAGTAGCTTTTTGCTTATTCGAGTTCGCGAAGCGAATCTCGCAAAGATAATTTGCGAAGCAAATTATCTTTTTTTTATGATACCACAGGATTCTTTAAATAATCTCTAAGAATTTCTTAATATGTTTAGAGATTTCTTAGAGATTATTCTGATAAGATGCAGTAAAAGGGAGCAGGCTGAGAGGAGGAGGAAAGTTTTGGCGATGAAGAAGATGTGTTTGCGAAAGACAGTGAGTTTCCTGCTGGTTCTTAGTATGATCATGGCACTGGCGGGCTGCGGCAGTGGAGATCCGACAGCACCGGGCAGTGGGATGGATACCGATAGCGGTATTGATGGCAGCGGCAACATGGATCCGGTATCCGGAGACGTGGGAGACGCGGAGTCAGACAGCACAGCAGCCATGGGACGTTACGTGGAGACGGAGCTTGACCTGACAGAATTTTTGGCAAACAGCGACGGCAACAGAGGACTCCGCAGGCGCTTAGACGGCAGTCTGGTGATCTTAAGCACGATAGGCGGCCTTGTGGTATCCGAAGATGAAGGGGCTACCTGGCAGGCGGAAGCGCCGGACTGGTTTCAGGCCATGAAGCAGGAAGAGAAATATATCATTGATATGGATATGGCGGCGGACGGCACCACGGCCGTCCTGTATAACAGCGGCGGGGTGGAGGAATATGCCCCTGCGATGATGCTGGTGCTGCCGGACGGTACGCATGTGCCGGTGGAAGTGGAACTGACGGAGGAGGAGAGCAGTTTCAGTACGCTGGCCGTTTCTGAGGAGGGCAGGATCATAGTCGGTACGGCGTCGGAGACTCTGTATGAGATCCATACGGACGGCAACGCAGAGAAGTACCTGACGGTGGAAGAGCGGCCACAGTGGATGAAAATACAGGATGGTCTGCTCTTTATGGACAGCGAAGTCGGCGATATGCCGGTGATCTATGATATGGAAGCGGAGGCCTGGGTGGAAGACGATGTGCTGCAGGAGTTTGCGGCGGCCAATTATGCCAGCCGTTATTACAACGGCTACACCTTCCAGAGCATGTACCTCCTGCCGGGTGAGGAGCAGACTGTCTACACCATTGGCGGCAAAGGGATCCACCGTCATGTGATCGGCGGCAATATGATGGAACAGATCGTGGACGGGAACCTGTCCATGCTGAGCAATCCAAACTATACCATTAATTCGGCCATCCGGTTGGAGGGGGATGAGTTTCTGGTGCTTTTTGCCAACTGTAAGCTGATGCGCTTTACCTACGACCCGGATGCCCCGGCGGTGCCGGAAAATATGCTCAAGGTCTACAGCTTGAGGGAAAGCGATGACATGCGGAAGGCCATCGCCGGCTTCCAGTCTCAGAATCCCGACAGTTTCATCTCCTATGAGGTAGGGATGCCGGAGGGGGCGGCGGTGACGAGGGAAGATGCGTTGAAGAAGCTGAACACCCAGATCATGGCCGGTACGGGGCCGGACCTTTTGATCATGGATGATCTGCCGATCCGCTCTTATGTGGAAAAGGGGCTTCTGGACGATCTGACGGAGTATCTTGCACAGTATAGTGTGGAGAATGCGCTTTACGATACGATCATTAATACGATGAAAATAGACGGTAAGGCCTATATGGCGCCGGCTACGGTCAGCCTGCCCGTGTTGGTGGGAGAAGAGCAGTATGTGTCAAATGTGACGAGCCTGTCAGATCTGGCGGACCGGATCGAGGCGAGACGAAAAGCGGATCCCGGGCAGGATATCATCGGGATGATCAGTGAGCGGGGCGTCCTGAAACGCTTCGCACCGGTGAGCGAGCCGACCTGGGTCGACGGGGACGGCCGGATCGACAGGCAGGCTCTGGGGGAGTTCCTGGAGCAGTGCAGGCGGATCCACGGGGTACAGATGGAAGGGCTTGCGGCGGATGCGATCGCCAAATACGGGGAGAGAGACGCCAATCTGCTGGCGTATTACGGGATGGACGCGGATCTTCTGGAATGGCGGGTGACACACGACTTTTTCGAGGTGCTGACAGGGGAGATGGCTATGGCCTCCGGATGGGTGGAATCTGCCGCCGACTGGCGGGAAGTGGTCTCCATCAACAGGGCGGACGGCTTTCAGCAGTATGCGGCAGCAGAGATGAAAGGGCAGTGCAGCGGTGTATTCAGGCCGAACACATTGCTGGCGCTCAGCGCGGCTTCCGGGAAAAAAGATGCTGCAATGCGGTTTTTTGATTATTTCCTCTCGGCGCAGGCGCAGAGCAGTTATGACGGACTGCCGGTGAACCAGGAAGCCTTTGACATACAGTTTACGCCGCAGGAAGAGTATCTGGCAGAGGATGGAGGCTACAGCTATCTCTCCATGAGCAGTAAGGAGGGCACGAGACTGGAGTATGTGGTGTACTGGCCCGATGATGAGCAGATCCTGGCCCTGAAAGAACAACTGGGCCATTTACAGACCGCCTATCTGCCGGACAGCGTGTTGGAAGATGCCGTGTTTGAACAGGGGGTGGCTTATATGCAGGATGAACTGTCGTTGGAACAGGCGCTTGACGGGATCGAGCAGAAGGTTTCCATCTACATGGCAGAATAATGATAGAAGAAAAAGCCAAAACGTAACGGTACAGCTATCTGTACGGTTACAAGATTCATAGAAAGGAAGAGGAGAATATGTTGAAAAGGAATCTGAAAAAAGCGTTCAGCCTTCTGCTTGCGGCTTCCATGGTCTTTGCCATGGCGGGCTGCGGCACGGGAGGTGCAGGAAGCGGAGAACAGGAAACGAACGGCGGCATGGACGCTGCCGGGGAAAAGGAGCAGGACGGTACGGCCGGAACGACCGGCGGGGACGGTCCGGTGGCCATGGGCCGGTATGTGGAGGAAGAGATCGATCTGTCTGAACAGCTGCAACAACCCAGCAGCATGAGCAGGCTGGCGGACGGCAGCCTGGTGATCATGGACAAATCCGCAGGGATGCTCGTATCGAAAGATGAGGGCGCAACCTGGACGGCAGAAACGCCGGACTGGTTTGCCGAACTGAAAGCCAATGAAACTTATATCAGCAACATGTACATGGGGCCTGACGGCACGGCAGCGGTGATTACCGCGGATAGCAGCGGGGAAGGCGACGACGTGACTTTTATCCTGCGTCTGTCTCTGTACCTGCCGGATGGCACACAGGTTCCCGTGGAGAAGGAGATGACCGAGGATGAGATGTATTTTAAGCAGGTGGCCTTCAAGGAAGACGGAACCATTTTGGCCAGTACTTACAGAGGAGTCTACGAAGTGCAGCAGGACGGCAGCTGCGAGCAGATTCTGACGTTAGACTATAATCCCCAGTGGATGTGGGTCAGGGATAATCTGCTTGTGGTCGATAACGACTGGGGCGAGCAGGAGATGCCCGTGCTCTATGACCTGGAGGCGGGAACGGCCTTTGAGGATCAGGTGCTGACGGAGTTTATGGCGGAAAATTACCAGAGCCGCAGCTTCAACGGCACGGATTACTGCGACGTCTATCTGCTGCCCGGCGAGGACGGGACAATCTACGTCACCGGCAGCAAGGGGATTCACCGTCATGTGGTCGGCGGTAATATGATGGAACAGATTGTGGACGGCAGCCTGTCCATGCTTAGCAATCCGCACTACCTGATAACCGATATGATGCAGCTGGAGGGGGACGCTTTTCTGGGACTTTTCGTAGGAAACAAGCTGATTCGGTTTACCTACGATCCGGATGTGCCATCGGTGCCGGAACAGGTGGTCAAACTCTACAGCCTGCAGGAAAATGCGAATATCAGACAGGCGGTCTCCCGCTATCAGGTACAGCACCCGGATGTATTCGTGTCCTATGAGGTGGGTATGGGCAGCGGGGATTCCGTCACGAGAGAGGACGCCATCAAGAAGCTGAATACTCAGATCATGGCCGGGGAAGGACCGGATCTGCTGGTGATGGACGATCTGCCTTTTGATTCTTATGTGGAAAAAGGCATGTTGGCGGATCTGACCGATTATCTGGCGCAGTACAGCGCGGAGGAACCTCTTTTTGACAATGTGATCGAAGCGCTGAAAAAGGACGGCAAGGCCTATGTGGCGCCGGCCACGATCGGTATCCCGCAGATCGCAGCGGCGGCGGAAGGCATGGAGAATGTGAAGGATCTGTCAGATCTGGCAGACGTGATGGAACAGCTGCGGCAGGAACATCCCGGCGAGAGCATCATGGGCATCGGCGGTGCGGCGGCACTTTTAAAAAGGCTGGCAGCCACCAGTGCGCCGAAGTGGATCACGGCGGACGGCAGTATCGACAGAGAGGTATTGCAGGAATATCTGGAACAGTGTAAGCGGATCTATGATATTCAGATGGATAGTCTGGATCAGGAAATGGTGGCAACCTATGAGGAAAGAATGGGAAGGCTGGCAGAGTATTATGGCGTCGGCATGGAGCAGATTGACTGGGAAGCCTATCTGGATCTTATGTCCTATCTCGGCAAAGAGCAGCATATGATGATCGGATGGATGTGTGCCCAGTACGGATATCTGGAACTGGAATCCCTGTCCAGGAACGAAGCCTCCAAGGATGCGAAAGTGATACCCATGCAGGGACAGTGTACCAAAGTCTTTAAGCCTGCGACCATGCTGGCGGTCAGCGCGGCCTCCGGGCAGATTGATGCGGCGAAAGATTTCATGAGCACATTCCTGTCTGCGGAAGTGCAGAGCGAGTATGACGGACTGCCGCTTAACCAGAATGCCTTTGACATCCAGTTTACACCGAAAGAGGATATTATGGGTGCGGAAGGGGAATACACGTCCCTGTATACGACGGATGCGGACGGCAACGGGATCGGCTATACCATGTACTGGCCGTCGGATGAGACCATAGCCGCTTTCAAGCAGGAACTGTCAGAGCTGACTACGGCGTATGTGCCGGATCAGATGCTGGAAGGAGCGGTGTTCAAACAGGGCACAGGCTATATGCAGGGAGAGCAGACGATCGAGCAGGCGCTGGATGAGATCGAGAAAGCGGTAGCCATCTATATGGCGGAGTAATAGAAAGTAAACATCTGCATGAGTGACAGATAAGGAAAATAAGGGAAATCCGGCGCGGCCTGCGGGCAGGCGGCCGTGATTTCCCTTATTTCGTCTTTTCATAAACCCATGTTCTTTAAGTCTTTTACGAGATTGACGTAGAACTCGCGCACATCAAAGCCGGGAATGTTCTCCCGATTTAAGTCGATCATATCGCCGTGGGAAATGCCCCGGCCGGTGGGAACTTCCGGGCAGATAAATTTTGCTCCCCATTTCATGCTGTCTAAGGACACCAGCCCGTCGCACTCGCCGTCGAAGTGCTTTACAAGCGGATAGGACATATTTAAAGGGAATCTGCCGCTCACCGCATGATGCATCCTGCTGCCCACACTCTGGTAGTAGACCCGTGGGTCGTCCGGCAGCAGTTCATTCAGACGGGAGCAGGAGGAGGCGGTCAGATCCTGTACGGCTTCCAGAAAATCAGGCTCCTTATCCCCGAACCGTTTCAGGGCGGCGTTGTATTTGACGGCTACACTTTGACATACCCTGTCCGGTATCCTGTCCAGCAGATAATCCGCAAAGATACATCCTCTGTGGGGCGTGTTGACGGTGGTCAGGGAAGCCACGTAAGGAGCGGCCCCGCCCCTGGAGATGGCGTAGCGGCTGTCCAGACCGCCCTTGGAGTGGGCGATGATATTTACCTTCTCACAGCCTGTTTCCGCGAGGATCTGCCGGATGCGCCCGGCCAGTTCCTGTCCGCATTCCGCCACGGAAGCGGCCGACTGTTGATTGCCGTAGAAAAGCATGGCCCCGTTTCGTTTCAGTTCGCCGGGGATCCGGCCCCAGTATTGGAAGAACCGGAAGTCCCGGAAGAAGACGCCGTGCACGAGAAGGATCGGGTATCTGGTATGACATTCCTGATTCTCGGCCCGGATCCGGTTCAGCAGATACTTCTCCTCTTCCAGCAGCACTTCGCTGCCGGCGATGCGGATGATCCGGCACAGTACGTAGAGGTGTACCAGAGGCATAAAACCGCAGACGATCCCGATCACCCGCCACCTGATCCCCAGCTGTGCCGAAGTCAGGTAGACGCGCAGAATCCCGTTCCAGAACAGAAGAAGCTCCACGAGGAAGACACTCAGAAGGTAGCGCAGCCAGAACGTCCACGAAGAAAGGAAAGGGACACTGGTTTGCCCGAGGACGATAACCCGGAACAGTCCGGCAGTGCAGCAGACGGTTTCAAAGACCGTGGTCGCGAGGAAGATCTGCAGCAGGGCCGTACCGTCTTCCAGAACTTTGTTGCGGGTGGTGGAAGTCCTGTGCACACTTAAGAGCGGGAAGAAATTGATGTATACGATCAGAAGATACCCCAGGATTTCCGCCGCCGTACACCAGGAAGGGAGCGGGGCGGCCGGATTTGTGCCGGCATACGGAAGGCGGCAGAGGAGGCGCAGATTGAGCGTCAGAAGGATCAGGCAGCAGGATAAAATTTTGCAGAGTATTTTTTTCATGGCTTTTGTATCCTTTATGCTTACGAAATGAGATGGCCGTTAACGGTTGCCAAAAACCGGAATATGGTATATGATGCATCATGACAGTTTCAAAAACTGCATAGACGATGCAGCGTGTTTAGTATTATATATATCATAACCGAGGGAAGATCAAATGGCAACAGAAACGAAATCAGTGATGACACGGGAAGAACGGATGGCGACGCAGCCCATCGGCAGGCTGATGGCAGGCATGACGCTGCCGGCTATCCTGGCGCAGATCATCAATATTTTATACAGCATTATCGACCGGATCTATATCGGCCATATGGAAGGGGTGGGAGCCAATGCCCTGACGGGGGTAGGCGTGACCTTCTGTATCACGGTATTTATCTCGGCTTTTTCTGCTTTTATCAGCAATGGCGCGGCGCCGCTGGCGGCCATCTGGCTGGGCAAAGGGGACAGGGAACATGCGGAAAAGATCCTGGGCAACAGCGTCAGCTTCCTTATGCTTTGTACGGTGGCGCTGATGGCATTTTTCTATGCGTTTCAAAGACCGCTGCTGTATATGTTCGGAGCCAGCGACGCCACCATAGGCTACGCCATGGACTATCTGTCGATCTATCTGCTGGGCACCCTTTTTGTGGAGCTGGCGCTGGGGCTTAACGCCTTTATCATCTGCCAGAGCCAGCCCCGGATCGCCATGTTTTCTGTGTTGATCGGCGCGGTGGCCAATATCGTGCTGGATCCGGTCTTTATCTTCGGCCTGCATATGGGGGTAAAAGGAGCGGCCATCGCTACCGTGATCTCGCAGGGACTGAGCGCCGCCTGGGTGATGTCCTTTTTACTGGGAAAAAAGACGTCCCTGAAAGTCCGCAGAAGCTGTATGCGTCTGGAGGGACGGATCCTGGGAAGCGTGTTCTCGCTGGGAATTTCGCCCTTTATCATGAACGCCACGGAGAGCTTTATCAGCATCGTATTAAATCACGGCCTGCAGGCTTACGGCGGAGATCTGCATGTGGGATCGCTCACCATCATGCAGAGCATCATGCAGCTTTTCTCCGCGCCCATCAACGGATTCACACAGGGGATGACGCCCATCGTCAGTTACAACTACGGATCCAGGAATTTCGACAGGGTGAAGCTTCTGTACCGCTGGATGATCGGGATGTGCTTCGGCTTCCGGTTCCTTTCCACGGCAACCGCCATGCTCCTGCCGAGATTTTATGCCGGATTCTTTACCAATGAGACGCAGCTGGTGGCACTTACCGGGGAAGTGATGCCGATCTTTATGGCGGGTATGCTGGTGTTCGGTCTGCAGAACGGTATCCAGCCCACCTTCCTTGCGCTGGGACAGGCGAAGATCTCCCTGTTTATCGCCGTGCTGCGCAAGATCATCCTGCTGATTCCGCTGGCCATCATCCTGCCGCGTTTTGTGGGCGTGATGGGGGTATACTGGGCGGAGCCGATCTCCGACACGATCTCGGCGGCTACGGCGTCTGTGCTTTTCATGCTGAATATCCGGAAGATATTGTCGGAGGAATCGCTGGCAAAGATACATTAAGAAGATGTCGCGATCATTCTTTTCAGGTTGGCATGGAACAGCAGATGTATAAAATGCTGTATAAAATCCGCAAAGAATGGGAATTGCTGTCTTGACAGGGAAATCATCCTGTGGTACGCTACCGTCATGCGATACAAATGTAGTACACGTTAAGAGGGAGTAGTTATCCTGTGTAAGCAACATACCCTGGCGCACGCCATGTTTACACGCTTTCTAGCTTTCTACTTAGAAAGAACGAGACTTTTAGCATCGAAAATGCCGGAGGTCTCTTTTTGTTTGCCTGATGCCTCCGGCGAGAGTTGAGGATCGCGCAAAAGGTATGCCGCAGATGACGGCAGGATGAGAAAGGAGCAGGGTATTATGGCAGTGGTAGTTCAGTTGGTGTTGTTGGCAGTGGGGTTCGTTCTTCTCGTCAAAGGGGCGGACTGGTTTGTGGAAGGTGCGGGTAAGCTGGCGGAGAAGTTCGGTATTCCGCAGCTGGTGATCGGTCTGACGATCGTGGCCATGGGTACATCTTTGCCGGAGGCGGCAGTCAGCGTGTCGGCGGCGCTTAAGGGAAGCGCGGAGATTACCATCGGCAATATTGTGGGCAGTAATATTTTGAATGTTCTTTTGATTCTGGGGATCACCTCGGTCATCAAGCCGATCGCGGTACAGAAATCAACGGTACGCTATGAGATTCCCTTCGTCATTGCGGTGACGGGGCTTTTGATGGGGCTTGGCCTGACAGATAACGTGGTGGCCTTTACGGACGGCCTTATTCTCTGGGCCTTGATGATCTGTTATCTGCTGTATCTGCTGTGGATGGCGAAGCACGGAGGGGACATGCCGGAGGAGCTGCCCGGTGAGGACAAAGAAATGCCTGTCTGGAAAATGCTCCTGCTGATCGTGCTCGGCGGCGTGATGATCGTCTTTGGTTCCGATGTGGCGGTGGATGCGGCCACGGAACTGGCGCGTATCTTCGGCATGAGTGAGCGTCTGATCGGCCTGACGATCGTGGCCTTCGGCACGTCGCTGCCGGAGCTTGTGACTTCCGCAACGGCGGCAGTCAAGGGCAAGGCGGATATCGCGGTGGGCAATATCGTGGGCAGCAATATTTTCAATATACTCTTCGTAGTCGGCACGTCGGCCCTGATCACGCCGGTCACCTATGTTTCCGATTTCCTGGTGGACAGCGTGGCGTGCATTGCGGCGGCTGCGCTTCTGTGGGTGCTGGTATGCAGGAAGCACAGGCTTGGCAGACTGGGCGGTGTGTGTCTGCTGGCGGGGTACGCGGTGTATTTTGTGTATTTGATCGGGTGACAGAGTTTGCGGAGTGTAAAGCCGAAGATTGAATGGATATATAGTAAACGAAATTTCCAATGTCGTTAACTATAGAAATTAAATATGAAGAACGGAGAACAGATCTTCCGGTGATAAATTTTTATCGGGAGATCTGTTTTTTTAATTTAATTATTCGCCGGACCTGCAGTTGTGTTATATTTTATATGATGTTATTGAAAACTTACAGGAGATAAATGATATGGGTATGATAAAATTGATGAAAGATAAAGCGGTCCTGTTTATTCGAAGTACGAGAATCGGAAGTAGACTGATTATTTTGTTTCTTGTTTCTTTTCTGCTGCCGATCTTATTATGCTGCCTTGTTCTGTTCAAGCAATCCAGTGACACCATGTTCAATAACATCAATAAAATGATATCCACGGTAAATGGTCAGACGGCGGTTTATCTGGGAAGTAAGATGCAGAAGATTATTTCTGACGGTGTGGAGATATCGTATTCCGATATCATACAGAATATATTGAATAACTTTGACCGGTATGATCCGGTAGCGCTGCATACGGCACAGGCTGTTTTTGATAAGGATATGAAGAAGAAATTCGTCTATAATGATATGGTAACGGAGATCAGTATTTATACGTCTGATCTGCAAAAAGCGACCATGTATGGACCGTATGCATACCGGTTTCATCCCACGCAGGCGGAACTGGCATATATTGTGGAGAAATGTGAGGAAAGTGAAAGGAGCGGCGTGCTTGTATCCGTCAATGCATCCAACAGCATTATTTTATGCAGGCAGATTAAGGATAAGAAGTCGTGGAAACCCATTGGCTACCT
Source organism: uncultured Lachnospiraceae bacterium (assembly GCA_910578115.1). GTDB lineage: Bacteria > Bacillota > Clostridia > Lachnospirales > Lachnospiraceae > UBA3282. Next base: position 23,923 of record CAJTPO010000023.1, on the reverse strand, counting down.
TGTTATGAGAATTGACGAGAACAGGGTTTCAGAGGTGTTTGAAGATACTCTGTCACAGATTGATGCAAGATCCTTTATCGTTGATCAGGACGGGGTGATTGTTTCGTCGAAGTATACCAGTGAGCTGGCGAAGAAGATTGGGAAGGAAACTTTTCTGCAGAAACTGCAGGAAGCACAGGGCGGTACGTTTTCCGTCATATGGAACGGCGGAAAACAGATTGTCAATTATGCACAGATCATGGGAACGGACTGGCGGATTGTATCGATTGTGCCGGAATCCTTTTTTCGTGTGGATTCCAAACAGTTGTCGATCAAGCTGGGTATCACGGTATCGGTATGCATTCTGTTTTCCATTGTAATTTCAGTGGTGGTCGCATCCAGCATTTTGTCTCCTGTAAATCATATTATCCATGCCATGAAAGAGTATGAAGATGAGAACAGTGACAGTATCATTCAAGATGTGGGAAATGATGAGCTGACCTTTATGTCTCACACGTTCAACCAGATGATTCTGAGGCTGAATCAGATGATCACAGATATACGTGGATATGAAGTGCAGAAAAGGAAGTTGGAGATTCAGACGCTGCAGGCACAGATCAACCCGCATTTTCTTGCCAATACGCTGAATATGATTGCAAGCATGGCGGCTGCCAAAGGGGAAACAGGAATTGAGAATATAGCCAATTCACTGGTGGATCTGTTAAGAGACTGTATCCAGACGGATGACCGGTTTGTTGCGGTGGAGGATGAGATATCCATGCTGCAAAGTTATATCAATATTCAGGATTACAGGATGTTTGGGAAATTTACGGTACAGATGCAGATAGATCCGCAGATTCTGTCATGCAGGATGCCGCATCTGGTATTGCAGCCGATTGTAGAGAACTCGATTATTCACGGTATCTTATCTCTGAAAAGCAGGCGGGGGCAGATTTCCATCAAGGGTTACAGAGAAGGAGATATGCTCTGTTTCAGTGTGACGGATAATGGAAAGGGCATGACAGAGGACGAGATAGGACATATTCTTTTTGAAGAAAAGAACAATCAGGAGACAGGACGCTTTAACAGCATCGGTGTCAGCAATATCAACAAGAGGCTGCAGCTGTTGTTTGGTTCGGAATATGGGCTTTCCATATCCAGTTCTGTCAATCTGTACACGACTGTGCTGGTGAGAATGCCCGCTGTACTGCCGGATTCAGAGGAGCAGAACAATGTATAAAGTATTATTGGTGGATGATGATTCTATTATCAGAGTAAAACTGCAGAATTTGATTGACTGGAATACGTTTGACTGCGAAATCGTTGCAGAGGCATCCAACGGGCAGGAGGCGCTGGACTATATTGAGTCTTACAGGCCGCAGATTGTGATTACGGATATGGATATGCCCGGGATGAGTGGTGTGGAGCTGATTGGGCACATCCGGGAACGGCATGAACAGATTGTGGTGATCGCCTTGAGCGCTTATGATGATTTTCCCTATGTCCGGGGCAGTCTGAAAGGTGGAGCCATTGATTATCTATTGAAGCATCAGATGACAACGGCTAAAATGGAGGCGGTCATTAAAGATGCGGTCTGCAGAGTCAGTGTCAAAGGGGGAGCTGTCGATGCGGAATTTCCGGTGAGCGATAAAGCCTTTTTTCAAAAACTGCTGCGGCCGGGCGACGAGAGTGCCGGAGAAATGTTGGAAGAATATTATAGCAGGAACGGGGTTCTTAAAAATAAAAAGCTGATCATGGCACTGGGGACATTTGGCACGACGTCCGTGGTGGAGAAGATGAGTGGGAAACAGAAGTCCTATGTGGAGTCAATCTTTCAGGAGACGCTGGCATTTTATGAGCAGAAAATCCTTTTTTGCTTTGATGAAGAGAAACCGGTCTTTCTGCTTTTTATGGAACCGATGCAGGATGAAAATTACGTCATAGATTTTCTGAACCAACAGATTGAGAATATTGACAGGTTTGTAAGCGCCAGGGTATGCTTTGTGATCAGTTCTCCCTTTTACGATCTGAAGAATATCAGAGTTGTCCTTGAGGCATTACAGCAAAATGATTTATCCCGAAGGAGTCTTGACAGTCTGCCGGCAATTTCGAAAGAGGACGGACAGGCGGCGGGCAGGAGCACTCCGATCACATTGACGCTTCAGGATGAGCAGTGGCTGTGCCAGAATTTAAGAGAGAAAAATATGCCGGTCATTGCGCCTTTTCTGCATAATAAATTCAGAGAGTTGATACAGAATCATGTAGGGTTGTCGCAGCTGCAGTTTCTGGCGATAGACTGTATCAATGTTTTGAATAAGCAGCTGCAGGATGATCATTACAGCGAGAAGGAAATATATGGCACCCAAAATCCTTTTGCGATCCTGCAGGACGCGCAGAGCGGAGTGATGTTGGAGAAACTACTCCTGCAGTTCTATGGTCTGTATTGTAATGCGGATAATACGGAGGAGCGATATAATAATCAGATCATCAACCAGGCGATCAAATATATCAAAGAGCATATCTCGCAGTCTTTTTCTTTAAAGGACATTTCTTCTTATCTTGCCGTCAACAGCGCTTATCTGAGCAGATTATTTAAGAAAAATACGGGGAAAACAATCGTCACATATATTAATGATGAAAAAATGAAAATGGCCAGGGAACTGATTGAATCGGGGGCGCTTACGCTTAAGGAGGTGGCGTTGGAAACCGGTTTTCAGAACTACAATCATTTCTATTTACTTTTTAAAGAGACATACGGGATTTCGCCCTCTGAGATCAAAAAGTCAAAATAGAGAGAGCCATTGTCAAAATCGATAATTTTGATCTGCCCCTTTTTTGATTACAATGGAAACAAAAAAGGAGGAAATCAAGTATGAAAAAGAAATTAGCGCTTTTGATTGCCGGTACGATGGTGATGTCTGCGGTGCTTACCGGCTGTGGTTCCGGCCAGACGGGAGGGGCACCGGCGGCATCTGACTCTCAGGAAGCGACGGCAGAGTCCGGGGCATCCGGTGAAGCAGGGGATGAGCCGGTGGAAACAGAGGAAGCGGCAGCGGAGGAAAGTTCTGCATCCGGTGAGGATGTTTCGGCTATTGGTTCTGACGATCCGGAAGCTACCGAGTTGGAACATTGGACTTTCACGGAATTGTTTACTGCTTTCTATGCGGATATGGTGGAGCAGTGGAATGCGGAAAATCCGGATAAGCCGATCAGGATCAATGTTCATGTTCTGCCCTATGACGACATGCATAATAAGCTGCAGATTGCCCTGAATTCCGGAACCGGTGCGCCGGATACGGTTGATATCGAAGTCAGCAGATTTTCCGGATTTACAGAAGGGGATGTACAGCTTATGGACATGACAGAATATGCACAGCCCTATAAGGAGTATGTGGTTGATTCCAGACTGCAGTTGTTCAGCCGAGACGATAAGCTGTACGGCTGCCCCACGCATGTAGGAGCTACGGTTGCCTTCTATAATGAGAAGCTGCTTGGCGATGCGGGGATTGATTATACGACGATCAGGACGTGGGATGATTTCAGGGAAGCGGGCTCGAAGTATTATGAGGCTACGGGAAAGGCTTTCGGCAATCTGGATACGGGGACGAACATGTTCTTTAATCTGCTGCTGGCCCAGCTGGGTGGTGATTATCTGGATGAGGCGGGAAATATTTCCGTCAATAACGAGAAGGTGGCTGAGGCGCTGCAGATCATGAAAGATATGCAGGAAGCCAATGCGGTAAGCCTGGTACCCGGCGGAAATGTAGATGCGGATGAAGGTTATGCGGCGTATAACAGCGGTGAGTTTGCGGTTATGATCATGCCTCTCTGGATGAGTAACAGATTCGTCAATTATATGACGGATTTGGACGGTCAGATCGCCGTTGCGCCGGTTCCGGTATTTGATGATTCCACGACAGTCCTTTCAGCCTGCAATGGCGGTACGGGAACGGCGGTCGTAAAGACCAGTGAGAAAGCGGATATTGCAGCAGAATTCATAACTTATGCGAAGTTATCCGAGTATGCAAGCATCATTCAGTGGGATACGCTGGGGAACGATCCCTGCAATATGTCCGTATGGACCGATGCATCCGTGACCGAGAATCCGGACAACAGATATCTTGCCTATTATACGAATAATCCGTTTGATACCTTGAATGCGGTGAAGGATGGAATTATGATTCTGGATTCCCAGACGACCAAATATTATCCGTCTATTGGCAATTCGTTCAACACGGAAGTATTTAATGCGGTATTTGAAAACGGAGATGATATTCAGGAGATTCTGGATATTGTTCAGGACGAACTGGAAAACGAGTTTGCGTATTGATCGAATCAGGATTCTATTTTGGAAGAAAGATGGGTGGACTGGAAACAATCCACCCTTTTTCAAAATCCGGTTCACGAATCCGGTGTGGAATGCTTCGAGACGGAGGAAAGTATGAAGAAATTTTTTTATTCAACAAAAGCGGCGCCGTTTGTATTCATCTGCCCGTTTGTACTTACGGTTGTTGTTTTTTGGCTGCTGCCGATTGGAAAATCGGTGATGATGAGCTTTCAGAATGTGCTCCAGGGACAGGATGAATGGATTGGGCTGCGCAATTACAGGCAGCTTCTGAACGACCGTGTCTTTCGGATTGCAGTGGGAAATACATTTAAATTTACGGTCGGAATGCTGCTGTTGCTCATTCCGCTGCCAATGGTGCTGGCCTGTATCATCAATAGCAGAATCCTGAAATACACGAAGATTTTTAAAACAATTTATTTTATTCCGGCGCTGACCTCGGTTGTGGTGGCGGGTACTGTTTTCAGACTGATCTTCGGGGAAGGTGACAGAGCGCTGATGAATCAGGTGCTGCAGTTCTTTGGCGGTGAATCCGTCAAGTGGCTGAGGCTCAGAACAACAGGATACGTCGCACTGCTGATCCTGGCATGCTGGAGATGGATCGGCGTCAATATGATGTATTATATTGCCGGACTGCAGAATATCCCTGCAGAATTATATGAGTCGGCATCAATCGATGGGGCAAACGGTTTTCGACAGCTGGTCGGGATTTCCATTCCGCTTCTGAAACCTACGACTACCTATGTGCTGACGATCAGTATCAATGCCGGATTATCCATGTTTATAGAAAGCTATATGCTCTGGAAGGGAAACAATTCACCGGGTAATACAGGGCTGACGATAGTAGGATATCTGTATCGGCAGGGAATCGAGAAGAATGCGATGGGATATGCTTCCGCGGTAGGAATTCTGCTGCTGCTTGTAGTTCTGGCGATCAATATGACGCAGTTATATCTGACCGGATTCTTCAGGAAGGAGGAAAACGTATGAAGAAATACGGAACTTCTCTGGCGGTACGCAGGATGGCGTCCTGGCTTCTGTTTATGATGATTGCGCTTTTTATTATGGTTCCGTTGTACGCACTTTTTCTGGCAACCTTCAAGGACGGAAGGGATATGATTCAGTATGGCCTTAATCTGTCGCTGGAGTGGGACAGGATGCATTTGAAGAATTACGGTATGCTTTTTTCGGGCAGCGCCCAAAGATACTGGATCTGGTACCGCAACAGCATGTTGCTCACGGTTGCACAGGTGGCGATTACATTGCTTATCAGTGCCTGTGTAGCCTATGGATTTGCGGCCTATGAATTTCCATTTAAGAATCTGGCATTTGTATTTGTACTGATCATTATGTCCATTCCTTTTGAAATCCTGATGCTGCCGCTGTATCAGCAGATCAATGATATGAAGATGAGTGATACCTACACGGCTGTTTTAGTGCCGTTTCTTGCGCATGCATCGACAATCTTCTTCTTCCGGCAGTATATCAGCGGTATACCGGCGCAGATCAGGGAGGCGGGAAGGATTGACGGAGCGACCGAGTATGGCATTTTCTTTAAACTGATCTTTCCGATTATGAAACCTTCCTTTGCGGCAATGGCGATCATGAATGGTATGAACAGCTGGAATAATTTTCTCTGGCCGCTGCTGGCCCTGCGTTCTGACACCAAATATACGCTTCCGATCGGATTGAATACGCTGATCACACCCTATGGAAATAATTATGATCTGTTGATCGTCGGTTCCTTTTTTGCCATCATACCGATCGTCATTTTATTTTTGGCCTTTCAGAAATATTTTATAGAAGGAATGACGGCAGGAGCAGTAAAAGGATAAAGGTGATGGAGGGAAGATTGAAAATTAAAATTTTCAATCTCGAGATTTGTGTCTGCGCGTTGCTTGCCACAAACTCGTTTAATGCGACGTCTCAACATAGTTGAGACAAAAGCAGAGCAGAAATGGAGGGAAATATGATAGATGTATCAGAATTAATCAGGCAGAATATAGCGAGGACGGCAGAGCGCGTGCAGGGGTATGAGGTGACCACAAAGGAAGAAATGATTCCGCGGATGTGTCTGGAAGGGTATGGAGATTACCAGCTGGACATAAAGTATGGCGGACGGACGTCGTATGAGAAGATGGATTTGTTTTATCCTGAAAAAGGGGACATGCCATATCCGGTATTTATTGAAGTACATGGAGGAGCCTGGTATTTCGGACAGAAATGTTCTATTGAGTTTGAACCTTTTCTCTGTGGGCGCAGGCGGGGATACGTGTGTGTTTCGCTGGGGTATACCTTAAGTCCGGAAGGCCATTATCCCCTGCCGGTACAGGAGATTAAAGGCGCAGTAAGATACCTGAGAAAAAATGCTGACAGACTGCGAATCGATCCAGGCAGGATCGTACTGTGGGGCGGATCGGCCGGTGCACATCTGGCAGCGCTGGCGGCAAACAGTTGCGATACAGGGTATCTGGAGGAGGATATTTTTGGTTATCGTGGAATCAGTGCCAAGCCGAATGCACTGGTGCTGTGGTACGGCTGCTTTGACTATTACCACAATGGCAGACTGTTGGAGGATTGGATCTATCAGAATTTCTTTGGTACGGACAATCTGGATTCTGTCAGGGAGGAGCTGGAGCTGTCGAGTCCTCTTCGACATATTACGGACAAAGCAGCACCGACATTTTTGCAGCATGGGCGTTCGGATACGGTGGTTCCGTATACACAGTCAGAAGCATATTATAAGATGCTTTTAAAACATATGAAACAATGTCGGTTGGAGCTTATGGAAGGAATGGACCATGCAGATGCGAAACTGTTTACGGAGGTCAATGTCATGCGGATGTTTGATTTCACAGATATGGTGCTTGGACGATAAAAGGACAGGTCGGTAACAGCCTGTTATGTCTCTGCAGTCTATAAAGCGGCGAACTGTACGGTTATGCACAGTCTGCCGCTTATTTGATCGCTTATGAGATTTGTCAGTCAACCCGTTCCCGGCCCCAAAAGAACACGGCTACCGTGCCGGGGCCTGTGTGACTGCCGATGGTGGTGCCGATGCTGTTGATCAGCACTCTGCCGTCCAGATGCGGGAAGCGCTCTTCGATCAGGTCGGCGACGGCTCTGGCGTCTTCCCCGCAGGCAGAATTTGAGATATAGCATTTGCCGCTGTACGCACGGCCTTCCTCGATGCATTCCTCCATCTTGTCCACGACAGCCTGAATGACCCTGCGTTTGGTGCGGATCTTGTAGCGGGGAATCAGCTGGCCGAGGTGATTGACATTCAGCAGAGGACAGATGCTCAGCATACCGCCGATAAAGCCGGAGGCCCTGGAGATGCGGCCGCCTTTAATATAGAAGGTAAGGTCTGTGGAGAAGAACCAGTGATTGAGTTTTAACCGGTTGGCAAGTGCCCAGGCGTGGACTTCCTCCAGACTTTGCCCCGCATCCCGCAGATCGGCCAGCCTGTCCATCAAAAGACCGTAGCCCGAAGAGGCTGCCAGAGAATCTACGATATAGATCTTACGGTCGGGATAGCGTTCCAACAGAGTATTCCCTGCCACCATGGCGGAGTTGATGCTGCCGGAGATGCCGGAAGAAAGACTTAGATGCAGGATGTCTTTGCCTTCCTGCAGAAAGGGTTCAAAATAGGTGGTGTATTCCTCCACGTTGATTTGAGAAGTTCTGGTGTCCGCACCGCCGGTCATGGCATCGTAGAACCTGTCGAAGGGCATGGATCTGCCCAGATCATCCAGATACTGCACGCCGTCCAGTTCATAATGGAAACAGATATAGGAGATGGACCGGCTGCGGAAGTGCGCTTCCGACAAGTCTGCGGTGGAACAACAGCTGAGAATATATTCGTTCATAGAAGTACCTCTTTCATTTTATTCCCGCGAAGCAACGAGCCAGGCAGCCATGCCTGCATGGATATTTGACTTGGGGTTAAGAAGCAGTGTAACACTTTTTCCCTGAAAAATCAATTCTTTTGCGTTGACAGATGACGGTGACGGCAGCAGTCCGGCTCAGGGATTTGCTTTTCGACAGGTCTGTGATAATATGTAAATTTGGACGGGAAGCTGTTCCTGGCTGTGGGTGGTCTGGAATGGGGAGTTGGTGTGGCAGGAAAACCCAAGGAGGAGCAGCGGCAAAACTGCCGAAAACAGACAAAAAATGTATTGACACACGCGGGTGCGTATACTATAATAGGCGGGTATGAGAGTGCAAAGAAATGCCAAGCCAAAGCCCCGGCGAAGCATTTTGAAGATAGGAAACAGGATACACCCGCTGTTGCAATGGTTCATGCGTGTGGCCGGACATCCGCACAAAGAGCAGGAGGAACAGCACAGCTTATTATTTGGAGGTAATATTGATGAAAACTTTTATGGCAAGCCCGGCTACGATCGATAGAAAATGGTATGTAGTTGACGCGACTGATATGACACTTGGACGTTTATCATCCGAGATTGCTAAGGTGTTAAGAGGTAAGAATAAGCCGATCTTCACACCGCATATGGACACAGGCGACTATGTGATCGTAGTGAATGCGGAGAAGGTTAAAGTTACCGGCAAGAAACTGGATCAGAAGATTTATTACCATCACTCGGATTATGTGGGCGGTATGAAAGAGACCACCTTGAAAGAGATGATGCAGAAGCATCCGGAGAGAGTAGTTGAGCATGCAGTGAAAGGTATGCTTCCGAAAGGACCTCTGGGAAGACAAATGTATACAAAGCTTCATGTATATGCAGGAGCGGAACACCCGCATGCAGCACAGAAGCCGGAAGCATTGACATTTTAATTCACAGGGACTGAAAGGAGATTATAATAATGGCTAAGTCAGCAGCAAAATATTATGGAACCGGTAGAAGAAAGAAATCTGTTGCCAGAGTATACTTAGTGCCGGGTAAAGGTGAGATCACTGTCAATAAGAGAAATATCGATGATTATTTTGGATTGGAGACACTTAAGGTTATCGTTCGCCAGCCGCTTGCAGCGACCGATACGGTAGATAAGTTTGATGCGATCATCACTGTCAAAGGTGGTGGATACACAGGTCAGGCAGGAGCGATCAGACACGGTATCGCGAGAGCTTTGCTTCAGGCGGATTCCGATTACAGACCGACATTGAAGAAAGCGGGTTATTTAACCAGAGATCCTCGTATGAAGGAGAGAAAGAAGTACGGCCTCAAAGCGGCCCGTCGCGCTCCGCAGTTCAGCAAGCGATAATTCGAGTAAATTTCAAAAGAATTTCAGAATCCCCGAAAGCATTGAGTTTTCGGGGATTTCCTTATATTCTGAATTTCCATGAGACACCACAAAAACACACAAAATTTTCACGGTAACTAACACGTAACTAACACGTAACTGACAAATGAGAAAATGTTTTCCTTGTGTCTTGTGCAAGACAATGATATGATGTCAAAAACGGGAAAAGAGGTGGTGTCAGTGAACCGGACAGAGTACAAGAACCAACACGCAAAGGAGCATTACGACCGAATCAATTTCACATTGCCAATAGGAGAAAAAGAGAGAATAAGACATGTAGCCTCCGGACTGGGAATGTCGGTCAATGAATATCTCTATGCACTGATATGTGATGACCTTGCATCCGGCGAGAGCAAATTCGGGAAGAAAAAGCAGGGATTCAATGAGGAGCAGCGTCGCATGTTGGAAAAGTGGCAAGTTCCGCAGAAATACTATGAAATGATTGAGGATTTGTCATATACAAAGGGCGAGGGTTATTTCGTCTATCTCAAGGAGGGCTTTATCAATGATGCGACAGGCAGCAGGAGCATCCATTGTGAAAAGACATCCGAGATCAGACGGATAATCGGAAAGACACATAAAAAATGAGGCAGGTACAACCCTGCCTCTTGCTATATTTTGTTGATTGCGTCGATTAGTTCCTCAATCTCAAAGTGTGTATAAACAACCTCCGTGACGCTCTGTCCTTTATGTCCGACAATCTTTTTAATGACTTTGTCGGAGACACCTGCGACGGTCAACATGGAAATGCAGGTGTGGCGTGTATCGTGCGGGCGGTGCGTCATGTTCAAAGTTTCGATCAGAGGCATCCAGTAACTATCATAATAATTTCTATATTTGAAATGTTCTCCCTCCGATGTTGAAAGAAGATATTCGCAATCGTTCCGGTTATACCAGTATTCAAAAAAAGGATATACTTTTTCGGCGATCGGAGCGGTACGGATTCCCGCCTCTGTTTTGGATGCGATGATTTTGAAATATCTTTCCTCAAGGTTCACGTTTTCTTTTCTTAAATCTAACAATTCACCGATACGGCATCCGGAGTATATCAGCATGAGGATGACCGTGTAATATATATTTGTGTCCTTGACATCCCACAACCTTTTTACCTCTGCTTTACTGAATGGCTTTCGATTATAGGCGTTTGGATTGCCCGCTTTTGCAATGTCAAGATATTCAACAAGATTCCGTTCTTTCGGTATGATTTCATGAATCACGGCGTATTTATACATCATACCGAGGAGGACTTTCAGTTTCCGGAGTGTGGGGTAATTTTTTCCGGATTCATCCACGACCATTTGCAGATGGTCGAGTTTCACATCGACGAACCGCATCTTTGCGATTTTATCACACAACGCCCATGCTGCTTTATATCCTGTTACGTTGGAATCGCTCACGGTCGGGAAATGTTCGTCACTCCACCGCTCATATATATCCTCAAAAGTAACTTTTGCAACATTAACATCATAGGGATTGTTGTTGAACTCTGCAAGGGCGTTCAATGCGTCTTTTCGGGTCGGGTAGTAGCCGACAGTTATATATAATTGTTTCGCTTTTCCGGTTTCGGGGTCGATTTCCCATCCTTTTGTCTTTTTGGCGACATAGGGGTTTCGGCGGTTTTTTCCGGATAGTTTATAGACCGAACCAAAGCCGTTCGGAAGTTTCATAGAATCACCATCCTAAAAAGAATATAAAAATAAAACCAGTGCAAAAAGCACGGTTTTATGATAGAATGGTATTTGCAGGAATCATTCTGTCAGTGCTTTTTGCAGGAGCATGTGACGGAGGTTTCACAAAGGCGATTTCCGTTGCAGCGGAGGTCGTCTTTTATTTTGGTCTATGCAAAGATTTCAAAGTCTGACATATAGTCTCAATGTCATCATCTGATAAATTCTCAAAGTCATCAAGCTGCTCTTGTAGGGTTTTGATTATCTGTCCTTTTGCATCGCTTTTCGATGAACTTTCGTGTTTCTGAAAGAATAGGGCGGTGATCGTACTTGTGAGAGAGCCGATCAATCCGATACCGACCACCATCAGAACGGCAGCGACGACACGTCCTGCGGGTGAAGTTGGGGAAATGTCACCATATCCGACAGTGGTTGCGGTGACGAAACTCCACCATATCCCATCAGAGAAACTCATTCCCTCTACAAAATGAATTGTGATACCGCCTAAAATAATACAAAACAGGCTGACAAATACCATATACTTGAGACCGTTGATCTCAAAGAAAAATTTTACCCGTTTATAAAACCGCACAAAGTAGGCAGACAGTCGGGCAAGTTTCAGCAGTTTCATGATTTTCAGTATTTTCAGAACACGGAAAACCTTAAAAAGAGAATTAAACGGTATTATTGCGATTAAGTCAAAAATATTCTCTTTGAAAAATTCTTTTTTATGACGGGCAATCACAAGCCGGAGGAAATAGTCAGCAATAAATACGATCGTGATTGCAGTATCAACATTCCTCTGAAAAGAGGTGCATCCGGTCGTCATGTCGCAAATTGAAAAATACACCGCCACAAGTGCGAGGACACAAAACAGTATGTCATAGGCAAAGATCAGACGGCTCTTTTTGTCGGTACTGTTTCCCATGCAGACACCTCCATTCTATAAGAGAATCACGCCACCTTGTAAACTTCCTTTTGAAAGGAGGTGAGCAGGGTGAAAATTCTATTATGGGAAAAAAGAACCGAAAAACGGTTCACTTTGATGGAGTTGGCGAAGAAATCCGGAATCGGAAAATCGACGCTCAACAACATCGAAAACGGCAAGGTGTCACCGACATTGTTTCAGCTTGAAACGATAGCCATTGCGCTTGATGTCAAAATCACCGACCTGTTTGAATCCGAATACAAATAATTGTATCACACGCCGGACAGAATATCGGCAGCAGGTGAGAATATTTCCATAATCATGGAAATGTGCCTCACGATTTCCACAATCATGGAAATTTGTGCTACAATGCGTATCGGAAGGGAGGTGGTGTTCCCTTGACTTACAAAGAGGCTATCATTCAGTTAGTCGGAAAGATACATAGTGAAAAAGTCCTCAAGAGGATATACAAATTCGTTTTGTATCTGTACACCATGAGCGAGACTGGCAGTTGAAAAGACTGTCAGTCTTTTTCATTTTTCGCTTGCAAATACAGATCAATGAGGCGGTCAAGAGCCTCAATGTCCTCCGTACTGGCATTGACGAGGGCTTTTATTGCATTTTTCCGGATGTCGCTCTCACCTGCCATGATGCGGTCGATCTTTTCGATGAAATCATCGTCGGAATCGACGAACATTTCTCCGTCACCAGTGGTCAACCATATGTAGTCAACATTAAATTCCCGACAGATTGCTTTTATATTTGCATCAGTGACGTTGTTTTTCCCGTTTTCAATCTGACTAACGGAATTTTTTTTCATTCCGATTTTATCCCCGAATTTCTCCAATGTCAGACCGAGGGCTTTTCGGACTTCTCTGACACGTTCACCTTGCGTCATATTGTATCACCTCCCTTATTTTCTAAAGCATATCACGAACAAAGACAAAAATCAATAAAAAAGTTCTTTCAAAGAACAAAAAAGTGTTGACAATGTTCTTCGAAAGAATTATAATGTTCCTAGAAAGAACAACAGGAGGTCATGAAAGATGAAAGAATACAAATTTGAGGAATTAGGATATTTCGCAGAAAGAGAGTGCGAGGCAATCAAAGAACAGTTACAAGGATATAGTTATATGAACTTTGATATTACATGGAGTAATTGTGCCGGAAATTGCACGTTGATTGTAAGAACAGACTATGAAGATTCGGAAAAAGAAATCAAAAATTTTTTCTTACATTGCGCTCTTGGAATGATTTTTCAGTTAAAGAGATAAGGCAGCAGGGAGGCGAAAGCCTCCCGAATATCGAAAACAAGGAGGCGGTGACGGTGGAAATCGGACGCATATTGCCGACCGAGGCTGCGATGATTCTGAATGTATCACCGCAGTTTGTGAGAGTAGGGATGCAGCAGGGGAAATTGCCGATCGGAACGGCGATCAAAATGTCCTCAATATGGACTTACCACATATCAGAAAAATTGTTGCAGGAATATTCGGGAAAGAACGTGGAGCGTGAAATCGAAAAGATACGTCAACGGGAGGAAAACAAAATTGAATAAAAGCCGAAACGGGGCAGCAGTCGTCCCGTCATGCAGGGATGGCAACCTTGTGTCTGACGATGGCAAGCCGAGAGACAAAGTCAGTGATACCGTGGGAAACATGGCAGCGGGTGAACCATGCTAGAGAGTTCATAGTCGGTCAACAGGTTTTTCTTGATTTTTTAAGGTGAAAAATCAAAACACGGTAGACATCGCCGGAATAGAGGTGGGTGATTTGAACAGACAGAGAGAACCGCCCCAGATATAAGGAGGAGATCAAACTGAAAAGATGGTTAGTGACTGTATATGCAAGTGAGGAGATTGAGGTCGAGGCAGACACAATCGAGGAGGCGAAAGAGCGGGCAGCAGAGGAATCTAATTTTATGGCGGTTGACTATTGCGAGGCAGATGAAATCGGAGAGGAGGAACAATCATGACAGTAAAAGCAAAGAAAAGGGAAATGGTTGAGGGCATTGCAGAAAAGTTCCTGTTATTGCCGGAATCTGACAAGTCCTTTATCGCCGGATATTTGACAGGCAAAGAGGAGGAGCGGGCAAGATGGCAGCAGGAGCAGGAACGGAAACAGGCAGCAGTCGCAACGGCTTAAAGGCAGCAGGTGAAAGGGATGCGCCCTGTCAGAGACGGCAGGGCGAGCGACAGGAGGGGCGACGTGATGGAAGATAAAAAGCCGATAAGCCGTGAAAACTGGCGACATCAGCCGTGGGAGTTGAAACAGATGCAAGCCCTCTCTTTAGATTCAAAGAAAAGGATGTCAGAGCGGAGAATTGACGGGTGGTTTGAGGAGTTCGACGATGATGTGTATTTGAGTTATTCGGGAGGAAAGGACAGCACGGTTTGTCTTGAGTTGGTGGCGAGATATTGTGCATCCTGCGGTCGCAATCTGCACGTTGCTTTTTGCGATACGGGTCTCGAATATCCGGAGATCAGAGAGTTCGCAGAGCATAACACGAACAGGGTTGCGGAGCGGTACGGAATTGACATAAGTTTTGACAGGCTAAGACCGGACATGAATTTGAAAAATGCAAATAGATATTTTTAACACAGAAAAAAAGTACAACGTGATATATGCCGACCCGCCGTGGTCATATCAAAACTGGTGCGATAAAAAGAACGGTGCAGCGGTGGCGCATTACAAGACTATGAAACAAAAAGATATTGAGGAATTGCCGATCGGTAAAATTTCGGAAAAAGACTGCATTTTGTTTATGTGGGCGACATTTCCAAAATTACAAGAGGCACTGGAAACAATAAAGGCATGGGGGTTTGAGTACAAAACAATAGGCTTTTGTTGGGTAAAGAAAAATAAAAACGGGAGTTGGTTCAAAGGGATAGGATTCTATACAAAATCAAATAGCGAGGTGTGCTTAATTGCAACTAAAGGAAAACCGCCAAAAAAATCAATACATCATTCTGTTTCGCAGTTGGTTGAAACTGTAAGAGAACAGCACAGCAAAAAGCCGGATGAAGTGAGAGAAAGGATTGTCGAATTTACGGGAGATGTGCCACGGATTGAATTGTTTGCAAGGAAAACAGCGGACGGATGGGATGCGTGGGGAAACGAGGTGGGAGTATTAGATGAGTAAATTGATTTACATATGTTCGCCGTATCGGGCGACGGATGCGGAGACGTTGCAGCGTAACGTCGAGTATGCAAAAGCGTTGACAAGAACAATATTGCTGCGGGGCGATTGTCCGGTGACACCGCACCTCTACATGACGCAATGCCTTGATGAAAGCATCGAGGAGGAGCGGGAGATCGGACTGGCAGCAGGAATGAACATCTTGAGGAGGTGTGACGGAATCGTCGTCGGCATGAAATACGGTATTTCGGAGGGCATGGCTGCGGAGATTCAGTGTGCGAAAGACGGCGGGATGATGATTGAGTATCGGGAAAGAACGTGGAGGTGACGGCAGGTGAGCGCAGAGAATATCAAGAAATTTTATGAGACCATTGCACGGATAATCTCTGAACGGGAGCAGGTCAAAGTGACGGTGCAGGTCAGAGAGAAAGAGGCAGCAGCTTGAAAAGGATAAAAAGAAACGGGCGACCGTTGGCAGCAGTCGTCCGTTTCAATCGTGCTTTTGTGTCAGTTGTTCTACAAGAAATATTATAACAAATCTGACACGAAAACACAAGCGAAAAATCATGAAAAAAGCCTTGTTTCAAGGGAATTTTCGGGCTTTTACCGTCCTTGTAATTGATAGTAACAAGTCAGCGAAAACCTTGAGGGGCGGGTGTAACAGGAGCGTGTCAGATGGAGAGAAAAGGACAGGAAAGAAAGAGAAAAAAGAGGGGGATGCAGTTCATCCCATACGACTATGAGGCAGCATATAACAAAACCATTGCGGACTTGAATGAGTGGTTTGTGGAGCAGATGTTCTCCCACGGTAAAAAGATGGTGTATGCCCTCAAAGAGATAACAGCAGGGGAACAATTTGAAATTGAGATATACCCGCAGTTCCGGAAAATGGATGATGTGCCAAAAGAGGGGCAGAGGGTTGTTAAGGATAACAGCAAAGCGCAAAAGAATCTGAATGATAAAAATGCAAGAAAGTATGTGGAGCGGTTAATCAATCAGAATTTCGGTGATCGTGACATATGGATGACGCTGACATATGATGACGACCATCTCCCACCGGACGGAGACATCGACGCAGCGATCAAGAACATGCAGAACTACATCCGGAGGGTGAACTATCAGAGGAAAAAGCGGGGATTGCCGAACGCAAAATATGTCTATGTGACGGAGTACAACGAGGGCGCAGAGATACGGTGGCATCATCACATTGTCATGGACGGTGCGCTTGACATGGATGTGGTCGAGGGATGTTGGAATCAGTCGAGCCGGAATGAGGTGAGGAGGCTGCAAAAGGACGAAAACGGTCTCACTGGAATGTCAAGGTACATGGTCAAGGAAAAGAAACGCATCAAGTCGGAAAAGCGGTGGAATAGTTCTCAAGGGCTGCAAGACCCGAATATCAAAGTCGTTCACTCAAAGCAGCCGGAAAAGGGCAAGGGCAGCTATAAACCGATCGGGAAATATGTTGACGGCATGGTCAAGAATCAAGACACGATTCGGGAAGTGCTTGCGGGGTGGTATCCGGAATTTGATTTCACAGATGCGGGCGTTTATTACAACGATTTCAATTTCATGTTCTACATACACGCAAGAATGAGGAGGAAAAAGGACAATGAAAAAGAGACGGAGGGCAAGGAAACGAAAGCGAATCCGGATGATGGTTCTGTTCGTGACGGTGGCGGTGGTCGTCCTCCTGCTCACGGCAGCAGCGGGGAGGGATGACAGCGGGCAGCAGGGCGAGGCACATGAGGAGATCAAGAGCATTGAGGCGATGTCCTCACGCACACAGACAGCCGACACGCTGACAGAGACAGCAGCACCAGAGCAGGAAAAAGAGTTTGAGGAGTGGGTGAAACCTCACATTGAGGGCATGATTCCCGTATATGGCAGGGCGGGCATTGACTACATATCACTGGATGACTTTGAACTCATGGGAAAGACCGTATTTGCGGAGGCAAAGACGGAGGAGTTCGCAGGACAGGTCGCCGTTGCGGAGATCATTCTGAATCGGGTTGAATCAGAGAATTTTCCGGACACGGTGCAGGAGGTCATCAAGCAGGACGGGGCGTTTTCCTCATGGGGGAATGGTTCGGTCGAGGCTGCACCGTTTGATGATGAATGTCTTGAGGCGGTGCAGGATGCAGTCAATGAGAGGATTTTTCCGGATTCGGTGGTTTATTTCCGTGAGGGGCATTTCCATTCGTTTGGAACGCCGTACACGGTCATCGGACACCATTATTTCAGTAGCGAGGAGGGAGAGGGCAGGTGAGAACGGTCGGGCAGCTTTTCCGGAGGCTTTTGTGGATGTTCAAGGTCAAGGATTGCCGTCGCGTCTGCCTGTTCTGCAAATATTATCATGTTTGCACCATAGACGGCGCAACGGAGAGGAGCGGAAAAGAAATGAATATGAAATACGCAATGAGGAGCGAGGACACGGAGCAGATCGCCGTCGTCCAGTGGGCGCAGTATAACATGAACCATTATCCGGAATTGAAATGGTTGCATCATTGCCCGAACGGAGGCAGCAGGAATCAGCGTGAGGCGGTCAAATTAAAGCAGATGGGCGTGAAAGCGGGCGTCTCTGATTTATGCCTCCCGTACCCGAAAGGGATTTACTGCGGATTGTACATTGAAATGAAATTCGGGGATAACAGGCAGACGGACAGTCAAAAAGAGTTTCTTGCGGACATGGCAGAGATCGGACATTTTGTCGCAACCTGCTATTCCACAGAGGAGGCGATCAGCGTCATCACGGAATATTTGAGCCTTGCAGACA
Organism: uncultured Lachnospiraceae bacterium; assembly: GCA_910578115.1. Lineage (GTDB taxonomy): Bacteria > Bacillota > Clostridia > Lachnospirales > Lachnospiraceae > UBA3282. The sequence continues at coordinate 5,822 of CAJTPO010000023.1, read as the reverse complement.
GAAAGCACATGGAGCGGAACGGCACAATGAGCCTCCCGAATAACTGCATCCTCAAGAATGGCAAGGTCAAGGGAGGTGGTGCGTGATGGCATTGGAGGAATTTGTCAAGCTGCTTGAAAACTCCGACAGACTGCGAATCCTCAAGGATGAAAAAGAGGTATTTGTCGGATGGCTTGCGTTGCTAGTCATGCACAATGAAACATATGAGGGGATTCGGACGGATGCGGTCAAGAAATTTAGAGCAGTTCCGGAAATCCGTCATAGACAGTGGAAAGAACGGAAACTCATGAAACCGCTTGAGCCGGACGAGACACCGGAGTTTCTTTTCAGTGATTTGCAGATGAATCTCTATTACACAATTTATTTATAGGCGGGAGGTGAGGAACACGAAAAAAGTTATCACGGCAGCAGGTGTCATCGCACTGGGGGCGTTTGTCATGATCGGGATTCTGTTTTATAAGGTCGGAGAGGACATGACATATTTACACCGCTGCGGACATTGTAAAAGAGATTATTGATTGAGAGAGGACAGGAGGAAACAACATGAAAATTATTGCAGTAATGTCACCAAAGGGAGGAATCGGAAAGACCACGACAGCCGATTCCATCGCCTATATTTTAGGCGAGGAACACGGGAAACGTGTGCTTGTGCTTGACGGAGACCCGCAGGGAGACACATCAAAGACGTTTGGGGCATATGAGCCGGAGGGAATCGGTTTGAGTGAACTGCTTGAGCGTCATGTCAATGTCGGGGGAGATTACCGGACATCGGAACTCATTCAAACGACGCAGTATAAGCATATTGACATCATTCCTGCGAACGGGTATCTCATGCGGACAGACATGAACCTGCTGCTCAAGCAGGAGGAGAATCAAGTCACGAGGCTGCGGGATGCGCTCACGGAGGTATCGGGCGCATATGATTATTGCATTTGTGATTGCGGGAGGTTGCTTGACATGGTGGTCATCAACATTTTGTTGTCTGCATCCCTTGTGATCGCCCCTGCAAAGGTCGGAGGATTTGAGAATGAGGCTCTCCGCAACCTTGAGGAGCAGGTCGAGGATTTGAAAAAGGTCAATCCGGATTTGAGAATCAAGGTTGTCATGACAATGCGACAGAAAAACAAGACTTCCCTTGAAATGGAGTTATGGCTGCATGAGGAGTATGGGTGGAAGATGTTCACCACACCGATCAGACGGTCGATCATGGCAGAAAAGGCAAGCATGGCGATGAAACCATTGCCGGAGTTTTCGAGACGGGGGATTGTGACGCAGGATTACCGGAGCATGGTTGAGGAACTTTTGAGGGAGGTGTGAGCATGGGAAAACAGAAAATAACCTGCAATAATTCCTCATGCAAGCATCACCGGACAGGAGGGAAATGTGACACCTGCATCACGATCACTCCGTCCGGAAAATGCGGGTCGTTTGAAAAAGGGTTCGTGTATTATTTTCATATCGTGTGGGATGCACTGGCAAACAAAAATTATATTGACATGGTTGAGGTGCAGCAGAATTCGGATTTGAGAATCGGCTTGTATTATGTGATGGATTGTTACGGTTTGGGGTTTTCAGAAATGGAGTGGGGAACGTGCCGGATTCTCATGCTGAAGAATGGAGAAAAGGGCGAACCGCTCAAGTGTGAGGATATAATCGCACTGGGGATGAACAAAGAGAAGTTCGGAAAGCATTATGAAGATTTCATAAACGGAATCATGCCGAATCAAAAGAAAGAGCAGGAGGCAGCAGGGCAGCAGGAGACAGAATCAAAAGAGTTCGGGTGGTTGTCTCCGGCAGGGGAGTTCACGGAAAGCCCGTTCGGAAATCATGAGGAATCTGCGGAGGAAATCTGCGAAAAGAAAGGATTTAATGAGGAATATCGGAAATGGAGAAAAGATCGTGCGGTCGAGGGCGATTGTCTGTATTTAAGACGTGATTTTCTCTCAATAGTCAAAGGATATTGTCTGATTCACAATCCGTCCGGATATGGCGGTTATATTGTGACCAACATGAAGAATCTGACAAAAAAACAGAAAGATTTCTTGTATGGGTATTTCATGGATATGGGAGACAGGTTCAAGGCAGAGCAGTTCGTCGAATAAAGGAGGAAAGGCGATGGGAAATGTTATAAACACAGCACCATGTCGATTCTGCGGACAAATGGTGCAGATTGAGGCAGATGGAAAGTTGACACAGCCACAGGCAGAGGAAAAGGCGACAATGTCCTGCACCTGTCCGGAGGCGGTCGAATATCAGAAAGAAAAGCAGCGGAAAGAAAAGGCACTGAAAAATGTTTCTGTCCTTTTCGGGGAGGATGCAGCACCGGAGAAAAGAATCGGAGAGGGCATCGTGAACATACTGCGGGCAGCAGTCGAGGAGATTTATTCGGGCGGGCTTGCAAAGGTCACTTTGAACCTACGGGGGGGCGTTAAAGCCTCAATTTCGCAGAATAGCAAAGGTGAGATCAATGTCGAGCGGACGGAAACCAAAAAGCAGAAATTGACAGAATAGAGGGTGATGAGGCGTGACGGAGAGGGAAATCTGCATCATGTACCGTGAGGCGAGAAACCAAAACACGCAGTTGCAGGTATTAGCAGAGTTAAACGACGTGAGCCGGAATGAGATCATCAGAATTTTGGTCAAGAACGGTGAAAAGCTGCCCTCCCGTGCAATCAATCAGTTATACAAACGGTTGGACGTTTTGGAGGCGCAAATCTCCGAGAGGGAAAAGGAATACAAAGAAATCGTTCGGGCATTGAACGGCGGTGAAAAACAGGACAGGAGGACAGGGAAAAATGAGCATAGATAAAAGACCGAGGCGACCGGACAGCTCACTATATCCACCATGCGAAACGTGCGGTATATCGCCGGACACATGCAAGGGATTTTGTATTTTTCAGACAATAGCAAAAGAGGCAGAGCAGGAATTGAACAGGAGGAAAGAGGATGCAGACAACATATTGCGAACTGTACGATAAAAAATTAGCAGATGTTTTCGAGCATGAGCAGGAAGAATGTTGGAAAAATGGAAATTACTGCGGGGATTGTCAGAACTTGACATCTAAAGAATGTGACGAGGAGGAGAAGTGATGGCGACAGGATTCAGCGTCATGGACGCATTAAACAAAAATAGCAAGGCGGGCATCGAGGAGACACCGAAAGCGAGATTTCGCACGAAAGACATTTCGATTTTCAAGATGTACAGGAATGAAATGAACTTTTACAGTATCGCAGCGATTGAGGAACTTGCGGGAGACATTCTGACATTCGGTCTCAAGCAGAATCTTGAACTTGTATATGAGCCGTGCGAAAAGGGCGAGTATAGGATTGTTGCAGGGGAGAGGAGGTGGCTTGCATTAAAGCATCTTGTCTCAAAGGGCTATAAAGAGTTTGAAATGGCGACGAGTAAGCTGACAACTCCGCAGGATGCGGACGAGGAGCAGGTGGAGATCATCATTGCGAACGCATACCGGAATAAGAGCGTCGCAGACATGATCGAGGAGGAAAAACGCCTCAAGGAATCACTGGAAAAGATGAAAGCAGCAGGAAAGCAGATCAAAGGGTATGATCTCACGTCCGGTCGGCTGCGGGATGTCATTGCCTCAATGCTGCACATGTCAAAGACAAAGGTTGCACAGATCGAATCAGTCAACAACAATCTGATTCCGGAATTTAAGGAAGAATTGAAAAGCGAGCGTCTCACGTTCTCCGCAGCTTATGAACTGTCCGGAATGTCAGAGCAGGAGCAGCAGGAGGCACTTGAGAGGTTCAAGGAATCCGGCGAACTCTCCCATAAAGACATAAAGACCATGAAAGGGGAAAAGACGGGGCAGCAGGAGACGCAGAAAGCCACCGGAGAGGGCACAGAGACCGACACAGACAGGCAGAACGGGGCAGAGCCGGAAAAGAGTACACCGGAGACCGAAACGGGCGAAAATGGGGCAAATACAGAGCGACAGGAGGGCAATGAGGAGCATCCGGTAGCAGGCGACGACTATCAGACACCGCATCCGGAGGGAATCACGTCTCTCTGCTATTCCTGCACAAAATACGAGACATGCAATGTCAAGACCGGAACGTGTACAAAGTGCGACCAGTATGAGAGCCGATCGGAGGCGTACAAGACCGACGAGCAGCGTTATTCGGAGGAGCAGGACAGGATTGACAGGGAGACAGCAAAGAAACTCCGTGAACAGGCAGACGAGGAGCGCATGAACAATATTCCGTCCGCATCCGGAGAGAGCGGTCAGAAAGTGCATCAGATCAGACTGGGAGCATCGTTTTTCGAGGATGCTTGCAGCAATATCAAGAGTTTTGAACTCCGGAAGAATGACAGGGGATATAAAAAGGGCGACATCCTTGAATTGATGGAGTTTGCGGACGGCAGGAACACCGGACGCATGGTGAGAAAACTGGTGACGTATATCCTTGAGGACTACACAGGACTTGAGGACGGATTCTGCATCATGGCGACATCGCTTGTCAATAAGGACGGCGAGGCGTTGCAGGGTGCGGATTTGGGGCAGATATGCGCCGATATAAGGGCAAACGGCGACGGTTACATCGACGGAGGCGAGGAGTACATATTGATAGACAAAGCCGTGAACATCGTGAGAGACGGCGGGAGGGAATAGGGAGGAGGCAGCAGGACAATGAATAAAAGCGCATTAAAAGCATTATTTATCAATGCAAAAGTAGAGGGCGCAAGGTATATCGGAGTAAGAATTGCGACCGAGGGAAGCAGTGAGCCGGAAATCATCATCAATCCGGAAAAAAACTTTGATTCAAAGTTTGAATATTACATGAGTGCATATGACGATGATCTGATTTTGATTTCTGCAAAAGGAAAGAAAGAAATCAAAATCACGGGCATTGCACAGGGGAACACGTTTGAGGATATTGAATATCAGTTGATGTCGGTCGGAGTTGGATGGAAAAAGCCGATTTCGGATGCAATAGACAAAGCCTATAATAAAATGATTGCAGAGACACCGCCACATACAGAGGAGGAAAAACTGCGATGCGATACCATGAAAGAGGCGGTCAAGGGAATGTTCCTCAATGCGAGCAGATCGGCAGCGGAGGCGAGGTTCATATTCGAGAATATTGAGAAGTATGAGCAGCTTTTCGACACCTGCATGAACGGTGATGACATGGAGTTCAAAAAGGGCTTGATGGAATTACAGAGGATGCAGAATGAGCATATTCTGAAAGAGGAGGATGATTCATGCCGATCGTAAGAGGAGTTATTTGCGATAACTGCGGAACAATGATCTATTGGTGCGGAAACGTGTCAAAGCAGCGGGCAGCAGCACACGCCCGCAATGACGGGTGGACGATAGGGAAGAAATGCCTATGTCCGGACTGTCAAAAGGGAATGAGAGCCGGAAAAGGCAAGGGATAAACAGAAACGGAGGAATAAGCGTGAAAGAGGAAAAAGAGCAGACGGTCATCGACAAAACATATTTATATCTTGAGAATTACCGTGAAATGGAGCGGTATATCAATGATGCGGTGTCGGAAGTGTCGCAGATTCCGGATGCGGGCAGATATAACATATCAGCAGAGCGGGCGTTCCTGCAATCCATAAGGGAGTGCAGGGCAGAGACCGTCATCCTGTTTGAACACCTGCGGAAAGCCCTTGCGTCGCTGAAAGAGGACACGGAGGCAGCAGGCGAGGCGTACAAGTATGAGGCACTTGAGGCGGTCTATATAAAGGGCATGACATACGAGGAGATCGTCAGAGAGACCGGATGCGGAAAGAACTCTCCAAAGAAGTGGTGTAAAGCTATGATTCCGAGGTTGGCGATAAAGTTATTCGG
>CAJTPO010000022.1:1360-71035 GCA_910578115.1 uncultured Lachnospiraceae bacterium | reverse complement strand
GCCATGCGGCCCGCCAGGCGGCAGGCTGAGCATGATGTAAGTTTACTATAGCTGCCGTTACAGACCTATTATACACTAAAGCATTTTGGATTGCATCCCAAATAATGCAGCTTAACTCTGTCAGGAGTTAAACTGCATTTTATATAAGATATACCTCACATTCTCCAATACCGTAATTCCGTTGTCCTCAAACCCCAGCTTCCGGCACAGTGCGGAAGATTTCTCATTGTGTTCCATGACAAGTGCCTGAATCTGCTTAAAACCGATGTCCTTCCATGCATAACGCAGGATCGCGCTGCATACTTCATAGGCATATCCCTGTCGCTGCCACGGCACTCCAATCACAAACCCCAGCTCCGGCACATCGAATTCCTCCCGCCAGCTGATCCCCGCCCGTCCGATTACCTGCCCGTCCCGTCTGGACAGTACGCTCCATATGCCATAGCCGTAGAAGCCATACATTCTTCTGCGATAGTCCTTTATGTAAGCGATTTCTTCATCTCTGTCTTTATACAGATCTTCCATGTACTCCGTGATGGCCGGCTCTCCGTAAATACCATACAGACTGTCCACGTCCTCCACGATCGTCTCCCGCACGATACAGCGCTCTGTCCTGAAAATCTCCCATGGAATTCCAGCCAGACGGCGGTAGGCCATGTCAACCACTTCGTAGTCTACCTCCTCCAGACGTTCTATCATATATTCCGCACCTGTAAAGACATCCTCCGGATTCCACTGATGCCTGTAGGGCAGGACATATTTCCCATACTGCTTCCAGATCCCGTACTGTTCGGAAGAATCCGTGATATACAATGTATCCGGCTCTTCCTGGTCAGCCGCGCAGATACTGCCATGCTTCTTTAACAGACATTCTTCCCTGCACACAACAGCCCCGCTCTGCTCCCCATACTCCCTGTGCTCCAGACAGATGGCATACGCCACCTCTATCTCGTGTTGCTTTAACTCCTGGATCAGGCTGCACAACGATAACTGTAATCGATTTCCTGTCCCGTCTTTTAATGCAAAAACCACTTTCCTCAGCATAACCCCACCCCACTCATCTTACATGACGGTTCAACTCCTTCTCCCGTCATATCCATCCAGCCATTTAAAATCGCATCGCGATGGCTCTTCCACGTCTTGTTCTTTACAGTCAATTTCCATCCTGCTGCGCACCATAGGTCAGCGGGTCGCATGAGAATCATGCTCTTTGCATAATTTCCTGTCCGATAGTAACAGTTTCGATTTTTCATTTGTATTTTCTTATATATAATAATATAATAGATAGGAAAAATATACAAACGAAATCATACATTTTAAGAAAGGACTTGGAAATATGGCACAAAACCCGATTGTAACCTTTACGATGGAAAACGGTGACGTTATCAAAGCTGAGCTTTATCCGGAGATTGCCCCCACTTCCGTCAACAATTTTATCAGCCTGGTTCAGAAGCATTTTTACGATGGCCTGATCTTCCACAGAGTCATCAAAGGCTTTATGATTCAGGGCGGCGACCCCGAGGGCAGCGGTATGGGCGGCCCGGGCTACTCCATCCGCGGCGAATTCGCGCAGAACGGATTCCCCAACGACTTAAAGCACACTCCCGGCGTTCTCTCCATGGCCAGAAGTATGCATCCCGACTCGGCAGGAAGTCAGTTTTTCCTTATGCACAAGACAAGCCCGCATCTTGACGGCGCATATGCCGCTTTCGGCAAAGTAACCGAAGGCATGGATGTGGTAGACAGAATCGCCGAAACGGCTACTGATTATTCCGACAGGCCGTTGGAAGACCAGGTAATGAAGACCGTCACGGTCGATACCTTCGGCATAGATTATCCGGAACCGGAAAAACTCCGGTAAACACACGCAGCAGCGAATCCGTCCACAGGGTCTCGCTGCTGCCGTCCTCTATTGCCTTATACCGTCTATTTCTATTGAATAAGGCCTCTAATGAATATGCGCTTAACGGTTCCTCAGGAAGATTCCGGCACATATCTGTTATAGATTTCCACGTGATCATAAATGCACCGCCATCCACTGGTGGAACCGGCGGTCACGCAGATATAAGGTGTTCCGGCCGCGGAGGTGCCATAGCTCACTGCACAGTTCTTAGACTGGACTACATAGCCGGTCTTTCCACACAGCACCTCACCTCCCGTGTCCTTATCTTCAATCTTTCGCAGAAACCAGTTGGAAATCGTAATTCCCTCCGGATGTTCGGCCGTAGCTTTAGTCGTATAAGTATGCGCGGACAATACCTCCCTGCACAGCTCATTCTGTATGGCCGCTTTCATGATAATGGCCATATCATAGACGGTACAATAATGATTTTCATCAAAAAGGCCTATACAATTCGTAAAGTGCGCACTGTCTCCCAGCCCCAGCTCCTCCAGTTTCGCATTCATCTTCTCCACAAACGCCTCCTGCGAACCCGCCGTATAAATCGCAAGCCCCAATGCGGCATCCCCGCCGGAAGGCAGCACGGTTCCGTAGAAAAGATCCCGCACCGTCACCTTTTCCCCATCCAAAAAACCTACGGCACTGCAGTCGTTCACATAAGCATAATCCGTGATCTCCAGCGTCATAGTGAAAGTGTCGTCCAGATCCTCTTCCGTGATCTGCTCCGCCGCCACCAGCACTGTCAACACCTTCGTCATGGATGCCGGATAGATTCTTTCGTCTGCTCCCTTCGCGGCAACGATCGTATCCGTGCTCTCATCAACCAGGATCGCATGCGTGCTGATCACTTCCTCACTGTAAATACCCGTGATATTCGGTGCAGAGGTAAAACTGTAAACCGGCTTCGCCTGATCCGGTTTCGTCCCTGCCGCATCAGGTTCGCTGTCCGCCCCCTCTGGTATATCTCCCTGTACCCCATTTATCAGCGGTAAATCATTGCGCTCCGTCTGCTCCACATTCTCCACTGTCTGCAGCTGGTTATGCTCCTCTTCCCTGTCCTTTTTTCTGCCGGATACCCTCACAATGACGATAATACTCATGACGGTACAGAGCACACCCAGACACAAAAAGCGCTTTAATACACGCTGTTTTCTCATGCGCTGCTGTCGTTCAGACCGTATGCGCTTCCTCTCCTCATAGTGGGCAAAATATTCTCTGTACTCTTCTTCCCCGAATTCTTCCGTTTCTTTTACGTCATCTATATCATCTAAATCTTCTATCTCTATATATTCGATGTTTTCTATCACTTTTCTATTCATGTATTGTATGTTCTCTGCTTCTTCAATATCTGCTGTTTCTGCATTTTCTGTTTCATCATCGTCTATTTCTTCAAAATACAATCTCGCCATCCATTTATCTCCGGAAACTTGATAACATTGTACAAATTATTTCGTTTTCATTATAGGGAGGCTGCAAATAGAAGTCAATCGAAAATCACTTTATGGAAAAGATTGAAAATTAAAATTTTCAATCTCGAGATTTGTGTCTGCGCGTTGCTTGCCACAAACTCGTTTATGCGCAAAAAGCAGCGCAGAAATGGAGGGAAACATGTAAATCTGGCCAGAAGGGAATCTGCCCCGAAAAAGGGAGGATGCCAAGCAGAGCGAACTCTACTTGGCATTATTATGAAAAAGTTTTAGTTAATCAGCAACCTTGATGTCGTCGGCTTGTTGTATTGGCCTGTTGTTATCTTATGGTCTTAGTATACGCATGAGAAATGTCTAAAGAATGTTACCTGCATGAAGTTTTTTTAAATTAAATATGAACAATTCATGAACGGACAAAATATAACAAAAAGTTCCGGTGAAATATAAATCTGTCGGATCCGACCGCAAACAGCAACCCGGTATTACATCCAAATATGCATGTATACATTTATTCCTTGCCCGTGATACTTTACTGTGCTATACTGTAAAAGTGTATTTTAAAGCATTGAACCAAATATTTTCCGGAAACAGAGAAGGAGGAGATTATTTTGAAAGAATATTTTGCGGGCCTTGTTGATTCTGTCAACAGTGTCAACAGCGCCGTCAACAATTTCGTCTGGGGAATCCCCATGCTGGTACTGTTGGTGGGAACGGGCATCCTGATGACGGTACTGACCAGATTTTTCCAGCTGTCCCATATCGGGCACTGGTTCCAGAACACCATCGGCGGTATCTTCCGTGACAGACACATTACGAAACACACCGATAAGGAAGACAAGGCCATATCCCAGTTTCAGTCGCTGTGTACGGCTCTGGCGGCCACCATCGGAACGGGCAACATCGTCGGTGTGGCCAGCGCGCTGATTGCCGGCGGCCCCGGCGCCATCTTCTGGATGTGGATCGTGGCTTTCTTCGGCATGATGACCAACTATTCCGAAAATGTGCTGGGCATCTATTACCGCCGCAGGAATACGAAAGGCGAGTGGTGCGGCGGCGCCATGTATTATCTGAAAGACGGTCTCGGCTCCTATAAGGGTTGTAAGCAGATCGGTGCGGTTCTGGCGGTGCTCTTTTCCGTATTCTGTCTGCTGGCCTCCTTCGGTATCGGCAACATGAGTCAGGTGAATTCCATCGCCGCCAATATGGAAGCGGCCTTCTCCATTCCGACCGTCGCTACGGGTATCGGTCTTATGGTTCTGGCGGCATTGGTCATTGTCGGCGGCCTGAAACGGATCGCTTCCGTTACCGAGAAGCTGGTTCCCTTTATGGCCATTGCATACATACTGGGCGCGCTCACCATCTTTATAGCCAATATCGGACAGTGCGGCGCTGTCTTTTCCGCCATTTTCAAGGGCGCTTTCGGCTTAAAAGCCGTGGGCGGCGGCATCGTCGGTTCCGGCGTCAAGCTGGCTCTCACCTGGGGCATGAAACGGGGTGTGTTCTCCAACGAAGCGGGACTTGGTTCCTCCGTGATGGTGCATTCCAACTCCAATGTGAAAGAACCTGTCCGGCAGGGCATGTGGGGTATTTTCGAAGTGTTTGCCGACACCATGGTCGTCTGCACGCTGACTGCCTTTTCCGTTCTTTCGTCCGGACTTGTGGATCTGGAGACGGGAGCGGTCTTAAGCGAGGCTTCCGGTTCCGCCCTGGTAGGCGAAGCCTTTGCCACGATATTTGGCTCCTTCGGCCCGATGTTCATCGCCGTCTCGATCCTGCTGTTTGCCTTCTCCACGGTACTTGGCTGGAGCCATTACGGCTCTAAGGCATGGGAATATTTATTCGGTACGAAATCCACCATCGCCTACAAGATCGTGTTTATCCTCATCATCTATGTGGGAGCCACCATGAACCTCAGTCTGGCCTGGGATCTGTCCGACACCTTTAACGGGCTGATGGCCATGCCTAACCTGATCGGCGTGCTCTGCCTGTCGCCGCTCGTCATGCGCATTACAAAGAACTATGTGGACCGCGTTATCCGCAGACAGGACGTGAAACCTCTCCTCTCCGTCTTTCCGGATATCAATGAGGAACACACCGAAAGATAGAAACGGCATAAAAGCTTATAAGTCAAATATCCATGCAGGCATGACAGCCTGGCTCGTTGCTTCGCGGGAATAAAGGCATACAAATCATATAAGTAAGCCCCACTCTTTCTCATGCAGAGTGGGGCTTTCCTATTGCTGTATTTCTGTTGTTTACTTTTTACTTTACGTCTTACGCCTTACCGTCAGAACCAAGAACGTTAACGATCTTATGAGCAACCATCTCCTTAACAGCCTGGCGAGCCGGTTTCAGATACTGACGAGGATCGAAATGATCCGGATGCTCTGCGAAGTACTTGCGGATGTGGCCTGTCATAGCAAGACGGATATCGGAGTCGATATTGATCTTACATACTGCAAGCTCAGCTGCCTTACGAAGCTGCTCTTCCGGAATACCCACTGCGTCAGGCATATCGCCGCCGTACTGGTTAACCATCTTAACGAACTCCTGCGGAACGGAAGAAGATCCGTGCAGAACGATCGGGAAGCCGGGCAGACGCTTGATGCACTCCTCTAATACGTCGAAACGAAGCGGAGGCGGAACAAGGATGCCGTCAGCATTTCTTGTACACTGAGCTGCCGTAAACTTGTAAGCACCATGGGAAGTACCGATCGCGATCGCAAGAGAGTCACAACCTGTTCTGGAAACGAACTCTTCCACTTCCTCCGGACGTGTGTAGGACTCTTTACCAGCCTCTACTACTACTTCGTCCTCAACACCTGCCAGTGTGCCAAGCTCAGCCTCAACTACTACGCCCTTGTCATGAGCATACTCTACAACCTGCTTGGTCAATGCGATATTGTCTTCAAAAGATTTGGAAGACGCGTCGATCATAACGGAAGTAAAGCCACCGTCGATACAGGATTTGCACAGCTCAAAGCTGTCGCCGTGATCCAGATGCAGAGCGATCGGAATCTGCGGATTCTCCTGTGCTGCTGCCTCTACCAGCTTAACCAGATAAGTATGGTTCGCATAAGCACGTGCTCCCTTGGAAACCTGAAGAATAACCGGGCTGTTCAGCTCACCTGCTGCCTCTGTGATACCCTGAACGATCTCCATGTTGTTAACATTGAATGCACCAACCGCATAACCGCCATTGTATGCCTTCTCGAACATTTCCTTTGTTGTTACTAATGGCATTGTTGTTACCACCTTTCTTAATATTTTAATATTTTGACCGGCACGGGACCGGGTGAAAACTACTGCATTTATTATAACCCAAAGCCTGTTTATACGCAAATAGATTCTCTGGAAAATATGTCCAAAAAACTTCCGGGTTATCCGTCAGATAGTAGTATCACGGTCTTCGGCCCTGCAGTTACGCAAGGTATTCCTGCGGTATCCTGATCTGGAGTGCCTGCTGCTCATTGCTGATCATGGCTTTCAGGTGCTCTCCGCCAAACTCTCCGTCCAGTGACCAGGCAAGCGGCTTCTCGCTCTCCACGATCAGCTCCGACGTCTTATACGTATGAATATGCTCCGACTTCACACGCTTGTCCACAAGCGCCATGATGATATTATTCAGATCCAGCGGATTGGTGGGCCTGCGGATCAGCGTCACCTCAAACAGCCCGTCATCCAGCAGAATATCCTGCCCCGTGATGCCCCGGAAGCCTCCCACAGAATAGGAATTGGTGACCATCCCGTAAAGAAATTCTCCTTCGATCACCTGATCGTTACAGGTGATCTTCAACGGACAGGCCCGCACGGAAGGCAGCCGCTTCACCCCTTCCAGCAGATAGGCGGCATGTCCCAGCACATTTTTCACGTCCTGCTTCGTTTCGTAAGACACGTCGGTAAAAATACCGAAAGCCGCCACGTAAATAAAATTATCATTGTTAAACCGGCCGATATCGCAGGCATAGTTTACACCGTTCACGACCACATCCGCCGCCTTGATCATATTCTTGGGGATTTTCAGGCTGTTGGCAAAATCATTGGTGCTGCCCGCCGGAATGTAACCCACCGGAAGCTTCTCTTCGCACTGCATCATCCCGTTGACCACTTCATCCAGCGTCCCGTCCCCGCCGCAGCATGCCACCATGTCATAGCTGCCCTGCCGCTCTTTCACCGCTTTGACCGCATCGCCCGTTGCCTGCGTGGGATAGGCAGTGACCTCATATCCGGCCTTCACGAAAATATCTATAATATCCAGCAGATTACTGCGGATCTGCGCTTTGCCCGCTCTCGGATTGTATACAAAAAGCATTCTTTTCCTCATAGCTGCCTCCCTCCTTTAAATATATCCTGTAATTATTATTTTAATAGAGTGATCTGTAAATTTCAATTACGACAAAGTTAAAAAAGCGTAAAAAAAAGAGACTTCTTTCTACAGAAATCTCTTTTACATTCTGCCTTATCTAAATGTCATGTGCGCAGTCGAGGTCTAATTACCGCTCAAGAATTTCTCAATCTCCACAACAGCAGTGTCCTCATCATTTCCATCCGCAACAACAGTTACCTCTTCCCCACTGGCAAGTCCAAGACTCATCATCCCCATAATGCTCTTGGCGTTCACTTTTCTGTCTTCTGAGTTGATGTACACAGTGCTCTCAAACTGACTTGCCACCTGCACGAGCATGGCGACCGGTCTGGCCTCCAGCCCTTCCTCCAGTTTAATCTGGATAGCTTTTTGAATCATACTTTTTCCCTCCTTTACAACCTGATTCTATCGGCAATCTCACTTAATTTACGCAGTCTGTGATTTACCCCCGATTTCCCTACGGCCGGATCCAGATAGCCCCCCAGCTCTTTCAGCGCGGCATCCGGATACTCCAGCCGCACTTCCGCCATCTGCCGCAAATTGTCCGGCAGGTTGTCAAAACCGTATTTGTCTCTGATCAGGAGTATGTCTTCGATCTGCTTCGATGCTGCAGTCACGGTCTTGGAAATATTGGCTGTCTCGCAGTTTACCCGCCTGTTCACGGAATTGCGCATTTCCTTGACAATCCGCAGATTCTCCAGATTCATCAGGGATACATGCGCTCCCATAACGTTCAGAAGGTCTACAATACCGGAACCTTCTTTTAAATAGACAACCTCATATTTCTTGCGCCGGACACTCTTCGCATCGATCTGAAATTCCCGAATAATATCCTTAAGCTGTCCTGCCTGCTCTCTGATACTGCAGACAAACTCCAAGTGGTAGCTCTTCTCAGGATCGCTCATCGATCCGATACTCAAAAATGCGCCCCTTAAAAATGCTCTGGCGCAGCATGAATTCTTGATCAAAAGAGAGTTGACCGGTGTCTGCAGCAGAATCAATCCATCCTCCCTCTTTCCAAGATGCAGGGCCTGTATCACTTTATCTTCTGTCCTGTCGTCGGACAGTATCCTCCCTTTGCCCTGTACTGCAACTTTATTTATATTAAAGGTTTTTTCTAATAATGTAAAGCATTTTCTGATAACTGCTTCATTTTCTGTCTCAAGGCAAAGATGTGGTTCGCCTGCCGGCCCGCATATACCGCCGCCAAAGTGCAGGATCGCCGCCAGCTCTGCCAGCTGGCAATGCCTCGAAGAATCTATATGCGCTGCAAGTTCTTCCTTCACCCTCCCGGAAAAAGACATTCTCTATACTCCCTGTTTTATATCTCTGTGATACAGCTTAACGCCGTAATTCCCACGTTCTCTGAGCCCTGCATAAAGTTCATTGGCCAATGTCACACTTCTGTGCCTGCCGCCCGTACAGCCGATCCCGATCACCAATTGATGCTTGCCTTCTTTAATGTAATTGGGAATTAAAAAATCCAACATGTCAACCAGCTTCCCGAGAAATGCTGCCGCCTCCGGAAAACTCATCACATAGTCCTGGACTTCTTTATCATTACCAGTCTTATGCTTAAGCTCATCGATATAGAACGGATTCGGCAGAAATCTGACATCAAATACCAGATCCGCGTCCGCCGGAATCCCATTCTTAAATCCAAATGACAAAACGCTGACCATCAGCGAATTATATTCTTCATTGCGTACAAAAATATGATCGATCTCTTCCTTTAGCTCCCTTGTCAGAAGATTGGAAGTATCAATCACATAGTCGGCCTTTTTCTTAATATTTTTCAGGATATCCCGTTCCCTGTGTACCCCTTCTTCTACCCGTCCTTTCGGCGAAAGAGGGTGCATCCGCCTCGACTCCTTATATCTTTTGAGCAGAACCTGATCTCCCGCATCCATAAACAGGATTTCAAAAAGATATCCGTTCTCCCGCAGCCTGTCCAATGTGCGCTGTGCATCACCAAAAGGCTGATCCGCCCGTACATCCAGCCCCAATGCGACCTTAGTAATCTCACTGCCCGGCATGGCGATCAGTTCCACAAATTTCTCAATCAGCGGCACCGGCAGGTTATCCACACAATAAAATCCCACATCTTCCAGCATTTTCATAGCGGTTCTCTTACCGGAACCGCTCATGCCGGTCACTACCACAAATCTCATTTCATTATCTCCCGTATCCCCTGCATTTCGGATTCCCGCAGTTTTTTCAAAAGTCTCCCAAAAAAACGATCTCCGGTTCTAACGTGACATGAAACCGGTCCCTGACCCGCTCCTGTACTTCCTCGATCACTTCTCTGACATCCGCCGCGGTAGCGCCGCCTCTGTTCACCACAAAACCGCAGTGCTTCTCCGACACCTGCGCGCCGCCGATTCGATAGCCCCGCAGCCCCGCGTCCATGATCAGCTTGCCCGCAAAGTATCCTTCCGGCCGTTTGAATGTGCTGCCGGCACTGGGATATTCCAGCGGCTGTTTGCTTCTGCGCTGTGCCGCCAGCTCTTCCATCCTGGCCCCGATCTCCTCTGCATCACCCGCCGCAAGCTGCAGCGTCACTTCCAGTACAATGATCGGCCTGTTGCGTATGGCGCTGCTGCGATATCCGAATTCCATCGTATCGTTGTCCAGCGTCAGGATCTCTCCCTCTTTGTCCAATCCCCGAACAGACACGACAACCTGCTTCATCTCACCGCCATAAGCGCCTGCATTCATCACCACGGCGCCACCAATACTGCCGGGAATACCGGCCGCAAACTCCATCCCGCACAGACCATGCTCCTTTGCCTGCGCCGCCACTTTCGAGAGCAGCGCTCCGGCTCCGGCCCGTATCACCGTTCCTTTCGTCTCCACTTCTCCCATAGGCCCGTCAAGTTTGATCACAATGCCCCGGTATCCTTTATCTCCTACGAGAAGATTGCTGCCGTTTCCTACTATAAAATATGCTTCCTCTATCTGATTCAGGTAACGGACCAGCTTCGCCAGTTCCTGCTCCTCATGAATCATGATAAGACAGTCTGCCTCTCCTCCCACTCGAAAAGTGGTGTGCTTACTCATCGGTTCGTGAAACAAGATACGTTCTTCCGGAATGATCGTTTTTATATAATCATACATTGATGCACTCAATTTCTATCCCGTCCATTTCTCGAATTTACTGCTTATTTATTAATATTCCGATGCAGCCGCGGATGTCACAGATCATCTTTATAATAAACTTCTATCCATGCTGTGAAAGTCGGAGACTTTCATAGTAAGCGGCAAATTACTCTGCCGCTTACTATAGAATCTCTGTTTTATCTTAAAATTATGTATATTCTGTTTCTTCTGTCTTTTATCCCAGCACCAGCTTCGCCGCTCCGTAGATGCCCGCATCGTTGCCCAGTGTGGCAAGCACGAACTTCGTATCCTTACAGCCGTGGAACACCGTGCGCTCGAAAGGCGGGCGGATATAATCAAAGAGTACTTCGCCGGCCTTGGAAACGCCGCCGCCGATCACGAATACTTCCGGGTTGACAACACCGGCGATCACGCCCAGGCCCTTGCCCAGATATTCTCCGAACTGTTTCGCCACCTCGATGGCCAGCTCATCCCCTGCCTTGACCGCATCAAATACCGTCTTGGCGGATACTTCACCCTGCCGCAGCACACTGTCCTTGTCACAGGCTTTCAGTTTCCGGTTCGCCAGTCTGGTGATGCCCGTAGCGGAAGCATATTCCTCAAGGCAGCCTAAGTTGCCGCAGCCGCAGACTTCTGTCTCATTATCCTCCACATGGATATGGCCGATCTCGCCGCCCGAACCGTTGCAGCCGGTCACGACTTTGCCGTTGATGATGATACCGCCGCCCACGCCGGTTCCCAAAGTAACTGCCACCAGATCCTTATGACCCTGGCCGCCGCCTTTCCACATCTCGCCCAGCGCCGCCACATTGGCGTCATTGCCGCCTTCCACCTGCATACCACCGAGAAGTTCCGACAGTTCCTTTTTCAGATTCATCTCAGACCACCCCAGGTTCACCGCCTTGTGGATGATTCCTCTGCCGTCAACCGGGCCGGGAGCGCCGATGCCCACGCCTGCCACGTCGTCTTTCGTGATCCCCTTCTCTTCCATCCTGGCCTGTACGCTGGCCGCAACGTCCGGCAGGATATTCACGCCGCCGTTCTCCGTCCTGGTGGGAATCTCCCACTTGTCCTGCAGATTGCCGTCAATGTCAAACAGCCCCAGCTTCACGGTAGTTCCGCCCACATCCACTCCAAATACATAATTCGCCATGCCTTTTCCCCCTTGTTTGTAGTTTGTTATATGTTTAATGATTTATAGTTTATCTGTTCCACACCGGCCGTCCTGCCACGCCGCACTTACTGGTCTTCTTCCCGTCTGGCCGCCAGAGATTTCTGCACGCGCTTATACAGCTCCTGCGCCGCGTTGTAGCCCATCTTCTTCTGACGGTGGTTGACTGCCGCCGACTCGCAGATGATGGCCAGATTCCGGCCGGGCCTGATGGGAATATTGTGACACACCACCTTATTGCCCAGATACTCAGTGTACTCCTCTTCCAGGCCAAGACGGTCATATTCCTTATCCTTATCCCAGTCCTCAAGACGGATAACCAGATCGATATTCTGCGTATCCCTGACGCTGGACGCACCGAACAGCGACTTCACGTCCACGATACCGATACCCCGCAGCTCGATAAAGTGCTTCGTGATATCCGGGGCGCTTCCCACCAGCGTATCCTCACTGACTCTGCGGATCTCCACCACATCATCCGTGACAAGACGATGTCCTCTCTTGATCAGCTCCAGCGCCGCCTCGGACTTACCGATGCCGCTCTCGCCCGTGATCAGCACGCCCTCGCCGTATACGTCCACCAGCACGCCGTGCACGGAGATACAGGGAGCCAGCTTCACATTCAGCCAGCGGATCACTTCCGCCATACAGGCCGAAGTAGCCTTCTTGCTCATCAGGATCGGCACGCCGTACTTGACCGCGATCTCCCGGAATAACAGGTTCGGCTGTAACTCCCTGCAGAACAGGATGCCCGGGATCGGATTGTTGAGCAGCTTCTCGAAGATCTCGCGCTGACGGTCCTCTTCCATGCAATTCATATAAGAATATTCCACAAATCCTACGATCTGCAGTCTCGTCGTCTCAAAATGCTCGAAATACCCCGCGATCTGCAGCGCCGGTCTGTTGATATCCGGCTGGATCACGCTGATCTTGGAAATATCGATCTCCGGCGTAAGATTCTCCCATTTAAATTTCTCGATAACCTTCGTCAAACTGATGCTCGCCATACCCTCTCCTTACCTCCCGTATCTTGTCTTGCCGCAGCCTGCACAGTCCATTTGCACCAAACCGCAAAGTTATGCAAATGCCGTTCCATGTCCTATTCTAACATACAAAAAGGCGGTTCGCAATTCATCTGATAAAACTACTGCGCCGCATTATTGACAGGAGATCGTTATGCGTCACGGTACCTGGCACCCCGCAGCAGGGCATCCGACCGATGAGCTACGATTTCAGTCCCCAAGACAGAACGCCGCATACAAAGGCAACGCCTCCACCGACTCCGTATTGTAAAAATTTTCTTCCGAAAACCGGATCGCCCGGCCCGGCTTATATTTCTGGATAAACATGCCCAGGCTTCTGGATCTGTTGTGAGTGCCGCGCTTACTCTCGATTGCTGTCACCTGTCCGCCTGCCTGCAGCACAAAGTCAAGCTCCGCCTGGCTGTTCTCGGGCGCCCAGTAATAGATCCCGTACCCCATGGCCGCCAGCTGAACCGTAAGATAGTTCTCCGTCACGGCTCCCATAAAGGTATTGGCCTCCCCCAGCAGGATCGTCTGCAGGGACAGCCCGGATTTGGCCACCAGAAGCCCCACATCACCCATATATAATTTGAAAGACGAGAGATCTTCATAGACGGAGATCGGATCCTCTCCATGCAGGATCCTCTTACATTTCAGAACCACACCGGACTGCTCCAGCCACTCGATCGAGGCCCCGAACATGGAACTGCTGGCCCCTCTCTGCACTACCTTATACTGGAACTTCCTGTTATCCTTCGCCAGCTGTGCGGGAATGGAATTGAAAGCCGCCCGGATCTTGACCGCCTCCTCCGCAGAAGCGTACTTCGCCATATCCGCCACATAGTTTCCCAGAATCTCATGCTGCATATTCGGCACCAGTACCAGCTTCCCCCGGCTGACGTATTCGTTGACAACAGCAGGCATACCGCCTACGATCAGATAATAATGATACAGCTCCAGCGCCTTTTGATGCAGGGCCTCTATCATCGGCCTGTGCGCCTCACAGCAGGCCCGGATCTCCCCCGCCAGCGTCTCTTCTCCCACCGCCCACAGGAACTCTTCAAAATCCAGCGGGTACAGGGACAGGCTCTTCACTTTCCCCACCGGAAAAGAATACTGCTGCCTGTTGACTGCCACGCCGAGAAGACTCCCGGCAGATACGATATGATACTCCGGCGCCTGCTCACAGAAATATTTCAGACTTGTCAATGCCCTCTCACAGGATTGGATCTCATCCAGAAACAAAAGCGTCCTCCCCGGATGGATCTCCTCTCCCACGATCGCCTCCAGCAGCGTAATGATCCGTCCCGGAGCGATATCATTCTCGAAGACAGAAGCTACGGAGCGGTTCGTCTCCAAATTGATATAGACTACATTCTCGTAGTTCTTCTCCCCGAAATCCAGCAGGATGAAAGTCTTGCCCACCTGCCGTGCGCCGTAGAGCAGCAACGGCCTACGGCCTTCTTCATCGTTTTTCCATCGTAACAGCTTCTCTTCTATTTTCCTCCGCACGATATCACCTCACAGCCCAAAACAACCATTTTTTCCCTTCTTTTACCTTGATGATATCATTGTATGAACTTTAAGTCAATTTTATTCATTCTGAAACATATTTTTTCCGACTTAATTATCATTTTGAGGAGTTACTGCGGATCCCCGTCCTCCGCATCCGTCCGAAAAAATGCATAAATCTGCCGTCCGATATGCTCCGGTATCTCCGGCACCTCGCACAGCTTCTCCACGGACGCCTCCCGCACCTCGCCTATGGAACCGAAATGCCGCATCAACGCCTTGCGTCTGGCCGGCCCCACCCCCGGTATCTCGTCCAGCACAGACTTGACCTGGGCCTTGGAACGCAGGGAACGATGATATTCGATGGCAAAGCGGTGCGCCTCGTCCTGAATCCGGGTGATCAGCTTAAACCCTTCTGAGTGGGTGTCAATGGGAATCTCCACATTCTGATAGTACAGCCCTCTGGTGCGGTGGTTGTCGTCCTTGACCATACCGCAGACGGGAATCTCCAGATGCAGCTCCTCCAACACCTGCAGCGCGATATTGACCTGCCCTCTGCCGCCGTCCATCAGCAGCAGATCCGGAAATTTCGTGAAGCTGCCGAACTCCTGGTTGATCGCCTTCCGGTTCAGCTCCTCCTTCTCCTCCATGCCGTGGATGAAACGTCTGGTCAGCACTTCCTTCATGCACGCGTAATCGTCCGGCCCGGATACCGACTGAATGCGGAATTTGCGGTAGTCGCTGCGCTTCGCCTTTCCCTTTTCAAATACCACCATGGAACCTACATTGGCGAATCCGCTGATATTGGAAATGTCGAAAGCCTCCATACGGCTCACATTTTCCAGTTGGAGCAGTGCCCCGATCTCCTTCATCGCTCCGATGGTACGGCCTTCCTCCCGCCTGATCCGCTCCTTGTCCTGGCTTAACACCAGATGCGCGTTCTGGGCCGCCAGCTCCACCAGCTTTTCTTTGGCTCCCTTCTTCGGCACGCGCAGATAGACCCGGCTGCCTTTACGGCTGCTCAGCCACTTTTCCAGGATCTCGATGTCCGCGATCTCCTCCTGCAGCATCAATTCCCGGGGAATATAGGGCGTGCCCGCATAAAACTGTTTCACAAAATCCAGCAGGATCTGCGCCGTGTCATACCCCTCCACATGGGTCATATAGAAATGCTCCCTGCCGATCAGCTTGCCGTCCCGCACAAAAAAGACCTGCACCACGGCGTCCGTCTCATCCTTGGCCAGCGCCAGAATATCCTTGTCCTCGCCGTTGCTGTCCGTGATCTTCTGCTTCTGTGCCACGCTTTTGACACTGTTGTAGAGATCCCTGTACCGTATAGCCTCCTCGAACTCCAGATTCTCGGACGCCTGCGTCATCTTTTCCTCCAGCTCCTTCAAAAGCGGCTTATAGTTGCCGTTCAGGAAATCCAGCGCCTGTTCCACGCGCTCCCTGTACGCCTCCCTGTCGATATACCCCTGACAGGGAGCCAGACACTGCTTGATATGGTAATTCAGGCAGGGCCGCTCGAGGCCGATATCCCGCGGCAGCCTGCGGTTGCAGGTCTTTAGCTGGTAGAGCTTGTTCATCAGATCGATGGTATCCTTCACCGCCGCCGCACTCGTATACGGCCCGAAATACCGGGAACGGTCCTTCTTCATCTCTCTGGAAAAAAGGATCCGCGGGAATTCCTCCCCCATAGTCACTTTGATATAAGGATAGGTTTTGTCGTCCTTGAGCATCGTGTTGTACTTCGGGCTGTATTCCTTGATCAGGTTATTCTCCAGCACCAGCGCCTCCAGCTCGGAGTCCGTCACGATATACTCAAAGCGGGCGATCTGTTCCACCATCCTGTCAATCTGCGGCCCTCTGCCCACGATCCTGCGGAAATAGGAGCGCACCCGGCTGTGCAGATTCACGGCCTTGCCCACATAGATGATCGTGTCGCCCGCATCGTGCATCAGGTACACACCCGGAGCATTCGGCAGTTTCTTCAATTCTTCTTCAAAGTTAAACATGGCATGCTTTCCTTACTGTTATAAAGAGAAGGCAAAGTCAGCTGCTGATATGACTTTGCCTCTTATTCTTTCCTACGCCGCAGGTTCTTAATGTTTATGGTCGTCCCGCGGTTCCGGCGCCTGTGAAAAGACGCCTCTGTTCTCCGGCTGCGGCTGACAGGGCGGCCTCCACGGCTGTTCCTGTTCTTTCTGCGTCTCCGGCGTCTGCTCCTGCATGCCGGAATCGGAAGCCTGCTCCTGCCGGTTT
Organism: uncultured Lachnospiraceae bacterium; assembly: GCA_910578115.1. GTDB lineage: Bacteria > Bacillota > Clostridia > Lachnospirales > Lachnospiraceae > UBA3282. The sequence goes on along the minus strand of CAJTPO010000022.1, from coordinate 54,255 downwards.
TGCGCCGCATCGGAATTTTGATCCGAGGCCGGACTGCCTTCTACAGCGCTCTGTCCTGACGCCGGCTGCCCATATACAGGCTGTTTCTCCGGCTCGGCACTGCCCGCTGCCGGATTCTGCTGTGCCGGCTGCGTCTCCTTTTTGGCCGCGCCGTTCCCGTTCTCCTCCTCTTCCGGCTCCGGAAGTCCTTTCTCCTTACGGAAGATCTTCATAAATTCCTTGCCGGTAATGGTCTCTTTCTCGATCAGGTGTGCCGCCAGTTTATCCATGATCTCGCGGTTTTCCTTCAACAGCTTCTTGGCCTGCTTGTAGCTGTCACGCAGCATCTTCATCACTTCCGTATCAATATCCGCCGCCGTCACATCGGAACAGGTCAGGGATGCCCTGCCGTCCAGATACTGGCTTTCCACCGTCGCCAGCCCCATCAGGCCGAATTTCTTGCTCATACCGAAGCGTGTGATCATGTTGCGGGCAATGCTCGTGGCCTGCTCGATATCGTTGGCCGCTCCCGTGGTGACGGTATCGAAGACGATCTCCTCCGCCGCACGGCCTCCCAGCAGTCCCACCAGACGTTCCCGCAGCTCCGCTTCCGTGTTCAGGTATTTCTCTTCTTCCGGTACGTGCATGACATACCCCAGCGCTCCCATGGTTCTTGGCACGATGGTGATCTTCTGTACCGGTTCCGAATTTTTCTGCAGCGCGCTTACCAGCGCATGGCCCACCTCATGATAGGAAACGATCTTGCGCTCTTCCTTACTCATGATACGGTCCTTTTTCTCTTTGCCCACAAGGACCTGCTCCACTGCGTCGAACAGATCCTTCTGATTGACATACTCTCTGCCTGTCTTGACGGCATTGATGGCCGCCTCATTGATCATGTTCGCCAGATCGGATCCCACCGCACCGGAGGTCGCCAGCGCGATCTCATTCAGATCCACGGTCTCATCCATACGCACATCCTTGGCATGTACTTTCAGGATTTCCACACGGCCTTTTAAATCCGGTTTGTCCACGATGATCCTGCGGTCGAAACGGCCCGGACGCAGAAGCGCCTTATCCAGGATCTCCGGCCTGTTGGTGGCCGCCAGGATGATGATCCCCTTCTTGCCGTCGAAACCGTCCATCTCGGACAGCAGCTGGTTCAGCGTCTGTTCTCTCTCCTCGTTACCGCCGCCGTACTTGGAATCCCTGCTGCGGCCGATGGCGTCGATCTCGTCGATAAACACGATACAGGGCGCGTTCTTCTCCGCTTCCCTGAACAGATCACGCACACGGGATGCACCCACACCTACATATAATTCTATAAAATCCGAACCGGACAGGGAGAAAAAGGGCACATGCGCCTCTCCCGCCACTGCCTTGGCCAACAGTGTCTTACCTGTTCCGGGCGGTCCTACCAGAAGCGCCCCTTTGGGCAGTCTGGCACCGATCTTGGAATATTTGCCGGGGTTGTGGAGGAAATCCACCACCTCCACCAGTGATTCCTTGGCCTCATCTTCCCCTGCCACATCCTTAAAGGTGATGCCGGTCTCTTTCTGCACGTAAGCCTTGGCGGTACTCTTGCCAACGCCCATTGGGCCGCCTCTGCCGCCCATCCGCCGGAAGAGCAGGCTCATCAATCCCCACATCAGCAGGATCGGAAGCACATAATAGAGCAGCACCGTCATAATGATGCTGGAACTGTCGGAGGTCGGTTTGTTGGTCTCGATATCCTTTTCCAGCAGGCGCCTGGTCAGTGTGTCGTCGTCTTCCATCTTACCGGTATAGTAAGTCATCGTACCCAGACCGTAGCCGTACGCAAAAGGGGATTTCGTCTCCGCCTGCTTCGGATAAATGACAACTCTGTCGGATTCTACCGTGACACTCTCGATCTGTTCCTTCTCGATCATCTCGATAAAGGCATTGTAGGAAATCTCCTGATTGGTAGCACCGGTCATCATCTTCATGAACATGCTGATGCATAAAAGGGTGACGATGGCCGCCACCGCCAGCATGATCAGGCTCTGTTTCCGGGGATCGTTGCCGCTGCTGCCGGAACCACCGGGGCCTCCCGGCCCTCCCGGGCCGCCGGAGCCGTTGCCGGGACCGCCGGGACCACCTTCGTATTGATTTAAATTATCATCCATGAGGAATCCTCACTTTCTGTTTTCTCTCTATATAAAATATAAGGTACGCGCATTCATAAATCAATAATAGAATTATGAATTTGCGGACACAAGTATTAAAGAATTATAAAATCTATTTACAATTTTAGCAAGGTTTGCCGCCAAAAAAGTTTTGTATAAATACAAAATCCGGGCTGAACTGTTACTGTTTTAAGATACTGTTTAACATATTTTGTTGATTATTATTGGAACAGAGACTAAAATAATTCATCCAACAGGATATAATACCGTATTTTCTGCCAGTCAGGCTCCAGACCCAGCAAAGAAAAGAACTGGCTGACATCAAACTCCACAGGCATACGGCCAACAGAGCTGTCACTGTATTTTCCGTTGAAATTATGAAACAGGCTGCGGCAGCACAGGGCAATATCGCACCATTTATCGGCTGTGCCGGCCCTGCCCAGGTCGATATAGCCCGTCACCCGCTCATCCATGCCGAATACATTGGGCAGGCACAGATCGCCGTGAGATAAGACAGGCTCCTCCTCCGGCATATGGTCGTACAGCCACTGCAGCAAATCTTCCGGATCCCGAAAGCCTCCCTCCCCGAAAGTATCCGGCTCCACATTGTCAAGATCCACCTGGCCGGCCTCCACATTCCGGGCCGCCTGCGCAAGTTTGCGGCATAACCGCTGGTCGCAGGGACAGTCGGACACGTCAACACTCCATAACGTTTTCAAACTGTTCGCCAGCAGTCCGCACAGGGCATTCCAATCCTTCCTGTATGCGCCGCTGCACGCCATCCGACCGGTACATTTACGCATCAGCAGATACATCCTGTTCTCTTCTGTTTCACAGGCATACACCTCCGGTACAGGCACCCTGCCCTGCAGATATTTCATCATGCGGTACTCGTTTTCGGCTTCCTCACTGCACTGCTGAATCTTCAAAACCTTATCATGAAACATCAGGACCGTCGATCCGGACATTCCGATCCCGTCCTTCTGAAACGGTTCGTCCCTGACCAGTCCTCGTATTTTTTCCGGTAAAAACATGATTTCCTTCCTTTTTCTCCCTTTCCTGCAACCCACTGCACCATATGTCAGTATATGCTGCCCGGCCGGCAAACCAAACATGCCGCCCGGCGTTTATGTCTTCAATGCCTGAGATCATTATAGGGCAGATCACAACGAAACACAACGGGAACCGGAAAGCCCGGGTCCATGCCGGGTTTGTCAGTTACAGGGCTATTGCCCTTATTGCTATTGTTTCTGGAATCAAGTATAATAATGCTAGATGGAAGGACCCGCATCATGGATGAATCTTACGGAATGATAATGACCGCCGATTTAGAAGGGAGGATACAGACTATGTGCAACCTGTCAGAAAATATTGAAGCAAAAGGCATTGAAAAAGGCATTGAAAAAGGTATCGAACAGGGTATCGAAGAAGAGCGCACCAACGCCATAAAACGGATGCTCAAAGCCGGCGCCACGAAAGAACAGATCCTGTCCTACGGCTATACTGAAAAAGAACTTACCGAGATTTCACAAAATTTCAACGTATCAGTAGATTTTTCCACTCCGTCCATTGTATAATGCTTTTATATTGTTTTTTTCAGGAACGGCATACAGCAAACAATTTACAGATTACAGAAAGGCATGGATAAAGGAATGGCAGTTAAGTACGTATTCGTAACAGGCGGCGTTGTCTCCGGTCTCGGTAAAGGCATCACGGCCGCTTCCTTAGGAAGATTACTGAAAGCACGGGGCTATAAAGTCACGATGCAGAAATTTGACCCCTATATCAATATCGATCCCGGCACAATGAATCCCATCCAGCACGGCGAGGTGTTCGTCACGGAGGACGGCACGGAGACCGATCTGGACCTGGGTCATTATGAACGTTTCATCGACGAAAATCTGGGCAAGAACTCCAACGTGACTACGGGTAAGGTCTACTGGTCCGTTCTGCAGAAAGAGCGCCGCGGCGATTACGGCGGCGGCACGGTACAGGTGATCCCCCACATCACGAATGAGATCAAGAGCCGCTTCTACCGCAATTTCACTGATGAAGATACCCGGATCGCCATTATCGAGGTGGGCGGCACGGTGGGCGACATCGAGAGCCAGCCTTTCCTGGAGTCCATCCGACAGTTCCAGCATGAGGTCGGCCGCGACAACGCGATCCTGATCCACGTGACCCTGATCCCCTATCTGAGCGCTTCTCAGGAGATGAAGACCAAGCCCACCCAGGCCAGCGTCAAGGAGCTGCAGGGCATGGGGATCCAGCCGGACATCATCGTATGCCGCAGCGAACACGCACTTGATCAGGGATTAAAGGACAAGATCGCTCTTTTCTGTAACGTACCAAGCAACCGGGTACTGCAGAATCTGGACGTGGTTCACTTATACGAAGCTCCCCTTGCCATGGAGAAGGAGCATCTGGCCCAGGTGGCGTGCGAATGCCTGAAACTGGATTGTCCGGAACCCGATCTGGCAGACTGGACGGCTATGGTGGAATCTCTCAGAAGCCCTACCGACGAGGTGACAGTGGCTTTGGTCGGCAAATATACACAGCTGCACGACGCTTATATCAGTGTGGTGGAAGCATTAAAACACGGCGGCATCTCCAACCACTGTGTCGTCAACATCCGCTGGGTAGATTCCGAAACGGTGACAGCCGACAATGTGGGAACACTGCTCGAGGGCGTGAACGGCATTCTGGTACCGGGCGGCTTCGGCGACAGGGGTATCGACGGCAAGATTTACGCCATCACCCATGCAAGAGTCAACAAGATCCCGTTCCTCGGCCTCTGTCTCGGTATGCAGCTGGCGATCGTGGAATTTGCGAGAAACGTGCTGTCCTACAACGACGCACACAGCATAGAGCTGAATCCTTCTACGACCCATCCGGTGATCGCCCTTATGCCGGATCAGAACGGTGTGGAAGATATCGGCGGCACGCTGCGCCTCGGTTCTTATCCCTGCGTACTGGACAAGACGTCCAAATCCTATGCGCTGTACGGAGAGGAGACGATCCACGAGAGGCACAGGCATCGCTACGAAGTCAACAACGATTACCGCGCAGTGCTTACGGAAAAGGGCATGAAGCTGTCGGGATTGTCCCCGGACGGACGCATCGTGGAAATGTGCGAACTGCCGGAGCATCCCTTCTTTATCGCAACCCAGGCCCATCCGGAATTGAAATCCCGGCCCAACAGGCCGCATCCGCTGTTTAAAGGGTTTGTGGAGGCTGCATTGCAAAATAAAAACAGGCCGGACTAACCTGTCGGCTTAACAAAATCAACAAAAGGCTGCTGCAAAATTAATTCCACTTTTTGCAGCAGCCTTTTTTAATCTTAAGTCCACAGTACTTCCCACGCTAAATAATTCCCAAAGATTCAACAATGCTTTTTATTTCCCGCCAGCTTTGAATTAAGCTCTCAAGATATTCCCTGCCCTCTTCCGTAATTCTATAATATTTTCGCTGTGGTCCATAGGATTCTTTCCCGTAATATATTTCTGTGCAGCCCTTTGCGTTAAGTCTGCGTAAAATAACATAAAAGGTGCTGTCTTTCACATCCGGAAAAAGAGGTCTCATTTTTTCCATGAGATCATAACCGTAATAATCCATTGACAAAAACTGATAAAGGATACATAACTCCAATATTCCACGGTTCATTTGTGATTCCATCTATAATTTACCCCTGTTCTCTTTCGCATTTGTATAATGATTCACTAAGAATACCCTCAGTAAACCAAAGGAAAGTATAAAACCGGAAATACAGGGAATAGAACACATTGAGGAAAATATATTCGGCCCGTTAAATGCTTTGATATATGTTATAAAAGACAGACTCGAACAAATCATTCCAACTGATACCGGAAGCATACACAGCGCAAAATAACTTCCATGTGAAAATCTGTATATGGCAAAAAGCAGCAGTATACCTGAGATGATGACCGCCAATACAGAGAAATAATAAGCTATCTGAATATACGCCACCGATGTGCTGAAATGCGATGTTCTACACCAGCTGTTTAATAAAAGAGTAAGCGCCTGCTGAAAAGCAGCTATAATAAATGAGATAATACAATAAACAATATATTCCTTCTTATGATGTATAGAATCATAAAAGAGTCCGTTTAAGCAAAAACCACCACACAAATTCCAGATTAAAACCGAAACCGCAATCGTCAGCGCTCCCCAGTAAACAGGATTAAGGGAGGAAAAAATATAAACACTAAATACGCCTATGGCTAATATGCTGCTAATATTTATAGCCATATTAAAGAAAAATTTATCATGATCATTTGTATCAACGAGATGATCTGCAAAATCTTTGGGCCTCCCCAGCTCATGGCATAACTCTGCTTCTGTTTTGCCATGTTCCTTTCCCGATGCAAAAAGTTCGTCTATGTCTCTAAGTACAGTGCAAATATCTTTGTGCGCAAAATGGAGAAGCATTGCATTTTTAACTTGTATCAGATAATCTTCTTTACATGTAACCTGCATCAATTCACCTCCCTGTTATGTACTGTATTCTTATAGTACCACACTATTAATTATTAATCAATAGTATAATGTTGTAGAGAGGTATTGTCTCTGTATGAAACTTTCTTACTCCGCTTCCGAAACCGCATCTCGCAGAAGCTCCCGCCCTGCGCACCGTTACCGAAGACGGTCTGCCCGCCGTGTGCCTGTACGATCCTGCTGACGATGCCCAGCCCCCGTATATTCTGGACCGGCTGTCTGCTTTTCCTGCCGTTCAGCTGACGGAGCATCTCGTCCGAATATCCGATCCCGTTATCTGCAAACAGAATCCTGCAGAACCTTTTTTCTTCCCGCAGGCCGAGCCTGATCACCGTGGTGTCCGTCTGCTCGCTGTGCCGTAAACTGTTGTGGAACAGGTTGCGCAGCGCCCGCACAAGAAGCTGGCGGTCGGCCATCAGAACGATCCCTTCCGCCTGTCTGTCAAGATCCATCTCGATCTCCAGCGTCCCCTCCCCGGCGTCATCCAGAAAAGCCGCCGCCACTTCACGCAGCACCGCCGCCGGATGCACCTCTTCCATTCGAAGCGCCTGCATGGAGTACTCCAGCCTGGAGGTGAGATTCAGATCTTCAATCAGCTCCTTCATCACCATGCACTGATGTCTGATCACCGCCGCCTTCTGCCGCTCCTCCCCGCTAAGATGCCCGCCGCTCTCCAGCGCGTCCGCATAGCCGAGCGCAACCGCCAGCGGTGTGCGGGTGTCATGGGAGATGCCGGCGATCCACTCTATCCGCGCCTGCTCCCTGCTTTTTGACCAGCGTCTCGTAAAGACCACCGCCAATGTCAAAATCCACAGAAAGTCAAACAGCAGCATCCAGTACCAGATTCTCTTGAAATACTCTATCCAGGATATCGGAAACTCTAAGTTATATTTCCACATGGAATTTCTGGGAATTGCCACCACCATGACACTGTCCTCCCACACCCGCATATAGACCGGGTAATCTTCCAGATACCACCTGCTCATACGGGCAATATCGGATACCGTATAGGAATCCCCGATTTCTTCCGGCCTGCCATGAGACCATACTACCCGCCCCGTCTCGTCTAAAAGCATGGCCCACTGCCCCTTTTCATCCAGCTGGCGGCCCATCCTGTCACTGAGTCTGTAACCGTCCTGCGTCGGCGTCAGTTCTTCGATCACCTCTTCGCCCTTAATATACCTTGGCATAACCTGATGATACTGCAGTGCAAGAAGGATAAAAAAAGTTATATTCACCGCCAGCGTCAATCCGGCGATCATCACAAATGTAAATACACTGTAGGAAAAAATGCGGATCCCTGTCACACTTTTCTTCAAAACAGTTCTCTTTCCCATAAAGACTCCTTCCTTCTGTCTTACACCGTCCGATCTCCACCCCGCAGGCTCAGCCCAAAACGCTGCCAGACTCCCGCCGCAGCATACCCCATCGGAACCCAAACCACCGCACATCCAGTATAATCCGCAGTCATTACCATAAGTTGTACCAGTGTACTGACACGTTCACATTTCGCCAAATGACTTGCCTGAAAATGAACATGTCAGTACACTAGACCAGTTTATACCCCAGTCCCCGCACCGTGAGCAGATGCTTCGGGCGGGAGGCGTCCTGCTCCAGCTTCTCCCGCAGACGCCTGATGTGTACGATCAAAGTATTCTCATAGCCGTAACTGCCGTCCTGCCATACAGCCTCGCACAATGCGTCAATGGTCACGATCTGTCCCCTGTTGGCCGCCAGTTTCTCCAAAATGGCGTATTCTTTGGCAGTCAGCGTCACCTCTGTCGTCTGCACCTCTTCCGGGGAATTCTCCCTGCCGCTCTCTTTGCCTGCTTCCGGTTCCCGCTCCTTCTTTTCCCCGCATTCCGGCCGGTTATTCCGGCGGATCACACCGCTGCGCAGGTCGGCCACACAGTCCCCCAGCCGAATTACCTTTTTCTCGTCCGCATTGTCCCTGATGCGGTAGACCCGTTTCAACACGGCCCCGATCCGCAGCAAAAGCTCCCGCGGCAGAAAAGGTTTCGTCACGTAATCGTCCGCTCCCAGCCCCAGGCCCCGCAGCCTGTTCTCATCCTCGTCTCTGGCGGAAAGAAAAATAACAGGCACTTCCGATTCCGTATGCAGCTTTTGCAGCAGCATAAATCCGTCCCCGTCCGGCAGCATCACATCCAGCAGGATCAGGTGCGGATGCTCCCGGCGAAATACCTGCTCTGCCTCCCGGCAGCTGCCCGCCGTCACCACCTGTCCGAATCCCTCTTCCAGCAAAAATTCCCGCACCATCCTGCGCAGCGCCGGTTCGTCGTCCACGATCATGATCTTGTGTTCATGCAGATTCATGTTTCCCTCCATGTCTCTCTTTCTTCGTCTGCAGGTCATGTCCCTAAGACACTGCTCTGCTTAAAGTATACTATCTTTTCCCGTTTCCCGAAACCGCTGCGGATCATTCTTAAGGTAAATGTAATGTAACCTTCATCGGGTCGTAAGGCGCGCCGCTTACGCTTATCCTATGATGTTCCTGCGAGAGATACCTTTTTTCATAAAAAAGAAAAACCAATAGCGAGCATCATAGAAAGGACGCATATGAAAACACAAAATCTGATCGAGACCACAAATCTCACAAAGCAATACGGCAAAGCACTTTGTGTCAATTCCCTGCACATGCAGGTCCCACAGGGCGCCATCTACGGCTTTCTGGGTCCTAACGGAGCCGGAAAATCCACTACCCTGAAAATGATCCTCGGGCTGGTCAGACCCACCACCGGCTCCATCACCCTTTTCGGCTCCCCCTTAAAGGAAACGAACCGCATCCAGCTTCTGTCCGCGACGGGTTCCCTGATCGAATCTCCCAGTTACTACGGCCACCTGACCGGCGAGGAGAATCTGCACATTCTGCAGACGCTGAAAGGCTGCCCGAAAGAAGACATTGACAGGGTACTGCGCATTGTCCGCCTTGAGGAAGCCCGCAAAAAGAAAGTCAGCCACTATTCACTTGGTATGAAACAGCGTCTGGGACTGGCCAGTGCGCTGCTCGGATTTCCCAGACTGCTGATCCTGGATGAGCCGACCAACGGTCTGGATCCCGCCGGCATTCAGGAAATGCGGGAGCTGATCTGCACGCTGCCTGCCGAGTACGGCATCACCGTGGTGGTCTCCTCCCACCTGCTTGGCGAGATCGATCAGATGGCTGACCATGTGGGCATCATCCGCAAAGGACGCCTGGTTTTTCAGGATACCATGGCAAAACTGCATACCCATGCCACACAACAGATCGCCCTGCGCACCGGCCGACCGGCCGAAACCCTTTCCCTGCTCCGCCGAAGCGGCCTGGAAGTGACAAAAGAAGACGACTATCTGTTAATCCCCATGACGGACGACAACCGGATCGCCGCCCTCTGCAGGCAGTTATGTGAGCAGAACATCCCGCTCTACCGGATCGAAAAAAGAGAGAACAGTCTGGAAGACATCTTCCTGGCCCTGACCGGAAAGGAGACCAGTCTATGAAAATACTTATGCTGGAATTTTATAAGATCAAAAGAAGAAAGATCGGCCTGACTATGGCCGCCTATCTGATCGCACAGTTTCTGTGGGGACTGTGGGCGCTGCACGATCCCACGCCGCTGGCCCAGGAACAGGGCTTTCTGTCCCTGCTTTACTATATCTCGGTGCTGGATGCCGTCATGGTTCCGCCCATCATGGCGGTTCTGGCCTCACGCCTCGCCGATATCGAACACAAGGGCTGTATGTACAAACAGCTGAAAACCCTGCGCGGACCGGGCAGTCTCTTTCATGCCAAGGCTGTCTGCGGCCTGTTCATCATCACTGTCATGTTTGCCGCACAGTACGCTCTTTTTATCCTGCTGGGATATATGGTGGGTTACCAGGGCCATCCTGACGCCGCACACTATCTTTTATCCTATGGTTTAAAACTGGCCAGCAACAGCGCACTTTTCCTGCTGCAGCTGACCCTCTCCATGCTGATCGCAGGCCAGATGATCCCGCTGGTCGCAGGCCTTTGCGGCTCCCTCCTGGCCCTGCTCCTGACGCTTGTACGGACATACTCTTTTCTTCCCTGGGGCGGCAATCTCAGCGGAACACTGGTGACCATGGCGTGGAATGATGATACACAGAATGCCGTCTTTTCCTACCGCCTGTATTCTCCTGTGGAACTGGCTGCCGTCGGCATGATCTTCGTGTGGCTTGTGGTCTTCTATGCCGCCGGCCGGCTCCTTTTTTCCCGCAGGGAAAACTGAGCGGCATCCTCTTACAGATGGACAATATTTCAAAAAAAGGAGAGAACATTATGCATACACACTTAATGAGAACGATCAGGGCAGAACGCCTGAAACTGAAACGCAGCCCTGTCTGGCTGGCCTTCTTTGCACTGCCAGTCCTGTCGGCCTTCTTCGGCACCAACAATTATCTTGCAAATCAGGGCGTCCTGCAAAACGAATGGTTCAGCCTCTGGTCACAGCATTCGCTGTTTCTGTGCAGTTTCTTTATGCCGGCGCTGATCGGCACCTTCTGTTCCTACCTGTGGCGCCTGGAGCACCTTCGGACCAACTGGAACAGTTTTCTGACCACACCCGTACCTCTGCTGTGCCTCTACCTGGGCAAACTTGTTCAGGCTGCAAAGATGATCGTGCTGGGCAATGGCTGGATTTTCTTTCTCTACTTTCTATGCGGCAGATTATGCGGGCTGGATACCGCTTTTCCCCCGCAAACCCTGGAGTGGTTTCTCTGCGGCACCCTGGGCGGCATCATTATCTGCTGCATCCAGCTTGCCCTCTCCATGATGATCCGCTCTTTCGCCATCCCCATCGGCATCAGCCTGGTGGGCGGTATCGGCAGCCTGCTGGCCACCAGCCAGGGACTGGGACTCTTCTATCCCTATTCCCTTTACAGCCTCGGTATGCGCGCCAACAATCCGCAGATGGAGATTAATGGAAAAATGTTTGTGCTCTCCTGTGTTCTCTATGCGGTGTTGTTTTGTAGATTGGCCGTGGCGGGATTGCGGCGGCATGCGCGGTAAGGTGCATAATCTTAACTGTAAGCAACACCTGTATTGACGCAGGAGGATATGCGCAAGAATGATTACAGCAAAATCACAGCCCTTTACTCCCGCCTATCCGTGGGGGACGAGGACAGGGACGGCGGCGAAAGCAACAGCATACAGAACCAGAAGAAGCCTGCAGAGCCAACAGAGCAGGAAATCCGGCAGCTTGAAAGCAGGAGCAGACAGCTTATGCAGGAGCAAAAGGCACAGGAGCGCAAGGACAGGACAAAACGCCTATGCCGCCGCATGGGGCTTTTTGACACCAGAGATTTGCCCGTGAGTCAGTCTGTTCCTCACATCCAGCTTCCTTCAGATTCGTAGTCGCCCACGACACCCTTGCTTTCGGCTATATCCTTCCCACTACCGGGCGGATTCGAGATTTTAACCCGTTAGAAACGTGCGCCGCCAGGCGCACATAACAGACAAGGCGGCGGGATAGTCAATGCCTGTTACCGCCGCCCTGTTTTGGACTTTTATTAGACCGATAAACTGGAATTTCACACTTCTTTCTTTAACTCCATAAAACTATATATTCCCAAAATTATATACACGGGCACAACAATATATAATGTTAAATCAGCATATCCGTTTATACTTGAAAAGCAATAAGGCAAAGCACAAACATTGATAAGAAAATGAATAACAATCGGCAGCCACAAGTTACTTGTTTTCTTATATACCATTCCGAAAAATATGCCCATACCTACAGTCCAGACAACTTTGCTTACTATAACAAGTAATGACTGGTTTAACACACCAAATATATGTCCCACTCCAAAGACTACAGCTGATAATACAACCGCAATCAAAGTACTGTTTTTACTTTTTGCAAACATCTTTTCAATAAGATTAAGTAATAAACCACGCACATATAGTTCTTCGATTATTGCAACACCAACATAATATATGACGCCTTCAATAAGCACTTTTACAATAGACGGCTGACGGTCAAAAGGCGATAATCCGACATAAAAGGCAATTAATCCCACTATCGCAACTGCCACTCCAATTATTCCATATTTTTTGAATCCATCTGTCAATCCTGTTCTTGTAAATCCCAATTTCCAATTAGGACATAGTATTCTTAAAAACAAGAAAGTCATTATTCCTATAATCAAAAAATTTATCATCAGTGTAAAATAGAAAGGTTCTATGTCTGCAACCTGAATATTGACAAAAAATACACTTGGAATACCCGTTATATCCATAAATGCAATTACCAAAGTCAAAACGGCGATATAAATAAGTTCTCTCTTATTCATAATGCTACCTCCAAATCCCGATTTATCGGTTAGATTATCGGTTCAAATTATAGCACAGCTTGATTTTTAAGGCGTTGCAGACAAGAAAACACATAGGGCAGGGTTTTATACCGCCTCCCCACGAAAACGGCTTCTACCGGAATTTTCGGCGTTTCTACCCGCTCAAAACCTATTATATCCGCTTTCCAATGCACTGCATCAATTTAAACTTAATACAATGCAATACCTCTCTCTAAATCGGACACCTTTGCATTGGAAACAGAATTCACAATATGCGGAGAATGGTTCATGATGATAAACCGGAGCTTATAGATTTAACAATATCGTCCGCCAGCTGCCGGTCTTCTTTGTCTACATAGAAAGAATACCGGAACTTCACTTTATTGTTCCCAAAACTCCCTAATCTGGCTGTGTCAATGGCATTCTTCTGCATGATTTCTTTTATTTTGATCTTGTATTCAATCTTGTGCTGCACAAATGCTTCCTGAATCTTCTCTTTATGTCTGCTGTCGCTGACCGTGATCACTTTTTCCCGCTGAAACAATCTCAAATTTTCCTCACCTTGCCTTCCACCTTACCTTGAAAAGATCCACAACCTTCTAGCCTTTATTTCTGCCGGTCCAGCAGCTCCCGAAGTGCCTCATCCCCAATGCTCACCCACGCATCTTCTTCCTCGGCGTTCAATCCCAGGTATTCCCGAAGCGTCACCGGCTCGTCACTGAATCCCCACTCCTGACTGTAATCGTCAATCTCCTCAAAGGCAATCTCCCCCGCCAGATACTTCTCTTTAAATTTCTTTTCCGTTTCCATAAGCTGTATTATCCTCTCTGCAAACCCGCTGTTCCATCCGCTTTATCACACCCACGTTGACGCTTCTGGCCCATAGCCCGTCCTAAGGTGTTCCTGACCGGTGCTCCGCACTGAAAACCCCTGAAATTCTAACTAAGTCCGTCTGCCTGTGCCTTCTTCGCGATCATCTCATAGGCGGGCACCGGCACACCGTACTGCTGCCCCATCCGCACCACTTCATAGATCAGGCCGTCAATCTCCGACTGTTTGCCTGCATAGACGTCCCTCTGCATGGAAGTGCTCGCCTCAGGGTTGAGTGTATCCAGAATCCGCAGGTTCGTCGCCACGATATCCGCCAGGAACGGCACTCCCATGGCCACCGCCAGTGCGTCAATCTCCTTCATCAGTTTCACAAAGGTATCCCGTGGATCGCCGGTCTTCTGCACTTCTCCGGCCGTCACATGATAATACAGGCCGCAGGCCGCCATAGGAGATACAAAGGCAAATTTCTGCAGCGCATCCCGCCTGATGTTGTCGGAAAGCACACCGTCAATGCCGCTTTCCTTCAGATCCTGCGCCACCGCAAACAATTCCGGCCTGAGTTCCTCCGGGTTTCTCACCCCGTATACAATACGGAAGATATCCCCCCGCAGCAGAATCGTCCCCGGTTCTTTAATCTCTCCCGCAATATAGATACAACCGTCCGTCACCAACAATTCCGGCAGCTTCTCCTGCATCCGGCCGCCTGTTCCATAGATATTCAGGATCGGGATGACTATGGTATCCGCTCCCGCGACCCGTCTGATAAACGGAAGCGTTTCCTCCAGTGAATATCCTTTCACGCAGACAAAAATGGCATCCGGCTGCTCCTCATAATGTGCCATGTCCACTGCCTTGATCGGCCGCACCGTGTAGTTTCCCTTGGCTGTCGTCTCCATGCACAGGCCATGTTCCTGCATCTGTTTAAGGTGCTCCCCGCGTGCGATCAAGGTCACGTCTTTGCCCGCCTCCGTCATATAGGCGCCGATACTGCCGCCCGTGCCGCCTGCCCCGATTACCAGATATTTTAAATATTTCATTTCCGCTTTTCTCCTGTCATTCCTCTCGCTTCACACTCTCATGCAGCCTGTTCCACTCCTTTATCCTAGCATACGGTCAGGCGGATTTCAAGGAAGTATTCGGGCGGATAGCCTGTCGAAACTGCCCTGCTCCACGATTTTTCCATGTTCCATCACCAATATCTCATCATACTTTCTCAAAGATTCCGGCGTAAGTTTGTGTGTGACCGCTATGCAGGTGACATTTTCCAGAGAAAGAATGCTGTCTTCTACAAATTCCGTAGTCTCGCTGTCCAGAGCGGAGGTTGCTTCATCCAGCAAAAACAGATTCTTTCTGTGTAATATGGCTCTTGCCACCGCGATCCGCTGCCTCTCGCCGCCGGAAAAACGAGAGCCGTTTTCCGCCGCCTCTGTGTCCAGTCCGGCGGGCAGGCGGCCGAGCACATCATCCAGCCCGGCCAGATGGCAGGCCCTTTTGATCTCATCCTCATCATATGGTTTGTATAAAGTGATATTATTCCGGATCGTATCATCAAACAGAAACACTTCCTGATGAATCCACGCGGCTCCTGTCTTCCTGTCACTTTCTCCGTCCGCAAGAATCCTGCCCGCATAACTGTCGTAATATCCGGCCAGCAGCTTTAACAGTGTGCTTTTTCCGCTTCCGCTCCTGCCCACTACAGCATATTTCCTGCCGCGTTCAAACTGCAGGCTGACATGATCTATCACCACTGCATTATCATATGCAAAAGAAACATCCTCAAGCGTCAATGTCCGTTCCATTTCCGGCAGGTCCGCTTTCAACTCACATGCACCCGCAGGCAGCAGATTTGCTTCCATCTGTTCACAGACCGGTCTGACCCCTTTGAGCTGACTGATCCGGGCAGATAACTGAAAGGCCGGAGAGATCACCTGCCCGGTAAGCTGTGTCACCGCAATGATGCTGCCGATCGTGATCAGACCATTCACAGCAAACACCCCCGCCAGGGACATGACCAGAAACTGTACTGCAACAGATGCCATATTTGCCAGACCATACAATACTGCCATTGTATCCGCTGTTCGCTCCTTGCCGTCTTCCAGCAAAACGGAACCCGCATCATGAAGTTCTTCCATTTGTTTCTCCGCCCGACAGGTTTTTATGACTTCAAAGCCACTGCATATATCCTTGATCTTTGCATGATAGCCGGCTGTGTTCTGCAGATTGATCTTCTGTAAAACACCCAGTCTTTTTCCAAAAAATCCGGGAATCAGACCCGGAATGGCCATGGCTGCAATAGAAATTACGGCAATAAACGGATTGATATAGAATAAAAGGGCCGCCGCAATGATCATACCTGTCAGTGAATCATAAACAGCGATCAGATTTTTCAGATAGTTTTCTTCAAAGCTGTCAAGACTTTGTCCCAAAAGCGCTATATATGCCGCACTGTTCTTTCTCTGGTCTGCTATCCTCTCTTTCTCAAGGATGCCCCGCATGATGCCGCTTCGTATCTGCAGCATGATATGTTTTATATTGACAGCCTTCAAATGTTCCGCCAAAAAGACAGCGCCGCCCAGAGCAAAAGCATACAGGCCGCAAATCAACATGCAGTCTGTCAGAGGCTTTACGTTCCGGGCTGCCATCGCGGCAGAAACAGCATCGATCAACAGATTGATCAATACGGCCACACCGACTGTCCCCACAGTTCTTATCGTCTGAAACACAAGGAAGATTCCCCATCGACATTTATTTTGATGAAATACATACGCCCGCATCCTATGTCCGCCTTTCCGGTGGCTGTCTTTTTACACCACCCGTATGGCTACTATACTCCTGCTCTTCGTAAAAAGACATAACGGCGCACGTTAAAGAAAAACTTACATGATTTGTTATATGGAACGCAGTCAAAATCAAATAATGAGCCCCAGCTCCTTTTCCGCATAGTCACACACAATTTCGGCAAATTCAGTCTTATGGACCAGCTTCATATAGGGCACAATGGCCTTCAAGATCGCTGTACATTCCTTATCATTTCCCAACAGATGACAGATCTTCGCCCTGCCAAATTCTATCTCCGGCAAAAGCGCCTGCTCAAAGCTGTTTAAACTTAACTCCTCAGCCATTTGGATATAGACAAGCGCTTCGCTGCAGCGGCGTTCCTTTTCCAGACACTGGGCGAGATTAAATGCAAGATTGATCCTGATGATCTGATATTCTTTCAGGCTGCTCTTGTGCTTTTTCAGACAGGTCATCAGTTCCTCTCCCAGACGGATCGCCCCCGGCAGATTCCCGAAACGTGAAAGAGCGGCTGCCCTGATACTCAGAATGTTCGCTTCCCGGACAGACAGCAAAACGCTGCGGAAATCTTCATAGTCAAACGCCGGCTTTGTCTGTGCAAGCGCCTCATCCAGTATACGCAAAACCGCTTCCGGCTCCCCGCCATCCGCCAGTTTCACAGAAGCATCCAGCATGAGAAAGCACTGCATATTCAGATTGTCCTTCTCTGCCGCTTTCGCAAGACATGCCAGACGCTTTTTGGCTTCCGCCAGATTTCCTTCTGCGACGGCGCTGCGTACCCCCTCCGCCTCCTGTTCAAAGGCCAGCTGTTTCTCACTCCTGTAATAAATATCGCAGAGCTGATATGTACTTGTGCCAAGTCTCGACAAAAGCGCCTCCAGCACCGTACCCGAAGGCATCTGCATCCCGTTTTCTATACGGGAGATCGAAACCGGTGAACAAATGCCGTCAGCCAGCTGCTCCTGAGACAGATGCGCCTTTTTCCTGAGAGAACGGATAATGTCTCCTAATGAGTTATTCTGCATGATATGCTTTCCTTTCAAATTCTGCTCCACGATCAATAAAATTTGTAACGCCTCGGCACAAGTCCAACTGAATTTGTTCAGTTTGTTGATGTTGAACTAAATTGCTCATCAGAGAATTTATTCAACCTAACAACTAACGTTTTCCGAAGAATCAATTCTTTCCCTGGAGATTATCCGGCATAAGGTCAATGTTTTAGCTATTTTTCCAGCATGAATCTTCAAAGCTCCAGCTTTCTCTCCATTCACTTCCGTCTTTGATACTCTGCACAATCGGATCCAGTAGTATTCGCAAAAGCTCGATAGCCTCCGCAAATCCGACATTTATCATCGCTCTCTTCTTTTTCAAAAAACTCCGCCATCTGTTTTGATGAAGTTCTTTTTCAGCAAATCCATGCGTAAAAATCACTATATCATCAAATCCTGTTCCACGATGATCAAACGTTTCTCTAATTGCTTCTCTCAGTTCTCCGCCATCCAGCCAATGCCTTGTCGCCAGAACATATATATCATAAAAGTCTTTATACCTGCTGTTGGCATCGCCCAGTGATACGATCGCCTCAAACTTTTCCGAAATCACAGAATAGATAGAATACGCATAAATTTCCGGAATCTCCATGTCCAGCAATACCGGAAACTGCATCTTTACTCTGTCTGGATATACCACATCGCCAAATCCAATATCTATGGACAGCGGTATTCTTGTTCTGTCCAGAAACGCCATAATCGTGACATTCACGCCGTGATATTCCTTAAACTCGGTAATATCTATAACTTCCAGGCTGGCCAGATCATACACCAGCGCATCATCACTTTCGATTGAAAATATCTTTTGAAAGATGCGCTTCATCGTTTCTCTGTCATTCGCTATATTTCCCGCAAGTAAATCTATATCTCTGGTTGCTCTTGTAAATTCTCCACCGAAAAGAGCATAGAGGAAAATGCCGCCCTTTAATGTAAATCGCCCGGCATACTCGGAAATTGAAAGCCGATACACCGTTCTCTCCAAGCCGTACGCCGTCAGGTTTTCCTGCATCGTCTTGCCGTTTGCTATTGCCTGATTCTTTAATCTGTCCTTTACCGATATTGCACTGGTCATACGAGTACCTCCAGATACCGTCTCATTACCTTATCACATTTCATCAGTTCTGCATATTTCAGAAGCCGACTCAAATTTCTGTCTTTTTGTTTAAGATACGTAGTGAGAATCTCCTTTGTTTCTTCAATCCCGACCTTTTCCCGATAAAAAACAATGTCAACAACCGTTTTTTCGATATTATAGATTCGAAATCCATTCTTTCCTTCTTCCACCTTGCAGATTCCCAGATCATACCTGTCATCCGTATAATAGTGAACATTCATCTGCGGCCAATCCGGCAGCGTCGATATCTTCGCCTTACGTGGTATAGCTACATCTACAGCATCCGGGATATATGTCGTCAGATTATAATAGACTGCAGCGCTGTGCAGACAGATCACGCCTTGCGGCGCATAGGCTGTCGCATAATAGAAATCTGATTCCTCGCCACGATATCCGTTATTCTCATAGTAACTTCTATTGAGTTTTGTAAGTTTTCCTTCCTCAACCATCTTACTGATCTTATACTGCGAAAACCCCCGTTCTCTCAGTTCCTTTGTGGAAAAAAACTTCTGGTCCTCCGAAAGTACATTTATATGCTCCATCGTCTCTCTTATCTATTTTATTTATTTTCGGCATTTTTATATTTTGCCGAATTTAAATCAATTATATGCCATAATGAAAAAGACGTCAATCAAAACCTGATACCAAACTGCTGCGCACCTCCGCTCTGCCTGTGAAACTTTATTCAGCCTGCAGTAAAAGTAATTATACCGCCTGATAATACCCCGCCTGGGCCTCCCACAGCTTCCGGTACTCGCCGCCCAGCTTAAGCAGTTGCTCGTGGCTGCCCTCCTCCAGCAGTACACCGTCCCCGAGAACCAGAATCCGGTCGCAGAAGCAGCAGCTTGACAGCCTGTGGGAGATAAAGATCAGCGTCTTTTCCCCCAGAAGCGTATTCGTCTTCTCGTACAGCTGTGCTTCCGATACCGGGTCCAGGGCTGCCGAAGGCTCATCCATAATAAAGACGGGTGCATCCTTATACAGGGCCTTCGCGATCGCCAGCTTCTGGGCCTCGCCGCCGGAGATCAGAATCCCCTGCTCGTCATACTCCCTGTACAGACAGGAATCCGTACCGGCGTACATTTCCCGGACCCGCTGCTCCATCCCCATGTCCGCCAGCGCTTTCCAAAGCGCCTCTTCCCTCTTAGCGCCGCTGCCTGCGATGTTCTGCCAGAGCCGGAAGGAAAACAGCTTGAAATCTTGAAAGACCACGGACAGCAGCCGCCAGTATTCCTCTATGTCATACGCCTGAATATCGACCCCGTTTAACCGGATCACACCTTTCTCCGGCCGGTGCAGCCGCAGCAGAAGCCGGATACAGGTGGTCTTGCCGGAACCGTTTTTTCCCACCATGGCGATATGGTCGCCCTGCGCGATCCGAAAGCTCACATCCTTAAGTGTCCACGCCTCCGTCCCCGGATACCGGAAATACACATGCTCGAAGGAAATTTCCACCACATCTGACGCAGGCAGCGCCTCTTTGCCGCTCTCAGGTTCCTCCAGCTCCAGAAATTCGTAATGCTGCCGCAGAAACGGCGCATTCCCCCGCAGATCCGCCATCCCTGCCGCCACCCGGGTAAGCCCTGTAAAAAACTGCGCCACCGCGCCGGAATATTTCACCACATTACCCACACTGATCAGTTCGCGGTAGGCGTTCACACCTGTATACAGGCAGGCGATCCCGCTCAGGAATGTATTGACCACGGAGTTTGCCGCCTTAAAGCTGCCCTCGTCTTTCCCGATACCCTTTATAAAATCCCGGTTATCCTTCTGTATCTTCCCGAATTCCTCCTCGATCAGCTCACGTTCGTCGAAGATCCGCACTTCCTTCCCGTACTTATCATTCTGAAAGACATTCTGTCTGTAAAATCCGTAAAGGCGGTTCTGGGCCGTCAGCTTTCCGAACCGGGCAAAACGCTTCCGGTTGTGCCGTTCCCCATTTTTGACCGTAAGCAGCACCCCTCCGGCCGCCAATACCAGAAAGCCGCCAAACATAAGGAGTGTCCCCGCTGCGCCGCTTCCCGCGGCCAGCTTCTCCGCCGCAAACTGCCCGATATACACAAGAGCCGCCGCCACGCCAAACAACCCGGAAAGCATATCCCCCGTATGCTGGATCAGTTTCTCAAACGGGTCTCCGTGCTGAAACCTGCCCCGTTTCATATTGGCAAGCAGCTCCTGGCCCTTCCCGCTCTCCAGAAGCTGATAGTCCATCCTGACTGCCTTTTCCAGCTGCTTACGTGTCTGCTCCGTCAAAAGCCGCTGCTTCGTTTTCTCCACATAACAGCCAAGGACATGGCCGGCCGCCTCCACCGCCAGAACCCCGCAGGACAGCCACAGTGCCTGCAGCAAAACCCGGGCTTCCCCCTCGCCCCGGTACAGTCCGTCCACCACGGCCGCCGAGAAATGCAGCACCACGAAAGGCCGCACCGCCAGCAGGAAATTCTCCGCCGCCAGCGCCGGAAACAGCCACGGGGAAACCTCATGGAAACTATGGAACGTCTTTTTGAAAATCTCTCTGTCAAAAGTCATCTCGTCCGCCCTCCGTATAATACCGGCTCTGTACGTTGAACATCTCCCAATAACGCCCCTGCTTCGCCAGCAGTTCCTCATGTGTGCCCTGTTCCGCGATCCGGCCGTCCTCCAGCAGAATGATCCGGTCGCAGAAACTGGTGCTGGCAAGGCGGTGAGAGATGAAGAAGGAAGTCACACCCTGCGTCATTTCGTTGTATTTCCTGTAAATATCATTTTCCGCGATCGGATCAAGGGCCGCCGTCGGTTCATCCAGGATCAGCACATCACCGCCTTTATAAAGCGCCTTGGCAAGCATCGTCTTCTGCTGCTCCCCTCCCGACAGCTCCACGGCGTCTTCTCTGGCCGCCCGCTGCAGGCAGGTATCCGCTCCTGCAGGCAGGCTTCGTACCTTCTCGCCGATTCCCGCCTGTTCCAGACTCCACGCCACTCTCTGCCTGTCCGTTTTGCCCCGGATATGGGAAGACACATTCTCCGCAATGCTCACCGGCAGAAGCTGGATATCCTGAAACACCACCGCCAGCCTGGCGAAATACGCCTCGTCACTGTACCCCGTGATGTCCTCTCCGTCCAAAAGAATCCTGCCGCGGTCCGGCCGGTAAAGCCCACAAAGCAGCTTCACCAGCGTAGTCTTGCCGGCGCCGTTTCTGCCCACGATGGCCAGCTTCTCCCCGGCCCTGACCGTGAGGGTGATGTCCCGCAGCGTATCCTCCTGCGCCCCCTCATAACAAAAACCCACATGCTCGAAAGTCAGAGAAGGCGCGCACGCAGCAGCCGTATTCCCGGCCGCCCCCTCACTTATCGCCTCGGCATTTATTTCTTTATGGCTTATCTCTTCCGCTCTCTTCTTCGCCGTCTGCCACGCCTCCCCCAGATCCAGCCAGGCAAAATAATCGTCCAGATAAAGCCCCAGACGTTTCAATTCCCCGGCATCCCCGATCAGGCCCCGCATCCAGACGGACAGCCCGGCCGCCATACCGGTCATCAACACCAGATCTCCAACCAAAATCCGCCCGGTCACCGCCAGATGGATCAGGTAATAATAGATGACAAAATTTCTGACAAACGCCAGCAGACTCTCCCCGCTGCACACCAGCGCCCTTACGTGCGCGATCCTGTCCGTACTCCTTTTCCTGCGTTCCATACTGCTCTGGTACAATCCGGAAAACAGTCCCGCCATATCGTAAAGCCGCAGCTCTCTTGCCGCCTGCAGGGATTGCCCCTCATTTTCCAGATAATTCATCTTCCTGTCGCAGTCCACAAGCGTTTCCTTCTGCCGCTGTTCGCACCGCCTGAGCAGCACGGCAGCCAGATAACCGCCGCCGGTTGTTACCGTCACCACCGCCAGGATCGCCGGATCGCCCCTGCCGATGGTCAGCCCGTAGAAAAGAAGCCCGCACAGGTTGACCAGAAAAGAAACGCTCCGCAGCACCACAGACTGGCCAAAGGCATATACCGCGTTCAGTGCCCGCTGTCTGATCCGCTGCCCTGCCGCCCCTTCTACATTTGCATACGCCGTGGTCAGCGTCTTTTCATCCATGGGCGCTAACAGACTGTATACCAGCGTCTTGTTCTCCCACTCGGCAGTGGCCGTCACCCACTCCTTCAGGGAATTGACCCCCATCTGCAGTAAAAAAATGCTGCCGATCCCCGCCACATACCGGTAGAAGGGATCCTGTCTCTCGATCCCCATCACCAGCGTCCGCGTCAGAAAGATCTGCAGCCATGGTAATAGTACCTGTAACGGAAGCTGCGCGGCCGAGAGCACAAGCAGCTTCCTGTTGTCGTTCCATATGGTTTGAAGAATGAAATTAATTTTTCTGTTCATTTTGTTACCAAACCCCGTCCACACCTGAAATAACTGATATTTTATACCTGAACCTCTTTCTGAAGGGCAAAGCCAGGCAGCCTGCCGGTCACGCATACCAGCTCTCCTGGCTTTTAAACATTTCCCTGTAATGTTCTTCTTCCAGTAAGCTGTCGTGCGTGGAATCGCCGATTATTTTTCCGTCGCAGAAAAGCAATATGCGGTTCACCTGCTTTGCAAAACCGAGACGATGCGAAATAAAGAATACCATTTTATCCTGTGCCACATTCATGATCAGATTATATACTTCTATTTCTGACAGGGGATCAAGGCTGGCTGTCGGTTCGTCTAAAATCCATATTCTGGCATCCTCATTGGCCATCAGGCGTGCTATTGCCAGTCTCTGCCACTGCCCTTTGGACAACCACACACCTCCGTCCTCCAACTGGCCCAGTAGTGTATCAATTCCCTTCGGCAAAGTCGATACATATTCCTCCAATCCCACCTTTTGTAACAGCGCATAAATCTCTTCCTCTGTTATCTTACAGTCCTTTCTGCCGATTTTGATATTCTCCCGAATCGTCATATGATACTGTTCAAAATCCTGGAAAAGACATGCGATATCATGCCGCGCCACAGGAACCCGTTCTATTTCCTGTCCGTCCAGGAGAATCTGCCCGTTTTCTATTTTGTCGATCAATGATGAAAGCAATAACGCAAATGTCGTTTTACCGCTTCCGTTTTTCCCGACGATCGCTATTTTCTCATGGAATCCGGCGGTCATGTCAATCGCTTTGACCGCATATCTCTCGGATTGCGGATAACGATAGCTTACCTGCTTGAACTGAATGGATTCCGATATGCCTGCGTGCCGCGCATCATCTTCTTTTTCCCATGATAACATATCAAAATAATCCAGCACGAATCCCGCATCCTCCTGATCCTGGTGAAGATCCGACTCGATCTGCCCGAAAAGATTGACGACCTGATTGAACAGATTGAAACTCATGACCAGAAACCCCACATCGAACCGGCCATGGATCACATGATAACAGGTCACGATGATCATCGCAAAGTAGGGCAGGTTCATGATCAGGCGGCTTATCTGCATCACGATCTCATATCTTCTGTAAATTCTCATTTCCTGCCCATAGATCACATGATCCAGCGCTTCCCACTTTTGGCTCAAAAAGGAAAAAAGGCGGTTGGACTGATATTCCTGATGGGTATTCACATCCGTTGCAACGGACACAAAATATTTCTGCTGCTTTTTTAATGGCAAAACAGCGTCCCATATCGTGTAATTAGAAGCAAATACTTTATCCGAAAAATAAATCGACACGATGAGGATTCCTAAGTATAATACCATGATCATCCAATGAAACAGAAGCAGGAAATACGAAAAAACAATGGATGAAAGTATATACAACAAATAGTGATAGGTATGCTCAAACATCCTCATGATACAGTCATAGGACTTCTCATTGATGCTGTTGATCTTATTGGAGGTTGCGTAATCTTCAAAATATTCCCACTTCAGCGCAGAGACGTTTTCACAAAGCGACCGGTCAAATACGAACCTGATCTTCAACCGAATATGCTCCAGAATTATTTTGCGTATCGTAGCGATGACATAAATAATTCCCGTTGCGACAAGAAGCAGAATCAGAACACGGTATTGCGGCGGCTCTCCCATTGCCACTGCCGTGATCAGATTGGTTATATAGCGCGTGGAAAAAAGGCCAACGGCAACTCCTGCGGCCTCAACCAAAACGGTCAGCAGGTATATGTAATACAAAGAACCGGCATTTCTTCTAACTAATCTGTTAACGTAATATAAACCGCGAAAAATCCGAAAACGCATCCCATCCTCCTTACTGCTGATAAAGCTTCTGCTGCGCAAAAAAGAATTGACTGTAAAGCCCATTCATCTGCAGCAATTCCTCATGTGAACCCTGTTCGACAATCTGTCCTTCCTGCATCATGTAGATCCTATCCGCAAGCCTTGCGAAGCCTATTCTATGGGATAACAAAACAGCTGTTCTTCCGTTCAGGATCGATCTCAGATTCTGCAAAAGATTTTCTTCCTCCCATGGATCAATGGCCGCCGTGGGCTCGTCAAATATCAGAATTTCCTTAGGACCCATACAGGCACGGGCAATCGCAATACGCTGCCATTGGCCGCCGCTTAAGTCTGCGCCGTCAGCGTAAAGATCCTTCCCCAATTTCGTATCCGTACCGTTCGCAAAGCCTTCCACGACATCATCTAAATTCACAATATGTATGGCCTCTGCGATCCGCGCGGCATCCTCCAGGTGCTCAACATCTCCCACACTGATATTTTCTCCGAAGCTCATCTTATATCTGGCAAAGTCCTGATAAACATTCCCAAAATATTGATAATACCGCTCCGCATCCATATCCCTGATGTCTTTATCATTGAACAAAACCCGTCCCTCATAATCATGCAGAAGTCCGTTGATCACTTTAGACAATGTCGTTTTTCCGCTTCCGTTATAACCCAGAATGCTGATGATCTCCCCTTTTTTAATTTTCAGGCTGATGTCACGGACTGCCGGGCGGTCCGCATTCGAATAGGTGTACGACACATGGTCCACTATTATCTCATCAAACGGCTCCATCCGTTCTTCCCCGCTTACTTTTGGCGCCGCCTGATCATGCTCCAGTTCTTCATAACAGTCAGCCATAGTATTTCCGAGAAAATTCTCAAATTTCTCAATGACTTCCATTTTCTCATAAATGTCTTTCGTCAAAAGATCGATCAGCTGTTTCACACTCCACTTAAGCGTGCCCACAAGCCCCGTCAAAAAGATGGCCTCCCCGGAAGAAATCATATCAACAGAAAGTAAATATACCAGATAGAGCGCACATAAATAGGGAAATAATGCTTCTATTATGCGGACGCAATCGCCCAGAATAATGGATTTGGCTGCAAATGATAATTTTGCATGATATAAATTTTGAAAAGAGTCCTGCCACTTGTTTAGAAACCATGCTTTATTCGTCGACAGATGAATTTCTTTCGCATGTTCTCTTGTGGTGAGAAGTGATTTGAAATAATTGGCCCGACGCTCGTCAGACATATGATCGCAGTTTAACGCAATCTTCTTTTGCGTAAAATAACGATTTGACAGGGAAATCATGACCGCCATCATGATGACCGCAGCGATGATAAACCAATCAATGACCACCATGGATGCTGTCGTTAATACCAGCGTAAAAAGCGCCATCGAAAGACGCGTCAGAAGCAGCAGCGCCGTCTTACTGATCTGATCCAGCTGCCCCTCTATGAACTGCACTTCATTTAATACTTTAGAACGATAGAAAGCATCCTGCTTCGTCCGGTATATTTTAAAGAGAAACAATTTATAGTATAACGCCCGGACTCTGCGGGATGCTGCCGTCGTAAGCATATTTTCGATATTGTCCGTATTCCCAAACAATGTCATATTGACAAAAAACACCACGACCCAGAGAATCCAGGAAGCGCTGCCTTCATGATAACCGGAGACACTTTCATAGATATAACGAATGATATGCTGCCCTAATACAACAGACCCGCTCATCAAAAGTACATATAGAACAGCGATCATGCTTGTCCCGGGCGAAATGCGAAAAGTGAGTGATAGAACATTTTTCATACGTGTCAGCATAATTTCCTTGATTCCTTCTATGGTTCCTTCTATTGCTTTTGTATTCATTCCTGTTATCAATTCTACAGGATTTCTCAAGGTTCTTCAAGACAGCGCCGCAAGCCTCTTATTCCATTACAGATACCGCTCCATGCCTTGAGATACGCCAAAATATACGCCATCATCTAGCGATACCACTGCTCCTGTGCGGTATACAGCCGCCTGTATTCCCCGTCTTTTCTGATCAGGTCATAATGCGTGCCCATTTCGCAAATCCGGCCGTCTTTCATCACGATGATTTTGTCAGCCATCTTACATAAACCGACTCTGTGAGATATAATGACCGCTGTCTTGTCCCTGGCTATTTCGAGGAACTGCTGTAATATTTCCGTTTCAAGCAGTGGATCCAAGGCACTTGTAGGCTCATCCAGGATGATAAGTTCGCTTGTTTTAAATAAGCCTCTTGCAATCGCAATCTTTTGCCACTGCCCGCCTGAAAGCTCTTTTCCGCCAAATTCCCGGCCTAATTGCTCATCCAGACCGCCCACTTCATTCAGCAGCGACTGTAATCCGGATGATACCAAGGACTGTTTGATCAATGAGTCATCCTGCAAATGCGCCAGATCGGAGATTGCAATGTTTTCTCTTATGGTTAAGCTGTAGGACACAAAATTCTGAGGAACAACAGAGACATAAGTGTATAAGGAACTTTTATCAATCTCCGACGACAATACGCCATCATATCTCACTTCGCCCTGTGAAGGCGGATACATGTTCAGGATTATTTTCGATAATGTCGTCTTCCCGCTGCCATTTACCCCTAGAACAACAATCTTTTCTCCCTTATGTATTGTGAAAGAGATATTTTTCAATGCATAGCCGTCGCTGTTTGGATATGCAAAACTGACATGCGACAAAACTACACCCTGTTTAATTCCGTCAATCCTCACCGTTCCATTCCGGTCTTCCGGCAGATCAAGAAACTCAAAATAATCATTTGCAAATGCTGTTTTTTCCGGCATGTTTCCTAAATCGATCAAAAAAGATTTCGCCGCTTCCTGCATCGCTTTAAACGCTGTAATACAAGCCCCAAACACACCGATGGAAATATCACCCTTTACTGCATAAAGGAGTGCCAGCAGTACGCTCAAGCCATAGCCCGCAATTTTTAATGTATCACAAAGCAGCATTGATTTCCCATCTTTCATGTTCTGCTGCCACAATTCTTCATTAACTTCGTCTCTCGTCTCAGTCCACTTTTGGGCAAGGTATTCGCCAAATCCCATGACCCGCATTTCTTTGACCGCCTGCTTATTGTGGAACAATCCCCAGAGATACTCCAGCCTGCGTGCTTTTTTAGCCTGCGCTTTCTTTAGTAAATAAAACTCTTTTCCCCTGAGTACTCTCGCAACGACATAAGGCAACACACTGAAAATTGAAACCGGCACCAGCCATATATTATAGAAAGCCAAAACAGAGATCGTCGAAATAACACTGATTCCACTTGTGATAAACACTGTTGACGACATATAAATCTGGCTTAAAATCTCCCGCTCCGCACAGTCTTTGGCCCGGCTCTGCAAATTCAATACTTCCGTATCCTCAAATGAAATTAAGGGAAGCTTCGCCGCTTTTTCGGAAAGCATCATATGATAATAACTTGTACATCGTTCATAAATTCCGGCGTTAATTGTAATGCTCGAAATAAACTGCAGAATATAAACTACAGCATATGTGCCGACAAACAAACTTCCGTAAAAAATGACGCATGTTAAGGTATCACCCTCCCGGGTCAATAAATACGCCGCATCAAAAAGCCCTGCTGAAATCAGTGCCGTAACCGCCGGAAACATGCCTTGAACAAGATAATTCAATATGCCTAATATACCTGAAAACGGAACCGCCTTTAAAGTAGATCCATATACTTTAGTCAGAATCTGAAGCACATTATACTTTTTCTTCATATCCCATCCTCCTGATTCGTATGCGCAGTACGATACCAACCGCTTTGCGCAGTAAACATAGATTCATACAGGCCTTTATGAGACATGAGTTCGCTGTGCGTACCTTTCTCGACAATAACACCGTCTTTTAATACATAAACAGCATCAGCCAATCTGGCACTTGCAAGGCGATGAGAAATCATGATACAGCCCTTTTTGCGCAGTAAAGCAGCAAAAGCCTGATACATTTCTGTTTCGGCGATTGGGTCCAGAGAAGCAGTGGGCTCATCTAATATCACAAAGGCGCTGTTTGAGAGACAAGATCTCGAAACAGCTATGCGCTGCCACTGCCCGCCTGAAAGATCAACTCCATCCTCTTCAATTTTACCTAAGTTCGCATCTAAATTATTGTGGAAGCGCTGTAATATATCAGACGATAATCCCTGCTGCAGAGCTTCAGTAATGGCTTCATCATCCGCGATCTGATCAATATCACCGAAGGCAACATTTTCTCTTAAGGATAACGAATACGTTGCATAATCCTGAAACACCACGCTATACGCCTTTTTCAATTCCTCCACTGATAAATCATTAATATCAATACCATTTATCGTAATCATTCCGCTGTCCGGTTTATACAGCCTGCAAAGCAGTTTTATGATCGTTGATTTGCCCGCTCCATTTTCTCCTACCAGGGAAATACGTTGGTTTGGATAGAATTCCATGGATATCCCCTTTAGGATTTCGCTGTCCGTATGCGGGTAAGTAAAATGGACATTGTCAAAAACAATATGAGGGTTGGACAGATCCGCTTCCCTCTTTTCGTTATCTATAACCGGCAGTGCGAGAAAACAATCATAATATTTCATAATGAAGTGCTCTTGCGAAAGAGAAGAAAAGGTTCTTGATAATGTCTCGCCCAATCCCAATATTGTACCGCAGGAACCGATCAGCGATACAAACATACCAATACTGATCACAGCATTATTGATATTCCAAATAAGAGCAGTCACCACCAAACCACACCAAAGAATCGTCAATACCGTGCTGAGCGCAAAATATTTTTGAGAACGGATTGTAGTTTTTACCCTTTCATCCAAAACCTTTTTGTTCAGTGATCTCCACTTTGACAGGATATATTCGACTGCTCCAAAAATTTTCAACTCCAGTAAAGAATTTTTGGCATTCAGGAGGCTGCTTAAATACCTGAGCTTCCTTTCTTGTTCTGACTGATCGTGAAACAGCGTATTCATCATGTCCATTGCTTTAAAATCCAGCCAGAGCACAGGAATGAGGATAATGAAAAAGAGGATGGAAAACCATATGGACACTTGTGCAAAAACAACGGATGTCCCCA
This sequence comes from uncultured Lachnospiraceae bacterium, assembly GCA_910578115.1. GTDB lineage: Bacteria > Bacillota > Clostridia > Lachnospirales > Lachnospiraceae > UBA3282. Next base: position 24,223 of record CAJTPO010000022.1, on the reverse strand, counting down.
TTATTGTGATCAAAAGTGTCAAACTCTCTAAAGTGTTCAAAAAGATATTCAGAATATTTTTCTGCGGTGCTTCTCCCATGCGATTCATAACATCCGCTATATCCCTGTCTTCAAAACACCAATAATCAACTGTAAGAAACTTTTTTACAATAATCGTTGTCAGATTTTGATTTACGCCTCTTTCTAACGATATTTTAATCAACTGGTCAAAAAAAGCGGAACTTGACAAAAATATAAGGGAAATCAATAAACCGATAAAGATTCCGATGATATAAGACAGGCTTGCTTCTCCGGCTGTGAAACGTTCAATATTATCAATCAGTATTTGAGTCAGATAAATACTCATTGGTGTTAAGACAGCCGTCAGTATACTTTGAAGGATTTTTAAAATTGCGAGCAGTCTTGCGCATCCCCAGATTACTGAAACAGATCTGAAAGAATTTTTAAACATGGGTTTGTTCTCCTCGCCTGTGTGCTTCAAAAATAATACCAGATTCTGACACATTCATTTGTTTTCCATAAAACTACATCATTGTCCATCCAGGCGCTTTTATCTTTTTATTTTTCCGTACTGCAACCGACATATGTGTCGCATCTATTAAAATCCGGAAAATGAGCATTCCGTTAAAACGTTTATCAAACATGGCCTCTACCGCCTGGCGGATTCCTCATCCAAATATACCATCGACCCCGTAGCTCCCCGCTGCCCCTGATATTTGCCGCGGTAAGGATGCAGAGCCTCCTGATCCATCCGTGCAAATACCAGCTGCCCTATCCTGCGGCCGGCCTGTAACTCGATGGCGCAGCGGTTCGCATTAAACAGCTCCAGCGTAATCTCCCCGGAAAACCCCGGATCGACCCAGCCGGCATTTTGAATAAATAATCCCATACGGCCAAGCGAACTGCGCCCCTCCACAAACGCCGTCAGGTTATCGGGCAGGCTGATATATTCCATTGTCGTTGCCAAAACAAACTGTCCCGGCAGGAGCAGATATTTGTCCGCATGGATTTCCTTATATATCATTTTCTGTGAGAGTGTAAGGATTGCCGTGGAAGAATCTTCTACAACGCTGAAAGTGTCTCCGAGCCTTATGTCTACACTGGCCGGCTGGATCTGATTCTCTTGAAGCGGCGCTATGGAAAGTGTGCCCTGTTTGAGTAACGAGAGGATTGTTTTATCCGATAAGATCATGGTGTTATTCCTTTCCCTATTATTACATATACCTATAATAGCTGATCATTCTTTGATATAATTAATATCAGCCAGATTACTACCGGAAGCCGTCAGTATAACTTCTTATGCTGCATAACGTCTCCCCATTTTTATAGTTAACGACATTAGAAATTTCGCTTTCGACCCTGCAAAAGCTTTCATTCCATCTCCTCTTCTCCTTGCTGCCGCTAACAGTATACCATTTTTGGGAGCAGATATGCAATCCGTCCATTTATCATACTCAAACACCTCCCCTGTACTTATAGTAACCGGCAAATAGTCTCTTTCCATTGTTTGTTGATTTACGTATAGAAAAAACCATCTGTCGTTTATGAATTTGATAGATTTTCAGATAGATAAATTTATAGAAGTGTGTTACGATAAATATTAGGAGAAATATCATTTCAAATTAAAAAGCATCAGAAAGAAGAAATCCAACCAGTGAAAAGGCTGGCCGCGTGTATTTAGGCAGAGTTAATTTTTGAGAATGTGCATCTATAGTGACTACAAATAGTTTTAGAGGGTAAAATAACAAGGGAACAATACCAGGGAAGTGTGTCTTATGGAAAATATAGAATTAAATAGAGATATTATCGAAAAAATAAAAGAGGAAACACCAGATCTTGTTAGAGAATTTATGCAAAGTGATCTTGTGAAAATGATTCTATATGGTTCATGTGCACGAGGTAATTTTAGAGAATGCTCTGATGTAGACATTGCTCTTCTTGTCAAAGGTGACCGGCGCGATTCTTGGAAATATAGTGATAAAATTGATGAAGTAGCAACAAAACTGGCATTAAAATATTTTGCAATTGTAAATTTTGTACTCCTTCCTTATGATGAATTTGAGGAAAAAAAGAGCTGGTATGGTTATTTCAAAAATATTGATAAAGAGGGGATAAAGCTGTATGGATGAAAAAGATTTTAAATCTTTGGCTCTTGTACGATTCGAGCGTGCAAAAGAATTATATATGGAAGCTTATCTCGCCCCGCCATTCTATATACCGCCCAGCTGGTATCTGTAAATAAAGTGTTCACAGCTTCAGTTCTCATAGTCTGCAATTTTCCCATAATCTTTACAACTGTTTTTCCATATTTTGAAATACACCACATCATAATTGGCACTCGCAACAAAACCCCAAATCAGAAATGCCCCACAAACTTTTACACTTTCTTATCCCTTCCCCCTCTTGACATTTCCCGCAGATGGATACATAATTGCAAAGGTCAATCTGTTTCACCTTTTTAATAAGAAGAAACAGACTAAATAATGCTGATTGATACAAATCCTACGAAGGAGCTGTGAATATGTACCTTGTATTTTTTCTGATATGGATCATTTTTAACGGGCAGTTTACACTGGAGATCGCCGCCTTTGGCGTTGTGGTATCCGGGCTGATCTACTGGTTTATCTGCCGTTTCCTCGGCTACAGGCCTGGTGATGATATCCGGCTTTGCAAGAGGTTCTTTCTGCTGATTCACTATGTATTCGTTCTGGTAACGGAAATCCTGAAGGCAAATATGGCAGTCTTTAAGATGATCTACTCTTCCAGGTACGAGCTTGAACCGGTCGTCATCCATTTTAAGACGAACCTCACATCTACCTTCGCCAGAGTGCTGCTGGCCAATTCTATCACCCTGACCCCGGGCACCATCACCGTCAGCCTTAAGGATGACGAATATACCGTTCATTGTCTGGACAAGGATCTGGCGGTTGGCATAGATTCGTCTATATTCGTAGAACTACTGGAAAGAATAGAGAATGTGCATTAGTTCTTTTGTGCGCGTTCTCAGCGCAAAGCGCTTCGGAATGGAGGTAAAAATGCTATACCATAATCTTTACATTACAATACTGGTCATCCTGGCCGTCATGCTTTTTCCCTGCCTGATCCGTGCCGTCAAGGGGCCGCGCATCGCTGACCGTCTTGTATCGGTCAATATGATGGGCACCATGGTCATGGTGATGATCGCCATTCTGGCGCTGATGCTGGATGAGGGATATCTGGTGGATATCTGCCTGATCTACGCCATGATCAGTTTCCTGTCAGTAGTGGTCCTGTCCAAAGTGTACATCGGAATCTATGAGGAAAAGCGGCATAAGGCGGAGCATCCAGAGGAAGATACAGAAACGGAAGGAGGTATGTCCGATGGGAGTTTTTGAGTGGCTGCGTCTGATTGCCGGGAGTGTGTTCCTGCTGATCGGACTGGTGATCTTTTTTACGGAAATCTTCGGCGTGTTTCATTTCCGGTATGTACTGAACAGAATGCACGCCACGGCCATGGGCGACACGCTGGGCATCAGCTCCTGTATGATCGGGCTGATGATCTTCTCGGGTTGGAATTACACCACCCTGAAACTGCTGTTGATCGTCGTCTTCCTGTGGCTGGCTTCCCCGGTATCTTCTCATGTGCTGGCCAGGCTGGAAGTGGCTACCAATGACAATCTGGAAGCGCACTGCACCGTCTATCCGGAATTGAAAACTTTAGAAAACGAACTGGCTGCTGTAAAATTGGAAGGATCTGCCACACAGCAGAATCATTTTGCAGATGATGTGATTTCAACAGGAGGCGATACGAAATGACCATTTTTCAATCTATACTGCTGGGTTTTCTGGTGGTGTGCGCAATCTCCGTGAGTTTTTCGCGTAACCTCTTAAATTCCATTCTGATCTATATGTCCTACAGCCTGATCATGTCCATACTCTGGGTCTGTCTGGAATCTCCCGACCTGGCCATCACAGAGGCGGCGGTAGGCGCGGGTGTGACCAGTATCCTTTTCTTCGCTACGCTTAAGAAGATTCAGGCGATCCGTATCGAGAGCGAGAAGGCGGAAACCACCGCAGCAAAAAATAACGACGCGGCGGCACAGGGCAGACAGGAAAGCGAAGCAGAAGACAGAAAGGCGGAACCGGCACATGAGTAGGCGAAAACCAAACGAAGAATATGACAAGACAATGGCCGGACGCTTTTTCGGGTGGCTCTCCGGCAGTAAGGATCCTTATCTGGGTCAGGTGGAGATGCAGGCACAGGAGGAAAAGGTGCTTCCCAGCGAGACGATCATCGAACGGATGCGGGAAGCGCAGATGCGCCGTGACAAAGTATACGATCCCGAGGCCAACACGCTGGCCCGGCTTTTCCATAAGATTTATACCGCCAGCGCCGTTTTTTTCTGTATTGCACTGGTAGGCGTCCTGCTGGTGACGGTATCGTATCTGCCGCCCAGCGGCAACCCGGATAACCCGGTCAACAACGTGGTATCCGAGCGTTACATCGAGGACGGTCTGCAGGAGACGGGCGCGCTCAACATCGTGTCCGGCATGATCCTCACCTACCGGGCTTTTGATACCTTCGGCGAGACCAACGTGCTCTTTATCGCCACCTGCTGTGTGATGATCCTGTTGATGGTGGACGACGCGATCCTTAAGAAACAGGAGGCCATGAGCGACCGCCGTTTCGAGCCGAAAAACGATGCGATCCTGCAGGGCACCGCTCTGGTACTCGCGCCGATCATCTTTATTTTCGGTATTTATATTATCTTAAACGGCCATCTGTCACCGGGCGGCGGTTTCTCCGGCGGCGCCATCATGGGTGCGGGCCTGATCCTGTACACCAGCGCTTTCGGCTTCCACAAGACGCAGCGTTTCTTCGACGAGCACATCTATAAGATCGCGAAGATCACCGCGCTGTGCATGTACGGCCTGATCGGCACATATTTCTATGTGACCGGGGCTAACGGCATTGAAAATCATATTCCTCTGGGCATTCCGGGGCACATACTAAGCAGTGGCATCATCCTGCCTATCAACTTCTGTGTGGGACTGGAGGTTGCCTGCACGATGTATGCTTTCTACGCATTATTCAGAAGAGGAGGGCTATAGGAGAAAATGGGACCTAATTTATTTATCAACTACGGCGAGGCAGTGGCCATGCTCCTGTTCGGGATCGGTTTCGGCAATCTGCTGCTGCAGTCCAATCTGATCAAAAAGATCATCGGCCTGAACATCATGGACACCGCTGTCTATCTCTTTCTGGCGGAAAAAGGCTATATCGCCGGGCGGGTGGCGCCCATCGTGGCGGACGGTGTGCAGGATATGGAGGCTTACATCAATCCCATTCCCAGCGGTCTGGTGCTCACCGGTATCGTAGTATCTGTGTCCGTTTCCGCCCTGATGCTGGCCCTTACGATCCGTCTGTACAGACGTTACCACACGCTGGATCTGGACGAGATCTCCAGACAACTGAAAAAGGAGGGCCTGTAAGATGGATTTTATACAGAACTTCCCCTGTTTTTCCATTATTCTGTGTCTGTTCGCCGGCATTCTCAGTTCAGGCCTTAAGGATAAGGCTGCCATGCGGGTCAATACATGCCTGCTCGGCATCGTGACTCTGCTCAGCGGCGCGACGCTGCTCTACACACTGCAGACAGGACAGTCTTTTGTCTATGTGATGGGAAAATTCCCTGCCCCCTGGGGCAACGAGATCCGCGCCGGGGTACTGGAAGCCCTGACGGCGCTTTTTTTCTGCGTGATCATGCTGCTGTCATTGCTGGGCGGCAGGCACAAACTGTTGGAAGAAGTGGAATCGGGTAAAACTTATCTCTACTATGTGCTGACGGACCTGCTGCTGAGTTCTCTGCTGGCGCTTGTCTACACCAATGATATGTTTACGGCTTACGTTTTCGTGGAGATCAACACCATTTCCGCCTGCGGCCTGATCATGATACGGCAGAACGGGCGCACCATCGAGGCCGCCGTCCGCTATATGATCATGAGCCTGTTAGGCTCCGGTCTGCTGCTGCTGGGCCTGTGTATGCTCTACGACCTGACCGGACATCTGCTCATGAGCAACATGAAAGACTCTGTCGCCCAACTTGCCGCCACCGGCCAGTATGAGATTCCGCTGATCGTGGCGATCGTACTGATATCGGTGGGTATCTGCATCAAGAGCGCGCTGTTTCCCTTTCATGCCTGGCTGCCGGATGCTTACGGTTATTCCACCGTATCCTCCGCCGCCATTCTCTCCAGTCTGGTGTCGAAGGGATATATTTTCCTGTTGATCAAGATCATCTACCGGGTGATCGGATTCGATATCTACGGCGATACGAGAATCATCGACGTCCTGTTTGCCTTCGGGCTGATGGGCATGATCTTCGGCTCCTTAAGCGCCATCAAGGAAAATGATGTGCGCCGGATGATCGCCTACTCCTCGGTGGCACAAATCGGTTATATCTATATGGGCTTCGGCATGGGCACGGAAGCCGGCATGACTGCCAGCGTCTTTCATATTCTGTCTCACGCGGCCACGAAGTCTCTGTTATTTATCGCCGCCATCGGGCTGACGGACGTGTCCGGCGGCAGTCGCAAATTCATCGAGCTGACCGGTGCCGGCTACCGCAATAAATGGGCCGGTGTGGCTTTCACCGTGGGATCGCTTTCCATGGTCGGTATGCCCCTCTTTTCCGGGTTTATCAGTAAGCTGCTGTTCGCCCAGGCCGCCGTGCAGAATCACGTGAAAATGCTGCCGGCCCTGATCGTGCTCGGCGTCAGTACGATCCTGAATGCAATCTATTTCATGAAGACCGTAATCCGAATCTATACGCCGGTGGGCTACAGCGCCTATCCGAGCATTACTTTTGTCAAAATGCGGGTCTACGCCGTCACGCTGGTGGCCTTCATTCTGTTAAACGTGATACTGGGAATCAGTTCCCAGCCCGTGGTCGATATGATCCGGCAGGGACTGGCTATGTTTTCCTGAAAAGAGGATGAAAAGAGAGAGGTGACGAGATGTATCTCATTTTATTATCCATATTTGTACCGATGGCGGCGGGCCTGTGCCTGCTGATCCTGCCTGAAAAGAATATCGTCCGGGCCAGACTGCTTTCGGCAGTGAGCATGGCTTACCTTCTGACGGCTGTGCTGGTCACGGCTGCACTGACCAGATGCTATGATGTGAGCTATACGCTTTTCCACCTCACCGCATCGCTGCCCGTCTGCTTTCACATTGACGAGACGGGTGTGCTGTTCGCGGCTTTGACGCTGATCGTATTGTTGTGCGCAGGGTTCTTTTCTTTTGCCTATATGAAGCATGAACAGAAGGAAAAACGCTACTATGGCTTTTATCTGATCGTATTTGGTGTGCTGAACGCACTCTGCTTCGCCGGAAATCTGATCACTTTCTATCTGTTCTTCGAGATGCTGACTCTCACTTCCATGCCCCTGGTGCTACACAACGGCAGCCGGGAAGCCATTATGGCAGGGCTGAAATACCTTTTCTATTCCCTGTGCGGGGCTTATATGGCATTGTTCGGCATCTATTTTATCTGGAAAAACAGCAGTACGCTGGCCTTCACGGCAGGCGGCGTGCTGCACATGACAACCGGCGGAAACATCAGCGGCCCAGACAGCCTGCCCGGTACAGCTGCCGGTGGAAATACGGCCATCCTGCTGATCGCGGCATGCGTCTGTCTGCTGGGCTTCGGCGTCAAGGCCGGTATGTTCCCGATGCACGCCTGGCTGCCTGCCGCCCATCCCGTAGCCCCTGCTCCGGCCTCCGCCGCGCTCTCCGCGGTCATCGTCAAGGCCGGCGTCCTGGCGGTGGTGCGTGTGGTCTACTATATCTTCGGCCCGGATTTCCTGCGGGGCAGCTGGGTACAGACGGCATGGCTGACCCTTGCGCTGCTCACTGTATTTATGGGTTCCATGCTGGCCTACCGGGAACCTGTATTGAAGAAAAGACTGGCCTACTCCACGGTAAGCCAGCTCTCCTATATCCTGTTCGGTCTGGCAGTGATGAATGTCACCGCCGTCACCGGTGGACTGCTGCATGTGCTGGCCCACGGTTTTATCAAAGCCGTCCTGTTCCTTGTGGCCGGTGCCATCATCTGCACCACCGGCAGGACACGGGTCGAAGAGCTGCGGGGCATCGGTAAGGAAATGCCGCTCACCATGTGGTGCTATACGATCGCCTCTCTGGGGCTGATCGGCATCCCGCCCACGGGCGGTTTTATCAGCAAATGGTATCTGGCCATAGGCAGTCTGCAGAGCAACACGCCGGACTTTGCCGGTGCCGGCCCTGTTTTCCGCTGGCTGGGACCGGTAGTGCTGCTTGTCAGCGCCCTTTTGACAGCCGGCTATCTGCTGCCCCTCACGATCCACGGCTTTCTGCCGGGGGCAGACTACGACTACGCTCACTTGCAGAAACGGGAGCCTTCGCCGTGGATGACGGTGCCCATCGTAATACTGACAGTATTGTCGGTTTTGCTCGGATTGTTCCCCAATCTGCTTACAGACCGGGTCATGGGGTTTGTGAGCACCCTCATGTAAAAAGGAAGTCCTGCGCAATTACCTATATAAGTACAAGAATGGAGCATGATGGAGGTTTACTATGATCATACTGGTAATTTTAATTCCCATAATCGCAGGCGCGCTGGTGCCGATGCTTTCTTTTAAAAAGCGTTGGCATATGGAAGTCTTTCTGGAAAGCGCCGTCATTTTAAACAGCTTTCTGGTATGGTATCTGCTGCTGCACCACTCCGACAGCACCTTTCTGCTGGCGCATTTTACAGGTGATCTTTCCATCTGTTTCAAGGTGGACGGCATGGGTATGGTATTTGCCGGGCTTGTCTCCGCGCTGTGGCCCTTCGCTACTCTGTACGCCTTTGAGTATATGACGAAAGAAGAGCATGAGAAGATCTTTTTCCTCTTCTACACGATGACTTACGGCATTACGCTGGGTATCGCGCTGTCGGCGAACCTGCTGACCATGTACTTCTTCTACGAACTGCTGACGCTGGTGACGGTGCCGCTTGTCATGCACACGCTGACAAGAGAGGCCATTCTGGCCAGCCGAAAATACCTGTACTATTCGCTGGGCGGCGCGGCTTTCGCTTTTATCGGCCTGATCATGATCATTATCTACGGTACTACCACCGATTTTATTCTGGGCGGCGTGCTTGACCTGACTAAGATCGGCGGCCGTACCAACGTCCTGCTGTTCGTCTACGTGATGGCTTTCCTGGGATTCGGCGTCAAGGTCGCCGTGTTCCCTTTTAATTCCTGGCTGCCGCAGGCGGGTGTGGCTCCCACCCCGGTCACGGCGCTTCTGCACGCTGTTGCCGTGGTCAAATCGGGCGCTTTTGCCATTATCCGGCTGACCTATTACAGTTTCGGCGTGGACTTTCTGAAAGGCACCTGGGCGCAGACCACCGTCATGCTGGTGGTCATGTTTACCATCGTGTACGGCTGCAGCCGGGCCGTCAAGGAGACCCACCTGAAAAGGCGGCTGGCCTACTCCACCATCAGCAACCTGTCCTACATCCTGTTCGGCGTCACCATCATGACGCCCTTAGGGCTGGTGGGCGCGCTGACCCATTTGATCTTCCATGCGGTGATCAAAATCTGCTCCTTCTTCTGTGCGGGAGCCATCATCCACCAGACAGAGAAGCAGTACGTACATGAACTGGACGGCATGGGGTACAGGATGCCCTGCGTATTCGGCATCTTCACCGTGTCTGCGCTGGCGCTGATGGGAGTACCGGGACTGGCCGGCTTTATCAGCAAGTGGAATCTGGCTTCCGCTGCCGCAGAGAGTGGCAATCCGGTGGCTTACTTGGGGATTGCCTGCCTGTTGATATCCGCTCTGCTGACTGCCATCTACATGCTGACCATTGTGGTGCGGGCCTTTTTCCCGGGGAAGGATTTCGACGATTCTTCCATAAAGGAGTTCAAAGATCCTAATTGGAAAATGCTCCTGCCGCTGTTTGTATTTATATTTTTTACCATTGCATTCGGATTGTATTCCCAGCCGCTCACGGATTTCTTCCGGGATGTGGCGGCCGGGTTGTATACGTTCTAGTGTGTTGCCATGTTCATTTTCAGCCAAATGGCGCAGAATGAATTTTCACAGATTCACATAGATTCAGAAAGGCATTTTATTATGAGCACAACAATCAATCTTCTTCTCTATATCGCAGTCTTCGGCCCCATGGCCGCCGGAATCCTCAGCTATCTGCTGGGACGCTTCCAAAAAGACCTGCGCAGCCGGTTTGCCGATCTGGTAACGGGGCTTACTTTCGGACTCTTCCTGTATCTGTTCTGGCAGATGCTGACGTCTGGGCAGAACGGTTCCTCCATGCTTCCTGTACGGGCAGATATCCCTGAAATCTGCGGCATGGGACTGCATTTTACATTGGACGGCTTCCGTGCCCTGTATGGCATGATCGCTGCTTTCATGTGGTTTATGAGCACCCTTTTTTCCAGGGAATATTTAAGTCATTATCGTAACCGCAACCGCTATTATCTGTTTCTGCTGGTGACGCTGGGGGCGACGGAGGGCGTCTTCCTCTCGGCAGATTTCTATACCACTTTCATCTTCTTCGAGATCATGTCCCTCACCTCTTATGTGTGGGTGGCACACGACGAGAAGCGGGAAGCGCTGCGGGCTGCCGGCACTTACCTCGCCGTGGCAGTGATCGGCGGGCTGGTCATGTTAATGGGCATCTTCCTGCTCTATGACGTGACGGGGACGCTTTTCTTCGACGAATTGACCGGTCTCTACAGCGCTTACGGAACTGCTGCCAACGGCCTGCAGACCGCAGCTGTCACACAAAAATGGGGCGCCGGAACGGCCGGCGCTTCCTCCGCCATGACACAGCTGTGGATCGCCGGATTCTGCCTGCTCTTTGGTTTTGGAGCCAAGGCCGGCGCTTTTCCTCTCCATATCTGGCTGCCCAAAGCGCATCCGGTGGCTCCTGCTCCGGCTTCCGCTCTCCTGTCCGGTATTCTGACCAAAGCAGGGATGTACGGTATCCTGATCCTGACCGCTTATCTTTTTCTCGGTAACACGGCCTGGAGCAGCATGATCCTGCTGCTGGGCGTCTGTACGATGGTGGTAGGTGCGGTGCTGGCGCTCTTCTCCGTCGATCTGAAAAGGACGCTGGCATGTTCCTCCGTCTCCCAGATCGGATTTATTCTGGTAGGCGTCGGCATGTCCGGACTGATGGGAGCGGAAAATCTGATCGCTGTGCGCGGCAGTCTGCTGCATATGGTCAATCACTCTCTGATCAAGCTGACGCTGTTTATGGCGGCGGGTGTGGTCTATATGAATGTGCACACGCTGGATCTCAATGCCCTGCGCGGTTTTGGCCGCAGGAAACCGCTGCTTCATTATATCTTCCTAATGGGGGCGCTGGGAATTGGCGGTGTGCCTCTTTGGAACGGCTATATCAGCAAGACTCTGATTCATGAGAGTATCGTGGAATACACCGAACTGGTCAGAAACGGCAGTATTGCCGCTGTGGCCAGCATGTCCGCCCTGGCAGGCACGGGTACCCTGTTCAGCGCGGGCACGCTGCAGTGGATCGAATGGGCCTTTCTCATCAGCGGCGGCCTGACTGTGGCTTATATGACAAAACTCTATGTGGCTCTTTTTGTGGAAAAAAACACGGATGCTGCCGTGCAGGAAAAATATGACACGCTAAACGGAAAGTATATGAATAAGATCAGCGCCGCCGCATTGACGATCAGCGCGTCCCTGCTGCCGCTGATGGGCCTTTTCCCTTATGCTGTCATGGACAGACTCTCTCAAATGGGGCAGGGCTTTATGAATGTGGAAGAAACGGAGTTGACGGTTTCCTATTTCTCACTGACGAACCTGAAAGGAGCTGCCATCTCGCTGGTTATCGGTGCGGTGGTATACGCAGTCGTCGTCAGATTGTGGATGATGCGCCCTGTCGAAACGACACATACCGTCAATACTGTCAAGAATCCTGAGGACGCAAAAGAGAGTACGTCAAAAGGACAGGGTCGAAATCCGCGCCGGAAGTACGTCAATCGCTGGAACAGCTATCTGGATCTGGAGGACCGGCTCTACCGGCCGCTGCTGCTGCAGGTTCTGCCCTTCCTGTGCGGTATGGTCTGCCGGGTGCTGGACAGCCTGGTGGATACCGTCGTAGTGCTGCTGCGCAAAACCGTCTATCGGGACAGCAGACTGCCGCAGGAACTGCCGGAAGGAACCGCATTCACCCACATGTGCGCCTGCATCGCTTCCACGTTCCAGCAGATCGGTAATCTGACTTACCGCAGGAAACGCCCTGCCCACGTGGATTATGACCATAAATTCGCCATGATCCACGAAGAATGGGCCGAAAACAGCACGATGATCGCGCGAAGCATGTCTTTCGGGCTGCTGCTGTTCTGTATCGGGCTGATCCTGATGATCGCGTATCTGTTTGTGATGGATATTTTCTAAACATCCATATCCCGTACCATCATACCACCATAAATAGAAGTGGATGTTTAGAAACATATGCACACATGCATTCATACAGACAAGCCGCATGAACGCATGGCGCAGTCACGAACAGCGCAGCAAGTGCGCAGTTCTGATTGCCAGTTACTTCTTATAGTGATAAGGCCAAACCAGCCTGTTCTAATGCGAATACCCGGGAAGACATACATTCCCGGGTATCTGCCCTCTGCTGACATGCCGGATCATGCGGACCACCTCCGGGATCATATTTACCGGGCGCAGGGTAACCTGTGGATGCTCCAGTGCAAACACCCGGAATATCTCATCTGCAAATCCCTGCCCCATCACTTCTACTCTACTGAAATCCAAAATTACTTCTTTAAATTCATCCAGCCGGTTGCAGATCCGTCTGGCCTGTGACCGTGCTACCGGTTCCCCGGACAGACACGCTTCCTTTACGGCAATACTTGTGCGTATAAATCCTTCGTCTATATCTGTGTACATATCAAACACCTCTGAAAGCTTTCTGGAAGTTTCATTTTCCAATGTCATCATGACCAATGTGCCAATATCCTGCAATCGCGACGCATATGCCAGCAGGCGATGTTCTATGACATCCGGAGCCTGTCCGTATCCAAATTTATAGATCTTAGCATCAGACCAGATTCCGAATTCAGTCATTGCCTTAGAGGAAAAAAAGATTCCTTCCCCTGAATGTCTGCTGCTGTCACTTGTGATCTTCCCTTTATACAATTCTATCAATGCATCCTCGCTGTTGGGATTCTCCCAGCCATTCTCTTTCATATACTCTACTAATGTCTGAAAAATACCAACTCCATTGTCCACTATTACAACACTGCTGTAAAGCGCATTCGTCCTTACGATAATACAGATCCTGTCACCCTGTGAATGCTCAATCGCATTATTTAGTATTTCTGCACAGGTATATTGCCAGATCCGCCGTGCATTCTCATTGCAGCCGTTCAGCTCCTTCTCTATATATTGTGCATATAAGCGATCTTCTTCCTGCTGATTCTGCTTTCTGTCTATCTGCTGTTCCTTGATATGCTCTATCAGTCGATACTGACATGGCATCCCCGGTTCCTCTGCGATCACTTCATCCCGAATCGCTTCCCGTATGAATTCTTCCATATACAGTCTGGTCACGCCAAAATTATCCATTGTCTTGGCAACAAAATCTTTATCACGTAATGCAACCTTGCTTAGAATATATTTCCTGATCTCTTCTCTCTTCCTTTGATCAAAAGACATTATATCCCCCCTTAATGCTATGACTGCATTGTCATTACAATTCTTACCAAATATCCGGGAAACAAAAATGTAATATCCCGCGCCCAATAATTCGTATATTTGAATGTCAAGATCCGTTTTATTAAAGGCAGTATAGCATAGGAAGTCTTTATATGCAACACATTTCGCAAATATATATAAACGTTTTTTCGTCTTCCTTAAGATCATTCTACTACATCAGAAACTAATACTTTACCTTTCTTCCGTTTTCTACTTTTTCCGACAAAAAATACAATCATCGCTGTTGCTGCAAGAACCGCCGGGATTCCGTAAACCAGATACGCCTGCAGTCTCCGGTCCTGAATGCAGACCGCAATCTCCGCCTCTGTCCTTTCCACCGTGAAAAGATGATAGATCCCCATAAGCTCCGTGTCCATCTGCAGCCACGTTCCATCATTCTGCTTTCTGTAGACAGAAACGCCCTCTGTCTCACCCTGTGGTGCCTGATAACGGATCTGGTGCTGCTCATTTCCATCCTCCGGGATTTTGATGTGCCAGCATTCCGTCACATCCTCAAGCGTAGTCTTCTCAGCCGCATTCCCTGCGTCCGCGATCACCAGCTCCGCCTCCTGCTTAAACATACCGTCCACCAGCAGGATCGACTGTCCGTTCTCGCGAGTCTGCGCAGAAGCCAGCGTGGTCAGATAACGTACATACTCGGCCGTCACATCTTCGTCATATAAGATCCCGGGAATCTCTCTGATATCCCAGTCCGCATAGAACCCGTCCCTGGCCGGAATGTCCGGATACAATTTTGCTGACACATCACTTTTATACGGACACTGGAGACGTTTCACCTCCTCCTCATCTGCATAAAAGACTACCGACATCATCTGGAATCTGGCCGGCAGGCCCGGGACAGCAAGCAGTTCTTCATAGCTCACCGGCTCCGCCTTACCGCTGTAGCTGATGCGGTCAATTCCTGCAATCTCCTCCGAAACAAAACGGTTATTGGCCACAATCCCGCTGTGATCCACATCTCCTGCTATCGCTCCGTAAAAAGAAGTCGCATCCTGCACCCGCACCATGGCACAACAATTTTCCATACTGGAACCAAAACCGGCAATCCCCGCCGCATACGTTTCCCCTGACACGGTACATTTGGCATAGCCGTCTGCGATATGGGAGAGCGACTTTCCGGCGATGCCTCCCACATAACTACCGTCCGTGCTGCTGATCCTGCCGTAATTCTCGCAGCGCAGGACAGTACCCATCTCCTGTAAGCCGGCAATCCCGCCCGCATAACTTTTCAGCGCCGTTACATTACCCTCATTGACATTATTTCTGAGGACACATCTGGTCAGAAATGTGGAGTTCAATCTGGCATTATCAATCCCTGTCACATCGCCTTCCAGATCAAAATCATATTCGATCGCCATCGTCCCCGCAATGCCGGACACATTCAGATCTCCCTGCACCGTCCCTCTGTTGGTGCAGTCTGCGATCGTCGCCTCGGTACTGCTCTCGGCGTCCTCCTGAGAAGTATCTTCATAGACCGCCGCATAATCCATGTCCAGCACACCGTCAATGGCATCCGTATACAGCCGCATGATCATACTGAACTGGTCATTGATCGCCGCCAGGTCGTCCAGCATCACATCACTGCCGGATGACATTTCCTGATTCAGCTGGCCCATATTTTCGGAAAGGCCCTGCAGATTGGTATTCAGGCTGCCTGCTCTGCTTCGATATTCACTTCCCAGCTGCGGCATCTGAAGATCCGGCATACCATTGACGGTATCAAAAAGACTCTTCACTTCACCGCCGGCAGATGCCAGATTACCCATGGCGTCCTCCACGGACCCCACCGCAGTTTTCAACCCGCCGCGTGCCTCCTCCGACATCTTCTCCCCGGCTGTCAGCACGATGGAAGACATCGTCTGCAGGTACTCCCTCATGTCCTGCTGATAACCGGAAGATGCCGGATGCGCCGCCATATACTTTTCCTCGGCATAACTTCCTGCATCGGCTTTGATTTTGGCCGCGTTGACAGGCTCCGCCATTTCTTTTGCCACATCTTGAAGCAGTTGTCTGTCCAGTTCACCCTGTTCTCCACCCTCCTGCGGAAAAGGTGTGGTCGTCTCTGTTCCGTCTGCATTCTTACTGTAATGCACCCAGCCATCAACGCCTATGTAGTTTGTATAATCACTTTTATTGGCATCCCATGTCCAGTCCGCCTGCACAATGTTCTGCATAAGAGGCCGCAGGTCCTTTTCGCTTACGCTTCTGACATCTGCCGCGTCAACACTGCCTGTGCCTGATCCGCCAGGGCTGTCTGGGGTAGCTTCATTGTCAGCTGCCGCAGGACTGTCTGAGACATCGCCATTATCAGGTGCCGCTGGATTGTCTGAAACATCGCCATTATCAGGTGCCGCGGAGTTGTTTGAAATGTCCTCTTTGTCAGGTGACACAGAATTGTCTGTGTCATCCCCGCTGTCAGGTGCTGCTGGGCTGTCTGAGGTGTCCCCATTGTCAGGTGTCGCAGAGCTGTCTGTATCATCCTCATTGCCGGGTGCTGCAGAGCTGTCTGTGTCATCCTCGCTGTCAGGTGCCGCAGGATTGTCTGCGCTGTCGCTGACACTGTCATCATCGGCTTCTTCTCCGGACGTTATACCGTATGTGCCATCACTATCCCGGCTGTCTGTATCAACTCCGGACATTTCCCCGGCACTGTTGTCTCCTCTTTCTCCATTACCAATACCATGATCAGAATCTTCGTTGCCCACATTAGTACGGTCAGCACTTTCATCTTCTGCAGCATCGGCATGATCTATGCTCCCAGCGGCCACAGCATCGACATGATCAACACTTTTGTAGTTCGAACTGCCCATACTGTCATGCTTCGTATTTTCAGGCCTTCCCGCATCCGTATTGACATAAAGCGTAAATCCTGCACTTCTTGCATAATTGCCATTTTCAGAGCGCACCTTATCAATATAATAATTCCGATACGCTTCCAGCGCTCTGGCATAGTCCTCCGCATACTGCTTCGATGCGTTCTCCATCCCCGTTCTGGCTTCCTCGTAGCGCGCTTTTTCCTCCTCGGTCATATACTGATAAATATCCAGCGCATCCACCGTATCCCCCAGCTCCTGTGCCGCATCTCTCACATTGCCCGCAGCATTTCTTGTCTGGTCAATAAAACCGCCATTTTTGCCGGTCTCATCCATGATATAGTCCACGCGGCCCATCAGGTCATTGGCGGAACTGACCATGCCGTCCGTCCATTCTATCGTCCTGTCAGCCAGCACTCCGGTGTCGTCCAGCGCTTTGTCCACAAAATCCTGTATCACCGTCAATCTGGCAGAAACGGTGTCAGACTCCGCTCCCGCATCCTCCAGCATCCTGCCCGTCAGATCATGCAGCTTGTCGATATTTTCGGACAGCTGATACGCGATATCCTCCGAAAGATCCACCGCAATGTACGGCTCGGTCTGGCCCGCGATACCGCCTACATCTTTCCGGCCGTATACAGTTCCCGCATTTTCACAGGCATAGACATAGCCTGACTGGCGCCCCGCGATGCCGCCCGTATTATAGCCCACATGCTCATAACCGATCGTGCCGCTGTTGCTGCAGTACTGTATGACTCCGGTAGAAAGGCCCGCAATTCCGCCGGAATCAATGGTATTATTGAGTACCGACGCTTTCTCCGCTTTCCCGTCACCACTTTCCTGCTCCAGCAGCCCGGAAGCATACTGCTCCAGATTGATATCTTCCAGCGATTTGCCCTTATCCTCATTGGAAACATTCACATCCGCTTCATTGACACAGCCAGCAATATTCCCCGTGTTTTCACCGGCAATGCCGCCCGTATAATGCGTTCCCCTGACCGTACCGCCGGCCATACAGTCGATCAGAATACCGCTTTGCCCGTTAAATCCGGTGATGCCTCCCACATAATCGCTGCCCTCCACTACACCTTCAAAGCTGCAGCTTATGATAATGCCGCTGTTATCACCCACAATGCCGCCAGTCACCATGGCCTTGCCCGACGGTCTCACACTCCCCTGCACCTTAAGATTGGCGATCACCGCCGACTGCTGTGTATAGCAGAACAAGCCCGTATAAGAAAGCGGCTCCCTGATCACCAGACCGCTCACCGTATGCCCCTGACCGTCGAAATAACCACCGAAAGTAGGGATGGAAACGAATGTGCTGTCCGAAAGGTCGATATCCTTTGTCAGATAGACTTTTTTATTCACAGACCACGTATCCAGCCGGCAGTTACAGGAAAATTTCTCCATATCCTCCGCAGAATCCAGATAGATCTCTTCCCACTCCGTGTCTTCGTCATCGTAAGCCGCCATGATATTGTCAGCGTCCTCAATCGAAGTAATCTTCACCGACTCCTCTGCCGCCGCACTCATTGCCGGCAGCACGGCAAGCATTCCTGCTGCCATAAGCGCAGCCACCCGTCTTTTACCTGTCTTCTTACGCATCTGCTTTCACCTCCCTGCTCTCCAGTTCCGACCGCAAAACCGTCGTCATGTTGCGGTATTCCTCCTCCGTCAACTGCGTCACATCTCCGGCTTCTACGTAAGCGCTCACATTGCCGCGCACAATGGCATTCATCGTACCGGTCACGGTACCCTCGATGCGTCCGCGCACCAGGCCGTCCACCTTCACAAGACCCGCAGCATTCTTCGTGCGGATCGGCATATTCATGACAAAAGCCGTCTTCTCGATGATCGTATCGCCCACCAGAAGAATCTGCGGCAGCACGAACATTGTGATAAAAATAGAGATCAAGGTTCCACGTCCCAGGCATTTGCCGATTCCGAAGATCGCCACATCCGAAGTCAGCTTCCCGATCAGCACGCCAGACACCGCCAGCATCGTACCCGAGGTAACAATGGTCGGAAATGACAGGTTCATCGTGTCCATGATGGACTGCCGCCGTCCCATCGTCCTGCGCAGTTCCGTATAACGGCTGGCAATGACGATCGCATAGTCGATATTGGCACCCATCTGGATCGAGCTGACGATCAGATAGCCCATGAAGAAAAGATTCTCGTGCGCCATGGCCGGCACGGAAAAGTTGATCCAGATACTTCCCTGAATGACCGCGATCAACAATACCGGCATCCCCGCCGACTTGAATGTGAACAGCAGCACCACCAGTACCACAAGAATAGACACCACATTCACCACGATGTTATCCCGTGAAAAAGTCTTCTGCAGATCATACTGGCTCACCGACTCCCCGCATACAAGCACCCCGCCGTCGTAATAATGTCCGGCAATCTCATGCATTTTATCTAAGAAGGCAAAAGTCTCCGCACTCTCCTCCGGCAATGTCAAATACACCAGCATACGACTGTAATGCTCTCCCTGCAGCTGATTCTTCGCAAAGTTCATCTGCCTGTAGGCATCATCCAACGTCTCCTGCAGTTCATCCTCCAGCGTCACATAGCCTTCCTCCACCTCCTCATAGACAAACAGAAACATCTCGATCAAAGGTACCTGATAATCCGCCAGCCCGTTGACCACCTTCGCATAGTCCTCATCATTCACCGCGTAAGCCGCATAGACCAGCTCCGCCACCTCATAGTCCAGATCGATCAGCTCCGAAAACTGCCGGGGCGTCAGCTTATCCGTCAGATGATATCCGTCCAGCGCCTCGATGTTGGCAAGCCCCATCGTGTAATCCACCTCGGGACAGGCATCCAGATCCTGCAAAAGCGCCTTTTCCTTCTCGTAATCCCCTGCCGGCACGATCAGCGCCACCATGTTGGAAGCGCCAAAATTGTCTTCCTGCATTTCCTCCGCCTTCTGCACCCTGTTCTGCAGCGGCGGCGTAACTGTGCTGTAACCGAACACATAGGGACAGTTCTTGGAAACCAGATACGCCGCAATGATAACCACCAGAAAAAGCGGCGCCACAACATAGCGGGAGGCGTAGGCAAACCT
Source organism: uncultured Lachnospiraceae bacterium (assembly GCA_910578115.1). Lineage (GTDB taxonomy): Bacteria > Bacillota > Clostridia > Lachnospirales > Lachnospiraceae > UBA3282. Next base: position 4,539 of record CAJTPO010000022.1, on the reverse strand, counting down.
GCCGACCATCGGAATGTCCGGAATAAAATTCCGGTGTTTCGTCTTTTCCATAAGATTGGAAAAAAGCATGATCACCCCCGGCATCAGTAAAAACACCGCACACAGGCTCAAAATGATCGCCTTGATCAGCACAATACCCATATCGGGACCCATCTTATACTGCATAAAAGTCATGGCGATCAGACCGCCGATGGTGGTCAGGGAACTGCCCGCGATCTCCGGAATCGCCTTGCTGAGTGCGATGATCACCGCCTCTCTGGCAGGAAGCGACGCGTGTTCCTCCTTATAGCGGTTCAGAAAGATAACTGCATAGTCCACCGACAGCGCAAGCTGCAGCACGATGGTCACGGAATTCGATACAAAAGAGATCGTGCCAAAGAGGAAATTCGTGCCCATATTGATGACCGCGGCCGACAGGAACGTGATCAAGAGCACCGGAATCTCCGCATAGGCCTGCGTCGTCAAAAGCAGCACCGACACGACGACAACAGCCACCAGTACCGTGATCGTATTCATCTCCTGCCCGATCAGCTCCGACTGCGTATCCCCCAGGCTGGTGGTCAGATAATAGTCACAGCCTTCCAGACTCGCCTTCACGGCGTCAAGCGCCTCCAGACAGGCTTCCTCCTTCTCGTCGTGATCAAACGTTACCGCATAATAAGCGGAACCATTCGTATAATGCTCCTCCGTATCATCAAACTCCACCGAAAAGATCCCCGGCAGCTGCTCCAGCCGTCCGCAGATCTCTTCCGCCTGCCCGTAAGAAACATTCGCCACCATCACGCTGCAGGTTCCATATGTAATAAACTCCTCCTCCATCAGATCCAGCCCCTGCCTGGTCTCCGTGGTTCCCGGCAGATAATGGGCCATCGAATTCTCCACCCCGACCCAGTTTCTCGATATGACAGAAAAAATAATCAGGAGTCCGAAGAGCAGGAAAAAGAGATTTCGCTTATCTACTATAAACCCGCATATTTTCAGCATCGCCTGATTATTGTTCTTGTTCGTATTCAGTTCTTTGTCCATATGCAAGCGCCTCCTTCACTTATAGTAAACGACATAACTAATTTCTGTTCCCGACTCTTACAGAAGCCCTATACGAAAGCTCCTGCACGGCCGAAAATGAAATTTCTAATGTCGTTTTCTATAAGAAGGAATTATAGCACTGCAAATGTAGCGTATCAATGATAAAAGAGCCTGGAGAGATATACAATTTGTCAATATTGTATATCTGGGGTTTTCACATCTTTGCCTCAAACTCCGCTATACTTGAGGCGGAAGCCGCACATCTGATCCATCTGCTCAAAACCGCCAGATCCGTCTCCCGGCTGATACGCTGCACAATTCTTGCCGGAATCTTCCCCACTTCCTCCAATAGTTCCAGAACAACTTCGATCTTCCCTTCTATTTTTCCCTCTACCCTGCCTTCCTGTCTAATCCTGTCTGTGATTTCACACATCTCATTCACCCCTTTCTCCTGGTGTTTGTAAAAACGGACCCGCTCCACAATCCGCGGAAAATACTCTGTCTGGTAATGCGGATCCGAATCTTTCAGATAGCGCAGAAGTTCATTGATCCGTTCATCTGATGTTGGATATCTTAAATTAAAAAATCTCTCGTGTATTCCATTGTCTACACCCACTCCAACTGTACGTCCACTTCCCTGCAGCTTTCTGACTGTCTGGTAAAATCCCTTCCCGCCACCGATGAAGTCGGTCTTCGTAATATACAGCACAGTCACAACAGGCAATTCATCATATTCCGTCCCCTTCTCCAGAATACCGACATCGACGCAGGACGTGTAATAGCGGATTCTTCTGAACGGAGCAGGTTCACTGTACATCTGCAGTTCAGTACAAATAATATCTCCCGTGACCGTCTCTGCCAGAATATCAAGCTGTACCGAATGACTCTCCAGATTCCTTATCACATACTGCGTCTTTACATCCTTGAGCCGCAGTCCGAAATCCTGCATCAGAATCTGACATAATTCCTGACAGGCTTCCAGATCCTCGAACACCTTTCCGGCAAACAGATCACTTGTCAGATTAAATGAATGTACCTGTGCCTTTTTCTCCTCATACGTTTCTATGATTGCTTTTCCTCCCATCCAGACCTCCCATATAATTTTCTTACAGGACTTGTCACCTTGGAGCAAAAAACAAGAATCTTACACGGATCAATTTTTCCTTATGACAGTCCTGCCAAACAAATGTGAATCCTCGGCAGAACTGCCAGATCACACATGCGATGCCTTCCAAAACGTTATATAAATATACGTCTATTCAACTATTCAGCATCTTATAATGCGCGTATTTAAGAATCAAGATTTGTTTCGATAAGAGGAGTATAACACATAGCTGTATCAAAAGCAATACATTTCGCAATCAAAAGTAAACGTTTTCTCGTTTTTCACAAATTTATCGTTAAGCTAATTCCGCCACAAGATTCCTACCTTTTTTCAGTTAATACCACTGTCCAATTAATCAAAGACCCCGCTGCAAGCAACGGGGCATCAAATTTGCAGCGCTGCAGAGCAGCGGGGTATTTGACCCTCGCGGCAGTCGCCAAATGTGCATGCAAGCATGCCCGCTTGGCTCGTTGCTCGCGGGAATAAAGGACAGGAAGAGAAGGAGGAGAAGAATATGTCATTAGTTACTTCAAGGGAGATGTTATTGGACGCGCAGAAGGGTGGATACGCAGTAGGCGCATTTAACGTGGAGAATATGGAGATGGTCAAGGCTGTGATCGCGGCGGCGGAGGAGTTGAGGGCGCCTGTGATGCTCCAGACAACGCCGTCTACCATCAAGTACGGCACGCTTGAGACGTATGTGGGGATCGTCCGGGCGGAGGCGGCGCGGGCTTCGGTTCCGGTGGCGCTTCATCTGGATCATGGAAGCAGCTTTAATCTGGCGGTACGGGCGGTCAAGGAGGGCTATACGTCCATCATGATAGACGGTTCCGGATTGAGCTTTGAAGATAATATTGACGTGACACGCCGGGTTGTCGCGGTGGCAGAACCGAACGACATACCAGTGGAAGCGGAGCTTGGAAAGGTCGGAGGAAAAGAGGACGATCTGGAGGCAGAAGCAGACACAAACACAGATCCCGCACAGGCGGCGGAATTCGTGGAGCGCACAGGAGTATCCTCTCTTGCCGTAGCGATCGGGACGGCGCAT
>CAJTPO010000022.1:687-1350 GCA_910578115.1 uncultured Lachnospiraceae bacterium | reverse complement strand
GGTTCTATGTAGGGACGCCGGTACTGGATAAAGAGAGATTGTCTGAGATCCGCAAGGTGGTCGACATCCCGTTAGTTCTTCACGGCGCGTCGGGGCTGTCTGAGGAGGATGTATCGGATTGTGTGAAACGGGGGATCTGCAAGGTGAATTTCGCGACGGAGCTTCGTGCGGTATACACAGATGCGGTAAAGGCTCTGCTGAAAGAGAAGCCGGAGACTTTTGATCCCAAGGCGTTCGGCAAGGTTGGAATCCCTGCTGTTACCAAGCTTGTCATGGACCGGATGAAGATGTGCGGGTGTGACGGCAAGATCTGATGTGTTGGAATCTCTGCTGTTACTAAGCTCGTCATGGAACGGACGAAAGCAGCGCAGGTGTTACGGCAAGATCTGGGGGTTGAATCTCTGCCGTTACAGAAGTTGTCATGGGCTAGATGAGAGTAGTACGGGTGTGACGGCAAGATCTGATGCGGCGTATGATGTATGAAGTGTTAGACATACGGCATTAAGCATAAGACGTAAGACAATGACAAAAGGCATAAGACATATGGCTAAAGATACATGGAGCGTCAGGATATCGTGCCGTATGTGAGAGTATATAGGAGAACGAGATGAAGGAATTACTACTTGGGATTGATATAGGGACCAGCGCCTGTAAGGTTGCCAT
>CAJTPO010000022.1:379-623 GCA_910578115.1 uncultured Lachnospiraceae bacterium | reverse complement strand
GAGCAGGAGCCGGACGAGTGGTGGAGAGCCGTCTGCAAGGCGACGAAGGAGTGTATCACGAAGGGAGCGGTGGATCCGTCTGATATTGCCGGGATCGGAGTGGACGGGCAGAGCTGGTCGGCGATCGCGGTCGATAAGTGTGGAAATGTCCTGGCAAGAACGCCGATCTGGATGGACAACCGTTCCTCCGCTATCTGCGGCAGGTTGAACCGCAAGATCGGAGAGGATGAGATATTCAGGGTAA
>CAJTPO010000022.1:0-314 GCA_910578115.1 uncultured Lachnospiraceae bacterium | reverse complement strand
AACCGGCCAGAGGTATATCAGGAGACGGATAAGATCCTGCAGTCCAATGCATTTATCGTCTACAGGCTGACAGGGAAGATCTCACAGGATATCTGCCAGAGCTATGGATGGCATTGCTTTGATATGGAACGCGGGACATGGAATGAAGATATGCGAAAAGCAATGGGGATCCCGGAGGGATTTCTCCCTGAGATCAGTCCGTGCCACGCGGTTGTGGGGACGGTTACGAAGGCGGCGGCAAAAGAGAGCGGGTTGGTGGAAGGTATCCCGGTCGTGGCCGGCGGGCTGGATGCGGCATGCGGTACGCTGGGGGC
>CAJTPO010000021.1 GCA_910578115.1 uncultured Lachnospiraceae bacterium | reverse complement strand
TTCCCTTCGGAAAAAAGAACTACATGGACAGCAACTATAAGCCCCTCAACGAGGAAGCTGACCCCAAGTAATATGTTCCATTTAGGGAAACGCTGATGAAAGCGTTTCCCACGTCGCAAATGCGGGATTGTTTAGGCAGGTGAAAAAATGGAAAATTGGAGAGAACTTTTAAAAGATAAGCCTGTGAATTACTGGATTCGGGCTGAAATTGAAGAAATAATAATTGAAATATCAGATTATTATTAAAGACACAAGCCGTTATGGCGCAAGGATTAGAGCATTCAAGCATCGGCTGATAAAAAGGCAGGGATAACTTCCAAATATTATCGAAAGAGCCAGAAGCAGAGTCGCAGAGCCGACAGACTTGTGAGAAATCACAGTTTGTCGGCTCTCTTTATAGTCAAGAAAGCAATTTCTATAAAGTCAGCAGATTATATGTTCAGCTGACAGAGGGAATCTTGACTTTCGTCATCACGCTAAAAATTTGATTGCCACAAACCGATTTAAGGATTATTTAATATCTTCTATGCTACAATCGAATCACAAAGCGAAAGGAGCAATAAAAATGTATTTACGAATACTAAAAAAAGACCTAAAGCGAAAAAGGGCGATGAACGTGATATTGCTGGTGTTTATTATACTCGCGTCGATGTTCATGTCCTCAGGCGTGAGCAACATCATCACCGTGACGACTGCGCTGGACAGCTATTTTGAAATGGCGGACGTACCCGATTACTGGACGATGAGCGAAAACAAATCCTCAGACAAGGACATTTGCAGGACGCTTGAAAAAGCCTCCGCGATAGACGAGTTCCGTATCGAGGAGTTCGTCCGTATGTCCCAGTCCAATATTATGCGGGTCGGCGAACCACTTAACGATTCCAGCGTCAATCAGATATTTGTATTACAGAGCGACAGCGATATGGGGATGAATTATTTCCTGGACGACGAAAGTATTCTTAAAAGCGTACCGAAAGGGGAAATTTACGCTACTCGTTTCATAGAGAAAAGCATGGGACTTGCGTATCTGATAATAGCTTTTCTTGTTGGAAACATCCTTGACCGCCGTATAGTCCAACTGGATAATATAGCCGTCAAGGTAAGGGTCGATAAAGGCGGGTGCCGAAGCCGGTATTCAGTATGGATGAGATAAGAGGATAAATGTATAAGCTGACATAAGCTGTGGTAAGGCTGCATAGATTGTAGTAATGATCTGTGCAGCCTTTTTCATTGCTCTGCAAAGCAAACCTGTCTTAATCTATTTTAATCTTTGGGATGACAGGATCTTTGCCGCAAAGGCTGCTCTAACCCGGCGAGGTGTCCAGTATGGTCGCTGTATTATCGAATATATCTAATATCATCATTCCGGTCATTATTTTTTACGTTGTGGCTTACGGGCTGGCGGCCAGAAGTAATGTGTATGAAGATTTTATCAAGGGAGCGAAGGACGGGTTTTACACGGTCATCCAGATCATGCCTACGCTGATCGGGCTTATGGTGGCGGTGGGGGTGCTGCGCGCGTCCGGCTTTCTGGATTTCGTGGGCGGGCTTTTTTCCGGGGCGGCGGCCAGGCTGGGCTTTTCTTCGGAACTGGTGCCGCTTATGCTTATTAAGATGTTTTCTTCCTCCGCGGCCACGGGACTGGTGCTGGATATCTTTAAAAATCATGGGCCGGATTCCCTGATCGGCCTGACCACTTCGATCATGATGAGCTGCACGGAGACGATCTTCTATACGATGTCGGTTTATTTCCTGGCGGCTAAGGTGACGAAGACCAGATATACGCTCAAAGGAGCGCTGCTTTCTACGTTTGCGGGAATCGCGGCGAGTATCATTCTGGCAGGGATGCTGGTTTAGCGACAGTGCGGCAGAGGCGAAACTTCTGGAGTGGATAGAGAGCAGAGAACAAAATTGATGCCATAGCAGCATGGAAAAACAGCACCCCATCAAGGAGTGCTGTTTTTCTGTGTGAGAAGGATAGAAATGTGTAAACTCAAATATATGTCAACAGCGCATTTGCATGGAATGCAGCTGTTATTGTTAGTCGAAGCCGATCGACACCAAGCCAGCACCGGCGGCTCCATTATTATGTAGGTCAGAATAGTCATTTAAGTTATGTATTCCCCAACTACAAGTAATACTATACATGGGAATTGTGAATGGGATGTGTCAAATATCGAAAGAAAAAAGAAAGAAATTATAAAATAAATTTTATATTTGCAAATTGTTAGAATATTTGTCGAAAAATGTAGTGCGGACTATTCCGCACTACTAGGTTATTCCTGCGTTACCACACGGATGCTGTAGACATTACCCAACTGCGCCGGGTATGTTTCCATAATGCTGCCGTCGTATTCGATCTCAACGACATCTCCGGCCTGCAGTGCGATTCCTTCTTCATTGCTGAGAGAAATCTGGTCGGAAGATGTCAGCTCTACGGAACCGGCGACAGGCTCTACCAGAATATACGTATCCTTTGCTTCCAGAACCGTGGCCTGAAAAGTAAACATCCTGTCGGTTCCATCTATGGAATTAAATAATTCGGTGATCTTTTCGCTCAGTGCAGGGGCAGGTTTGTAGATGCCCTGATATGGTTGTTCCACATATTCTGCGCCGTTTTTTTCATAGTAATAGATTGTAGAGATCTGGTCATCGTAGTTAAGATCGATCACCGTGTAATCATCAACCGACGGTGCATCGTTTACGGATTGTCTGTCTGTTATTTCCATATCCTGTAAAAGCAGCATAAATTCATCGACGAAACTCTGGTCGATGGAAATTGCGGAGATGTCGCCGTGGTGGATTTCAATGGACGAAACGGACGCAGCGTCGGGCAGGGCAATAGGCTCACCCTTTTTCCCGCATGCAGTGATCATGCCAAGCGCCAGTATGACAAGGAAAATTGTTTTGCTTTTTTTCATGAGATACTCCTTACTGCGGATTTGTTCACTGAGGGTATAATGAAATGATACAACAGTTTGTCTTTGCATGTCCAGCGTCTCTTTTTGCTTTTCATTCCCAAAAACAGCTGTTTCGTGCTATCGGGTAAAAAGCAGAAAGTTTCCATGATATCATTTGGCAGGTGCGATTGCTTGGGCAGGAGCGGTTTTCCCGTGAAGTAACAGGAAAGGGAGAGAAGGCTGGTATTGAAGGTGCTGTATATCTGTGATATAATTTTTAACGTATTATTGTAATGTCTGAGTTGTATTTGCAATATTTTTGCAGTGTTTGATTATGTAGCCTGGGACGGCGGATCTGGTGATGTTATAATATAAGTGCCGGTTAAAGAACGAAAATATTATGATTAAGAATGCTGCTCATATTTCATAATGGTGTATAGAGAATATGGAAGATGCTGATCGAGGACGGAAAGGAGAATGTTATGGGTAAAATTGAGGGAATTAAGATCAAAAATTATGGTCCTATAAGAGAAGTTGTCCTGGGGAGAACTCTTTCTCATCAGAAACCGGAACCATTAGGAAATATGATTACGATCATAGGTCCCAGCGGGAATGGGAAAAGTACGTTGGCGGATGCGTTTGGATTTATTGCTGACTGTCTCGAGCTGGGGCTTGAAGCGGCGTGTGATGCGAACAATCGCGGCGGATATGATCAGTTGATTTCACAGGGGGTAAAAGAGCCAATATCCTTTGAGATATATTATAGAGAGAACAAAAATACGACACCCATCACATATGAATTGGAGATTGACAAAGATAAATATGAACGGCCATATGTCAAAATGGAGCGATTGAGATATCGTAATCAGAAAATTGGTCGTCCTTTGTCCTTTTTATATCTGCAGAACGGAGTGGGATATGCGTTTGAAGGAAAAAAAGGAGGACAGGATGAACAGGGAAATGAAATAGACGGGAAAAAAGTGAATGTGAATTTAAGCGATAAGAGACGTCTGGGAATTGTTACTCTTGGGGCGATGAAGCAATATGAGAGAATTGAAAAATTCCTTGGATTTCTGAGAAGCTGGTATTTGTGCTATTTCCTGCCGGATGTTGCCAGACGGATCCAGACTGCGGCTCCGCATCCCTATTTGGACCGTCATGGAAGTAATATCAATAATGTGGCGCAATATATGTACCGCGAAAATAAGAATGAATTTATGAAGGTATTGGAGCATATACAGGACAAGCTTCCCGGTATTTATAAGATTGAACCGCAGAAATTTGACAATGGACAGATGATGTTAAAGTTTTGGGAAAACGGGTTTGAAAATGCATTTTATTCGCCTAAAATGTCAGATGGTACCTTGAAACTCTTTGCCTATTATCTACTGCTGCACGAGAGAAATCCAAGACAACTGGTATTTATCGAAGAGCCGGAGAATGGACTCTATCATCATTATTTAGCCGATCTGGCTGGAGAGATGGCAGAGAATGTCGGAGACAGCAATAAGAAGCAGTTATTTGTCACCACACACAGCCCTTTTTTTGTAAATGCGCTGAGACCGCAGGATGTCTGGGTTTTGAAAAAGGAGGAAGATGGATATTCGACTGCCACACGGGCTTCCGAGTATCCGTTTGTAAAGGAACTGTCAGAAGAGGGAGTGGAACTGGGGGACATGTGGTACAGCAAATATTTTGGATAAGGAGCGGGTCTATGTATTTTCAATTTCTGACAGAGGATAAATCGACGGAAGTGCTTGTAGAACAGATTATGAATAAACTCAAGGACGCTTATCCGGAAAAAACAAATCGGCATTGCAAAATGTGAATGGGCGAGACTGATCGGGGCACAGATGAGCCTTACGGAAAATGCATCGCCAGGTTTTCACTTTTTTGTGGAGAGTTTGACGAAAAGGATAGAGACTGCATAGATGAAAGTAATGCATGTGTCAAAGCAAACGTGAGGAGGGCGAAAATCGCATGGAAAATACCGGAATTCTTGTTACCATTATCATAAGTATCGTTCTCCTGACCCTGTTTCTGGCAGGGATCGTTTTTGTCATCCGCAGCGTGCGCCGCAACCGCCGCACGGGTGTGATGGACGAGATGGAGGGGCATGAGTTTGAATATTTCTGTGCGGATCTGCTGGAGAATCAGGGATTTACGGATGTGGAAGTGACACGCGGCAGCGGTGATTTCGGCGTGGATATTCTGGCGGAGAAGGACGGGGTGACGTATGCGGTGCAGTGCAAGCGTTATCACGGGACGGTGGGCGTAGATGCCGTCCTGCGGACTTACGCCGGCAGGGATTATTACGGCTGCATGGTGGGTGCGGTGATGACCAACCAGTATTTTACGGCTCCTGCAGTGGAAGCCGCGGAGAAGCTGCACATTCTGCTCTGGGACAGGGGATATGTGGATGACGTAATGGTATAAGCCACGCTGATTATCCGCGCCTTTCACTTGTCTGAATTTCCATCTGCTGTGTTAGCTTCAATCGACGATGCTGCCGGCATCGCCTCATTCAGCTGCCTTGCAGATAAAAATTCATTCTGCGTGTAAGGCATCGGTAATTATTGTGGCTTATACACTGTCACAATGAGCATCTTACAATATTAATTTGACTATCAAACTATTATTTGATAAAATGGTACTGTTGCGATGGCCAAATACAGAGGCTTTGGAATGGAAGTGAAAGTAAGATGAACATCAACCATATGTTAAATGAGGTGCTTGTCCGGCTGTTCCGTAATATCAATGTCATAGAGGAACGGGCGATCTGCACCGGAGAATATAAAGACGTGACGGCCAACGATATGCATGTGATCGAGGCGATCGACATGGAGGAGGCCAGAAATATGACGAGTGTGGCCAGATCTCTGGGCGTGACCACGGGGACACTGACCATAGCAGTCAACAGCCTTGTGAAAAAGGGTTACGTGGAAAGGGTCAGGAGCGAGGAGGACCGCAGAGTAGTGCTGGTATCTCTTTCCGAGAAAGGGAAAAAGGCCTATCTCCACCACCGGCAGTTCCATGAACAGATGATAGAGGCCATCGTGGAGGAACTGTCGGAGGAGGAGCAGGCGGTGTTGGAGAAAGCGCTGGTGAAGCTGGACCGTTTCTTCCGTTCTTAGGGAGAAGAACCTGTGCGTTTTTCAGTAAAGTCAGTATTCCGGCAAAAGCGTGGCCAGCGTCCCGAAATCTGCGGGACCGTTTTCCAGCAGGAAACAGTGGAAACGATAGAGGAAGGCAGTGTCGTTATCGCCCCAGAGGGCAGCGGCCTGCTTTTTTAATTCCATGATTTCCAGATATCCCAGATAGTATTTCGGGTAGTTGCAGGGTTCTTCGGCAATGTAGGAGTAGACTGCTTCCATGGTCCGGGTGTTTGTGGAGCCGAAGGAGGAGAGGACCTCGCACACGTCTTCCAGAGTGGCGCCGTCATAGTGGATGAAAAGATCCAGCAGTGCGTACAGGCAGAGCTGAATCTGCCGGTCCAGGCGGCAGAGCAGGTAGTAGTCCGCGGCCTCGGGGTGCTGCTCCTGCGCCAGGCCGGCGGCGTAGTCGTAGGAGGACAGTTCTGCATACATGGCCCAGCCTTCCACAAAACCGCCGTAATACAGGACGCTGCGCAGGGGCGTCATATCGGTCTTTTTCCAGTATTGTTGACTGAACAGTGTCTGGTAGAGATGGCCCGGATAGCCCTCGTGGGCCAGTGTGGTAAAGAGGGAGATATCGCCCTGGGTATCCAGCGTATTGATATAGACGGTATTGTTCCACACGTTATCCATGGGCGGCGTCATGTAGAAAGCCGGGGCGGTGTAGGGCTGCAGGCTGTCGTCTACATATTTGACTGTACAGCGGACCAACGTGTCGTTCGGGGCGGTCGGGATGGCCGGATAGTCCTGCCGGATCATGCTTTCCAGACAGGAGAGCATTTCCTCCGGTGTCATCTGCGGCAGCAGGGACGGTTCGGCCAGAAACTGCTCTTTCAGGGCAGGGTTATCGGCCAGCAGGGAAGCCAGCGTCTGGTAGTTGGACTGTAAGTCGCTGTAGAGCAGCCGTTTGATCTCGTCGATGCTGCGCACGGAGCCGGTCTGCATCCGCAGCAGCGCCTCGTAATACTCCCGGCCGCCTTCGTGTCTGGCCAGACCGCAGGTTTCCCGGCCGCTTCCTTTTAGAAGGGTCAGCTCGTCGGCAAGGCGGTCGTAGGCAGGAGCGACGACGGTGGTCAGAAGACGGTTATGCTCGGACTGGAAGGCGTCTGCTTCCTGTCCGGTGATAAGGCCGGCATCCTGGAGCGCCTGGAGCTTTCCTGCAAAAGTGAGTTCGAGAAAATGAGTATGATTCTCCAGCTGTTCGGGGTTCATCAGCTGTGTGCACTGTTTTATGACTTTGTCCGCGGTGGCGTCGGACATAAAAAGGCCGGCCGCCGCTTTTTCCTGCTCAAAAGTGATCAGCCCGTTGAAGTAAGCGGGAATCTGGTTTAAGATGGACAGATAGAGTTCCACGTCTTCAGGACAGTCGATTCGGTACTCGGCCAGCAGGATGGGCAGTTCCGAGGGCATACCGGAGGAAGGGGACAGAGGCTCCGCGAAGTAGGGATAGGCGGCGGTGTGCGCGGCAGTGTCTATGTAGGAGCTGAGAAGCCCGTGCAGATACCGGTTGGATGCGGTAAGGCTGTCGGTATCGTAGGAAGAGAGCCGGTCAGCCAGCGTGGACAGGGCGTAGACGTTGTCCGTCGCGTGTCCGGCCTGGTATACGGGGAGTTTCAGCTGTGATTCGTCAACCTGCCAGGTCTGCGGGTCATCGACGGAATAGTGGAAGTTGATAGGGTTCGCCTGCAGTTCTTCGAGAAAAAAGGCGTTCGCGAAGCGTTCGAAACGGGCGTCCGCATGATTGTACTGATAAAAGTAAAAAGTTGCAGTACTGAAGCCTGCAAAGAGGAGCAGGGCCGCGGCCCACTGTTTGAAAGATAAATGGCGTTTCAAGGCAATACCTGTCTTTAGGATTTGTTCCTATTATATGAGTCACGCCGGGAAATATTGCGCACGATTTTTGCAGGACGGATTTTGTAATGTAAGACAAAAGCTGTGCAGAACCGTAACAGAATATGATAAGATTAGGTAGAAATGACGTCAGGAAAAACGTAAGGTAAGACGTCAGGAAGACAGCGGGTAAGGCGTCAGAGAGGCAACAGGAAAGACAATAACGACGACAGCGCAGGAGAAAACAGAAACGGCGGGAGGGTGACATGCATTCGGACAGGGTAAGATATTCCATTAAGAATAAACTTTTTATGCTGTCAGCGACAGTGGCGGTTCCTTTTCTGATCATGGTGATCTATCTCATCTACGCGCTGCACAGTTACAGCAATGCCTACAAGGCGATCGTAAACAACATGACGGTGGCCAACAACTATAACCTGAATTTCAAGGAGGAGATGGACGAGAGCCTCTATAAGCTGGTGGTAGGATCGGTCACTTTTGAGACGGTGGGGGAGGAAGAAGGGCTGCAGAATCCTTACGGGATGATCGAGGATCTGCGCAGTGAATTCGGAAAGCTGATGCGGATCACGACGGACGGGGAGAGCCGGGCCTGGCTGCAGATCCTGATGCGCAACATTGATACGCTGGAGGACAGGGTGGATGACATCCGGACGAATCTGGAGGCTGAGAACAGTTATGATATGAATATCGAGATGCTGGACAACAATATTTATATCATGACTGAGCTGGTGCAGGACAATATTCAGTCTTATATTTATTATCAGACAAAGAGCATTGAGCATCTGACGCAGCAGCTTAATGACAGAGTGCATACTTTCACACTCTTCTGCGGAGTGCTGCTGGCATTGCTGGTGGTAATGGTGATCGTGCTGACGATGATGATCGTGGCGGGCATCATCAAGCCCATTCAGGAATTGTCTCAGGTGACGAGGCAGATCTCGCAGGGGGATTTTTCCGCCCGGGCGAGAACAGATACCCATGACGAAGTGGCGCAGCTGGCGGACAGTGTCAACAGCATGACGGAGAGTCTGGAGGAGCTGGTGGGGAAGATCAAGGAGGACGAGCGCAAGATGCGGCACGCGGATCTGCGGCTTTTGCAGGAGCAGATCAATCCTCACTTTTTATACAATACACTGGACACCATCGTCTGGCTGATCGAGGGACATGCCTCCGATAAGGCCGTGAATATGGTGGTGTCGCTGTCGGAGTTTTTCCGGCTTGTTCTGAGTAAAGGAAGAGAGTACATCACGATTCAGGAAGAGGAAATGCATATCAAAAGCTATCTGGAAATCCAGCAGGCCCGCTACCGGGACATTCTGGAATACCGGATCGACATTGCGCCGGAACTGTACCGCTATAAGATTCTGAAACTGACGCTCCAGCCGCTGGTGGAGAATTCCCTTTACCATGGGATCAAGTACAAGCGGGCCAAAGGGGTGATCGTGGTCACCGGGAAGCTGCAGGGGGATACGGTGGTTTTTCAGGTACAGGACAACGGTGTGGGCATGGAAAAGGAAGAGCTGGACAACCTGTGCAGTGAGATCGTGAAGCCCTGCCAGGATACGGGAAAAGGGTTCGGGCTGGCCAACGTTAATGAGCGTATCCGCATGAATTTCGGTCCGGAATTCGGCATGAAGATCGAGTCCGCACCCGGCTCCGGCACCTGCGTGGAGGTAGTGATCCCGGCCATTCCCTATGAAGCGTGACTACGGCAAAATAAATGTAGCGGATCGCCCTGTCGTATGGCAGTGCAAAGTGATTCGGCGAAAATCAGTAAGACTTCGCAAAGACAGGCAGGAATCAGTAAGAATCATCAGGAATCAGTAAAGTTCAGCAGGGAAAAGTATTCAGGCATCAGCGAAAGAACAAAACACAGACGGGGAGAGAACAGATCGCATGAAAACAAAAAAGCAGTACAACAGATTGCTCTTTATCTTTATACCGACGGTCATGATCTTTCTGGTCGTGTTTGTGTGGGGGCTGGGGCTTTTTACGGATATCGAGGAGGAGCCTTATGTCAGTGGAGAGACGGACCGCATAGTGGTTGGGGTGTCCCAGCTGGGGAGTGAGTCGGGCTGGAGAACGGCCAATACAGAATCGGTGCAGTCGGTTTTTACCAATGAGAACGGTTATTTCCTGCTTTTCAGCAATGCGCGGCAGAAGCAGGAGAATCAGATCAAGGCGATCCGCAGTTTTATTTCCCAGCGGGTGGATTATATCGTGTTCGCGCCGGTGGTGGAGAACGGCTGGCGGACCGTGCTGCAGGAGGCGAAAGAGGCCGGGATTCCGGTCATTATGATGGACAGGAAGGTGGAGGCGGCGGATCAGGAGCTGTGCGTCAGCTGGGTGGGCACCGACTCCAGACAGGAGGGCGTCAAGGCCGGCCGGTGGCTGGAAGGGCATCTGCGTGATAAGGGTGTGACCGGGGAGGAGACCGTGAATATCGTGGTGCTGACAGGAACGGAGGGCGCTTCTTCCGCGATCGGGAGAAGCGACGGTTTCCGGGAGGTGGCGCGGGGGCATGCCAACTGGAAGATTCTGGAAGAAAAGTGCGCGGACTTCACTTCCGCCAAGGGCAAAGAGGTGATGGAAGGTTTTCTGAGGAAGTATCCGGAGATTGACGTGGTGGTTTCCCAGAACGACGATATGACGTTCGGGGCCATCGAAGCCATACAGGAGGCCGGCAGGACGGTGGGCGTGTATGGGGAGATCAGCATCATCTCCTTTGACGCCGTGCACGATGCGCTGGAGATGGTAGCGGCCGGCACCATCAATGTGGATATCGAGTGCAACCCGAACCAGGGCGAGTATCTTTCGCAGGTGATCTCCATGCTGGAGAAGGGGCAGGAAGTGGAGAAGGATTATTACGTGGAGGAGGATATCTTCACGATCGAGAATGTGACGGAAGAAGTGCTGCAGGAGAGGAATTATTGATCTGTTAATCGCATTTTTAATGGTATTTTGATCAGGAAAGGACAGGAACATGCTGAAAATATTTCTCGTGGAGGATGAAAGTATCGTCAGGGAAGGGCTGCGGGACAACATTCCCTGGCAGCAGTACGGGTACAAATTCGTGGGGGAGGCCAGCGACGGCGAGATGGCGCTGCCGTTGATCCAGAAGACGCGGCCGGATGTGCTGCTGACGGATATCAGAATGCCTTTTATGGACGGGCTGTCCTTAAGCCGGATCGTGCATCAGGAATTTCCGGAGACGAAGATCATCATTATCAGCGGCTATGACGACTTCGAGTATGCCAGACAGGCCATTTCGCTGGGAGTGGAACAGTATCTGCTCAAGCCGATCACCCGGGCTACGCTGCAGAAGGAGCTGACGGAGCTGCGGATGAAGATCGAGAATGAACAGGAGCAGAAACGGTATCAGGAAAAGTTTCAGGAGGAGACCAGGGAGTATGAACAGTTCTCACGGACGAACTTTTTCATGAAGGTGTTCGAGGGGCGGATACCCGTGCAGGATATCTATGAGGAGGCGGCGAAGCTGTCTTTGAAGATCAATGCCTCCGGGTACAATCTGGTGATGTTTGCCCTGCTGGAAAAGAAGGAGGGGATAGACAGCGGCTTTGAGTCGGAGGCTTTTGCCAGAAAAAGGGACGAGCTGCTGCGGTATTTCGTGCGCTATCCGGAGCATATTGTCTTTCGCTGGAACATCAACACCTATGGGGTGCTGATCAAGGGAAATCCGGAGCAGATGCAGGAGCTGACAGACAGGTGCCTGGGCGGCATAGAGCGCATCTGCGGCGCTGTGGAAGGAGCGCTTGACTGGTATGCGGCGGCCGGGGAGCCGGTGGAGCGGCTGAGTATGCTGGCCGGGTGCTATGCTTCGGCCAATCATCTGTTTGCCTATCGCTTCCTGATGCCGGGGGTGCATATTTTTACAAAAGAAGTGACGGACAACTATATGCCCATGGAGTCCGGCGGCCGGATCAGCGATATCGACTCCGCCAAGGTGGATCCGGGACTGATCCGCGACTTTTTGATGCGGGGCAGTCATGATGAGATTCAGGAATTTACGGTGAACTGGCTGCTCAGCATACAGGATGCGCTGCAGTCCAGACTTTTTCAGAATTATCTCGTCTTTCATGTACATTTCGTGGTGGTGGCGTATGTGGAGTCCATCGGCTACGATAAGAAGGAATTTCTGGAGCTTCTGGGAGAAGAGCAGATGCAGGAGGTCAATCTGAGCATGGAGGAATTGACCGCTTACATCAGGAATCTGCTGGAGAAGGCCATGGAGCTGCGGGATCAGGAATCCGTCAACCGCAGTAAGACGGTGCTGAAACGGGCGCTGGAATATATAGAAGAAAACTATGTGCAGGAGACACTTTCGCTCAACACGGTGGCAGGCGAGGTGGGCGTCAGCGCCAATTATTTCAGCGCCATTTTCAGTCAGGAGATGGAAGTGACCTTCATCGAGTATGTGACGCAGAAGCGCATGGAGAAGGCGAAAAAGCTGCTGCGCCAGACGGAGAAGGCTTCCCGGGATATCGCGCAGGAGGTGGGCTATAAGGATCCCCACTATTTCAGCTTTGTGTTCAAGAAGACCCAGGGATGCACGCCGCGGGAGTACCGCACGCGGGGGAATCTATAGGGTCTGCGGTGTGGCGTCGCTTTCCCTGATCACCAGCTCCCAGGGAAGTTCCTGCGATGATACCGGCAGCCGCTGCAGAGAGCGCAGCATACAGTCGGCTGCACAGCGGGCCATTTCGTGGGGCCTGTGAGCCAGTGTGGTGATGCGGACATGGCTCAATTCACTGAGATAGCTGTCGGCGAAACAGACCACGGTGATATCCTGCGGCACTTCGAGACCGGCGTAGGACAGCTCATTGATCATCCAGTAGGCGATCTCGTCATTCTGGCAGACCAGCGCGGAACAGCCGGGCAGCTGTTTGTGGATGAAGTCCGAGAGAAAACGGGCGTCCTGCTTTTTTTCCAGCAGATCCAGCTGGGCGGATGTATACCAGCCGATCCGTTCATCGGGAATCAGCAATCCGGCATCCCGCATACAGTGCTGCAGGCCGTGGTAACGCTCTATGCCCTGCATATCGTCCAGCTTGAAAAAACCGGCGAGCTGGGTATGTCCCTGATCGAGAAGATGCTGTCCCAGCTGAATGCCGCCGTAGTAGTTGTCGTCCTTGACGCAGACTGCCCAGGGCAGAGCCTTATAGACGCCGTGCAGGAAAATAAGCGGTATGTCCCGGCGGTGCAGCTGCTCATAGTAATCCAGATTTGGGTTTGGCAGGGCGCTCTTACAGGGTTCGACGATCAGGCCCCGGGGCGGGCGGCCGCTGATCTCCTGCAGGAATTCCCGCTCCTTTGCCACCTGATTGTCTGTGGGGTACACCTGCAGCGAGTACCCTTTTCCGGAGAGAACGGCGCGGATATCGCCGATCAGTTCCGGATAGATATGTTCCTGTTCGCTGCGGATGAGCAGCGCGATGGTGTTGCGGGAATCATCTGCGGACAAGCCGGTGGCGTAAGAGCCGCTGCCCTGTCTGGTGGTGATCAGGCCCTGCGAGGCAAGCAGCGCCAGCGCCTGCCTGACGGTCTGCCGGCTGACCTGATACTGCCTGCCCAGTTCGGCTTCCGTGGGCAGCCTGTAGATACCGTTATTTACATTGGTGGTGAGCATATCTGCCAGCCGGGCCGCCAGATCCTTGTACTTTGCCGCCATATCTCTTTTCATCCTTTCTGGCTTTTTCTTCTGCATTTCCTGTATTTCTTTACAGATACTGCATTTCTTACAGATGCTGTATTTTTTACAGTTCCTGCATCTCCGGCATCCGGTTTCAGCCAAAGCCATATGCGGTAGCTTTTGCAGGACCGAAAGCGAAATTTCCAGTGTCATCAGCGATAATAAAAATTCCTACCTTCGTTCATAATTTGTTCAAAATTTATTCACACCCAGGAAAAGAAATCATAAAATTTGCAACATAATTTTTCAATATTGGCAGAATAGACAAACAAAAACAGGAATATTTTCGAAGTTCAATACATAGAAATCATAAAAAAACTACCGTAATCGTAAAAATTATAACATACAAATTTGAATTTGTCCGTATTTTTCTGCAAGAATGAAAATTTGTATTGTTTATTTCACCGAAATCAAGGAAACGCAACGTTACTACATTGACGATTGATATTACGACCGATACAATAGAACCATGAAGCAAGTCCAATGGGCGGGCTTCCAAAAACATAATTCTAATTCATAAGGGAGGAAAAAGAATGAAGAAGAAATTAGCGCTTTTATTGGTAGCAGGTATGACAATGGCATCTCTTGCAGGATGCGGCGGCGACGACGCAGCGCCGGCAGATGCAGCACCGGCTGAGGAGGCAGCTCCTGCGGAGGAAGAGGCTCCGGCAGAAGAGGAAGCTGACACTGCAGAAGAAGCTCCGGCGGAAGAGGAAGCTGCGACTGACGAAGCAGCAGCACCGGCAGCAGACGGCGAATTGATCAGAGTAGGTTTCGCACAGGTTGGACATGAGTCTGACTGGCGTGCAGCCAACACACAGAACTATCAGGATACTTTCTCTGAGGCAAACGGTTACGAGTTATCTTTCGTAGACGCTGACAATGACAATGCAGTACAGTTGGAGGCAGTTCGTACTTTCATTCAGCAGGAGATGGATTACATCTGCATCGCTCCGATCGAGACAGCAGGTTGGGATACAGTGCTTCAGGAGGCACAGGACGCAGGCATTCCGGTACTGATCGTTGACCGTTCCGTAGATGCTGACGCATCCTTATACGAGACACAGATCGGTTGTGACATGGTTGCCGAGGGTGAGATGGCTGGTAACTGGCTGGCTGAGTACCTCAACGGCGAAGAAGCTAACATCCTTGTAATTGAGGGTTCTGTAGGTGCATCTGCAACACTTGGACGTACAGAAGGCTTCAACAACATCGCTGGACAGCACAGCGAGTGGACGATCCTTGATTCTCAGTCCGGTGACTTCACACAGGCAGGCGGACAGGAAGTTATGGAGTCCTTCATCAAGTCCTACAGCGATTTCAACGTAGTAGTATGTCAGAACGATAACGAAGCATACGGCGCAATGGACGCAATGGATGCAGCAGGTATCACATACGGTGTTGACGGCGACGTGATCATCATCTCCTTCGACGCTACACACGACGGTTTACAGTATACATTAGACGGCAAGATCAACTGCAACGTAGAGTGTAACCCTCTGCAGGCTGAGTTCGCAGCAGAAGTTATCCAGAAGCTGCAGGCAGGCGAAGCGATCGACGCTCAGACAGTCGTTGTTGACGAGGCTTTCGTAGCACCTGGCATCGAGTCCCAGTATGCAACAACCATGACACAGGAAGTGCTGGACGGCCGCGCATACTAAGAGCAGGAGCAGTACTTGAATTGAACACATAAGAATAGAATAGGGAGAGAAATTCCGTTTCTCTCCTTTTTCTTTCGCCAAATTTGGTGTACAATAAAGGAGTGCAGCACATATTGTTGGAAAATTGACGGCAATATGATGAAATTTGGAAACAGTTCGGCCCGGAACTTTGCATTAACAGAGAAGCCGAAGGTTGAACTGTTACGAAATGCGGAAACAGTTTGGTCAGTTCTGTTTATTTACTGCACTGACCGCAGCAGGATGGAGTGGTTACGAAATGTGTGACGGCAGGAGGTATTTGTATGGACAGTAACATTGCTTTAACGATGCGGGGGATCTGCATGACCTTCCCCGGAGTCAAAGCGCTGGACAATGTGGACTTCACACTGAAAAAGGGTGAGATCCGTGCGCTGATGGGGGAAAACGGCGCCGGGAAGTCGACGTTGATCAAGTGCCTGACAGGTGTTAACAAGTTTGAGGCCGGCGAGATCCATGTAGACGGCATCGGAGGGCCTATCGTGAACAAAGACACGATGGATGCCCAGCATAAGGGAATTTCGACAGTTTATCAGGAAGTCAACCTCTGCCCCAATCTGTCGGTGGCGGAGAATCTATATATCGGGCGGGAACCTTTGACGAAGATTGGGACGGTGAACCGCCGCAGGATGAACCAGATGGCGGCGCAGCTGATGAAGGATCTGGATCTGGACATCGAAGTGACCAGGAATCTGGAAGAGTATTCGCTGGCACTGCAGCAGATGATCGCCATCGCCCGGGCCGTGGATATGGAGAGTAAGGTTCTGATCCTGGATGAACCCACCTCCTCGCTGGACGACAACGAGGTGGAGAAACTTTTCCATATGATGAAGCGACTCAAGAAACAGGGCGTGGGCATCGTGTTCGTAACTCATTTCCTGGAACAGGTGTATGCGGTGTGCGACGGCATCACGGTGCTGCGCAACGGTACGCTGGTAGGCGAGTACACGGTGGAGGAGCTGCCGAGAGTCAAGCTGGTGGCGGCCATGATGGGTAAGGATTTCGACGATCTGGCCAGCATCAAGCCGGAGGGCAGCATGGACTTTACCAATGCGCCGCTGGAGATCGAAGCCAAAGGTTTGAGCCATGCGGGCACCATCAAGCCTTTTGATCTGGAGATCCACAAGGGCGAAGTGGTGGGGCTGACCGGCCTTCTGGGAAGCGGACGAAGTGAGCTGGCGCGGGCTATTTACGGAGCGGACAGGGCGCAGACCGGAACCCTTAAGGTGAACGGTAAGGAAGAGAAGATCAAGAGTCCCATCGACGCCATGAACCTGGGCATGGGTCTTTTGCCGGATGACAGAAAGGCGGAAGGCATCATCGGCGATCTGTCGGTGCGGGAGAACATTATTCTGGCAATGCAGGCGAAGCTGGGCATCTTTAAGAAAATTCCGATGGCGAAGCAGATTGAGATTGCCGACCAGTACATAGAGATGCTGCAGATTAAGACCGCCAGCAGGGAGACGCTGATCAAACGGCTGTCCGGCGGCAACCAGCAGAAGGTGATCCTGGCCAGATGGCTTGCCACGAACCCGGATTTCCTGATTCTGGATGAGCCCACGCGCGGTATTGATATCGGTACGAAAACAGAGATACAGAAGCTGGTGATCAAGCTGGCGCAGGAAGGCAAGAGTCTGATCTTCATCTCCTCGGAGATCGAAGAGATGCTGCGTACCTGCAACCGGATGGCGGTCCTTAGGGACGGCGCCAAAGTGGGTGAGATCAGCGGCGAAGAGATGACACAGGAAGGCGTAATGCACGCCATTGCGGGAGGTGCGGCACATGAGTAAAATAAAGAAAATAACGAAGATGCAGTTATTCCTGCCCATCTTCAGTATGCTTTTGGTCATGTTCGTGAACGTGATCTATGATATCGCAAGCGGGAATGCTCCGTTCTCCTTCTTTGCGATCAGCACGCAGCTGACTTCTTCGGGCAATACGATCCTCTACGGCCGTCTGATCGATATTTTGAACCGCGGCAGTGAAGTGGCCATTCTGGCCATTGGCATGACGCTGGTGGTATCGGCCTCCGCCGGAACGGATATTTCCGTTGGTTCCGTGATGAGTCTGTCGGGCGGTATGTGCTGTATGCTGCTGGCCGGCTACGGCGTGACCAACGTGTCTGAGTATGCGAACCCGCTCTGGGTGGGCATCGGCGCCGGCATCCTGGTGGCGGTTGTCTGTGGTCTGTTCAACGGGTTTCTGGTGGCTTACCTGAATATTCAGCCCATGGTGGCGACTCTGATCCTCTGGTCTGCGGGACGGGCGATCGGCCTGCTGCTCTGCAACAGCGCCATCGTGTATGTGCGTGTTCCCTCCTTCCAGTTCTTCGGTTCCTACATCGGCTTTCTGCCGACGCCGATCCTGATCGCGGCGATCTGCGTCCTGATCATGTCGCTGATCTTAAAGTTTACGGCGCTGGGGACTTTTGTACAGAGTGTGGGTATCAATAAGAAGGCGGCCAGGATCTCAGGCTTCAACTCTGCCAAGATCATTTTGATGTGCTATGCGATCTGCGGTCTGTGCGCGGGTATCGCGGGGATTACCGCTACCTCCCGCATCTATTCCGCCGACACGAACAATATCGGACTGAATATGGAAATGGATGCCATCCTGGCCGTGGCGCTTGGCGGCAACAGCCTGGGCGGCGGCAAATTCAATCTGGCCGGCTCCATCATCGGCGCCTATACCATTCAGGCGATCACCACCACGCTGTATGCGCTGGGTGTTTCCTCTGCGCAGGCTCCTGTATTTAAGGCGATCGTGGTCATCCTGATCGTAGTCATCCAGTCTGAGCCCGTGAAAGAGTTCTTTAAGAAACTGTCTGCCAATAAGACAGCTGCAAAGGAGGCGTAAGGTTATGAAGAAATTAAAGATCAATGGCAACAGCCTTTTGTTGGTGATCACCATTGCGCTGTTTGTAGTGATGTACGCGGCAGGCTGCATCGTCTATGCGGACAAGGGCTTTACCCATCTGCAGACATTTTTGAATGTGCTGATCAACAATGCGGGCCTTCTGTGTGTGGCCTGCGGTACGACGTGCGTCATGCTCACGGGCGGTATTGACATCTCTGTCGGTTCCGTGGTAGCCATGGACTGTATGCTGTTGGCAGTGGGCATGGAGAAATGGGGCATGAAAAGCCCGGTGCTGATGGTGCTGGTACTGCTGATCGGCGTTGTGTTCGGGGCCGTGCAGGGCTTTTGCATCGCCTATCTTGACATTCAGCCGTTCATCGTATCCATGGCGGGCCTGTTCTTCGCCAGAGGTATGACGGCCGTGATCTGTACGGATCAGGTGAGTATCGTGACGGACCAGCTTTTCGTAAAGCTGTCCAATACGAAGATCAATATCCCTTTTGGGATCGGCGCCTATACGAACAGAAAAGGCGTGCTGCAGATCCCGTATGTGCGCGTCAGCGTGCTGGTGGCTCTGCTGATCGTGGTGCTGGTGTTTTTGATGCTCAAATACACCAAGTTCGGCAGAAGCATCTATGCGGTGGGCGGCAACAGCCAGTCCGCAACGCTGATGGGTCTGGATGTACGTAAAACCAAGCTGAAAACATACGTGCTGGCAAGTTTTCTGGCGTCTATCGGCGGTATCTGCTACTGTCTGAATACCATGAGCGGCACCACCACGCAGGCCACCGGGCTGGAGATGGATGCAATCTCATCGGCGGTCATCGGCGGCACCCTGCTGACCGGCGGTGTGGGCAATGTGGTGGGTACGTTGTTCGGTGTTATGATCAACGGTACGATCTCCACGCTGGTAAAATCCAACGGTAAACTGGTCAGCTCCTGGGCAAATATCGTGACGGCCATCCTGCTGTGCTTCTTCATCGTGCTGCAGGCAGTGCTGGCGAATATCAAAGAGAGAAAGAAAGCGTGAAGATTGACAGCTTTGAAGCTGTAAGACGGCGGAGGTGCGTGCAGAAGTGCGTGCCTCTGCTTTTATGACAGAAGAAGATCCTGGCCGTTCATGTATCTGCGGTATGGAGCGAATTGTATATTTAAGAAAAGGTAAAATATTTCAGAGAATTGTATACAAGTGTATTGCAAAAGAATCTCTGTAAGTGATAAAATAAAACAGACAGGACATCCGGCCGATAAAATTGCAAATATTACGTATGGGTCTGCGGCATGAAGAGGTAAAGTTGTCTCAGGGCAGGATATGTAGTATAGTATAAATAAATCTATCAAAAACGGAGGTATGCTATGGGAGCAAAAGAATGTATTGCCAGCGGCAGAGCGGTTCTGGGTATCGAGTTTGGATCGACCAGGATCAAGGCGGTGCTGGTAGATGAGAAGAACCAGCCCATTGCGTCGGGGGCGCATGACTGGGAGAACAGGCTGGAGAACGGCATTTGGACCTATAGTCTGGAGGATATCTGGACGGGGCTGCAGGACTGTTACCGGAAGCTGACGGAAGATGTGCAGGAGCAGTACGGTGAGAAACTGACGAAGCTGGGTGCAATCGGGTTCAGCGCCATGATGCATGGGTATATGGCATTTAATGAGAAGGATGAGTTGATGGTGCCTTTCCGGACCTGGAGGAATACGATCACGGAGGAGGCTTCCAACAAGCTGACGGAACTGTTCCAGTATCATATTCCCCAGAGATGGACGATCGCGCATCTCTACCAGGCCATTCTGAACGGAGAAGAGCATGTGGCGGATCTGAGATTCGTGATTACGCTGGCCGGTTATATTCACTGGAAGCTGACGGGAGAGAAGATTGTCGGTGTCGGTGAGGCATCGGGTATGTTCCCGATTGATATTGCCACAGGACAGTTTAACGAGAAGATGATCGCACAGTTTAATGAGGCGGTGGCAGACAAAGGCTATGCATGGAAGGTGCAGGAGGTTCTGCCGGCAGTCTATACGGCGGGGCAGCAGGCCGGCGCACTGACAGCAGAAGGCGTGAAACTGCTGGATCCTACGGGAACGCTGGAAGCTGGGGTGCCTGTCTGTCCGGCAGAAGGTGATGCGGGAACGGGGATGGCGGCTACCAACAGCGTGGCGAAACGTACCGGTAATGTGTCGGCCGGAACCAGTGTTTTCGGTATGATCGTGCTGGAGAAGGAGCTGTCGAAGGTATATGATGCCATCGATCTGGTGACCACGCCGGACGGCAGTCTGGTGGCCATGGTGCATTGCAATAACTGTACTTCGGATCTGAATGCGTGGGTGAACCTTTTCAAAGAGTATTCCGAGTTGATGGGGCAGAAGGTGGATATGAACGAGCTGTACGGCAATCTCTACCGCAAAGCGCTGGAAGGGGACGACGACTGCGGCGGCCTGCTGGCGTATAATTATTTCTCCGGTGAACATGTGACCGGTTTTAATGAGGGCCGTCCGCTGTTTGTGCGCACACCGGATGCGAAATTTAATCTGGCGAACTTTATGAGGGTGCATCTGTTTACCTCATTGGGTGCGTTGAAGACCGGTTTTGATATCCTTTTCAGGGAAGAGGAAGTGCAGGTGGACGAGATCCTGGGCCACGGCGGACTTTTCAAGACCAAAGGTGTGGGACAGAGTGTTCTGGCGGCAGCGATGAATGCGCCGGTGAGCGTGATGGAGACAGCCGGAGAAGGAGGAGCATGGGGAATCGCACTGCTGGCTTCTTATATGGTCAATAAGGAGGCGGACGAAAGTCTTGCCCAGTTCCTGAACAATAAAGTATTTGCCGGTCAGAAGGGCGAGAAGCTGGATCCGGAGCAGAAGGATGTAGAGGGATTCGATACTTTCATGAAGCGCTACAGTGCAGGCCTGTCTATTGAGAGAGCGGCAGTGGAAAGTATTTAAATCACAAAATATTAGAAAGAGAAAGGTGTGACAAAGTAAGATGTTAGAGGAATTAAAGCAACGGGTCTATGAAGCGAATATGCTGCTTCCAAAGTATGGTCTGGTCACTTTTACCTGGGGAAACGTCAGTGAGATTGACAGGGAGAGCGGCATTTTTGCGATCAAGCCCAGTGGTGTGGACTATGATAAGCTGACACCGGAGGACATGGTATTGGTGGATCTGGATGGCAATAGGGTAGAAGGCAGATATAATCCCTCTTCCGATACGGCAACGCACGTGGAATTATACAAGGCATACAAGGAAATCGGCGGTGTGGTACATACTCATTCCTCTTATGCTACGAGCTGGGCGCAGGCGGGACGCAGCATTCCCTGCTATGGTACTACGCATGCGGACTACTTTTACGGGGAGATTCCCTGTCTGAGATGTCTGAGTGCGGAGGAGATCGAGGCGGCTTATGAGAAGAATACCGGACGTCTGATCGTCAATGAATTTGCAGGACTGGGCAAAGATCCGGCGGCGGTGCCGGCTGTGTTGTGCAAGAACCATGGTCCTTTTGCATGGGGCAGAGATGCTCATGAGGCCGTACACAATGCGGTAGTTCTGGAGGAGGTTGCCAAGATGGCGTACCGTGCGGAAGCCATTGAGGCGAGAATCCAGCCTGCACCCCAGGAACTGCAGGATAAGCATTACTACAGAAAGCATGGGGCGAATGCTTATTATGGACAGGGCGAATGAATTTAAAATTTGAAAATTATATAGTGAACTATCATTATTTGTGGTACAATACTGATAAAATTGTATCGCGGCTTGTGGAGAGCGACAGGGGCCACAGGGATAGCGTGAAAAGAACTTCTAATCACTCGCAGCAAAGGCTGCTTCGCGAAGCGGAATCATGAGGGTTAGTGTGGAACAATTTTAATTACCGGACGGAAGTTAAGATTGGAAGGCGGCACGGAAGTGCTGTTTGATCAATCACAGGTTTGTGTCGGAGCCGCAGACCTGGCATCGCAGGGCCGGATTTGACCGGCGACTTCCGCAAAAAATGCTCCGGCATGGAGGGCAAGATGAACAAATTAGAGTTACAGAAAACAGCTAATGAAGTTCGCAAGGGAATCGTTACCGCAGTGCATGGCGCTAAAGCGGGACATCCGGGCGGATCCTTATCCGCAGCGGACATATTTACATATCTCTATTTCGAAGAGATGAATGTAGATCCGAAGGATCCGAAGAAGGCGGACAGAGACCGCTTCGTACTTTCCAAGGGTCATACGGCGCCAGGACTGTATTCCACTTTGGCGAACAGAGGATATTTCCCGGTGGAAGATCTTCCGACACTGCGGCATCTGGGATCCTATCTGCAGGGACATCCCTGTATGCAGGAGACGCCGGGTGTGGATATGTCGTCCGGTTCGCTGGGACAGGGGATTTCCGCGGCGGTAGGTATGGCGTTGGCGGCTAAGATGGATAACAAAGATTACAGAGTTTACACATTGCTGGGTGACGGTGAGATTCAGGAAGGACAGGTCTGGGAAGCTTCCATGTTTGCGGGACACCGGAAGCTGGATAATCTGGTGGTGATCGTAGACAATAACGGGCTGCAGATCGACGGTAAGATCGATGACGTATGCTCTCCTTATCCGATTGATAAGAAATTTGAGGCATTTAATTTCCATGTGATCAACATTGACGGCAATGATTTTGATCAGATTGATGCGGCATTTAAAGAGGCCAGAGCGACCAAAGGAATGCCCACAGCCATCGTCTGCAAGACGGTAAAGGGAAAGGGTGTTTCCTTTATGGAGAACAGCGCAGGCTGGCATGGGAAGGCTCCCAACGATGAAGAATATGCGGTGGCAATGGCTGATCTTACGAAGATCGGTGAAGAATTAGGAGGTGCAAACTAATGGCAGACGTTAAGAAGATCGCTACGCGCGAAAGTTATGGTAATGCACTTGCCGAGTGTGGTGCTGATTTCCCGAATCTGGTAGTACTGGATGCAGATCTTGCAGGAGCTACCAAGACAGGTGTGTTTCAGAAGGCCTTTCCGGATCGTCATGTTGACTGTGGTATTGCAGAGTGTAATATGACGGGAATTGCGGCCGGACTTGCTACCTGCGGTAAGATACCCTTCATCAGTTCCTTCGCCATGTTTGCGGCAGGACGGAACTTTGAGCAGGTTCGTAATTCCATCGGCTATCCCCATCTGAATGTGAAGATCGGTGCGACCCATGCCGGCATCACGGTAGGGGAAGATGGTGCGACCCATCAGTGTAATGAGGATGTGGCTCTGATGAGGACGGTTCCGGGCATGACGGTGGTAGTGCCTTCGGATGATGTGGAGGCGAAAGCGGCAGTAAGGGCGGCGATCGAGTTTGAAGGTCCTGTGTATCTGCGTTTCGGCCGTGCGGCGGTGCCGGTGATTAACGACAGAGAGGATTATAAATTTGAGCTGGGCAAGGGCGTTCTACTGAGAGAAGGTAAGGACGTGACCATCATCGCCAGCGGCATTACGGTAGCTTCGGCATTGGAAGCGGCACAGAAGCTGGAAGCCGACGGCATCAGTGCAGAGGTGATCAATATCCATACGATCAAGCCGCTGGATGAAGAGCTGGTGGTGGCATCCGCGAAGAAGACCGGCAAGGTGGTGACTGCGGAAGAACATTCCGTGATCGGTGGTCTGGGCAGCGCAGTGTGCGACTGCTTATGCGAGAAGTGTCCAATCCCTGTTCTGAAGATCGGTATGCAGGATGTCTTCGGAGAGTCGGGTCCTGCCGGAGCGCTGGTTGAGAAATACGGACTGGACGGCAAGGGAATCTACGAGGCTGTGAAGAAGTTTGTAAAATAACAGCTTTTTATCTTTTCTATATTCTCAGCCATCGCTGCGGCGGTGGCTGAGAGGTTATATACGAAAGTTTTTGCAGGACTGAAAGAGAAATTTCTATTGTCGTTAACTACAGGATGAGGAATTGGGATAATGTCTGAGAAATTTACAAGGAAAAACATTTTGTCGCCTTCTATTCTGGCAGCGGATTTTGCCATTCTTGGGGAACAGATCAGGGAGGCTTCCGAGGCGGGAGCGGAATACATACATATTGACGTGATGGATGGTGTATTTGTGCCGTCAATCTCCTTTGGAATGCCGTTGATCCAGTCGATTCGCAGGGTGACGGATAAAGTGTTTGATGTACATCTGATGATCGTGGAGCCGGAGCGCTACGTGAAGCAGTTTAAGGAATGCGGAGCAGACAGTATCACTTTTCATCTGGAAGCCACTGAGAATGCGGATGCATTGATCGACCAAATCCGCAGCCTGGGCTGCCGGGTGGGTATGTCTGTAAAACCGAAGACACCGATTGAAGTGGTCAGGAAGTATCTGTCGAAGATCGACATGCTGCTGGTAATGACGGTGGAGCCGGGATTCGGCGGACAGAAATACATACCGGAATCTACGGAACGAATCAGGCGGGCGAGAGAGATGGCTGACGAGCTGGGTGTCAACCTGGATATTCAGGTGGACGGGGGAGTCGGCCAGGACAATGTGCATGTGGTGCTGGAAGCGGGAGCCAATGTGGTGGTATCCGGGTCAGCAGTGTTCCATGGAGATATTACAGATAATGTGAAGAGGTTTACAGCGCAGCTTTAAGGCTGCGCTGTAATATTCTGCCCTCTTTTCTTTTAAACTGTCTCGAACAAATTTTATCATTTCAAACAAAATCCGACATTTTTATGAATTATATACTAAAACACTACTTTTGTTTCTTTAAAACTGTGCAATATAGATATATGCTGGGATCAGTTTCGAGAATGTCGATAAACTGCGGCCGGGTTTTTCGTGGACAAGATCGGAACCGAAAATATGGAAACAATAAATATCAGAAAACTGCTGCTATGGATGAAAAAGACGTAAGCAGGAAAGAGGCAGTTAAGATACTGCAGAAAGGGAGAGTTATGCAGAAGAAAATAATTGCGGGGCTGTTATCGACAGTACTATTGGCTTTTACTTTGACTGGATGCCAGAACGCCGAAGGGCAAACAGGAGCGGGTAGTCAGAGCGGTGGACAGACGGAAGAAACGGGAGAAGCACAAGCGGGAGCGGAAGAGAGTGCAGAGGCGGATGCAGTAGAACCGGCATCGGTGGATGCCACAGGCACAGTGTATGATCTGGGCGGACTCAGCCTGCCGATCTGTGAGCCGGGTTCAGTGAGCCTGACTTATATGGGGAATGACACCTGGTGTGCCGGAGTCAGTTACAATGATGGAACTGCGGTGCAGCAGGAGATCGAAAAACGTACGGGTGTCCATATTGAATGGGATACTTACAGCAGTGATGTGGAGACGGTGCTGCAGACCAGACTGGCTTCCATGGAAGGATTACCGGATATGGTAGAACTGCCGCCTTTCGATTCTAATGTAGGTGTGGACACTTATTCTGCCAACGGCGTGCTGGTTCCGTTGAACGATTTGATTGATCAGTATGCGCCTAATATCCGCCAGCTGTTTGAAAAGTATCCGGCACTAAAAGCAATGTGTACTTCCGCAGACGGCAATATTTATGCGCTTGCAGGATGGTGGGGTGACATTAATGATTACGTTCCGGATTACCTTTATATCAGACAGGACTGGCTTGACAATCTGGGACTGGAAATGCCGGAGACAGTGGATGAGCTTTACGAAGTGCTGAAGGCCTTCAAGGAGCAGGATGCCAATGGAAACGGAGATCCCAATGATGAAATTCCTCTGGCCACTAAGAATGGGATCTGGCAGCTTTACTACCTGATGACAGGATTTGGCTATGATACGAATTCTCTGTGGTATGTGGATGAAAACAGTGAGGTTCACTATGCAGCGGTAGAAAAGCAGTATAAGGAAATGCTCACATTCCTGAATAAGTGTTATGCGGAAGGGCTGATATCCGATGATCTGGACGGCACACTGCTGACACAGAATATCACGGAAGACAAGGTGGGGATCGTATGTCATGACCCGGCAGACAATATGGCGTCGTCGGATGATCTGGCAATGACAGGTAATCCGGCCTGTGATTATGAGTTTATGCCTGTGCTCCAAGCTGATGAGAATGGTACGGCACAGATGACCAAGAGAAGCCTGACATGGCATTATTACGGAATTACTTCCGCCTGTGAGAATCCGGAAACAGCAATCCAATGGATTGATTATGTTTATGCAAGTAAAGATGGCAGTATGCTCTACAATTATGGGATCGAAGGCCTGACTTATGAGTATGACGATCAGGGTGAGATTCAGTTTACAGACCTGGTTACCAACAATGAAACGTATACTTCCGCTTTTTCCGCACTCAGAAGTGTCGGAGCATGGCCCACTTACTTTATCAACGATTCCGGTGAGGCGTTTATGAAGATCTTCGAGGGAACCAAGGTGGAGACTGCCTGCCAGGCGGCTTACAATAACATGAGGGATCCCTTCCCTGAAATGCTGGGAACAGCAGAAGAATCCGAGGTTTTCACCAGTATATGGCCGGATTTGAGCACCTATCTGAATGAGATGTTTACGGCATTCGTGATTGGTACCGAGTCTCTGGATAATTTTGATAAATATGTAGAGACGGCAAACAGCATGGGCATGCAGGAGGTTATTGCGGTCAAAAAGGCACAATATGAAAGATATCAGGAAATTGTGGGTAAATAAAGGGCAGAAGGGAAGTGAAGAGAGGGTGATGCAGACTTTAAGAAGAAATATCAGGAAGGATTGGATGCTGCTTTTGATAGTCCTGCCGGGAGTCCTGTATTTTGCGGTATTCTGCTATGGACCAATGTATGGAATTTTGATGGCCTTTAAAGATTACAATGTATCCAAAGGCATCTGGGGCAGTCCATGGTCAGGATGGAAACATTTTAAGGAGCTGGTGGATTCGGTCTATTTTGGAAGACTGGTGAAAAATACCTTTCTCTTGAGCATAGAGCAGCTGATCTGGTCTTTTCCGGTTCCGATCGCGTTTGCACTGCTTCTGAATGAATTAAGAAACAATAAATGGAAGCGGGTGGCGCAGACAGCGGCATATCTGCCGCATTTTATATCGGTGGTAGTGGTGGTGGGTATTTTGAAAGACCTGCTGTCCTCGGATGGTGGGGTTCTCACACAGCTGTTTATGATTTTCGGAGTGCAGCCCAGGAATTATTTCAATATGCCGGAAGCCTTTCGAACCCTGTATGTGGGATCGGGTGTGTGGCAGGAATTTGGATGGAACTCCATTATCTATGTGGCGGCTATTTCGACAATCGACCAGGAGATGTACGAGTCAGCAGCGCTGGACGGTGCGGGCAGATGGAAAAAACTGATCTATATCACGCTGCCCGCGATCGCCCCCACCATTGTTCTTCTGCTGGTCATGAACATGGGTAATATGTTGAACATAGGCTATGAAAAGGTTATTTTGATGTATAACTCGGCAACTTATTCCACAGCCGATATTTTCTCCACTTATGTGTACCGGAAAGGGCTTCTCAGTGCACAGTACAGTTTTGCGTCGGCTGTGGGACTGGCCAATTCAGTCATTAACGTGCTGATCCTGTCAGGAGCCAATTATGTGGCGAAGAAGGCTGCGGATACCAGTATATTCTGAACGGGGGCCACAGATTAAGATATTTTTTCATACAGAAAGCGTGGAAAGATTTATGAAGAAAAAAAGTAGATTTATGACGTCGGACACTGCGATCCATATGGTAACAGCATTGATCATTATCATAACCCTGTACCCGGTCATTTATGTCGTGAGCATGTCTTTCAGTGACCCGGTTCATGTACTGGCAAGAGACATTTATCTGCTGCCGAAAGGTTTTTCTCTGAAAGCCTACCGGATGATTTTCGAGAATGATACGGTACTGCGGTCTTTTGGCAATACGATCTGGTATACGGTGACGGGAGCGGCCGTCAGTGTAACGCTGACGGCGACGACGGCATTTGCACTTTCCAGAAGACAGTTTTTCTTAAGGAGACAATTATCGTTTTTAATGACGCTTACCATGTTTGTCAGCGGTGGCCTGATTCCACTGTATATCCTGATTCAGAAAATGCATCTCTACAATAACAGATGGGCGATCATTCTGCCATACATCATCAGTGCATACAATCTGATCATTACAAGGTCTTTCTTTGAATCGCTGCCGGAGGAGATGGCGGAGGCGGTCAAGATGGATGGCGGTTCGGAATGGACAGTTATGGTGAGAATCTTTTTCCCGCTGTCGAAACCCATTCTGTCTGTGCTGATCCTGTTTTATGGAGTGGGGTACTGGAACAGCTATTTTGCGCCGCTGATCTTCCTGTCAGATGAAAAGCTGCAGCCGATTCAGCTGTACCTGAGGCGTATTCTGATTACCAGCGAGGTGCGGGTCTCAGGAATGGGGATGGATGCGATCCTGATGAACGAGCAGATGAAGTACGCGGTCATAGTGGTGGCCTGCTTCCCGATTATGATCCTGTATCCCTCTATTCAGAAGTATTTTGAAAAGGGGGTTCTGATAGGAGCGGTGAAATAGACGGCACAAACTTCTGGAATGGAGGTAAAAATGGAGGCAAATATGAAGATCAAAGCACCGGAGGAGATGAGCAGTGCACAGCGCATTGCATTTTATGACTGTGAAGAAAACAGGAGATATTATCAGTATGGAACAAACGGCGGCTGGAAAAAATATGAAGGCAATCCGGTTTTTGGTGGAAGTTACGGAACTTGCTTTGACGTTTCGCTGCTGTTGGAAGAAGGGCGGGACGGACATGAGATTTTAAGGATGTGGTTCTCATGGCGGCCGAAACGGGGGATTGGCTATACAGAAAGCCGTGATGGGATCAGCTGGAGTGAGCCGCAGCTGGTTCTGGCCCCTCTGGAAGGATCTGACTGGGAGGAAGATGAAGTTAACCGTCCTGCCATTATTTATCATGATGGACAATATAAAATGTGGTATTCCGGACAAATGCTGCCCTACAGGGAAGGGGGAAGATCAGTGATTGGTCTTGCCGTGAGTGGAGACGGAATTCATTGGGAAAGAAGGAAAGAGCCGGTATTGAAGCCGGATCAGGATTGGGAGAAGCAGGCGATCATGTGTCCGCATGTCCTGTTTGATGAGACGGAGGGCAGTTATAAAATGTGGTATGCCGCAGGCTGTAATCATGAACCGGATGCCATTGGATATGCGTCCAGCATCGATGGAATCCACTGGGATAAATATACGGATAATCCCGTGCTGGAAGGCAGTCGGGGGCATCTTTGGGAACAGCATAAGGTGGTGGCACCCTGCGTGGTCAAGGAGGCTGGATGGTATTACATGTTCTATGTAGGGCATCTCCATGAGGAGCGTGCGCAGGTCGGGCTGGCAAGATCCCGGGATGGAATCACGGGCTGGGAAAAGCATCCGCAGAATCCACTGATCGCTCCCACGCAGGGGGATTGGGACTCGGTAGCGGTCTATAAACCCTTTGTGATGAAGGTAAGAGGGCGGTGGATGATGTGGTATAATGGAGCTGCCTACGATGAGCCTGTATGGGTCTTCGAACAGATCGGGCTGGCATTTCTGGAGACGGAGCATTTATCCTGGTAAAAGAGAAAGGGGCTGGAAGAATGAGAAAAGGAAAGCGATATCAGACACAGCATAAGATGTTTATTTCCTATGTGATCGTTCCGGCAATCATTCTTTTGGCCATCTCGGGACTCTTTTCATTTGTATACTACAGAATCTCTCATGACAGTGTGCTGGCTTTTGAAAATTCTATCGCGGAGAATGTGGATGCTGAGTTGAAGAATACCATGGATAATCTGATCAAATCGTCGGCACAGTACGCCATGACGCCCTGGGTGATGCGTCTGAAATACATGCAGAAGACCCCGGAGCTTATGGAGAAGAATGTAAAGGCATCTGATATATCCGATTATGCCGGGATGATCTCCCTCACCGAGATTAATGACAACATGATAGAATCCATCTATATTTATTATAGTCTGGGTGAGTTCGGGATCAGCAGTTATGGAAAGTCGGGATGGAAAAAGTATGTAGATATCAATCAAATTGCGTGTCAGGAGGACACATTTATGTCCGGCGACGTGCTTGGCATGAATAATCAGAAGCGGATTTTCCATGACGTAAGCCTGGTAAAAAACGGCAGGAGGATCAGCGGCTTTTTTCTGGTGCAGACGATTCCGCTGGGGAATATATATTCCGGGGAGGTCAACATTCTTTTCTTTGTTCCGTATCACAAAATCTATACGTATATCGGGAACTTCACGGAGGAGGGAACGCAGTATCTGTATCTGACTGACGGAAGCAGAGTCATATATGCCGGAGACTGGCCGGGCCAGCCGTTGACGGTGGGAGAGAGCATAGAGGGATTGAAAAGGGAAGAGAAGGGCTATTATTACGACAGCGGGCTGAAAAGTTACGTGGCGGAATATACAAAGGTAGGGATGGAGATCGGTGTCCTGCAGATTCTGGAAAATGACTTTCTTTACCGGGATTTTATGTTGTTTGCGGAATGGATCATTGCAGGCTGCCTGATTCTGTTGGCTCTGATCCTGCTGGTGGCATACCGGATGACACAATATAATTATCAGCCGTTAAAACATATTATGGAGATGCTTCTGGAAGAAGAGCATGAAGAAAGTCTCAATGAGTATCAGATCATAGAGAAGGCGCTGGAGGAACTGGATTCACAGAAGAAAAGGCTTGAGGTGACAGTGTTTGAACAGAATCCGCTGATTGAGCAGTATATCCTTCATGCGCTGCTGCGGTCTAACAGGCCGCAGGCAAATGAAGTCAAATATGTGAATACTATCCGCCAGTATTCCCTGTACCGTGTTCTGGCCTTAAAGGACAGCCCTGAGTGCAGACAGTATATCAGGGAAATCGATTCCTGTCTGGCGATTTATCCGCAGATTCACGCCGTATTTCTGGAAGAGAGCAGCTACTATATCTGGGTGTTGAGTTATGGTGACGAGAGTCTGGTCGAGGAGATCGGTGAAGCTCTCTTTCAGGCGTTCTCGGAGTCCGGTTATGAGGATGCGGTCCTGGGTATGAGCAGGGTGCATGAGGATATTCTGCATTTGCTTTCTGCCTATAATCAGGCCGTGCGTGCCCTGGAGTATTCCTTTTTTTATCCGGAAAAAAAGATCATCTCCATGGAAGAAGAACATATTGAGGAGAGAGATCGGAACTGTGGCGTGTTTGCCATTCCGGAGGGGAAGATGGAGGATCTGAAAAGGGCAGCGGAGGAGTCGGATGCGGAGAAATTCTCGGAACAGTATCAGGAAATACTCAGATACAATTTCCAGAGCAGGATCCTGAATAAGGAGGCCTATTTTCTCGGCGTGCGCAGTCTGAATGACAGGATTCCGGGCTTGTTTGAGACCGGTGATAAGGGAAGTATGATTGAACAGATGGCTTTGCTGGATCCGGAGAACTATCGGAGTATGAAAAGTTATCTCCAGACATTTCGAATGAAAATCGGGGCGATCATACAACGTTGTGCCGAGCGGGAAAATCCGGTCTACCATGCAAGAAATGAGATTATCCGTGATTATGTGGAAGAACATCTGACGGATGCAAACCTCTCTTTAAATGAGACTGCCAGATTGATGCACTATACGCCGGCCTACTTCGGTAAATATTTCAAGGAACAGTTCGGGTGTACCTTTCAGAAATATGTTGCTTCCAGAAGAATTGAGTGCGCAAGAAACTATCTTCTGAAAGGAAATATGAGCATGCAGGAAATTGCGCTCAAATGTGGCTTTACCAATGATGTCACATTCAGGCGCACTTTCAAGATGTATGTGGGGGTTACGCCGTCGCAGTTTGAGAAGGAGCACACGATGTAGACCGCACTGAGGCGGATGGCCGCTTTGTTATATTAACTTGTTGATCTCGCGGTCGTAGGTAAGAATCCCGTTGACCTCCTCTTCTACATCGGACAGCTGCGTATAGACACTTGCACATATTCCGGCGGGAATCTGCTCCCGCACTCTCTGCATCCGCTCCTGATATGCCTTTTTCAACCCGGCAGCATCTTTGAAGGTTCCGTATCCATACAACTTGTCGCAGGAGCTGTGCCCGGCGATGCGCAGCGAATATCCGCCAAATTCCGACAAAACGGTGGCGCGTCTTCTTTCAGGAGCAAATTTAAATTTGAAGAAATAGTGATGGATGCTCTGCAGGTCTCCGCCATTTTGATCAAACCAGCCGCTTGCCTGGTCGATGAGGCGGCTCGGATCACATTTTCTTGCGATCTGCGTGATGCGTCCGGCATGGAATTGACCCCAGCCTTCATTAAAAAGCACCCAGACGGCGATACTCGGATGTCCCTTCAGACGGCGGATCGTCTCTTTCATTTCCCGTACAAACTCGTGCCTGCCTGCTTTGTGTGTGCGGGACAGCAGAGGAAGACAGGTATCCGGTATAAACAGCCTTTTCCTGGAAAAAAGTGTTGCCGCATAGGTGACGAACCAGTGCTTATAGTAACTGCCGCCGTTTACCATATCCTGCCATACGACCATGCCAAGCCGGTCGCAGTGATAATACCATCGCTGCGGCTCAATTTTAATGTGTTTTCGCAGCATGGTAAATCCCATCTTTTTCATTTCCGTAATATCAAAGATACAGGCAGCATCGGCCGGAGCGGTATACAGCCCGTCTGGCCAGTAGCCCTGATCCAGGACCCCATTCTGGAACTGCTCCTGCCCATTTAAACAGATTCGTGGAATACCCTTTTGATCCGGTGTTAAGGTAAAATCACGCAGGGCGAAATAGCTCTCAACAGAATCGTCCCCCATTTTGACCGTAACATAATACAGATAGGGTTCATCGCAGGTCCATGGGCGGATGATTGGCAGGGAAAGACTTACTGCATGGTTGGCACAGCCTTCTGCCTCGGCAATCACTTCCTGGGCAGCCTTGCGTGCATTTACGTCGGCATCCGTTTCGTCCTGATAAAGAGCCGGTTTTCTGATCTGTACCGTAACCGGCAGTTCTGCCGAGGAATGGACAGTGATCTGTACGGTTCCACGCTTTAAATCCGGCGTGGTAAGGACTTCTTCCACATAATGCTCCGGCACATATTCCATCCAGACCGTCTGCCAGATGCCGCTCTGTGCCGTATAGAACATGCCTCCTCTGCGAAGCTTCTGCTTGCCCTTTGCATGATAGGAGGTGTCGCTGAGATCCCTTACGGCGAGAAGAAGTTCCGGATTTGACGCCGTATGCAGCGGTTTTTGACAGTATTCTGTGATATCCACGGAAAAAGGCAGATAACCGCCCGTGTGCCGAGTGACTTCCCGGCCATTGACATATACGCGACAGGCCTGATCTACAGCGCCAAAGTGCAGAAGCAGGCGAAATCCTGCCTCCAGCTTATCCGCTTGTAATGGCAGCATGGTTCTGTACCAGAGATACTCATCGGGCTGAAGCTGCCTGCCGACACCGGAGAGAACGCTTTCCGGTGAAAAGGGAACCAGGATCCTGCCGTCAAAGGATCCTGGCCTGTGGAGTGTATCGGTGACTGCATAGTCCCAATATCCGTTCAGATTTATATAGCTTTGCCGCTGCAAAAGGGGTCTTGGATATTCCGGCAGCACATGTTCCGGATCGAGACTGCGTCCCCAGCGCGTATATAATTGCTTCATATGTTTTCTCCTGTCAGGCTCCATCTAAACATCCATATCTTTCATCATTATACCACTTTATTCCCGCAAAGCAACGAGCCAGGCAGCCATGCCTGCATGGATATTTGGCTTGTGAAAGCGCAGCGGCTCAGGGTACAGTTTGCGGCTTATGCTACTATATTCTGCAGCCAGACGCCCTTTTTCACCAGTACGAAACCGATAATACATTTAATGATATCGCCAACCTGTACCAGGATGAGAACCGCCGTGACCGGCAGTGCGGTAAAACGGCTTAGTGTGAAAGCGATAGTCACGCTGACACACCAGATGAATACGCTGTCGAACAGGAAGGTGACGATGGTCTTGCCACCGGAGCGGAGGGTGAAGTAGGAGGCGTGCAGAAATGCGTTCTGCGGCATAAACACGGCAGTGATCATAATAAAGTATTTGGCCAGTTCCCGCACATCCGCCTCGGTATTGTACAGCAGCGGGAAGAGCGGTGCCAGAACCAGCATCACCAAAGCCACGCAGGTACAACAGAATACGGAAAAGGCGATCAGCTTGTTGTCCTGATCCCGGGCTTCTTCCATTCTGCCTGCCCCCAGCAGCTGTCCTACGATAATGGCTACGGAATCGCCGAGCGCGATAAATACAATATTGAATACATTGCTGATCGTGCTGGAAATATTTTGGGCGGCAATGACGTTCAAACCACGGACGGAGTAGCATTGCGACAGCATTGCCATACCCGCGGCCCATAATGTTTCATTTAAAAGAAGCGGCGTACCCTTGATCAGAATCTTCTGTGCGAGATGGCCGGGAACTTTCAAAGTAGAATACAGCCCTTCAACAAAAGGATTCTGCTCCCTGTGCTTATGCGTATGCACCAGGATGATGGCGGCCTCTACATAACGGGAAATAACCGTAGCGAGGGCGGCACCCTGTACACCTAATGCAGGAGCACCGAATTTACCATAGATCAGAATATAGTTCAGTACCAGATTGACACATACCGCCACTATGCCCGCTTTCATGGGCAGCAGGGTCTGTCCGCACTCGCGCAGTGTACTGGAATAGACCTGAATCATCATAAAGGGCAGCAGGCCGGTCAGCATGATCCAAAGGTACTGCTTTCCGTAATGTAAAGTGGCGGCAGCGCTTTCGGCGGTGCCTTCTCCCTGTAGATAGAATTGGATCAGGTTATCTCCGGCAAACAGAAAGAGTCCTGTGGTGAACAGAGTGACCACCACAACAATCCATATCTTAAAACGCACGGTCTGGCGAATACCCTCCTGGTTTTTCTGGCCAAAATACTGTGCCGTGAAAATACCGGCACCGGATACGCCGCCGAACAGGCACAGGTTGTATACGAAGATCAACTGGTTGACGATGGCAACGCCGGACATAGGTTCCGTACCGACACGGCCGATCATAATATTATCCAGCAGCCCCACGAAATTTGTTATGCCGTTCTGGACCATGATCGGTACGGCAATGGCCAACACCATTTTATAGAAGGCTTTATCACCGATAAATCTGCGCAAAAAACCGGATTGAGCCTGCGGTGTAGACATGGAATTTTTGTTTGTGTTTTTCATGTTACGATATATCCTTTCTATGTAGTGTGCAAAACTACAACAAATTGAAGCAAAGTGTCAATATAAACTACAATAGCGGTTAAAACCTTAAAACTCGTCAGATACCACATAAAATAAGAGCAGGCATTAAAGCATTTTACCCCATCTAAATCAGATATGCAACAGGGAAGATGTTTTTGCTGAAAATATGTCGAATCCTGTCAAAAAACTACACAAACAGTTTAATTTAATAGTACCATATCTAAAAAAATCGCTTGCTATTCTACGTATAATAAAATAGTATTGAAATAAGGTGAAACTTCAAATACTATGACTGCAATGCTAATTGTGGAGAATACAGGAGGCAGATATGACACTGGCGAGTCTAACGGATTGTGAACAGTTGGTAATGAAGACGGTATGGGATGCAGAGGATGAACTGAGCCTGATGGAGATCATGCAGCGGGTGAATGACAAGTACCACAAGGACTGGAAACCGCAGACGGTATCCACGTTCCTGGCCCGGCTGGTGCGGAAAGGATATCTGAGACATTACCGTCAGGGACGTGTATTTTTTTATCAGATCCTGATTCCTCTGGAAGAGTATAAGGGGCAGCTGACGAATGACTACGTGGACTTCTGGAACCATAACAATGCGGATGAGTTTTTATGTGCGTTGGCAAAGGGCAGGCCACTACGGCGGGACGAGATCGAAAGGATTCAAAAACTGATCGATGGATTGGATGAATAACCTGTTCGTAGTATTGACGTTGACGACGCTCACAGGGAGTGTATTCTATCTGACGGGACTTGCGTTCGGAAGGATATGGTCGGAAAATGATATCAAGGTGCTTCGGCAGCAGATGCGGATAACGCAGTGGGCCTTTTTACTGCCGTGCGTATATGGTGTATTGTACGTACGGGAGCGTATGAAGATGCCGACGGCAGGCGGAAATATCAATTTATTTTACAATACTCCGTCAATGAGGAAGGTATGTGCGGTACTGGGCTGTATATGGATACTCCTGTTTGTTGTATTGTTTGTATGGAAGATATACAGGCGAAGCCGTTGGATGAGAGTGTTTGACGGTAACATTCCGGAAGAGGATGCAGAGACACGGGCGATGTTCGAGGAGATCAGCAGCCGTCTCGGTATAGCGGGTAAAGTATCGCTGTATCGCAACGATTCGGTGAAGATGGCGTGTATGACTTACTGGCATGGGTATGCGGTAGTGCTGCCACTGGAACGGTATACGAGGGAGGAGACGGCAGTCATCCTCTATCATGAGTTGTGCCATTATCTGAACCGGGATCTCTATGTGGGAACAGTGAGCTGTATTGTATCCCTATTGCATGTGGTTAACCCGCTGGTGCCGGTGATGCTGAGGCAGTTGGATCTGGTGTGTGAGGAGTATTGCGACAGAAGGGCATGTCAGGAAGGCGCGGAGATATTCAGCGAGAAGGAGTATTTCCGGACAATATTAAAGGTACTGGTCGAGGAAGGAAAGAGAGAGCGGTACAACTTGTTCACGTTGGCAGATACAATAGGGGAATATGAAAGGAGAGTGCAGTGTATGAAGAGATATCATGAGCATGGAGGAATCAAGAAGGGGACAGCATTGGTGTTGTCGATATGCTTCCTGGTTGGCAGCAGTATAACGGCTTTGGCGGCTGGAGATGGCATGACGGAGGCTTATGCAAAAGCGGTTGAGGCGACGGATACCAGAGCAGAAGATAGTGAGGTGTCTACGGCTCTCGAGGGAGAGGCCGCTGAGATGAGTGATGAAGAAGTGATCGAAGAGTTTGCAAGAATGTATGACCTGGACCCGGACGATGTGATTATGATGGACGAAGAAGTTGAACCGATAGGTGACTTTATTGGCATAGACTGGTCGCTTAGCCCGGGCAAGACAGGGATGACTTCGGGATTTTCAGAAGAAGTTGGAAATACGGTTACAATTACAACAGTGGGAAGTCCAGATGATATAACCTATCAAATGGGAATTAAGGATCCGAATGAACTTATGAGGTACGCGGAAGGGACTGGATCCATTAAGCATGATTTCTCGATTAAGATTAAGGGTAGATATTATTTTTTTGTAACAAATCTTGACAGTTCCAGGGAACTGCAGGTTAAGGGTACTGTTATTAAGTAGGACAGTATGTATGTAAGTTGATAGGTGCATGAGGAATTGCATTTATTATAGGATAAATTAGTAAAGCAGGGAGTAGTCGAGAACGTAGGTGTCTGTGATACTCTCTGTTTTATAATGATGAATTTTAATGTTGGGTAATAATCAAATTCTATATAAGTATGTTTTTTGCTGGATAAAACAAATTAATGTTAAAACGAAACATGAACTCTAATTTGAGTTAAAATACTTATTGCCAATATTAACCTTTTAAAATGAATTATAGGTGTAAAATATTTTGCTTATATAAGTATTTTTACTGAAAATATGTCGAAACCTGTCGAGATAACTACACAAACAGTTTATTTTTACAGTCATTTTGCCTAAAAAAATACTTGCTATTCCATGAACAATAAAATAGTATATGAAGTATGATGAAATTTCAAATACTATAACTACAATGCTATTTGTGGAGAATACAGGAGGCAGATATGACACTGGCGAGTCTAACGGATTGTGAGCAGTTGGTAATGAAGACGGTATGGGATGCAGAGGATGAGCTGAGTCTGATGGAAATCATGCAGCGTGTGAACGATAAGTACCACAAAGATTGGAAGCCGCAGACGGTATCTACGTTTCTGGCCCGGCTGGTGCGGAAGGGGTATCTGAGGCATTACCGTCAGGGACGCGTGTTCTTTTATCAAATATTGATCCCTTTGGAAGAGTACAAGGGGCAGTTGACAAATGACTACGTGGATTTCTGGAATCACAGTAATGCAGATGAGTTTTTGTGTGCATTGGCACAAGGGAGGCCATTACGACAGGATGAGATCGAAAGGATTCACAGACTGATTGATGGATTGGATGAATAACCTGTTCGTATTACTGACACTTACGACAATTACAGGAAGCATATTTTATTTGACGGGCCTTGTGTTTGGGAGGATATGGGC
The DNA here is from genome assembly GCA_910578115.1 of uncultured Lachnospiraceae bacterium. Taxonomy (GTDB): domain Bacteria; phylum Bacillota; class Clostridia; order Lachnospirales; family Lachnospiraceae; genus UBA3282. The sequence continues at coordinate 40,382 of CAJTPO010000021.1, read as the reverse complement.
GAGAAATGATATCAGGGTGCTGAGGTTGCAAATGCGGATAACACAGTGGGCCTTTCTGTTGCCATGTGTGTATACTGTATTGTATATACGAGAGCGCTTGAGAATGTCGACGGCAGGCGGAACTATTAATTTGTTTTATAATACTCCCACAATGCAGAAAGTGTTTGCAATATTGGGATTTGTATGGATATTTTCGTTCATGGTGCTTTTAGCGCGCAAGTTGTATATGCGCTGTCAGCGAATGAGAGTATTTAATGGTAACATTCCAGAAGAGGATATAGAGACACAAGAGATGTTTGAGAAAATTTGTGATCAGATGGGCATAGGAGGTAAGGTGTCTCTGTATCGAAACGATTTAATAAGGATGCCATATATGATTTATTGGCATGGTTACGCGGTGGTGATTCCGCTAGAACGATATACGAGAGAGGAGACAGCTGTCATTCTCTATCATGAGTTATGCCATTATCTGAATCGGGATCTCTATGTGGGAACAGTAAGTTGTATTGTATCACTGTTGCATTCGATTAATCCATTTGTGCCGATGATGTTGAGTCAGTTGAGTCTGGCGTGCGAGGAATATTGTGATAGACGGGCATGTCAAGAAGGTGTCGAGTCATTCAGTGAGAAAGAATATTTCCGGACGATATTAAAAGTGCTGGCTGAAGAACAGAAAAGGGAACGGTATGACCTGTTTACGTTGGCGGATTCGATAGGTGAGTACGAGAAGAGAGTGCGTTGTATGAGAAGGTACCATGAACATGGAGAAATTAAGAATAAGACAGCTCTGATGTTGTCATTATGTTTTCTGTTTGGGAGTAGCATAACATCTTTGGCAGCTGGAGATGGAATGACGAAGGTATATACGATTGCAGCCGAAGCAACAGATATTAGGGAGGAAGATAATGATAATGTTGAACATTTTATGCCGAGTGAAACTACGACGAGTGATAGTGAAGTAATTAAAGAGTTTACTAGGATATATGACTTGAATCCAGATGATGTGATTATAATGGGAGAAGAGGACGTTAAGCCGATAGGTGATTTTTCAGGTATTGATTGGTCGCTTAAGCCGGGGAAGACTGGGATAAGTTCAGGATTTTTGAGAGAAGTTGGAGATACGGTTACTATTACGATAGTGGGAAGACCAGACGATATAAGCTATCAAATGGGGATCAAAGATCCGAATGAACATATGAGATATGAAGAAGGAAAAGGATCCATGAAGCATGATTTCCCAATTATGATAAAAGGTAAATACTATTTCTTCGTAACAAATTTAGATAGCTCTAGGGAGCTTCAAATTAAAGGGACTGTTATTGAATAAAATATCTTCGCTCTATTTGAATTTAGTTATTAATTGAATTGATGCTATTAACAGCGGCGGATATTATCTGATTGTCTAAAGGGACGTTGGAAAACGCCGGCACTTAGCGAGGTTATGAGTTGCAGGGCAACTCACGAGCTTAGTACCGTTGCGTTTGGAACCGAGCGGAAGCGGGCCCTTACGACAATCTGATGATGTCCGTCGCGTCCGGTTTAACAGAACAAACAATAACATAATCAAACCATAATCAGGCTATAATGAAGCCTAATGCATCTGCCAACACTTCCCTGAAATTACATAGCTCTTCCCCAAAAATTTCCATCTAAAGCCCAATCCTACAGATCTTTGAATTATCCATTCCTCAGTCAGCTCTCATCCAGCTGTTGTTCTGATTTATTCAACCCGTCCAAAACCAGTATAACCCATGATAACATGATAAATCTCTGTGTCTTACACTCGTCTTAATTTCCATCTGCCGCGACCTCTTCCATCGATAATACTGCCGGCATCGCCGCATTTAGTCTTCTTGCACATGAAAATTTATCCTGCGTGTAAGGCAGCGGTAATTATCGTGGACTACAATAGTATGTATATTCGCAACAAATATTACATTCACCAAAAACAAACACCATGCTGTGCATGCTGAACAAAAACAGAACTCACATTAGTATAAAATATCTCACACCGCCAAAGTGTATTAGACGGCTACTGTAATTCGATGGGAAAAGGAAGAAGCTGTCTCTGAGTTTCAAGTTCCTGTAATAAATCCACAAGGGGCTCGTCACCCTTCCTTATACGCTGCATGGTATTGCGCAAAGTCAGAAGCTCATAATAATCCAACAGAGATTTCAGATTCTGCTGATCCAGCGTCATAACCGTATTAAGCAGGTCACTAACGGTAAAATCGCGTACAAGCGGTTTATTCAATAAAGTGATACTTGCTCTGTAATCTGTGCGTTGTAGCAGATAATCTGTGGATACGTCGAAGAAATCAGCCAGTTTGACAAGAGTCTCATAATCAGGCGAATGAACACCCTTCTCGTAGTTTGATATTGTTGCCACGGTCACGTTCAGGTAAGCTGCCACTTCTTTCTGAAGAATGTTCTTTTCTTTGCGCAGGCTTGCCAATAATTCTCCAAGTTTCATAAATCGTCTCCCGCACACAACGAGCATAAGTACATGGTGCTCAGATTGCACATGATAAGTACTTTATGCCCGTCTTTTGTAGTAAAATGTCATTTTATCTGATTTTAGGATAATTTCATTATAATGGGAACAAGATTAAACTATAAGAATAAAAAATGGAAAAAACTGGAAAATAATTAATGAACTGTTAAATTGAAAAAATCTTCAACATGATAATTTTACTAAAATAAAATGCACAACAATAAAGGAGTAGCTGAAATTTTGATGAATTCCAGTACTCCCAAACAAATACACTCTATATTACATGTTTCGAAGAATTACGCAACGACAACAATTCATAGTAATCAACCAACGATTCCATACTACGCGGATCCAATTTAATGATCGCATTCAAAAGATCGCTTACGGTATAGTTGACAAAAAGCTGTTCATTCAATGTGTTTATACCTGCCTTGTAGTCTGTTCTTTGCAACAGATAGTCAGTAGATACATCAAAGAAATCTGCCAGCTTGACAAGTGTTTCAAAGTCGGGTGTATGAACGCCGTTTTCATAGTTGGATATGGTAGCAACAGTTACATTCAAACAGGATGCCACTTCCTTTTGCAAAATACCCCGTTCTTTGCGTAGTTCTGCAAGTAATGACCCAAATCTCATATTTCTCTCCGGTACGCAGCACATTCACGTGAGTATTTGTGAATGGTAAAGGTAAAATGCTCACTGTGTACTGCTGCTTATCTTTTGTAGAAATAAATATGCCTTGATTTTATAGTAATTTTACAGCAAAAGAAATCTGAATAAACAATACGAATATAAAATGGTAAAATATGGATTGAGAATAAAGCAAGTGTTAATATTTATATGGGATACGTTAATTTGATCATTTTACGACAGAACTTGAAAATTAGTGCAGTAGGGAGTAGTATGTATTAGGGGAATGAGGCACTTAGCCTGCTCTGTCGAAAGGAAGAACGAAGATAATGAAAAAATTAGGAAGAAATGATCACTGCTGGTGCGGAAGTGGTAGAAAATATAAGACGTGTCACATGGCTTTTGATGAGAAGATTGAGCATTATGCATTGCAGAGGCATATTGTACCTGATCATGATATTATAAAATCTCCGGAACAGATAGAGGGGATCAGGCAGAGCAGCAAGTTAAATATTGCGATTCTGGATGAAATTGCAAAAAGAATTCATATCGGCATGAGTACGGAAGAAATCGACAGGATTGTGGTTGATATGACAAAGCAGATGGGGGGAATTTCGGCGACCCTTGGTTATGAAGGATTTCCCAGGAGCGTGTGTACTTCTATCAATGAGGTGGTCTGTCATGGAATTCCGGATTCCGAGAGAGTGCTGCAGGACGGTGATATCGTGAATGTGGACGTATCTACGATCTATAATGGATACTTTTCAGACTCTTCAAGGATGTTTATGCTGGGGAATGTGCCACAGGAGACTCGGAAGCTGGTGCAGGTGGCAAGAGAGTGCATCGATGTAGGATTGGAGCAGGTGAAACCCTGGAACTTTCTGGGAGATATGGCACAGGCGATCAATGATCATGCGCAGGCGAACGGCTATTCTATTGTCCGGGAGATCGGTGGGCACGGCGTCGGTCTGGAGTTTCATGAGGAGCCATTTGTCAGCTATGTGACCAGAAGAGGAACAGAGATGCTGATGGTTCCGGGTATGGTATTTACGATAGAACCGATGGTAAATATGGGAAAAGCCGACATCTATATTGATGATGAAGATGGCTGGACGGTATATACGGAGGATGGAAAGCCGTCTGCACAGTGGGAGGTGACTGTAGCAGTAACGGAAGAGGGATACGAGATATTGACTTATTAATCAAAAGTAAATATGCGCGGAATTTCGTTTGTATGGGTTAAAGTCAGGATACATCTGGGTTAAAGAGGTATTCTGACTTTTTTACAACAAAAAATTTGTGCATTATTCCGGTATTGTAAAACGGTGGGTCTTCTGTTATCGTATCTATACAATCTTTGGATTCATTTTAAAGTATACTTTATTCCGTGTATCGTACGGCGCGGGTCTAAGGCATATCGCCGCTGATTTCCAAATGTTGCATCTAATAAACCAATAATATAATGAGAGGAAAGGATGTTTTATGAAAGACTTTATGACGAAGATTTCCGACTATCTAAGCGAGAGGAGGAATGACCCTGAAAGACGTGAGAGCCAGCTGTCAGTAGTGATCATTGGGGCAGTGGCGGTAGTGATTATAGTTCTTTTGCTGTTACTGTTGTGGTCCTATACGGTTCGGGAGCGCAGGCAGAAGCAGGAGGAGGACGAGCTGGAAGCTGCTTTTGAAGAGGATGATACGCTTATAGTGGAAACCTTTGAAGAGAAGGCGGAAGAATATATGGCCCAAAATGATGGGCAGGAACTGCTCCGTCAGGAATATTTGGAGAATATTGATCATCTGAGCGAAAAGGTGGAAGAGCTTTTAAACTCCATGACACAGGTCGAGAAGAATCTGTCAGAAACGATTATACAGTATCAGGAAGGGGATCAATCGATTTTGAAACAGATAGAAAACCTTCATGCAGATATCACCTCTATTGTGCAGAATCTGAAGCTGACAGAGACGAAATTATATGACCTGATCGATATCGTTCAGGTCATGGATCAGAAAACAATTCCCATGATCCAGCAGCAGATCCTGGAGATCCGTCAGGATATGGAGAAAACGCAGACGGATATTTCGAATCTGTATGCAAAGATCGCGGCATTGCAGGAGGAGGACGTTAAGCTCTGGGCCGGCATAGAGGATGTGAAGAAGACGTTGAAGAATGCCATTGATAAGAATATGACTGCAGTCAATCGTCAATTGGATGTTCTGTTGAATCAGCTCACCTCGATAGAAAACCAGCTGGGAGCCGTGGAAAATCAATTAGGCACCGTGGAAAATCAGTTGGGTACGGTAGAAAACCAGTTAGGCACCGTGGAAAATCAGCTGGGTACGGTAGAAAATAAAGTAGGGTCCGTGGAAGACCGGTTGGGAATGATGGAGAATCGGCTGCAGGGCCTGACTTCAAACACCTTGAAATACCGCTATGACGCGGGGAGTAATACCCTTTATCTGGAACCATATACAGAGTAGGGAAGGAAAATTTAAGCGGAATGGAGGAAAGAATGATAATGAAGAGAAAAACAGCCGGCAGAAGAGGACTGCTGCGAGGGAGAAAGATTCGCAGAGACGTAATCAGGAAATCGGGAATAAACAGGTTAACGGGGAGCCGTACAAGAGTAAAATCTGTCAGATATGTGAGAAAGGTGATCATGCTGTGTGCCGGTGCGGTGGGCATATGTGTAATGCTTGTGGGAGGACAGGCGAAAGCTGCCGGAGAGGCCGGGCAGTTTCACAGCAAAGGCGTGATCCGCTATACGGATAGTACGGGGCAGGAAGTTATTCTGGATGCACAGGATCTGCAAGTGCTTTTTCAATATGCCGCTGAGGGCAAAGGGGGATTATCCCAGGCGCTTGGCGGCGTCGGAACCAAACTGACCGGAGAGAACCGGAATTATCAGTACACGAGAGAACCGGAGGCAACAGCCGTGGTCGGACGATTGGAGGCCGTGGAGGACTTGCAGGCAGTCAGTTTCGACATGCTTTTGCAGGCACTGTCAGAATCACAGAAGCTTCCGACAGGCTATGAGGAGAAGTGGACGCTGGCATGTTCGGATAATATGACACTGGGAAGGGCTGCTTTTGCGGATGGTACTCTGGCACGGGGGAACAACAGGGATCTGATAGAGCATTATGTCAGAGGCTGGCTGGAAGGCCGCGGATGTACGGATTATGAGGCGATATATGATGAGGAAGGCAGGTGGATCGGATATCGTGAGAAATAGACAGAAGATGATGAAAAGATGTGCCTTTGGAATTGCGGCAGCAGTGTCCGCAATTATGGCAGTGTCAGGGGCTTCGGAAGGTGAAACGGTTTTGGCGGCAGCCGATATGTCAGGCACATTTTCCAGCAGAGGAATCATCCGATATGAGCAGGCTGTTATTGATGCAGCAGATTTGCATAGCATTCATGCCGGCGTTACGGAGAAGAAAAATGCAGCTGTGGGAGTTTTGCAGCAACTTGGAACGAAATTCAGACGACAGGAAGGAGGGAGTGTTCCTGACAGAAACCCGGATGCTGTGCAGGGCGAGATGGATCTGTCGCAGCTTGGATGGGCGGAGATCACACAGGCTGTGGCAGAATCACAAAAGGTTCCAGAAGGATTGTCGGTTTTAAATCCTGAAGCTGCCATGCATATTGAAGGCGTGGAAGAATATACGGATTATTATGTGGCGGCTTCTGCGGATAACATTTCGCGTGGTAAGGCGGCATGGGCGGATGGCACGCTTCTGCTTGGCAACGGAGCTGATAATGACAAGGCTTATCAGGCGGGAAAGCGGGACGGCAGTGAGGGCCGTGTGCCGGAATTTCTCTATCCGTTGTTTGAAGTGCAGGAAGCAGCCGTGGAGATCGGACATGTGCATGTGGGCAAGAAGCAGGAGAAAGAAGGTGTTTCCGGATGTTATAAGAACTATAAGGAAGTTAAGACGGAGACTGAATATTGTAACAGTGGGCTGGTGAAGACAGAGTCTACCTGGTATCCGAATCCTGACGAACCGGGTGGTGGATCATGGCATGGCGGATACTATACATGCCAGTATCATGGAGGTACATACGAAGCACCCGGCACATGTACTTCTTCGACAGAGGTTTCGACAACTATTTGGCATCATGATCTGATATGTGGATTGAAGGATGCAGTATATGCCAGGCTGTCTGTACATGGGACGGATACGGATTACACAGACAAAGCGATTAAACTGGAAGCTGCATTGGAAGAAAGAGATGCATATGGGAATCTTGCATGGCAGAATGAAGACAGAATAATATGGACTGACGGAGACGGGAATGTTTTGAGTACGACGATGGATCTGACGGTGCAGGCTCCCGGCACTTATCGGTGCAGTATAAATGTGTCAAATGAGGACATAGATAACAGGGAAGTAAGTGCAGCGGTCAGAATTTCAGGCGTGGTGTTCAGGAATTGACAAGAGAATCCTTTTGTGATAATCTACCCTCATATAGGATCAGAGAAAGCGAAGACGAAGAGAGTAGATAGAGGAATCCTTTCCAGAGAACATTCCACAGGCTGAGAGGAATGAAGAGACGAATCTATTGAAGATGGCTTCCGAGCAGTGTACCTGAGCCGATGGTGGTTAAGGTGCAACAGGTTCCGCCTGTTACAGCGGCAGAGTATGTTAGTACTCGCAGAGGCCGGTTTTGCGAGAAACCGGTGAAGAGAAGTGGTAACACGGTATACATCCGTCTTCTTATTTTCATTATATCTGTGATATAGTGGATATGAGAAGACGGTTTTTGTATCATGGGACACCTGCCTGTGAAAGGCTGCCGGCTTTGCGGCATTTTTAAAAGATCAGTATTCAAAATAATATTTACAGAAAAGAGGGATATCATGAATAAGGGAAAGTATTATATCACAACGGCGATCGCTTATACTTCCGGCATACCGCATATCGGTAACAGTTATGAGATCGTACTGGCTGACAGTATCGCCCGTTTTAAAAGGAAAGACGGTTATGAAGTGTTCTTCCAGACAGGAACCGATGAGCATGGACAGAAGATTGAGCTTAAGGCACAGGAACAGGACGTGACGCCGAAACAATTCGTAGATCATGTGGCCGGAGAGATCCGCAGGATCTGCGATTCACTGAATACCTCCTACGATAAGTTCATTCGTACGACGGATGACTATCATGAGAAGCAGGTGCAGAAAATCTTCCGGAAATTATATGACCAGGGAGATATCTATAAAGGGTATTACGAGGGAATGTACTGCACTCCCTGTGAGTCTTTCTGGACGGAATCGCAGCTGGTGGACGGCAAATGTCCGGACTGCGGCGGAGAGGTGAAGCCCGCGAAGGAAGAGGCATATTTCTTTAAAATGAGTAAATATGCGGATAAGCTGATTGAACATATCAATACACATCCGGAATTTATTCAGCCGGTATCCCGTAAGAATGAGATGATGAATAATTTCCTTCTGCCGGGCCTGCAGGATTTGTGCGTATCCAGAACTTCCTACAAATGGGGAATACCGGTAGATTTTGATGACAGGCATGTGATCTATGTATGGATGGATGCGTTGTCAAACTATATCACGGGTATCGGTTTTGAGACAGACGGTGAAAGCACCGATCAATACAAGACATTATGGCCCGCGGATCTGCATCTGATCGGTAAGGATATTATTCGTTTCCATACAATCTACTGGCCGATCTTCCTGATGGCGTTGGGCGAGCCGCTGCCGAAACAGGTATTCGGACATCCCTGGCTGCTGCAGGGAGGCGGCAAGATGAGTAAATCCAAGGGAAATGTGATCTATGCGGATGATCTGATCGATTTCTTTGGTGTGGATGCAGTACGATATTTTGTTCTGCATGAGATGCCTTTTGAAAATGACGGTGTGATTACATGGGATCTGATGGTGGAGCGCATGAACTCAGATCTCGCCAATACGCTGGGGAATCTGGTGAACAGGACGATCTCCATGAGCAATAAGTATTTTGGCGGTCAGGTGGTTAATAGGAAAGTCGGTGTTGATGAAGGTGCGGAGGATGTGGATGCAGACTTGTTCCGTACGGCTGCAGACACCTATAACAGAGTGGTAAAGAAGATGGATGAACTGAGGGTGGCTGACGCCATTACGGAAATCTTCGTTCTGTTCAAACGCTGTAATAAATATATTGATGAGACAATGCCCTGGGTTCTGGCTAAAGATGAGGCGAAGAAGGACAGGCTGGCAACCGTACTTTATAATCTGTTGAATGGTATTCTGGTAGGAACTTCCCTTTTGGAACCCTATATGCCTGATACGGCGGCGAAGATCTCCGCACAGATCAAAACAGGGCTGGTTGACTTTGAAGTGCTGGAAGAGTGTGCAAAGAATCAGGATATCGATAAAGTGTCCACATTGTATCCTGCCGACAATCGTGTTACCGAGACACCGGAGATTCTTTTTGCCAGACAGGATCTGAAGGAAGTTCTCGAGAAGGCCGAGGCAATGTTTGCTGCGCGTAAGTCAGCTGTTACAGAGGAGGAAGAAGAGGAAAAAGCGCCCGAGGATGTAATCGATCTTGAAGCGAAGGCGACGATCTCCTATGATGTGTTTGATCAGTGTCAGTTCCAGGTGGGAGAGATCCTGGAATGCAGGGAGGTTCCCAAATCCAGGAAGCTGCTGTGCTCTAAGGTACGGGTGGGTTCCGAAGTAAAACAGATCCTGTCAGGCATCAAACAACATTACAGTGCAGACGAGATGGTGGGCAAGAAGGTTATGGTGCTGGTTAATTTACAGCCGAGAGAGATCGCGGGGATGATGTCCGAAGGTATGCTGCTGTGCGCGGAGGATGCAGACGGCAAGTTGTCTTTGATGACACCTGAGAGGCCTATGCCGGCCGGAGCCGAGATCTGTTAGAATGAGGAGGAAGCCTTTCTGTGGTGAAGAAGCAAGAATTTTATTTTGATTCCAGAGACCGGGATCATAAAATACATGCCATCAGGTGGATTCCGGAGACGGACCGGCCGGTCTGCATTGTGCAGATCGTACATGGTATGGCGGAATATATAGACAGATATGACGAGTTTGCCTCTTATCTGGCAGAAAGAGGAATTCTGGTCGTAGGCGATGATCATTTGGGGCACGGTAAATCTGTCAGACCGGGAGAACCATACGGTTATTTCTGTAAGGAGGATGCTGCTACGGTGCTTGTGCGGGATGAACACCGGCTTAAGAAGATGACACAGGAGCAGTATCCTGACATTCCTTATATTATATTGGGTCACAGTATGGGTTCTTTTATCACACGCAATTATCTGCTTCGTTATGGCAGCGGGATAGACGGCGCTGTTATCGTGGGTACGGGGATGCAGTCAAAGCCAACGTTGATAGCAGCCCGGATGCTGGCAGGATTCCAGAGAATATTCTGTGGATCAAAACATGCAAGTGAGCTTTTGAATGCGGCGGCTTTTGGTGCATATAATAAGAGAATCGATTCTCGCAGGACTCTTTTTGACTGGCTTTCCAGAAATGAAGAGAATGTACAAAGTTATATACAGGATCCTCTTTGTGGTTTTACCTTTACGATCAATGGATTTCAGACGTTGTTTCAGCTGATCTGGAATCTGCATGACGGGAAGCGTCTGCAGGAGATGCCAAAGCGTCTGCCGGTGCTGTTCCTGTCGGGGGAAGAGGATCCGGTGGGGAATTATGGGCGGAGCGTAAAGCAGGTATATGAGTCTTTCCTGCGGGTGGGCCTGGGAAATGTACAGATAAAGTTGTATCCCGGGGACAGGCATGAGATTTTGAACGAGGTGGACAGAGCGGATGTGTACGCGGATGTTTATCGATGGATTCTGCAGAGGATATAATGTATTGTTACCCTCAGTGAACAAAGGAATACACGCTCTGAACCATGATATTTGAGCGGTTTTTAGCGTTATCCTCAATCGATGTACGTCCGGTACGCCTCAATCATCCGCCCTGCAGATGAAAATGTATCCTGCGTGACACAGTAAGGGATTAAAGTGGATCATACGGGGATTGCTGTGGAGAACAGATATGTTTCACAGGCAACTCGAAGGAGCGTGGAATGGGAAGACATAAATGGCGGCGAAGATTGATTCTGCTGGTGATCCTGATCATAGTCGGGGTGGTCGTTCTGGATCCGTCCAGAAAGGCGGAAAATCATATAGCTGATGCAGCAGCCGGGCGGGCGGACGAAACGATTGTCGGTTGGATGGTTGAGAGAATAGCTGCCGGCGAGGTTGATCTGACGGACGATGGCAGTATAGAGCAGATGTTTGTGGAAGCTGAGAGGGAACTGGGGATCACACTGACGCAGGAGGATAAGAAGAACGTGACGGGCTTCCTGCAGACACTCGGTACGATCGAAGTTGAGACGGGAGATTTCATAGAGCAGGCGAAGGAGAAATACCAGAAATACAGTACAGGATTCGTTGAGGAAGCGAATGAAGCTATTAATGAAGCGGTGGAAAGCGCTGTGACGGATGCGGCCCATAATTTTTTTGACGGCATTCAAGATGCGGTAGAGGATTTCTTTAAAAATCTGCTGCCGAAGTAGAATTACGGTTATCAGTCCGGCAGCACAGGAATCCGTGCTGTGAGGATTTCGGCAGTTGTTGAAAGAAAACGCATGATTTCGCCTTCTTTGACCATACTATATAGAAATGGTCAGAGGAGGCGATTTTTATGAAAATAGCGTTTTTCAGTACGAAACCATATGATAAGATATGGTTTGAACCGATGGGAAAAGAATATGGATTTGAGATACATTTCTTTGAGATGTCATTTCAGGAGGAGACGATCTCACTTGCGCGGGGATTTGACGCAGTCTGTATTTTCGTTAATGATTATGTAAATGCCAGGATGATCGACCAGCTTTATGAGATGAAAGTCAAGGTTATCCTGCTGCGCAGCGCGGGCTTTAACCACGTGGATGTGCAGGCGGCTGAGGAAAAGATCTGTATACTGCGTGTACCCAGTTATTCTCCGGAAGCGGTAGCGGAATTTGCAATGGGTGTGATACTGACTGTGAATCGGTATACACACAAAGCATATAATAGAACAAGAGACTTTAATATGAGTCTGAATGGTCTGATGGGAGTGGATCTGTATCAAAAGACGGCAGGTATTATCGGTACGGGTAAGATCGGCCAGGCTATGATCCGGATCTGCAGAGGCTTCGGCATGCATGTACTGGCATACGATCCTTATCCGAATAAGGAGCTGGATGTGGAGTATGTGGGGCTGGAGGAGCTGATGGCAAAGGCGGATCTGATCTCGCTGCATTGTCCTTTGACTTCGGAAACGAAGCATATTGTCAACAGAGCTACAATAGACCATATGAAACAGGGAGTTTATCTGGTAAATACCTCCAGAGGAGCGTTGATTGACACGGACGCCCTGATTGACGGGCTTGTTGACGGGAAGTTTGGAGGTGTGGGACTGGATGTCTACGAAGAGGAAGAAGGAATCTTCTACGAGGACAAGTCGGGGGAGATCATGCGGGATGAGAATCTGGCGCGGTTGATGACTTTTCCGAATGTGCTGATCACGTCTCACATGGGCTTTTTTACAAAGGAGGCCATGCAGGCAATTGCGAAAGTAACGCTGGAGAATGCCTATGCTTTTGAGAACGGTCTGCCGCTTGTGAACAAAGTGACAGCGTAACAGTTTACATGCTTTCATTTTAAGAGGTTGTATGTTTACTTTAAATACGCTAGAATATAGATAACATGTTAAAGGAGCTGCGGGAAAGGGTGGAAACGTTTTATCAGATCAGAAGCGCATACCGTGAAGAATGGGAAGAGGCCATGGCGTTGGCGTGGAAGACTTTCCTGCAGTTTGAGGCAGATGTTTATTCTACGGAAGGCGTGCAGAATTTTGAGAATTTTATTACGGATACCACGCTGCACAGGATGTTTGTCATGGGGGCCTATCAGATGTTTGTGGCACTTGACCAGGACAGGATCGTTGGAATGATCACGCTGCGTGACTCGAAGCATATCTCTTTGCTCTTTGTGGATGAGAAATATCACAGGCGGGGGATCGGGCGCGCGTTGATGAAATATCTGACAGAATACATGGTGAAGGAAATGGGCATTCGTCAGGTGACAGTCAATGCGTCTCCCTATGGGGTGGAGTTCTATCATAAGCTGGGGTTTCGAGATCTGCGGCCTGAGGAACGGAAGGATGGCATCATCTATACCCCCATGGAACTTAAATTTTAAGATGCGAGGATACATATATGGAGTATATCAAAAGTAAGGACATTTTTTTGCTGGTGCGGGATACATTGAAAATAGTCTATCCCAGATTGATGAAACATGGCTCGAGAGTAGCGTACATGGTTTATACGATGCTCCGGGAAGAAGGAAAGTATGAAGAGTTTGAGCTGGCTGATATGGTAATGGTGGCGACACTTCATGATATCGGCGCCTATAAGACAGAGCGGGAGAGACTGGGGGATATTCTGCGGTATGAATCCAAGGAATGCATGGCACATTCCATTTATGGGTATCTGTTTTTCAAGTACCTGTCTCCGCTGCCTGAACTGGCTAAGGTGATCATGTATCATCATATGGATTATGAGCAGCTTCAGAAAGTTAATTATGCATATAAGGATCTGGCTGCCTACATCAATATTGCCGAGAAAATGGATCACTATTCTACCGCACTGGGCGATAAGTTTGAAATGGGCATGTTCCAGAAGTATGCCGGCACGAAACTGTCGGATGACGGTCTCTTTCTCTTCTATAAATGTGAAGACAGGTACGGCATGTTTGAGAAGATCCGAAGCGGAGAATATCTTAAGGAACTGGATGACATTATCGAATACATGATTTTCAATAATGAAGATAAGAAGAAATTTCTGGAGATGCTGATGTACTGTCAGGGATTCTTCCGCAGTCAGATGGTGATGGAGACCGCTATGGCAGTCTGCATCAGCGAGGAGATTGCCAAGGAGATGATGCTGCCGCCGCAGAAGCGGGAGATTCTTTATTATGGAACATTGATCCATGATATCGGCATGCTGGCGATTCCACGGGAAGTGATCGAGAAACCGCGCAAATTAGAGCCGCGGGAAGTCAAACTCTTGAAAACGCATGTGGAAATTGCAGGCAAGATATTGAGTAGCCGGATGAAAAAGGAAGTGGTTGATATCGTGATGGCGCATCATGAACGATGTGACGGAAGCGGTTATCCGAAACAGCTGACCGACAGCCAGATGAATACCGAGCAGAAGATCCTGCAGGTTGCGGATGTGGTGGTTGCGCTGCTCAATCAGCGTAGTTATCGGAAATCACAGCCGAAGGAGAAGATCCTTGCCATTCTGGATGACAAAACGGACAGGAGCAGGCTGAAACGTCAGGTGGTTGCTGTCGTCGTGCAGTCCTATGATAAGATCATAAGCCGTATACGGGAAGAATCAACACAGATTCTGAAAATGTATGAGACGCTTAACATGCAGTATGAATTGATCAGCAAGAAATACAATATATAGGTCATGCTGATTAATTTGTATTTGATATAGCTTTTTAGAGTTCTTTTGTACTATAATAGAGAAATAAATCAGCTGGGTTGCGGTTCTGATTATCGGGCGCTTCTGCAGTAAACTTAAATCATGCTCAGCCTGCCGTCGGGCGGGCCGCATGGCCATCCATGCTGTGAAAGTCGAAGACTTTCATAGTAAACTTACATCATGCTCAGCCTGCCGCCTGGCGGGCCGCATGGCCATCCATGCTGTGAAAGTCGAAGACTTTCATAGTAAAGATTATAGGAGTGAGACAGTTATGGGAAGATTTTTTGATTTGGAAAGTCCGATCATGCGGACCTTAAACCGTGTGGCGGATCTGATGATATTGAACCTGCTGATGATCGTATGCTGTATACCGGTCATTACTGTGGGAGCCTCAGTCACGGCTATGCATTATGTTATCTTAAAGATGGTGAGAGGAGAAGAAGGGTATCTGGTCAAAGGTTTTTTCAAGTCTTTTGCTGCAAACTTTAAGCAGGCCACATTGATCTGGCTGCTGATGATGGTGGTGATCGCAGTTTATGTCGGGGATGCGCTGATCTTCTCCTTTTCCGGAATGGTATTTCCGAAGCCGCTGGTGATTGCAGTGGTGGCTGTCGGCGTCGTTCTTTATCTGATTTCGATGTATGTGTTTCCGCTGCTTGCCAGATTTGAGAATTCGATCAGGAATACGCTTAAGAATGCCGCGCTCATGGCAGTGGGGAATTTGCCCAAGACCATTCTGATGGCCGTTTTCTATGCAATGCCGCTTGTGATCAGCTATTTTTCAACATATGCGCTTCTGTTTATTTTTCTGTTCGGTATTTCGGCTCCGGCGTATGGGGCGGCCTGGCTGTACAGCGGTATATTTAAGAAATTTGAACCGGAAGTGGAAGTAGTCTCGGATATGGATTTTTCGGTTGATGTAGGTGAGAGAAGTGAGGAAATCAATGGAGAAGAAGAATAAGTCTTCAGTATTACAGTGGATTGTTCTGTTTGCTGTTCCGATGATCGTAGTATTGATTATATTGTTTAATTTCTCGGTTAGAACTAATGAGGATGCGAAAGAAGCGGTCTCTGAGGATATGCTTCACTCAGCTGGAAGATATGCGAAGGAACTGGCCAATGAACTGGAAACTGTCAGCAGGGCAGTGGGTTCCGTATGTGCTGTGCTGGAACAGGATCAGACTTTTGACGATAAGCAGGTTGTTGAACTGATCAGGATCGTTGCTGACTGTGCAGAGGCTTCCGGAGTGGTGTTTTGTGACAGTGAGGGGAATGGTATCGATGAGGCGGGCAACAAGGTTTCCATCGGGACTGAACCATATTTTGAAGAACTCCGTTTCTCTGAAAGTTCTTTTCTGTACATAAAGCGTGACGATGATGAGGCGCAGAGATCAATCCTGGTGGCGGAGCGTGTTGACAGGGGGGCGGGAAGTTTTATGGTGCTCTATTACCCTGTTGAGAAGTTCGACAGTCTGCTTTCTGAGGCGGATCTGGCGGCGGGCGCTTTTCTGGCATTGGTAGATTCTGAGGGCAGGGTCTTATCGTCTTCCGGCAGCGAAAGCAGATTGCTGAGCGGCGGGAATCTGCTGGAGGCTGTTCAGAGTGCAGATTCGGAAGAAGCCGGGGGCATCCGTGGTGCTGTAACCGGAGGCAGACAGGGAACAGGCAGTGTGAGGATGGACGGGGAGAGCCGTATCTTGTATTATGCTCCGCTTGATAAGAATCAGTGGGGGATCATACTGGGGATTCCGCAGAGCCATGTGGAGAAACTGATAGGAGCACAGTGGAAGAATACGAAAGGGATGCTTATTTCTCTAATCGTGGTATTCCTTGTTTTCAGCTGTTTTACTATGGTAATAGATATCATCGGCAGGATACGTGACAACCAGCAGAAGAAGGAACTGGAGAATAAAGCCGATACGGACCTGCTGACAGGATTGAATAATAAACTGGCAACAGAGCGTAAGATTAAGAATTATATGGCACAGAATCCGAAGACGCAATGTATGATGTTTCTTCTGGATGTGGATAATTTCAAGACAGTCAATGACACGTTGGGGCATGCCTTCGGTGATGAAGTGCTCAGTACGCTGGGAGAGGAGATCAGCTCGATTTTCCGTGCGTCGGATATTATTGGACGTGTAGGAGGAGATGAATTTATGATTTTCTTAAAGGCTGTTTCTACTCCTGAGGTTATTCGCAAAGAGGCCGGCAAGGTGGAAGATTTCTTCCGCAGTTTCCATGTGGGCGAAGAAGTAAAGTATGCGGTTCATGCCAGTATTGGTGTGGCAGTTTTTCCGCATGAGGGTGTTGACTTTGAGACGTTGTATAAGGCAGCTGATCAGGGATTGTATAAGGCAAAAAGGCGGGGCAAGAATCAGTTGGCATTTTATGACGATAAGTGGGGAGCGACAGAGGAAGAAGAAACTGTAGATTAAGAACGTTATATTGGATGTGAATTGAGACGGCGGATATTTGGCCGTCTTATTTCATGTAATAAATTTTCATTGACATATACCCTATAGGGGTATAATATATAATAAAAAGTACAAAATATAATTATTAGAATGTTTTTTGCAGGCAGTTAACAGGAGATGGAGGAGGATGCGCAGATGGCAGAGAATACGAAACCTACAGAGATGATAGAGAATACGGAGGATGCACAGGAGGTATGTTGTGATGAACACGCGCAGAATCCGGATACATGCGGTCATTATAAGCTTGTTCCCCGCGACGCATTGGCGCAGAAGCAGCTGCAGAATCGGATCAACCGTATTATCGGACAGCTTAACGGCATCAGAAACATGATCGGTGAGAACAGATACTGTGGAGATATTCTGATTCAGATCGGAGCGGTGGAGAGTGCCCTGCAGAGTCTTGGATATATTATTCTGCAGGAACACATGCAGACCTGCGTCGTGGAAGAAGTGAAGAAGGGGAATGAGGCGATCATGGAGGAAGCGATAGATTTGATCAAGAAGTTAAAATAGAGCAGAAAGGAATGGAGCAGAATGAAAAACGAGAAATTTCAGATAACAGGCATGACCTGTGCTGCCTGCAGCGCGCATGTGGAGAAAGCGGCGGCCGGTGTGGACGGAGTAAGCAGCGTCAGTGTGAGTCTTTTGATGAATAATATGACTGTGTCATATGAAGCGCCCGCCACGCCGCAGGCAATCTGCGCGGCAGTGGAATCGGCGGGATATGGTGCAAGCGTGCCCGGAAATATGGAGAGATCCGGAACAGAAGGGAGGGAGAGCGTTTTAGAGGACAGAGAAACGCCGAAGATACGGCGCAGACTGATCGCGTCAGTATGTCTTCTCATACCGCTTATGTATGTATCCATGGGTGCTCTTATGTGGGGCTGGTATCTGCCGGAGGCATTTGCCTCGGATCCGTGGGCGATCGCATTATATCAGCTGTTATTGACCGGGCTTGTGATGGTGATCAATCAGCGCTTCTTTATCAGCGGGGTGCAGAGTCTTTTGCATCGGGCTCCCAATATGGATACGCTTGTGGCATTGGGAAGCGGTGCGGCCTTTGTATACAGTACAGCTGTTATGTTTCGAATGGGTGCGGCCATTGGAGCAGGTAACGTGGAGCAGGCAGAACATTGTCTGCACGATATGTATTTCGAGTCTGCGGCCATGATCCTTACACTGATCACAGTCGGTAAGATGTTGGAGGCGTACAGCAAGGGAAAGACGACCAACGCGATCAGGAGCCTGATGGATCTGGCTCCCAAGACGGCGCGCGTGATCCGGAATGGAGAGGAGATAACGGTGCCTGCGCAGGAGGTTCTGGCAGGAGAGCTTTTCCTGGTGAAACCGGGCGAGAGTATTCCGGTGGACGGCGAAGTGCTGGAGGGTGAGAGTGCGGTAGATGAATCGGCCCTGACCGGCGAGAGCATTCCGGTGGATAAACAGCCGGGAGATCGTGTCAGTGCGGCCACCATCAATCAGAACGGTGCGCTGACCTGCCGGGCGACGCGTGTGGGCGGAGATACCACGCTGCAGCAGATTATTGATATGGTGGAGAATGCGGTGGCGACCAAGGCGCCGATCGCACAGATTGCGGATAAAGTATCGGGCGTTTTTGTTCCGGTAGTCATTGTATTGGCACTGATAACGGGCGCTATATGGCTGCTGATGGGAGCTGAGGCCGGCAAAGCGTTGTCGTATGCGATCAGTGTGCTGGTGATCAGCTGTCCCTGCTCTTTAGGGCTTGCCACGCCGGTGGCGATCATGGTAGGTAACGGCATGGGGGCGAGGAAGGGAATCCTGTTTAAGAATGCGGAGGCGTTGGAACAGGCGGGCAGGACGGATTTCGTGGTGCTGGATAAGACCGGAACGGTAACGGAGGGGAAGCCGAAGGTTACGGGACTGTATCCTGCCGAAGGGATATCGGAAGAGGAGCTTTTGAGTATTGCGGCAGCTTTGGAGAGTATGAGTGAGCATCCATTGGCGAAAGCGGTCTGTGAGTATTCTGCGGAAAGGGGATTGTCGGTGCAGCCGGCAGGAAATTTCCGTGCGCTGCCAGGCTGGGGCGTGGAAGGCATGGTGGCAGGGGAGCTGGCGGCCGGCGGCAGCGGGGCAATGTTTGAGGAACGTAAAATGCTGACCGCCTCGATGCGTGAAACGGGAGAAAGAATGGCGGAGGAAGGCAGGACACCGCTTTATTTCTCGGCCGGAGACAGGATGCTGGGGATGATCGCAGTAGCCGATGTGGTAAAGCAGGACAGCGCACAGGCTGTCAGAGAGCTTCGGCATATGGGGATACAGGTAGTTATGCTGACCGGTGATAACAGGAGAACTGCACGCGCCATCGGAAGACAGGTTGGACTGGACGCAGTGGTGTCGGATGTGCTTCCCGGAGATAAGGAGGCGGTGATCAGGAACCTGTCAAAGTATGGCAGGACAGCCATGGTGGGAGACGGCATTAATGATGCGCTGGCGCTTACAAGAGCCGATGTCGGAATTGCGATCGGTGCAGGAGCTGATGTTGCGTTGGAGGCGGCTGATGTGGTACTGATGAAATCGAATCCTACAGACGTGGCCGCGGCGATTCGGCTCTCCAGACAGGTACTTAAGAATATTCATGAGAATCTGTTCTGGGCCTTTTTCTATAATTGTATCGGTATTCCGCTGGCGGCCGGAATCCTGGTGCCGATCTTTGGACTGAGCCTGAATCCAATGTTTGCAGCGGCGGCAATGAGTCTTTCCAGTTTCTGCGTGGTAACGAATGCCCTGCGGCTGAATCTTTTTAATATGGGAACGGACAGACGTGACAGAGGGAAGAAAGAGATTCCGATGCCGGAATTTATCGCCGGCTTTACGGAGATAGAAGAGTATAAGGAGGAAGAGAAAATGGCAGAAAAAATTGTAAAAACACTCAATATTGAGGGGATGATGTGCGCACATTGTCAGGCGCATGTGCACAAAGCGCTGGAGGAAGTTGCCGGTGTAATGCAGGTGGAGGTCAGCCTTGAGGAGAACAAGGCCACGGTAACCGTGGAGTCAGGCACGGAAGATAAGGCGTTGATCGACGCAGTAACGGCGGCCGGCTACAAAGTAGTTTAGAAAACCAGATCTTGGAGTTCTTTCCCGCACATGTCAATACGTAAATTTATTTTTGTAAAATTTGTATAAGAAAGATGACCGTTCTTGGGCAAGTTGTCTGGTAGTATGGAATGGCCTGCATAAAGTAAGCAAATTCTACAATGTAAAATAAAATCTTTGTGAAATAGTGGCATAGCAAAGTTAAATAAAGTCAGCTATACTATTTTCAGAGTCAACCGAGGTTGACAGGTAGTGCGATACTAAAAACATTTATAAAACAGGAGGCAATCATGGCAAGTTTATCTTTAAAGAATGTCTGCAAAGTATATCCGAACGGCTTTGAGGCAGTAAAAGATTTCAATCTTGAAATCGCAGATCAGGAATTTATCATTTTCGTAGGACCTTCAGGTTGTGGTAAATCTACAACACTTCGTATGATCGCAGGTCTGGAAGATATCTCTTCCGGTGAGCTGAAGATCGGTGACAGAGTTGTTAATGACGTAGAGCCTAAGGACAGAGATATCGCGATGGTATTCCAGAACTATGCTCTGTATCCTCATATGTCAGTATATGATAACATGGCATTCGGACTTAAGTTAAGAAAAGTTCCGAAGGATGAAATCGATAAGATGGTTAAAGAAGCAGCTAAGATTCTTGACCTGACAGCTCTGTTGGATCGTAAACCGAAGGCTTTGTCCGGTGGTCAGAGACAGCGTGTTGCTATGGGTCGTGCTATTGTTCGTAATCCTAAGGTATTCCTTATGGATGAGCCGCTTTCCAACCTGGATGCTAAGCTGCGTGTACAGATGCGTGTTGAGATCTCCAAACTGCACCAGAGACTGGGCACAACGATCATCTACGTAACACATGACCAGACAGAGGCTATGACGCTTGGTACAAGAATCGTAGTTATGAAGGATGGTGTTGTTCAGCAGGTAGATACACCTCAGAATCTGTATCAGAAGCCTCAGAACCTGTTCGTAGCAGGATTCATGGGATCACCTCAGATGAATTTCATGGATGCAGTTGTTGAAGTTAAGGGTGATGTTGCAAGCCTTAAGATCGCTGGCAAGAGCATTCCGTTACCGGCTGCTAAGTCCAAGAAGCTGATCGCTGGCAATTACAATGGCAAGACTGTTACATTCGGTATCCGTCCTGAGGATGTATATGATTCCGAGGCATTTGTTTCATCCGCTCCTTGTGTATTCGAGTCTACCATTAAGGTATACGAGCTGCTTGGTGCAGAAGTTTACTTGTATTTTGATCTGGCTGAGTTCCCGATCACAGCAAGAGTAGATTCCCGTACAACGGCAAGACCTGGTGATACTGTTAAATTTGCTTTCGACGTTGAGAAGATTCACGTATTTGACAAAGAGACAGAGCAGACAATCACGAACTAATAGAATGAACATGAGGGGGATGCGCAGGCATCTCCCTTATTTGTTTCGCGGGAAATCGTTTTGCTTATTCGAGTTTGCGAAGCGAGTCATACAAACGAGTATTGCCTGTTTTGCTCTATGGTCAATTATGTGGCGGATGTGTTATAATGAATATGGGTATCAAAAATAGATAGGAAGAGAGGTTGCGGAATGATTTCCAGTCAGGTGATTAGGAGTAGTATTGAAGAACTTAGGGCGATATCCAAGGTTGATTTGTGCGTATGGGATTTGGAAGGTAAAGTGGTCGCATCCACCTTTGATGCCGAAGAAATAACGTCAGCGCTGATTGAAGGGTTTGTGCAGTCGCCGGCGGACAGCCAGGTGATCGGTATGCATCATTTGCTGAAAGTATTGGACGAGGATGAGGTGCTTTTCATTTTGGATGCCAGAGGGACCAGTGAAGAAGCCTATATGCTGGGGAGAATCGCGGTCAGTCAGCTTCAGCATCTGATTATTGCCTATAAGGAGAGATATGACCGTAATAATTTCTTCCAGAATTTGTTGTTGGACAATATGCTTCTGGTAGACATTTATAACAGAGCAAAGAAGCTGCACATAGAAGCAGCCGTGCCGAGAGCCGTATTCCTGGTTGAAACGGATAAAGAGAAAGAGAAGGAAAAGGATTTTACAGCAACGGAATTGCTGAACGGTATGTTTTCGACACAGGTTGGAGATTATATTACAGCCGTGGATGAAAGCAATGTTATTCTGATCAAGGAACTGCTGCCGGAAGATGATTATACGAGACTGGAGCAGGTGGCAAGTACCATCGTGGATATGATGAACATGGAAGCGATGATGAACGTACGTGTAGCTTATGGTACGATTGTAGGAGAATTGAAGGAAGTCTCCAAGTCATATAAGGAAGCGAAGATGGCGCTGGATGTCGGAAAGATCTTCTATGCGGAGAAGAAAGTGAGCGCTTACAATACGCTGGGAATCGGTCGTCTTATCTATCAGCTGCCGATCAATCTGTGCCGTATCTTTATCGATGAGATTTTTGGTTCCAATGTACCCAGTGAGCTGGATGATGAGACCCTGACAACGATTAATAAGTTTTTTGAGAATAATCTGAATGTATCCGAGACTTCCAGACAGCTTTTCGTACATCGGAACACGCTTGTGTACAGGATTGAAAAGCTGGAAATGAGTACAGGCCTGGATATTCGTACCTTCGAAGACGCATTGACCTTCAAGATCGCCCTGATGGTTGTAAGTTATATGAAGTATCTGGATTCGTTGGATTATTGATCTTAATATATTTGTGCCGGATAGAATATCTATCCGGCATTTTTTTTGTTTGAGGAGCATATATAGGTAACAGGATGAACCTTTGAGAAATTATAAATAAAATCTGACATGGGAGTGAGAGGGAGGATATGTATCGGAAGGAAATCATATATTTAGGATTGTACAAAGATGGCAGCAGGATTGGCAATGCAGGATTTATGAAGGTGGAGAACAGGGAGACGGAAAGTCGGCTGGATTTAAAACTGAGGAATATTCCTTTTAGTATCAATGGGAGATTTCCTGTCCGCATTTATAACGGCGTAGAGTGGAAGGAGGTTAACGGCGTTTCGGTACAGGAGGGAGAAGGAAGCTGGGCGGACAAAATAATGGATCCGGCACAGCGACTGCAGGTTCAGATCATGCTTCCGGGAGGATATTTCCTGGAAGGAAAAAGCAAAAATGCAATAGAAGACGCCTCCAAGGTAAGCACGGGAGGCAGCAGAAATTTGACTGTGGAAGAAGAACGGCAGGAGTTTCCCCGCGTGCAGCAACCTATACAAGAAAGCCTGCAGGAATCCGTGCAGCAGAATCAGCCACAGAATGCACAGAGTAGCGCACAGGGAATCCAGCAGTATAATCAGCAGCAGAATGCACAGAAGAGCGCACAGGGAATCCAGCAGTATAATCAGCCACAGAATGCACAGAGGAGTGCACAGGGAATCCAGCAGCAGAATCAGCCACAGAATGCACAGAGGAGCGCACAGGAACCCATGCAGTATAATCAGCAGCAGAATGCACAGAGCAGCGCACAGGAACCCATGCAGTATAATCGGCAGCAGAATACACAGAGGAGTGCGCAGGAATCCGTGCAGCAGAATATGCAGCAGGGTAAGCCGCATAATACGGTGCAGTTCATACCGGTAATGCAGAATAAAAGCAGGGAACAGGCTTTAGAGGATTCAGGAAGTACATACACAGACTGGCCGGATCATGATGATGGCAGTCAGAGCATACAGAGTTTTTCGGAAAACAGATTCCGTAGAGAAAGTGTGGATAAACAGGGAGGTGAAGTTGAAAGCAGCAGAGCAGAAAGTGTATATACAGGGAATCCAAATGGTGTGCAGGATATGGACAAAGCAGACCGTATGGTGCGTAATAAGCAAAAGACGATCGTCATAACCGAAGAACTGCAGCGTTCAAACGTCACGGGGAATGTTGTCGATCAAAGATTATTGCAGGAGAGTACAACGGCTTACAGTTTGAAAGAGGACAAGTGGGAACAGATTCTGGACAGTTATGAGAAGATTCACCCTTACGGTGACGAACGGGTTTATGTGAAGCTGGAGCCGAAAGACTTTATTATTCTGCAGTCAAAATACCAACACCTGGTGAATAACAGTTTTCTGCTGCATGGATTTTATAATTACCGCTATGTGATTCTGGGTAAGGAACAGGACTATTATCTTGGTGTACCAGGCGTCTTTTATGAGCGGGAGAAAATGGTTGCCCTGATGTTTGGTTTTGAAGCTTTTGAGTGTCCGGGAGGAACTGCCAGAGCGGGTGAGTTTGGTTATTATCTCAGAAAAGTAGAATTATAGTAACCCCCATCATGCTCAGCCTGCCGTCGGGCGGGCCGCATGGCCGTCCATACTGTGAAAGTCGAAGACTTTCATAGTAAACTTACATCATGCTCAGCCTGCCGTTTGGCGGGCCGCATGGCTATACATACTGTGAAAGTCGAAGACTTTCACAGTAACGGGAATTATGAGTGAAACAACCTGTTAAGTATAGTCCAGAGCAGGAATGTATGGTATACTATACGGAACAGAGGCCATGAATGACGGTTCTGTTTCTGTAAGCAGCAGATTGCAGATAACATCAATGTACAAAAGTGTAAAAAGAGGAAAAGAAAAATGAAAATTGCAGTTCTGATCGGGAATATCAGTTTTGACTCCCAGAAACGAATGATCAATGGCATACTGGATAAGGCGCTTATTGATCGTACAAATGTATGTGTTTTCGTCAGTGAGGGCGGACACAATGAGCATCACTCAGACTACAGCGACGGAGAATACAATATTTATACGCTGCCGGATTTCACGAAATACGACGGTGTGATCATGTACAGTGATACGATTCATGACCCGAAGATCGTGGAGCATATCAGGAAAGGGATCAGTGAAGCGGCCATTCCCTGTGTTGACATGAGTGCGGGAGATCCTGCATTTATGCATGTGGAGATGGAGAACACGGTCGGGATCACGCAGATTACACAGCATCTGATCACGAAACATAATGCCAGAAATATTTATTTCATAGCAGGTCCGTCTGATATAGAAGCGGCAAATGAGCGGCTGCGTGCCTGGCAGGATACGATGTCCCGCAACAGGCTGGGATGGGATATGGAGCATATTTATTATGGTGATTATGGCTTTGAGAGCGGTATGAGGGCGGCCAGAAAGTTTTTGAATGAGGCGCGCAGCATGCCTGATGCGATTGTGGCGGCTAATGATGAGATGGCGGTTGGAGCAGTGATGATGCTCAAGTCGGCAGGCTATAGAGTCCCGGAGGATGTCATGGTCACCGGCTACGATGACAGCAGCATGGCTGAGTATATTCATCCAAGACTGACAACTGTGCGCCGGGGTGAATATGAGGCCGGCAATGCTGCTTATACGAAGATTGCGGCGGTGCTTCAAGGTGAGGCGGCAGAGCAATGTACCGTAATGCAGGGAAGCCCTGTTTATGCCGATTCCTGTGGATGTGAGACGGAGTCCAAATACAGCGGAGCAGACCTGAAAGACAAATATATCAACAGCTATATGGATTTCCACAGGAATTTGGAGATTCTTAAGAACTCAGCGGCCGAATTTACGGGACTGACCGAATTTAAGGATTTTCTGGACAGTCTGGAGCAGCATGTGCGGTATATGGGAGTAGAATACTTCTATCTGTGCATGTGCAGTAATATGGAAGAATACCGCAGGGAACTGCGTATGCTGGCTGCGGGAGAAGAACTGAGCAGAGACATTACGGCTTATACTGAGGAAATCTGGGTGCCGTTTGCCTACGAAGAGGGAGAGGCGACTAATTATGGACCGTTCCATAAGAGTGAGCTGCTCCCGGAAGACTGTAAGATGAGAAGAAAGGGTTCCGTTGCGGTGGTAATGCCGCTGCATTACCGGAATCATTGTTTTGGCTATTGTGTGACGGGCAATTACCGGGCGGCGATAACAGGAAGTTTTTCTCAGACGTTTATGTTGAATCTTGATAATGCGCTGGAGACGATTTACAGGCATGATGTTATGAAGGCCATGATGGAACGGCTGAGCGGCAGCTGGCTGCGGGATGAATTGACCGGTGTATATCGTGAGACGATCTTCCGCAGGAAGGCCGGAGAGATGATCGAGGAGGCGCGCAGAGATAAGAAGACAGTGGGTATCATTTACGCTGATGTAGATGATCTGAAGATTGCGAATGAGGAATATGGCCGTGAGCAGGGAGACGTGCTGATCAAGGCGCTGGCATCCGCTATGGAGCAGACACTTGACGATGGAGAGCTGCTGTGTCGTCTGGATGGAGATGAATTTATTATTCTGTGTACGGGCTGCAGCGAGGAAGAACTGGAGGATCATATCGAACGCGTCCATACGGTGATCACCTATTATAATATGGTCAGTGTGCGTCCCTTTAAGCTCAGTGCGAGTCTTGGATATCATATGGAAGAGGCGGGGCAGACGGAATTGGATGAGATTCTGTCTAAAGCCAATGACGGTATGTACCGCAATAAGAAAACAAAGAAGATGTCGCAGGCGGAACAGGCGGAGATCTGAGGAGCGATGATCAGTGAGTGGATTTTGCCATTATGCAGCTGATGGGATTGTATTGAGAAAGGACGATACCGGGTAAGATAAGACTGGGACGGACAGGAAGCAGCATCGATTGATAGAAAAAGCGCACGTTAAAACCGTGCGCTTTATGTCGAATTTAACCCACATACGTTACCTTTACAGTTAACTCCGCCAGGCACCCTTACGGCACATGAAAGCTTCCACTTAGTGCTGCTGTGTTCCCACCCTGACACGGTTCATGGATTTCCATTGCGTAAGACCCGAACTTCAACGCCACTTATAAAGGGCAGCTACACAGGCGTACACCCTCGATAAAGCATCACCCCCACTAGAGCGGATTGTGGGTACAGGGCACCGCTAACGCCCCGGCTGCACGGTCTTTATAGTATACTGTTTTTTGTTCCATTTGTCAACGGATTCCCCGGGCCAAATTTACATATTTCCCTCCATTCCGAAGTGTTTTACGCTGAGGACGCGGGCAGAATTTCAGATTCTGCTCTGCGATCAATAGAATTTGTGCCGCTTCGGCACAAATTCTAACTGAACTTGTTCAGTTTGTTGAACTAAAATGCTCATCAGAGAATTTATTCAACCTTATCTCCATTTCTGCGATTGAAAATTTTAATTTTCAATCTTATCACCTGTTTATCACAGAAAGGCCGCAGGCTGAACGATTACAGATTTTCATTATCGATCATCCGGTAGCCAATGCCGATCTCTGTAAAAATATACTGCGGATCGGCCGGATTCTGCTCCATTTTCCGGCGGATGTTCGCCATATTGACACGCAGGATCCGGTTGTTGCTGTCTGCAAAAGGCCCCCAGACATGGGCGATCAGCGTGTCATAGGTGATGACCTTACCGGCATTGCGGGCGAGGAAGGTCAGAATTTTATACTCGATCTGTGTGAAGTGAATAATGTTTCCGTCTACGGTAACGATATGCTTTTCGTAATCGATCACCAGATCCTTGGCTTCATAGCGGTTTCTGGCGACCACGGAGAGACTGCCGTTAATGCTGGAACGGCGAAGCGCAGTGCGGATTCTGGCCATCAGTTCCGAGGTGCCGAAAGGTTTGGTAATATAGTCATCTGCGCCTGCATCCAGGGCGGCTACCTTCTCGTCTTCCTGTGTCCGGGCAGAGATGACGATGATGGGCATATTGCTCCATTCCCGGATGCTTCTTATCACATCGATGCCGTCCATATCGGGAAGTCCCAGATCCAGCAGGATCAGGTCAGGACAGCCGGAAGCCGCCAGTGAAAGACCGCTGGAGGCATTGTTGGCAAAGCTGACTTTATATTCCTGTGTGCGCAGTGAAGTCATGATAAAATTGCAGATATTGCGTTCGTCCTCGATCAGTAAAATTTCATGCTTAAGATTCATACTTACCTCCATTATAAATTGCTCATCAGAGAATTTATTCAACCATGCAACACTCTGTCGGTCCTGACACAAATCCTGTTCTTTTTCATTGCAGTTCCTTGGGAAGCGTAAAATAAAATTCGGCCCCCTGTGCATGATTCTTCACATTGATCGTACCGCCATGCGCCGTGAGTATGGTCTTGCAGATGGACAAGCCAATCCCCATCCCCTTATTGGAGTCGGATTCTTTGTTGCCGATGTAGGAGTTTCCATCAAAGATATTTCTGATCCGTTCCGGATCGATACCAATCCCATAATCCTTAACATGAAATGTTACGGTGGCGGCGTCATCATCTACATAGCATAAAATGGGTTCCGTACTCCGCGAATGGATAATGGCATTTTCCAGTAGATTGATCAGTACCTGTTCGATGAGAATGGCGTCCATGGGGATGATTAACAGTTCTTCGGGCACTGCCACATTGACAGCGGCTTCCGGCAGTCTCTTTTTCAGACGCAGGATCGCGGCGGATACGATTTCTTCCACGGATTCATCTGTCTTCTTGACAGAGGAGGACTGATCGTGGATACGGGTGACGGCCAGCAGGTTCTCCACCATATTCAACAGCCAGTTGGCATCCTCATGAATGTGGGTCAGAATGGCGGTCTTCTCATCTTCAGGGAGCAGATCACCGTTCTCCAGATAAGAAGAACTGGCGCCTATAATGCCGGTCAGGGGTGTGCGCAGGTCATGGGATACGGCCCGCAGCAGATTGGCCCGCATCTTCTCTTTCTCAGTCTCCGAGAGCAGCTTGTCTTTCTCGGCGATCATGTGGGCCTGTTCCTTGATATTTGCAGTCATTGTACTGGTGAGAAGTGTTACTCCCAGCATGCCCAGAAATGTGACGGGATAGCCGGACAGCGTGAAATTCAGTTCAAAGTACGGATAGGTGAACAGGAAATTCACACAGACCACAGCGATCACCGAAGAGATCAGCCCCGGCAGATAGCCGTCCGTAAAACGGACGATTGTGATCAGGGCAAGGATGTAGACTAACGATATATTGCCCGAGTTCTCGGGCACATAGTGCCAGAATAAGAAGGCGAATAAAGTGGCGACTGTCAGTCCCGAGAGGGTGACAACGCAATTTCTCATGGCTGTTGACATGCAGCATAGTTCTCCAGTCTGTGTTAATGTGTAATTTTGGTAAGTAAGGAATCTGCCCTTTGCGCAAGGGCTGTTTGAGAGGGGCAGACACTGTAACAGAGAAGCCGAAGGCTGAACCGTTACCGGTATTTCTCTGCGTACAGTATACCGTATTTAGCGAAAAAGCAAAACAGGAAACACTGCTAAAAAGCTGTTAAGAAAGCGATAAGAGGATATCAAGAAAATGCTAAAAATACGTTAAAGAGAAACTGCAAAGCTGTAAAAACATATACATATATGATAATATGATAAAAATCCCTGAGCAGCTGTGTCAAAGCTGACACGGCGTGCAGGTATTGTGAAAAGTACGAAAGTAAGGAGGAAGTCAGGATGCAGATGGATGGGTGGTCGATCGTCTCAATTATACTCGTAGCAGTCGGTTTTTTTGGTGGAATCTGGTATGAACACAGGTAATATGGGCAGCAGACTTAAGATGCCTGGAAATGGAGGGAAAATGGGAATTGTAGAATATTTAATCATAGGACTCGTATTTGTATCATTGGGAGGGTGTTTTGTATATTCTCTGATTAGTAACAGACAATCCCCTCAATGAACAAAGGTACACACGGCGTGTATTCCTTTGTTCACTGGGGGTAAAGAGAAGAAAGTAAGAAGAAATGAGACACTGGTGTAAGAGGGTTCTACATAGAAGACGGGAAATCAAACGAAATAAGGGATAGAAAGAGCAGGCCGAAATGAGCCTGCTCTTTTGTTCAGTCTGCGTGCATTTTACGATTATTTCAGATCTGCTTATTCATACATCGTATATCCGAATTTGAAATGACGGTAAATCTTCCATACGATAATGACGGGGAAACTGACTAAAAGATAAGCAGTGCTGAGTGCGCCGGCCAGACCGCCGACCAAACAGATGATCATCATACCAATGTTCATGGGGTATCGTCCTCTCTTTCCTGATAAGTTTAATTTCATTCGCATTGCTGTCCTCAGTGAACAAAGGAATGAAAGCAACGCAGCAGGGGATGAAATTGATTCTTTACCGACCGTGTGTACCTTTGTTCACTGAGGGTATTATAGAGAAAAGAAAGGGGCGGGAAAATAGCATATGCGCTTTCTTAACGCAAGCTGAACGAAAAAGAAGCAAAATATTAACAGAGTTTTAGCAGAATTTTAACAGAGACGTGCATTTTGGCCATTCCCGACAACTATAGTAAACCCCATAACAAATTTCTGTTTCCGCCTCTTGCAGCAGCCATATACGGAAATGCCTGCAAGGCCGAACACGAAATTTCCAATGTCGTTAACTATAACAGTATCAATGTGGAGCTTGAAATGGAAGCAGCAGTTTTGACTGGATTTTTGTTCTGTGTTAGTATGAGTATGGCAGGGGAAGAAATTCATTTAAAGAAGGATGGCAGTACTGAAGCAATAGAAAAAGCCGAAACACAGGTTTCGGCTTTCAAGCGGAGTTGGAGGGATTCGAACCCTCGTGCCCCGGAGGGCTAACGCATTTCGAGTGCGCCCCGTTATGACCACTTCGATACAACTCCATACCAATAGCATTATAATTTGATTTTTGACGATTGTCTACTGTTTCGTTGAAATTTTTATTTATTTTTAAATTTCAGGGGGACATCTCTCTTTTACAGAGCGTTTGTGGTCATGCTCAACCTGCCGCCTGGCAGGCCGCATGGCCATCCATGCTGTGAAAGTCGAAGACTTTCATAACAAATGACATAACTGTACGGGCAGGTGCAGGGGGTGTATGGGAGATGTGCAGGTATAAAGGAGGACATATGACACAGGATGAAAGATATATGAGGGAGGCGCTGAAGCAGGCCAGGAAAGCTTATGCGCTGGGGGAAGTGCCGATCGGCTGCGTGATTGTCCATCAGGATAAGATCATCGGCAGAGGATACAATCGGCGGAACACGGATAAGAATACGCTGGCCCATGCCGAGATCACGGCCATCAACCGGGCCAGTAAGAAGATGGGTGACTGGCGTCTGGAGGAATGTACATTGTATGTTACGCTGGAACCATGTCAGATGTGTGCAGGAGCCATTGTACAGGCCCGGATCACGGAAGTGGTCATGGGCAGTATGAATCCGAAAGCGGGATGCGGCGGTTCCATCCTTAATATTCTGGAGATGCCGGAGTTCAATCACCAGGTACAGGTGAAAAGGGGGGTTCTTGCCGAGGAATGTACGCAGATGCTGACGCTTTTTTTTAAGGAACTGCGTGTGCGGAACAAACTGGAAAAGGAAGCGGCCAGAGAGCGGGCGCTCTCAGAGCAGATTCCGGAAAAGAAAAAAGAAGAATCGGTTGAGATGAAAGGGAAAATGGAATATAATAAGAAATGAAACCAGGGGTAATTCTTTCGGTGTGAGAAAGAATACAGGGCAGGCAGAATATAGGATACTAACAATGTAAGGAGGAAGTAAGGATGAAGAGAATTGGTATGTTGACCAGCGGCGGCGATTGCCAGGCGTTGAATGCTGCAATGCGGGGCGTAGTGAAATGTCTCTCCTGCAGCGGTGAGGATGTTGAGATCTATGGCTTTCTGGATGGTTATAAGGGACTGATCTACGGGGATTTCCGTATGCTGACAGGCCATGATTTTGCGGGAATTCTTACCAAGGGCGGCACAATCCTGGGCAGTTCCAGAACGCCTTTCAAGCTCATGCGTGAGCCGGATGAGAACGGGCTGGACAAGGTCGAGGCGATGAAGCAGAATTACTATAAGTTAAAGCTGGACTGCATGGTAATCCTGGGCGGCAATGGTACCCATAAGACCGCCAACCTGCTGCGGGAAGAAGGCTTGAACGTGATCACGCTGCCTAAGACGATCGATAATGATCTGTGGGGCACGGACATGACGTTTGGATTCCAGAGTGCGGTGAATATTGCAACAGATTGTATCGACTGCATACATACCACTGCATCTTCCCACGCACGTATTTTTATCGTTGAGGTAATGGGACATAAGGTTGGATGGCTCACACTCAATGCCGGTATGGCAGGCGGGGCAGATATCATCCTGATTCCGGAGATTCCCTATGATATCAACAAAATCATCAAGGCGATCAATGAGCGTGAGGCGAGAGGATCCAGATTTACCATTATGGCAGTGGCGGAAGGAGCAATGTCCAAGGATGACGCGAAGCTGTCCAAGAAGGAATATAAGAAGAAGATGGAGAACTATCCGTATCCTTCAGTTTCCTATGAGATTGCTGACAAGATCAGGAAGAAGAGCGGTAAAGATGTGCGAGTTACCGTTCCGGGACATACACAGCGCGGCGGCAGTCCCTGTCCGTATGACCGTGTATTTGCCACCAGGCTTGGAGCAGAGGCGGGCAAGCTGATCCTGAAGGGTGAGTATGGATTTATGGTGGGATACAAGAACAGAGAAGTGGTTAAAGTATCTCTGGAGGATGTAGCCGGTAAGCTGAAGATGGTATCTCCGGATGCCACGATCGTGAAAGAAGCGAAGATGGTGGGGATCAGCTTCGGGGATTAAATATTATAAGAAAGACAGAGAGAAGTAATGTCATATACCGCTCTTTATCGTAAGTTCCGTCCCGTCTGTTTTGAAGATGTGAAAGGACAGGAACATATTGTTACAACTTTACAGAATCAGATCAAAGCGGAACGGGTAGGCCATGCCTACCTGTTCTGCGGAACTCGTGGAACAGGTAAGACGACGATTGCCAAGATTTTTGCGAAAGCAGTGAACTGTGAACAGCCTGTAGAGGGAAGCCCCTGTGGGGAATGTGCTTCCTGCAGATCGATCGCGGCCGGAGCCAGCATGAATGTGATCGAAATCGATGCGGCATCCAACAACGGCGTGGATAATATTCGTGAGATCGTTGAAGAGGTATCCTACTCGCCGGCAGAGGGCAGGTACAAGGTTTATATTATAGATGAGGTTCACATGCTTTCCATCGGAGCGTTCAACGCGCTTCTGAAGACATTGGAGGAACCGCCGTCTTATGCCATTTTTATATTAGCCACCACCGAAGTGCATAAGATTCCGATCACCATTCTCTCCCGATGCCAGCGTTATGATTTCAGAAGAATTACCGTTGACACGATATCGTCCAGGCTGCGGGAGCTGATGGATGCAGAGCAGATTCCGGTGGAAGAGAAAGCGCTGCGTTATGTGGCGAAGACGGCTGACGGCTCCATGCGGGACGCACTAAGTCTGCTGGACCAGTGCATCGCTTTTCACTTCGGACAGGAGCTGACTTATGACAAGGTACTGGATGTGCTGGGCGCTGTGGACACGGAAGTGTTCGGCCGGCTGCTTCGGCATGTGCTGGAGGGGGATGTGAACGGCTGCATCGGTCTTCTGGAAGAGATCGTCATGCAGGGCAGGGAACTTACGCAGTTCGTGACCGATCTTACCTGGTATCTGCGGAATCTTCTGCTGGTGAAATCTTCGGACAATATTGAGGACGTGATCGATGTCTCTTCCGATAATCTGGTGAGGCTGCGGGAAGAGGCGGCTATGCTGGAGACCATGGCAATCATGCGTTATATTCGTATTTTCTCGGAGCTGTCCGGGCAGATCAAGTATGCGGCGCAGAAGCGGATCCTGATCGAGATCGCATTGATCAGGCTCTGCCGCCCGAGTATGGAACAGGATTACGAATCTGTTCTGGAACGGATCAGGGCAGTGGAGGAGAAGCTGGAGAAGGGCGTAACGGTCAGGGATGCCGCTGGTTTTTCGGAAGGAAGGGACGGGCCGGCGGCACTGCCGGATCCGAATCTGCTTAAGGAGCGTCCGGCGCTTCCCAAAGCGATCCCGGAGGATGTGCAGGCTGCGGTCAGCAAGTGGCCGATGATCGTAGGGCAGACATCCATGCCCATGAAATTATATCTGAAGGATGCGAAACTGAGTCTTGGCGGTGATAATAAGCTGACGATAGTTGTGGAAGATGGTCTTGCTTCAGATTATTTCTTAAAGCAGGAAGGGCATAAAGAAATACTGGTACAGATTTTGTCGGAGGCCGTGGGCAAAGAAATCGATGTGACGATCGTGAGCGTGCCCGATCAGAATGCTTTTGTACAGAATTATGTGGATTTAAGTCAGGTAATCCATATGGAAATAGAGGAAGAGGAATGATTCGTCCATAGACTTTGCGCTTACGGCAAAGCCCATGGGAAAGAATTAAGAAAGATTCCAGTAGACTATATAGAGAGAAAAGGAGACTGATATGGCAAAACGTGGAGGATTCCCGGGCGGAGGTATGCCGGGCAACATGAGTAATCTGATGAAACAGGCGCAGAGGATGCAGCGTCAGATGGAGGAGAGCCAGAAAGAGCTGGAGACGAAGGAATTTACAGCGAAGGCCGGAGGCGGTGCGGTAGAAGTGACCGTGACGGGCAAGAAGGAGATCGCGAAAGTTAAACTGTCTGAGGAAGTAGTGGATCCGGAAGATATCGAGATGCTGGAGGATCTGGTGATGGCTGCGGCCAATGAAGCGCTTCGCATGGCGGAGGAGGCCAGTGCGGAAGTGATGAGTAAGATGACCGGCGGTCTGGGCGGAGGCTTTCCCTTCTAATGGACTTGTACAGCGGATACATTAATAAATTAATAGAGGAGCTTGCCGGACTTCCGGGTATTGGTTCTAAATCTGCCCAGCGGCTTGCGTTTCATATCATTAATATGTCGAAGGCGCGGGTAGAACATTTATCGCGGGTGATCCTGGAGGCAAAGGAGAATGTGCGTTACTGCGAAGAGTGTTATACGCTGACAGACCG
Organism: uncultured Lachnospiraceae bacterium; assembly: GCA_910578115.1. GTDB lineage: Bacteria > Bacillota > Clostridia > Lachnospirales > Lachnospiraceae > UBA3282. The sequence continues at coordinate 5,382 of CAJTPO010000021.1, read as the reverse complement.
GGATGTCTGTCCGGTCTGTGCTAACACAAACAGAGATCACGGCACAATCATGGTAGTGGAGAACACGAGGGATCTTGCGGCCTATGAGAAGACGGGCAAGTACCAGGGCGTCTATCATGTGCTGCATGGGGCGATCTCGCCCATGATCGGTATCGGTCCGGGGGATATCAAGCTGAAAGAACTGATGAAGCGGTTGGAAGGAAACGTGGATGAGGTGATCATTGCCACAAATTCCAGCCTGGAAGGTGAGACAACGGCGATGTATATCAGCAAGCTGATCAAACCTACCGGGATCAAGGTAACAAGAATAGCCAGCGGTGTGCCGGTGGGCGGTGACCTTGAGTATATTGATGAGGTTACGCTGCTGCGCGCGCTGGAAGGAAGAGTGGAATTATGATCCTGCGTTTGACAGCATAAACTGCCCGGGATATTGCGAGGCAGCGGAGCAGATCGCGCAAAGTGAATTTGCAGAGCAGATTTGTTTTTATAAGGAGGCAGATATGGGAGTAGCGAAAGAAAAGTTTGGGGTTACCAAAGACGGCAGAGAAGTGTATGCATTTACTTTGTCAAATTCGAACGGCGTGCGGGCGAGGGTCATTAATTATGGCGCTATTCTGGTAAACCTGTTTGTGCCGGACAAAGACGGCAATGTGGAAGACGTGGTATTGGGTTTTGATTCGTTGGAAGGCTACTTTGACAACGGAAGCTTTCTGGGAGCGACCATCGGACCGAATGCCAACAGGATTGGCGGCGCGTGCTTCAAGATTGGCGGGAAGACCTACCATATTGACGACAACGACGGTGGCAATAATCTGCACAGCCATAAAGAGGAAGGATATCATAAACGTGTGTGGGATGCGGATGCGGGGGAGAACAGCGTCACGTTCACTCTCGAAGGCAGGGATGGTGAGATGGGATTTCCGGGCAACAAGAAGGTTGTGATGACCTACAGCCTGTCCGAGGACAATGCGTTGAAGCTGCAGTATCATGTTTCGGCGGATGCGGATACCATCGTTAATCTGACCAATCATAGTTACTTTAATCTGGCAGGACATAAGGCGGGAAAGATTGAAGATCATCTGCTGCGGCTTGCAGCGTCTCACTATACGCCTACCGTTCCGGGATCCATTCCTACGGGGGAGATTGCGCCGGTGGCCGGCACGCCTATGGATTTCACGACGGCCAAGCCCATTGGTCGGGATATTAATGCAGAATTTGAACAGTTGAAGATGGCGCAGGGATTTGATCACAATTTTGTTATTGATGGTGCGGACGGAACGCTGCGCGAGATCGCGGAAGCGTCGGATCCCGGGAGTGGGAGAAAGATGAAGGTCTTTACTGATCTGCCCGGCGTTCAGTTTTATGCAGGCAACTGTATCAGCGAGGAGACCGGTAAGGAAGGCGCTCTTTATGGACCGCGCATGGGATTTTGTCTGGAGACGCAGTACTATCCGGATAATATTCATCATCCCGGATTTCCGTCGGCAGTGTTCGGACCGGAGAAAGAGTATGATTCCGTGACGATTTATCAGTTTTTGTAAACGGCATGGGCACGGAGATACCATAATAAGGGATTAAAAGAGATGACATGGCGGCATCTCTTTTTTTCTGAAAAATATCCAGGTACTACAGGGAGGCATGTGCGTTTATTTGCGGGAATGTAACAGGGAACCTGAAGGAGGAACAGTTGTCCGGAAATTGAAGGTACCGCAGAATACGGCAATTTTTTTGTGAGAGGCATGTTATAGTAATTCCGTAATGCTGTTAATCTGCCCGGCTTTGGAGCGCAGGGTATTATGGAATGGAGTGAGAGTAATGCGACAGCCATCAATCGTCATTCACAAAGGAAAAAAAGAAGATAAATACCAGCTGTATGTGGAGGACTATGTTATTTCCTTTTTAAAAAAGGAGACGGATCAGCCGGGTGGCATGGAGCTTAATTTCTATGGATGCAGGGACGGCAGAAAGTATACCGTGTATGGGGTGGGACTGGACAGACATATTGCGGATTTTGACAAATATGATCTGCTGGAAGAGATTGGCTGCCGGCTGACGCAGACGGATCCGGTTTTTCTGGTCAAGGAGGAACACAGTACTTATGAGATAAAAGGATATGACGTTTTCTATTGTGAAAATCAGGAGATGCAGGATTATCTTATCTACCAGCCGGGTTTTCGCATCAGCCATGCCGCCAGGGGACAGACGGACGCCCCGGCAGTACAGGGCGGAAATTTTATGAATAGAGAACGAAAAAGAGGAGACGGAGCTAACCCGCATGTTGCGCTGTCCCTGCAGCTGGGGCTGGTCTTTATTGTACTGGTAGCGATCGTGATCAACTCGTCAAACAGTTTTGAAAAGATGGAACAGCTGAATCAATCGGCGAAGGAAGTTTTTTTCGTGATGGAGAATCAGGAAGCGGAGGGGGTGCCGGAAAAGAACAAAGACATTACCGTGGAGCGGGATGAGGCATTGCGGGACGATCAGGTTTCGGATAAGATAAGACAGGAGAGTGAAGACCGGGGAGCTGTGCTGCAGGACAGTGTGCTTCAGGAAAATGCCCTGCATGTGGAGGCGGAACAAGCGTCTGAGGGCGCGGAGACAGTCTTGGCAGCGGATGAAGATACAGCGGTTGAAGCGGAAGCGGGAGAGACAGATGCGGCGGAAGAGAAAGATGCCGATGTGGTACAGGAGGAAACCGTTTCGGAAGAGTCAGGACAGGAACGGGCACAACAGGATGAACAGCAGGACGGAAACGGAGAGAATGGGGAACAGGCGGACAGGGAAGCGGAGGAAGGGGTGGAAGCGCTTTCGCGTAATGTGGCCAGGTACTATGAGGTGGAGCGGGGAGATACCCTGTATGTGATCAGTCAGAAAATATACGGTGACACTTCGCATGTGAAGAAAATATGCGAGGTAAATCAGATTACGAATCCGGATAATATCCGTTATGGACAAAAAATTATACTGCCATAGAGGAATGTGTGCTACAATAGGACATGCAGCTTGATTGAGCCGCGGGATACGGTGAGAAGAAAGCGCGGCTGGACTCGTGTTTTGCGTAAAGGATAACGGGAGCTGAACAGACTGAGACGATTAAATCATGTCCTGGCTGAGAGGAAGAGGAACAACGGAATGGTCAACGTTAGGGATTACCTGAGACGGAAAAGAGAACAAAAAGAAGAACAGGGCAGAATCAGCTATCGCGAAAAGATCAAGAGCCACAAGTTTACTGTTGTGTACAGAGCGATGCTTGTGATGATACTGATCGCGGCAATCGGCGCGGTATTTTATTATCAATGGAAAAACAAAGTATACACGGAAAATACGGTGGTTTTTTCTACGGAAGTTCATATCACGCAGGATTCTACGCTGGTTCCTTTTGCAGGATATCTTTTGACATACAGTAAAGACGGGGCCGGATGTATGGACATCAGGGGAAACGCGGTCTGGAATCAGACTTTTGAAATGCAGAATCCTATTGTCGATATATGTCAGAATGTGGTTGCCATTGGGGATTATAACGGAAGAACAATTCATGTCATGGACACGGCGGGAGTTATAGGGAGTATAACAACGAACAGGCCGATACGTGATTTTTGCGTGGCTTCCAATGGCGTGGTGGCGGTGGTCTTAGATGACACTGATGTCACACTGATTTGTTTATATGATTCATATGATTCGAAGGGAAAGGAACTGGTGAAATTCAGGACGACGATGAAAGACAGCGGATATCCGGTCAATGTTTCTATTTCTCCGAACGGGGAACTGGCCTGTGTGTCTTATTTATTTGTGGACAGCGGCCAGATGAAATCCAGCGTTGCGTTCTATAATTTCGGACCGGTAGGCAAAAACAATGTCAATAATTATGTCAGCGGTTACGATTATTTAAATTCCATAGTACCGTTCACGAGATTTCTGGATGATAAGTCGATCTTTGCGGTGTCTGATGACAGGGTTATGTTTTTCAGCGGATCGCAGAAGCCATTGAGCATAGCGGAGAAGCTGCTTGATGACAGTGTGCAGGGCGTATATTATGGGAGCGAATACATTGGTCTGGTATTTAACAGTACGCAGAGTACAAACAGATATCGTCTGGACCTGTATCATAAATCCGGGGAACTGCGGCAGTCGATAGAGTTTGACATAGATTTCAGGGACATTTTATTTCATAATGACCAGATCATTATTTATAATGAATCGGAGTGCCGCATTTATAATACCAGCGGGGCGGAAAAGTACAGTGGAAGTTTCAGCAAGTCAGTGCTTCTTCTGATACCGCAGAATTCTATGCGGCGTTATATGATCGTAACTCCCGATTCGATTGATACGATCGAATTGAAATAGAGATTGCCGGAACAGGAGAGTAAGCAGCTTTCATGATGAAATTAATTTTTGCACTGATCATTCTTCTTTTATTTGTATGGAGGATAAAGAGAGGATTCGCCAACGGAATCATGGGCGAGATCGTTACGATCGTATCGGGAGCCGTTGCATTGATATGCGTTGTATTGATTTTTTTTGCAGTCACCAGTGTACGGGCTAAGGCGATGAGTACATTGACTGTTTGTATAGCGGCACTGATTCTGCTGGGGATCCTGTTCAGGGTATGCAGTTTGATATTCAGCCCGCTTCTTGCATTGAGCAATATTTCTATTATAGAAGGCGTGAATAAGATACTGGGTGCTTTCATGGGTGCAGTGGAGGCATGTGTGATCAGCGGATTGTTGTACTATGGACTGGAATATGCAGGTGTTTTCACCTTATTGATGCCGGGATTATAGAGGTACCGGCAATGAGTACAGCCTATTTCATACAGGTAACAGAACGTTTAACAGATCTTGCAGAATACGGGTTTTTGCCACGGCAAAGTATCCTTTTGGCAGCAATAGAAAAATAATGAAAAAAGTTGTTGACAAATGACGGAAGTCAGTGATAAGATATAACCCGACCGCGAAAAATGATCTGCGCCAGACGGTGCATAGATCAGGGCAAAAAAGCCGATTAAAAAAATTGTAAAAAATTTCAAAAAAAGGTATTGACGGCCGGCGGGAGATATGATAATATATCAACGTTGCGTGTTCAACAACACAGAACACAAGACACAGAACCTTGACAAATAAACAGTAATGCAACCCTGAAAATTCAAGAGAAAAAATTCTTAAAGATTTTTCAGAGAGTATCGAACAGATACAAACCAAACAGTAAATGTTTAGGGAAACGGATACGAAAGAAGCCAAGCTTGTTTTGATCCGGATCGAACGAAGAAGTAGATTGGTCTTACGGATTCGCGGAGCGAAGTCCGCAAAGTTGATTTACTGAAGTTAATTTACGCAGTAAATTTACTTTTCTTATTCGAGAGTTTGATCCTGGCTCAGGATGAAC
>CAJTPO010000020.1 GCA_910578115.1 uncultured Lachnospiraceae bacterium | reverse complement strand
CTGGCTTTAGTTGCATAGGTGCATTGTGCAGTTTTTTAAATTTGCTCATTTATAGCTGTATAAATATATTTTTCTGTCCCTTTGTAGTGCTAAATCAATATTTTGTATAAAGTTTAAGACATCACTGCCTTCTATAATCCATTGCGTTTTAAGATATATTACACCTTCGAAATCAAGTAATTCTGCAAGAATTTCTTTCCTATATCTCGCTTTTAACGTTGAAATTATAATTGCATAATCAACATACTCTTTTAACTCCCCCACCTCAATTATTTTCTTGTCGTTATATAGAGAACTACCCTCTCCCTTTTTAGTTACACAATATAAGGCCTCCTCTAAATTTTCTTCGGTCAATGATTCAATTAATGCTTTGGCCCCTTCCCCAGTTCCATATATAATAATTTTTTTCTGATGAAGTTCTTTATTAATCTCCTGTGATTCTGACCAATATACAGCTTCAATCCCCTCAATTCCCTTTAAGTTCTCAAGTGGAACTTCATCCGCAAGAAAAATTATACTGTCCTTATCCTGCTTTACTTGCTCTATATCTACTACAGGCCGGTTCATATATGTTTGTCCTACATATTCTTGTTGTATAGTGACAAATCCTTGTATATTAATTTTTTTGAATGCAATATCTATAAACAAATCTATTGAGTTCCGATTTATATTCCAAATATATATATTCTTATTCCGATATATTTCTTTTATTGTATATAATGGACGTATCATCTCAGACTCCTCTAATAGAACTACTATACCAAACTGAACTTTAACCAGTTACACATTCATCAATGTACTTGCATATTTTAATACGTTGATTTTCTCGACTTCCCGCTTATTTCCTACAATGTTAGCTCCAAGTGCACCACCAATGTTACCTGCAAACGTACCCACTTCTATTGGCGCACCTGCCGCTGCAAATATACCTGCCGTTGCAAAAAAGGCATCTCCTGCACCAACCGTATCCTTCACACTCAATGCAAATGCCGGACACTCATCAATAATCTCATTACAGATTCCATATGCCCCTCGGGATCCTCTTGTTAACCATCCATTTCCTTTTAAATGTGCTGATAATTTTATCAACCCACTCTTTTCATCCATCGAATGCTCCGGAAAAGCCAGTTTTAATTCCTGTTGATCCAAAGCAAATACATCCGCTCTGGTATATTTCGTGATAATATTCAATCCTTTATTACTTGAATTAGTCTGACAGTTTAACACAAGAAACTTAGCCTTTTCCTGAATAATTTCAATCGTTTCTCTATCAATAAGTCCATGTCCAAAATCGCATACAAAGACAACATCATAGTTTGCTATCTCTTCACGTAAATTATTTTTAAATGCTCCCGCCGCGGCTTCTTCATATTGCATATTATCGAGTATATTATTAATCGCAAATATTTTTTGATACTCTTCCCGTTTCTCATTACGTGTAAGATATCGATGTTTTACGATAGTAGGCACTGCCGAACTAATTAAAAGATTCAGCTGTATATTGTCCGACAATTCATTAACAAGACGTTCTTTTATTGCTTTCTCATTTCCAATAATAGATAGCAAAGTTATGTTTTCAGTATATGTGGCAAGATGTCTGGTAATCGCAATAGCTCCACCCAAATACTCTTCTGAATGAGATAATTTTGCTGAATACCCCATATCTTTTGACATCATTCCCTGTACATCACAATAAGTATACTTGTCTATTATAACATCTCCAACTACCAACACTTTAAGACTGCTGATTTTATCTGCATAATTTCTGATTTCGTGCAAAGTATGTCTATTCTTAAAAGTTTCCATATAGCATCTAACTTCATCTGACATCGCAGACATCGCAGTATTAATTAATTTTGTAGAGCTAAAAGTCTGCCCACTTGTATACCGTATCCTCCCTCCATGTCTTTCTACTAATAACCTTTCTTCCTTTATTTTACCTGTTATGTCATCTTCCTCTTTTGAATACTCCTCCCCTTTTACATAAATATCTGGCTCAACACTTTCAATAATATCAACTACTGTATACTCTTCGGATAACATAACATAGTCAACACATTCCAATGCTTCTAAAAATTTCATGCGCATTTCATCATCAAAATATGGTCTATCTGGTCCTTTTCTCACATATTTGGCTGCCGTAACGGAAACGACCAGTATATCACCCATTTGCTTTGCCTGCTCTAAATGAATAATATGCCCTGGGTGTATTAAATCAAATACCCCATGACATAATACTATACACTTGTTTTCCTCTTTCAACTTTTTTCTGATCACATCATGAAATACATCTTTAGAAACAATTTTATTCATATGTTCTCCCTATAAATCTAATGCATTGGATTTTATTACACTAATTACCTTCTCCACGTTTTTAATATCTTGATCGGGTCCACTGGGTACATACAACATCTTCTCTCTCATTTTATTAGAACATGTATAATTACCTTTATGTTGTAGATAATATGCATTATGGATTGGAGACCCTAAAGGTCTACTACTAATTTCATTCCTTAATAAAATATTTCTTAATTTGTCTTTTTCCTCACATAAAATATCAGTCATCCAAGGAAGCTCTCCTTTTTCCCTATCAAGAAAAGAAATACAGTTAAGCTGTGATAATTCCTCCCGATACATCTGATCAATTTCGCGCATGCGTTTCATTTTTTCATCCAGACGCTCAAGTTGTCCTAATCCTATAGCCGCAAGAACGTCTGGAAGTTTAAAGTTAAACCCTGGATATGCGTACTCATTTCCCTCAAAAACGGAGGGCATACCCTGTGTTTTCATAATTTTTATCTTTTCATATATTTCCCGATTATTAGTTGCCACAAGTCCGCCCATTATCGTTGTAACCATTTTGGTAATTCCAAAAGAATAACAGGCAATGTCAACATGTGAACCAGCCGGCATACCATCTTTTCCACACGACATAAAAGCTTGACATGCATCATCTATAATATAGATACCTCTGCTGCCATACTTTTCTCTCAGCTTCTTACCACACGCAATTCTTCCATTCAAGTCTACTGTAACAATAGCTTTAGTCTTATATGTAATATATGCATCGATTTTATCCAAATCCAGAAGCAAATTGTCTTCCTGCACCGGAGCTACCACTACAGTAGCCCCCAACAGTTTCCCCGCATTGGCAGTCGCTATAAAGGTTAAATCTGGAACTATTATTTCGTCTCCTGGCTTTATTCCAATTCCCATAAAGGCCAATGCCAAGGCAGCACTTCCGCTTGATACCCCTACGACATAATCTACCTTCAATAGTTCTTTTATTTGTCTTTCAAACTCCTCTAAAACAATGCCCTCCATAATATTTCGGCCAGCAATTGCTTCTCTGAAATTCTGCATTTCCTTTTCTTGGACTTCATTATTCCATACCGGGATCATCACAATAATAACTCCATTTTTCTTTGAATATTAAAAATGTATTCCTAATTTTCTCCGCGTTTGTCTTCTGTGCTCTGTTAATTCTTCTTCTGTAATCTCCATAACCCTACACGCACGTTTTCTTCTCTCTGGCGTAGAAAAATTTATTCTATCCCATTCATATGCGCGTAAAACCAACAGCTCTTCTGGTGTAAACTCATCTGTTGTTATATTACCCTTACAAAATCCAAAGTTTGCATTGTCATTATAGAAAGAAAAGTCCTCCGGAAGCAAATGCTGCTCTTTTGCAAGATAATACAAATCCGTTTTTGGCAATACTGTTGCAATATGAAACATACATAAATCCAAATCACAGTCTTCTGCAAATCGAAAGGTTTCACGTATTTCTTCCCAAGTTTCCCCTGGAAATCCTATAATAAAATCTGCCGGCATTAGAATATCATATTTCCTTGCTAATTTTACCAACGGAGGAATGATTTCCAGGTTTAACGGTTTTCTGACGATTTTATGAAGCACTCGTTCGCACCCGGACTCAATTGCTATTCCAAATCTCGTAAATCCTGCACGTTTCATCAATTTAATAATGTCTTCATCCAAATGCCATGCTGCCAGCGTTGCTACTCTCAATTCTAAATTATAGTTTCTCTCAATAATTCCATTAAATATAGCTTCTGCACGTGCTCTATCCGTCAAAATGGAATCGTCTACAAAAGTAATCATCTCTATATGATAATTTGTAACTAGAAAATCTATTTCCTCCAGTACATCCTCCGGTTTTCTAAATGCTGTTTTCCTTCCACTGATCGTTCTCGTAGCACAAAAAATACAATTACACGGACAGCCATATGAAGTAATCATTAATGCGTTCCGCTTATTGGAAGACGGCCCAAAATTTGCAACATTCATACTCTGAAAACTGAAATACTTTTCTAAGTCCACAAGACTATAATCTGGCTGTACCATTTCTTTTATATCGCCAATATATGTACTGATAGGATTAATGATTTCTGCTTCTCCATCCCGAAATGCAAGTCCTGGAAATTCACTAATCTCTACTAAACTGTCATTTAATACATATGTTACTAATTTATCTATCCGCTCCTCAGCATAACCAATCATTGCATAATCTACATTTTTGTCCTTTATAACATCTTCTGCCGAAACAGTAGGATAAACACCCCCCATTATTACTTTACATTCCGACGACACTTCTTTTGCGATTCGTGCCAACGCGTGATATGCCTTATAATATTCTGCTGATAATGCTGTAATTAAAACCACTTCCGGATTTATCTCAGCAATTTTTCTCTTTGTCTCTTCAATGGTCAGTCTATCTGCATTCGCATCGATTACTGACAAATCAACAACATCTTTCAATATTCTGGTCAATATGGGGACCGATAATGTTGGTTCATTCCACGGTCTCATATCAAACCATGCATAATGCGCTACTAAAATCACTACTTTTCTTTCTTTTAATTCCATATCACCTATCACTCCTTATTATATTGTTTTATTAACATATCAACCGTTTCAAATTCATATCCTGTCTCACATCTAAACTTCGAATTATCAAGACTAATATTTAATGGCCTCGCATCCTTAAAATTGAACTCTTTCAACTCCATCTCAATAACTTTTTCAGGACATACACCCAACTTACTTAAAAACTTTACTGCCAGTCCTTTCCTACTATAAACTTCTCCACTGGAAAGATTGTAAATCCCATACATTCTTCGTGCTGAAGCAATAAGACAAGCCCTGTAAATATCCTTTTTTGATATTATCGACATTATATTTCCTTTAATGCAGCAAATCTCACCATCCTCTGCCCTATTCTCAAAATCTGTCAAAATATTTTGTCTCTCCCTCTGCGTTCCTAAAACTTTTGGTAAACGAAACGTACAAACATCAGGATATTTATCTAATAAAAAATGTTCTATTTCTTCTTTCATTTTTCCATAATTATTAATTGCACATGTTTTACTTTGCTCAGAATAATTTCCCTTCCTACCATCAAAAACATTATCTGTTGAAAAATAAATAACCTGAAACCCTTCCTGCGTCAATATTTCTGTCACTTCTTTTATAAACACTACGTTAATTTTTTTCGACAGTTCATATTCAACTAAACACTTGTCTATATTAGCCTGTCCTATACAAATAATAGCTGTTTTTTCTTTCCCCTCTATCAGCTTTGTAATATGAAAAGCAGAGTCACTTAACGCATCAAAACGTACCATATCTTGCCCATAACTGCATCGATGCGCTGTTCCAATAACATCCAAGCCTTCTGCTTTCATACAATCATATAAAAAATGTCCTATATATCCACCAGCACCAAATACTAAATATTGCATTAGTCCTTCCTCACATCTCCAATTATTTAATTATCTATTATGATCCTGCATAATTAATAAATCATAGTCTAAAGGACTTCTCTATAAAAATCATATCATTTTTTAAAAGAACAAACTGCTATTAAATAATTAGCCATACGAATATGCCCTGTATGAATCACTTCATCATTCTGCACAAATAAATATACATTATGAAAATGATTCCGCAACATATGATATAACTCCTCACCTTTATAAACGTTAACATGTGCACCCGTCACATTCTCTTTGGAATACTGTTGTGACTCCAAACTGGGGGTACCTACCACAAAAGTACCTGAATCTTTCAGATTCAGCTTCACTGTTTCCATATACGCTTTTTCATTCTCCGGATATATATGCTCCAATACATCAAATGAAACTACACCATCAAATTCCCCATACTTTTTGTTTAGAAAATTATCCCGTATAAATTCAATATTATCGTTTTTATTAAACAACCTGGCACATTCAATAGCTTCTCCATCAAAGTCAACTCCCAATACCTGTCGAGCATATTCAGCTACATAATATGTACCAAATCCATCACTACAACCTAAATCCAGAATTTCTTTTTCATTTGGTACATATAGGTTGCCAATCATTTTCATCGCAAATTTATAACGAGACGCCGTAAAAAGCAAATGCCTTCTGGAATGATTCCATTGATAAGAAGAATGAGGGCCTAAAGTGACACTGTCCCCTTTTTGAGTAGAACCATATTTCTCCCATAAATCATATTCTTTATCAACCATTTTCCATTCCCCTTTATCAAAAAATATTATTTGTTTTTCGATTATAATACACGGCATAATCTGATATTTTTAAAATTGAGTCTTCAGTTTCTTCTATTTGAGAAAAATTATATATGCCGTACCCACCCTCACAGCCAAAACAAAAATCTTCCGGTTTTAATCCATTTTCTCTATGTTTTTGGCGAAGATCCATCATTGCTTTTCCATTCCATATATCTAAAATATCTTCCTCAAAAACATTACCTAAATAAGATTCTCCAAATGCATCAAAAGGACATGTACGCACCTCTCCACCAGCATCAATCGTCATTGTCTCACACAGATATGGACACACATCACATTTTTTAATGATATCATCCTTCCTATATATAATCGGAACTTTTCGATTTGAATCTATTGCCGCACTGATGCGCACTGCATCCACACTGTTCCTCCATTTCTCTAAAAAAGCATCCTTTTCGCTGTAATTCTCCTCTTCATAAACAAAATTAACACTAATACGTAATCCATTACTACCTCTATTACTCATTAAATACTCAATTTTTTTCTCTAACTCTTCCAGTCTGTAATCTCCTCTTACTTTTTCATAGACATCTTGACTCACTGCATCCAAACTAAAAGAAATTGTAGAATCATCATTAAGATACTTAATCAATAAATTCATCCATTCTTCATTTAACAAAATTCCATTAGTAATAATATTTATGGGTACCTTTTTATTGTTGCAAAACACTATAATTTCCCTTAAATCTTCATTCGCAAATGGCTCTGTATAAATACTTGGCTGAATACTGGGAATATTTTTAAATGTAGCAATCCTGTCAATTAACTGCAACGCTTTTTTTAACGGCATTTTCTGTACTTTTTTTATTTTTGTTGCATTTTCACCAAAAGCAAAACATTTTTTACACTTTAAAGGACATGTTCCTTCTTGAAACCCTATTTGAATCTTTTTTGGATAACCCACCTGTCTCCCTCCCTTTTAGCACTATATACATACAAAAACCCATCATTGCATTAAGAAACAATAACAGGTTATTTTTCTATCCTATCTGCATCCGTGCAATGTTTTCATTTATCCAAATCAATATATTATATATCGTCAAAAGGTTAAATCTTTTTAACTGCCAATAATACGAAAATCTCTATACTATTATACCTCATCTTCTCAAAACCTCACCCACTCCTCCGGACACCAGTCCTGTGCCTCCCACCTGTTCCTCCACCGCTTCGGTGCGACCACAATCTTATCCGGATTCCGGTTCAACCACGCGCTCCACCAGCCAAAAGTACTGTTGGGGATGATATTATGTCTGCAGACACTCATCAAAAACATATCATACCAATCGCTGTACTTTGCAAACATATTCCTCTCAAAATACACTGCATCATCCACTTTTATATTGTGCTTAACCCAATCGACATCATTGGAAAAAAAACAAAACCGGGCATTCGGACGACAATCCCTGACATAGTCGATTGCCTTCTTATAATATTCTTCCGTGCAGATATTGCCAATTTCCCGACAATATTTCGGAGCAAGGAAATCTCCCCGGCGAATATGCACGGCAACCGTCTCTTCCTCTTCCAGCCGCTTTTTCCACTCACACAACTCCCGGTCCTGTAAATACGGGAATTTAAAATCCTCCCATAATTCCTGCCGGATCATCTCCGGATACCGAAAAGAGCAGTGAAACCCTTCTATGTAGCCGCTTTCCATTTCCAGTAATTCCGGCTTAAAGGTTGCCTTGACCTGTCCTCTGGGCGGCGCTTCTATATAGACTTTGTCATGCCCCTCCTGCAGATATCTTTCCTTCTTATTCGGGTCACACCGTTCCAGCTTAATCTCGGTAAAGATCTTACACAACTCGAAAGACATCATCCCCGGCTTAATATAGGCAGACAGATCCGCTTTCACATTTCTTCCCCTTTGCAGCAGATTTCTGTAAAAAGCATACTGAAACATCTGATTTCCCAAACCATGGCTGAAGGCCACGATCAGTTCTTCCTTTTCAAAGCGGCTCTCCTTTTGCCCGGACAGTTCCTGCATCCTTTCATCTATCCGGAACAAAACCACTTCCCGAATGTCATAATCCTGCAGAAGCTGTCGTTTGATCTCGTCCTCGTACCGTTTATTAGCGACAATAACCGTGTATTTATGCTCTTTCAAGATCTCAGGAGCGCAGACCTGTAAACCGTTTACCGTCGTATTCCAAATCGACGCATCATTATCAATATAGCAGGCGATTTCACCGCTTTCACGATAATAATAATATGCAATTCGTCCCCATTCTCCCGCTCCAAAGATCGCAATCTTTCTCTTCACCTGCAATTACCTCTGTCTACCGCATACAAAACAGTATCTCCATTCGCCGCACTGTAATGTCTCATATAAAAACAGTAATCTCCGTTATATTCCAACAGAAGTCTCGGAAGCCGCCATATATCTGATTTCTTATGATAGACGGAAACTGCCAGCACGGGTTTCTGACTGCGTATGATCTCACCCGCCCCCAAAAGAACATGTTCCTCATATCCTTCCACATCCATCTTGATAAATCCAACCGCTTCATCTTTCAGCACGTCATCCAGCAGTCTGGTCTGAATCTTCCTGTCACTGCCTGCATCGATATAGGCCATCTCGCCCTCTCCCATAACGCCGATCTCTTCTTCCTTATCTGACAGCCCGATATTATACAGCACAATATTTGGATGTGCTTCCAACCGTTCTTTACAGATCCTGTAGTTCCGGTCATCAGGTTCAAAAGCAAACACCTTTGCCTCGTGATATCCGCTCCATTCCAGATATTTCAAAGAATCCTTTCCATCATAACAGCCAATATCTACAAAACATCTTTCCCGCCGGACCGGCAGCTCTACTTCCCCTGCCGGAAAGTAAATATCCTTCACATTCTCACGATCGAAATCGTTCAAAACCAGCACATCCTCTCGAAAAACGCCCACACGATGCAAATCTTCCACGATCGCATCCGTGCCGCTCATATTGGAGACTACAACCCGTGCTCCCTGTACATAGCGCTCCAAAAAAGTTTCCAGACCCAGGATCTTCACATCATGATAACTTTCATCCTGTTTATTTCTATCTATAAGTCCTCTCCAGGCAACATCCGGAAAAAGATCCACCAGCCGTTTTCCTCTTATTCCGGCACCATAAATATAGATATCCCTGCCGGTTTCATGCAGCAGATCATTCAGCTTTTTTCCGCCGGCAGTATGCAGCAATACATTCCTCAGGCATATCTGATTCCCGGTCAGACTGTACAACAGTCGGTTTGAAAAGATATCTCTGGATATGTCATCTACCATTTTATCATAAATTTGCGCTGTAACGGTGGCAAATCCTGCCACTTCCTCCGCATCATCCCTGTAAGGAAAACAAAGCCTGTCATTCATAATAACGCATCCTCTACATGTCCGCCGCACTGATTCACCTGCTCCGCAGGCTGCATCGCCTCTGTATTATGTGTCGTAAATCCCCGGCATTTTTTACAGAAATTGGTATACCCCTTCTCAGTATAGCCCAGTCGGAACTCAACCAGTTCCTTTTTCTTATCAGCCGTATGGGTGCCAAGATCATAGCTTTCTTCCACATCCTGCTCCCCTGCAATACCCGCTACAGTGGCATATGCTGCATAATTACAGCTGTACAGCTTTCCATTCCGCAGTTCCTGCCACGTCTGTCCACATTCCGAACGGTGCTGTATCAACTGTTCCTCCGTCAATGCAGAATAATCCGTTTTCTCCGGTGCAAGGTCGACCCAGCTTTCCACCTTATTGATATAATATCTAATCTGATATTCATCCAGGCTTTGTGTAAGCCTGGCGAACTGCTCCTTATACTGAGGCACTGCTGCTCTGTAATCGTCCACCACTACTTCTATTCTGCATCTGCTCAATGTTACCAGCAGCTCCTCCTCCGGGACAATTGTTCCGTTCGTAGCCATTCGCAGAGTGCCTATTTTATCTCCGTAGTTTTCGTCGATATACCGAACCAAATCCGCCGTATGCTGATACAACAGCGGTTCCCCACCACTTATATGAAACTGCATAACAAAATCCACGTGAGTAAAGAACAAATCCACATCCTTCTTGAGTGCATCCCATTCCCTCACATAAAACTTCTTTGCAAACGGGTTAAAATTCAGACAATATCTGCACTTTAAATTACATGCCGTACTGGGCAGGAAAGAAATATTCAAAAAATATACTCTATCACATTTATAAAGAAAATAAATTGAAATAAATTCTTCAATCAGGAAAAAATCCACATACTGCCTGAAACCACATTTCTGCAGCTGCTTTATCGCACCGGCTCTGTCATATTGTGATATCGTAAGAATGATACCTTCATCCTCCTTAAGTGTAACCTTATCCAATCCTACGCATACTCTCCCGTTAAACCCGGTTTCCTGTTTTGTCGGATCATTGTCTATATAACCGATCAAAGACACCTCATCCTGAAAACAATCTAAAAACTGCCTTCCGTAATCTCCGCATCCAAACAGATAGAACCCCCGCTTTGCTTCCATCCGGCGATACACATCATCATATTCATGTCCCTTGTTTTTCCAGCGCATAACTGGCCTCCTTAAACACCGTATTCTAATATGGCATCGAATCGCTCGATCCATTCCGGCTTATTTGCATTCAGACTCTTATACACTTCTTCATACTGTTTCATCAATCCCTGACACCTTGCCAGCACTTCCTGGTCCTTCAGCTCATATGCCAGCTCTGCCGTATTGCTGCTGTGGTATACCAATATGCGTTTGATCAGATCCAGAACAAACGGCTCAACCTGTTTTTCTTCGAATTTATGTCTCACAATCTGATATGCCCGAATATTATCCTCACGCCTGTTCAGATCAGGCATATGACATCCCGAATCTCCCCGCTGCAGATAATGATAGAAGGTTTTATCTACGTAAACCGCCCGTTTTGTACGCAAAGCACATTCCGCCAGATAAAGAACATCTCCCCCCAGCTGAATGCTTTCGTCAAAAAGAATCGGTCCATCCGAAACACTGCAGACGATTTCTTTCCTATAGAGTTTATCCCATATATAGGCAAAGGTCCTGTAAGAATCTCTTTCATACAAATACCTCAAAAGCATCTCGCCATCAAACGCCTTCGGTTCCACCGTTTTTTCGTTTCGCACCTGAATGCGGGTTTTCCCTGTCTCCTCGAATTCCCGATAAAACCCCGCGATCGCCATATCAGCTCCAGCCTCTTCCAGCTCCCGCACCAGGCATTCATACATATCCGGTTCAATCCAGTCATCACAGTCCATAAACCCGATGTAATCCCCACTGGCGATCCGCAGTCCGGTATTTCTGGCATTGCTTTCTCCCCTGTTTTCCTGGTGGACAGCAATTACCCGTCCGTCTCTCGCGGCAAACTCATCCACAATCTTCTCGGAACCATCCGTAGAACCATCATCCACGCAGATGATCTCCATATTCTCATAAGTTTGTGAAACAGCGCTTTCCAGGCACCTGCGCAGGTATTTGACCGTATTATAGACCGGTATGATCAAAGAAACCTTTCTATTCAGCATGTCGCGTCTCCATAAATTTCTCCATGATTCCCGCCATTGTAATGCTTTCGCCTTTGGTCAGCTTAAAATGTTTATCTCCAAATCCGTTGATGCCGGATACAAAATCACCGATTTCATAGCGAAGCCCCTCTTTCAAAAACTTGGAAAAATATTTTTCGTTCTGGCTGCGGTCTTCGTATCTGACTTCGAAGGAAGTTGTCTTCCACCAGGGTGCCTCCACAATAATATACCCTCTCGTACCAGATATGATCAGTTGCCCCTCCGACTTGACACCCAGACCATTCTTGGAAGTGGCCAGAGCATTCTCATAAGTAAAATACGCTTTGGTATAAATATCCAGTCCATTAGCCGCCCAATGGCTCTTAAATTCCAGTTCTTTAAAGTCCTTGCCGAGGATTTTAAGCACGGGCAGTATCGTGTAACTTCCCAGTTCCGTAAAACTGCCTCCATAGGATTTGTCCGTCAGCTCTCTGCTCAATGGATTTTCCAACTTTGTAAAGCACGCTTCCACATCCCGCACGCTGCCGATGGCACCGCTGCGCACAATGGACAGCAGCTGATTAAATCCGGGGCAATACGCTGTCTTGACCGCTTCCATCAGTACGACCCTGTTTTCCTCCGCCATCCGGAATACTTCCTTAGCCTGTTCTTTCTTTAAAACCATCGGCTTCTCGCACAGCACATGCTTCCGATGCTGCACCGCGCTTTTAATATATTCATAATGCGTCTGGTGCGGCGAAGCGATATACACGGCGTCAATCTCCGCATAGAACTCTTCCAGATCGTCCATGTATTTGTTTAATTCAAACTGTTCCGCAAATCTGCGGGCGCTTTCAATATGCGGATTATAGACTGCGTCCGTATTAATTCCGCTGACATATTTTACTTCCGGGATCATCCTGGATGCGATCCGGCCTGTTCCGATGATCCCCAGCCGGATGATATTATATTTTTTCGCCCGGAGCATAGTACTGGAGATATCTTTGGTCCTCTCCAGATACACCACCTGGCAGTAATCTTTTAGATAGTCAAATACACCGGTCCAATCGGAACCTACTGTGAAGATATCCACTCCGTATTTCATGATATCTTCCACTTTCTGCCCCACGTGATCTTCAATAATGATCTCGTCTGCGAAACCTGTCTTTCGCACATTTTCAATCCGATCCATCAGGGAATCCACCACATTCATCTTGCCCCGCGATTCATCATAATGCTCCGTGGTGACACCGACGATCAAATAGTCGCCCAACGCTTTTGCCCTCTGCAGCAGACGATAATGCCCTTCATGAAACAGATCAAATGAACCGTACGTAATGACTTTCTTCATGAATTGTATCCATTCCTTTCTCTCAACCCACAGATTCTTTCTTTTACCAGGGCAGGCACTTAAGCGCCGTCACCGGATGAACTTTTCTCATTTCCTTCGGTGGAAGTTGATGGTAATTTCCAAATTTAAATGTCAGATAGGCATCATAATCTCTGATCCCCTGAAACGTCCTGTTCTCGAATACGATCCCGGCGCTGTTTTCGTACCATTCCCGCAGATAACCATACTCTTTATTGGGGGTCGGAAACATCAGGATCCGCACCCATTTCGTCTTCTTTCTACTCTGTCGGGTCACATATCTGTCATAATAACCATATAAAACATCGGCTGGGATGCACTCCAACATCCGATACCACCCTTTTAACAGCCATCCCTTCGAAACGATCCGTCCCACCGGAGCCCACATCATCTTCCGCATACAATAGCAATGGAAATTCTGGCAGGTCCTTATCATCCTGGAATCAGATACGGCATCCAGCGGAAAGATATCAATAAAGATCCCCTGCTCATACGGCATATGCTCCTGGTTTGCCCGAAGAAACAACGTTCCCTTCCTTCTAAGCTTACCGTACCCCCAGCGATAACCCTGTGTATTCCTGTGATCCTGAAAGTAGAATCTGCTGTGATCCAGTTCCTTCTCACATGCGGTTCTGAACTTCTCATATTCCGCTCTCAACAGCGCCACATCCGCATCGTCATCCCACGGAATATAGCCTTTATGCCGCACCGCTCCCAGAAGCGTACCGGCTATGATATTATAATGAATACCACACAGACGGCAGATTCTGTCCACTTCTTCCAGCATCTCCAGCTGAATCAACTGAACCTGTCTTAATTCATCGTCTGTCAAATGATGTATTCCCATACTTCCGCTCATGTGCCTTTCTATCGTTACTTCACCGTACCTGACATCAATCCTCTCTGATCTGTTCACTCATCAGCATAACGGGCTTTCCCTGCTGCCGAAACAGCTCCACAACCGAACTGCCGCTGCCGTAATAGGCATCTGAAAGATCGATCGCCCTGTGCAGTTCTCTCGAATCGTCATAAATTCCAATCTTCTGCCGTCTATATCTGTCCACAAGTTTAAGGTAAGGTTCTACGGCCTCCGGATTCATCGCCCTGGCCGTCTCCACCATCAAAGGATGCGGCCGCCATAACAATACCACGTCTTCCTGTTTCTGAAAAAAGTTAAACACCCATTCCAGTTTCCTGAGAAACTGTTCACTTTTTCCCTGCATCAATCCCCGCAGATGTGTGTTAAAAAAGATTACTTTTTTCCCCTGCCCTAAAAATTCTCTCCATTCCTCCGGAATATCATTCTGCGAATCTGCCGACACATCAAACTTCGGAGAGCCAAGCGCCTGGAATTTTTTTTCGATCGCCTCTCTCCCCTGCTTTTCCACCAGTTCCGGCAGCGCCGCCTCATAATATCTAAGATATTGCTCCCTTACTTTCTCGGACTGCAGGATCACCACATCAGCATATATCGTTCCCGGAAGCACGCAATAGTGCTCCGCCACGATGTCATTTTGATGCACAAAATAAGGAATATATACTAATTTCTCCGTATAATCCTTAATTCTGGAAGCATAGAAAAGAGGATGGACTGTCGTCACGATATTAAACTGATCATACGGATTATGAATAAAAATAATATCCGGATGTTCTTTCTCCAAAGAATACTGCTGCCAATCTGTAACCGGCACATCTTCCGGAAAATCCGCCCCTTCATACTGCATTTCTCCCAGAGAATCATCCGTATTTCTATTATAATAAGGAATCGGGATGACCACGCTTTCCCACTCCGCATCATCGCACGCCGCTTTCCAGACACTCTCTAATGAATCCCACATAGATGCCTTATAGGGCAGAAAAACTGCTGTCTTCCTGACAGGCATATGCTTTATTTCATTCTCGGCTTTAACCAGACCGCTTTCCAACGATTTATAGATTTTCTGTGCCGCAATGTTCTGCAGCTGCAAGCTTATCTGATAGAGTCTTTCACAGTACTGTTCCAGACAACGCACCGCTTTCGTGTCGTCTCCCTCGATCTGTTCTATCGCTTCGCCAACACTGATCGCTGCCTCCTGACAATCGGTCAGCGCACCTTCCACCACATCATAAGCTCCACTCTGTAACCTGTCTCTGATTTCTCCGTGAAGTGCATGCATGCTGTCGATCACATTCATTATCTGTTGTTTCTGAAATCCGCGCATAGCATCCGTTACCTCTTTCAGTCATCCTCCATAAAGCAGAACCGCCTGCCCCTGTAGTCACGACAGCAAACCTGCATTTTACTTATTCAGCCTGATCTCCCAGGTACTTAAACCAATCTTCCGTAGCTACTCCGATACTGTCCGGCGTCCACACCGGCGCTGCTCTCCAGTAATCGATATTGTCCAGTACTTTCTGCACGCCCTCTTCAAAACTGACTTTTGCCTTCCATCCAAGTCTGTTCTCAATCTTACTGGTATCTGCAAATGTGCAATCCGGTTCCCCCGGCCTCTTGGGAATATGCGTAATCTCACCACCCAGCAGCTCACACAGCCGATTTACGGAATATGTCCCACCGCTTCCCACATTAAAAGTATCCTGCACGACGTCTGACATCGCCGCCGTATAGAAAGCATCCGCAATATCCGTCACATACGTAAAGTCCCTGGTCTGTGTGCCGTCACCGACCACCGTAAACGGTTTTCCAGCCAGTTTCTGCGCAAGAAATACCCCGAACACTGCTCCATAGGTCCCGGAAGTCCTGGATCTCGTACCATACACATTAAAGAGACGCAGTGTTACCACCGGCAGTCCATAGACCTGCCCCCAGTGTAATACAGTCTCTTCTCCCAGTCTCTTCGTCAACGCATACGGATACTGCGGCCTGATCTCTGCAGACTCCTTCGTCGGAAACTCATCCGGTATTCCATAACAAGAGGAAGACGCAGCGTAGACCAGCTTCTTTATACCGGCATTCTTCGCGCACTCAACTACATTGTAAGTTCCCAGAACATTCGAAGAATAATAGTCCCACGGCCTCTGGATTGACGGGACTATATCTGCCAGTGCAGCAAAATGAAAAACATAATCCACCCCTGCAAAAACCGGCTCTATTTCTTCTTTGTTCCGGATATCCATATGATATACTGTCAAATTAGGGTCATTTTTCTGGTGCTCCAGATTCTCCGGCCTTCCCGTCGTCCAGTTATCGATCACTCTGACTACATGTCCTTCCGCCAGCAGTCTGTCCACCATATGAGAGCCAATAAATCCACAGCCACCCGTCACTAATGAAATCATGTCTTTTCCTCCAAACTATTATGCTTTGCCAAAATAAAACCCTGTTATTGCATACTGAGAGCACTAACAGGGTATCCTTCATCCTATTTCTGCATCCATGCAACTTTTTCATTCTTCCTGAACTACCACAGTACTTATATCGGTCAAAAGCCCTGATTCTTTAACCACATAAATCAGCAGCCATACGTTACAATTCTTTTCAACAATTTACCATGACAGTCCATTTTCTTTCTATATCACAATATTTCCGGTACATCTCTCAGATCCGCAAACACATAGTCCGCGCTCACATCACTTTCCAGATTTTTTGTTCCATATCCGGATTCCAGCAATATTGTCTTAATTCCCGCATTTCGTCCTGCAATAATATCCCCGGCCCGATCTCCAACCATGTAAGAATTGATCATATCAATATCAAATTTTTTGCAGGCCATTTCAAACATGCCCGTTCCCGGCTTACGACAATTACAGTTCCTTCGGTACTCCTCTACTGTTCCCTCCGGATGATGCGGACAATAAAAAACATCATCAACACCTGTTTGTTGTTTCAAATGATCATTCATTTCCTTGAGTTTTACTTCTGTAAATAAGCCTCTTGCAACACCGCTTTGATTTGTCACGACAATGACATGGAACCCTTTATCATGTATACGCCTGACACATTCTGCCGCATAGGGAAATATACACAGCTTTTCAACAGCATCCACATACCCCTGTTCCACTGTCAATACCCCGTCTCTGTCCAGAAACACTGCCGGCTTGTGAAGATTCATCCGTTTAAATGTCTGCATTTTAGAATCTTACCCCATCCCTTTCCATGATCAGATCCACAATCTGCTGCAGTATCAGGTTATGAATGGATTCCACGATCCCATACTTTCTGCAGGGTACATATACATTCACATCCCC
Organism: uncultured Lachnospiraceae bacterium; assembly: GCA_910578115.1. Classification (GTDB taxonomy): domain Bacteria; phylum Bacillota; class Clostridia; order Lachnospirales; family Lachnospiraceae; genus UBA3282. The sequence goes on along the minus strand of CAJTPO010000020.1, from coordinate 69,896 downwards.
CATCTGCTTCGCCTTATTATCCGATTCAAAACCTGTAAATGTAATAATCGTTGCCTGCCTCTTTCTGGCAGTTTCTATCGCACTGATAATATTTGCAGAATTACCGGAACTGCTGATCACTACCACCAGATCTCCTTTTCTGAGCAGGAATTCCATGGGTCTTGAGAAGATAAACTCATAGCCATAGTCATTTCCCATACAGGTTGTGACCGCATTATCATATAAACTATAGGTATTCATACCGCCATTTTTCATGAAATCCGCCGTCATATGACTCGCAATGGCAGAACTGCCGCCGTTTCCAATAAAAAACAGCTGTGTTTTCTGCTTTTTATGTTCGGTAAACGTATCTACCAGCAGTTTGACTCCCTCGTTATAGTCCTGACATCTTCTTTCGGTTCCATTCCAGATTTCCGTAAAAGTCAGTCTCTCAATCAACTCTATAATATATTGATCCGTCATCATTCTTATATTCTCTTTCCTGTCGCCCCGTCTCACCCGATCAGCACCCGTTTCCCCTCAAACGCAAACCCATACTTCCTGATCCGCTCCTCCGGTATCCCTTTCCTCATAAGCAACGCCGCATACTGCTTTTCCTCTATCTGTGCAAGTGCCGCCTTCACCGTATCCTCCAGCGTGTCCTCTCTCTTCGGATTGCATACTTTAAACTCTATGATAAAAGCATCCGCTCCTTCCGCCTTCGGCTCCAGCATCACATCATATCTTCCAAACCCGCTTTCACGATTGGAAGTGATCACATACCGGTCTTCCAGCTCCACTGTCAATCCCAGCACAAACCCATGATAGAATCGCTCCGGCTCCGCCTTTCCGGAAGCACGGTTCCCTGTATCAAAGAAGCTGAAAGTGGCACTGGAAACACGATTCATATATTCGTTCATGGCATCCACATCTCCGCAAAGAAGGGCCTTTACAAAATCATTATAGTCAGACAGATTCCCGGCAAACCATCCGGATACCATATTCCTGAACATAAGCTTCACTTCATAATTTGTCAATGCCAGTTCATACCTTGGCTCCTTTATGATCGGATCTGTTTCGTATTCCTCATAGCTCACCACTTTCAAGTAGCCGCCCGCCACAAGGAAGCTCCAGATCGCGTTCTCATTATGATCCAGTTGATCATAGACAATCTGCTCATCAATCGGCACAAACAGGTGTCCTCCTGCCAGCAGGCTCTCAAAAGATTCCTTCACACCCCTTCCGCTCTCCCGGATCAGCTTCCCGACCAGGCTGTTGGAACTGGTGTTCGCCCAGTACATGCCGACTCTTTTTTTATCCAGATAATTCAAAATAGACCAGGGATTATAGATATCCTTCCACTCTCCAAAGATAAAACCGTCATACCAGCTCTTTATCCTCTCTTTTTCCTCCAGCCCATATTCATCCATGGCGGCAAAAACTTCGTCTTCTGTAAAGCCAAATGCCGTGCCATACTTGCTGGTAGTCATAGTCACTACCTCAAGGTTATTCAGATCAGAGAAAATGGATTCCTTACTGACCCTCGTGATCCCGGTCATGATCGCCCGTTCCAGATGGGGATTAGTCTTAAACGCGGCATTGAACATACTCCTTGTGAATGCCACGAACTCTTTCCAGTATCCCCCCACATAGGCCTCCTGCATCGGCGTGTCGTACTCGTCCAATAAAACGATCACCTTTTTATTATAATAAAGACTCAGATACCTGCAAAGATTATGGATCGCCAGCGTAGCCTCCACATCGCCCATATCCATCGTAACACGTCTGAAAAATTCCTTATCGCCTTCTCCCAAAATATCACTTTCAAGCAAAAAAGCATAGTCTGTGTATAAATCCGCAAGGATATGGCAGATTTTCCGTCTGGCTGTATCATAGTGCCTCTCCTTCACATTTGCAAAAGAAAGGCTGATGACCGGATAGGTTCCCTGCAGCGCACGATACTCCTCCTCCCTCCAGATGGCAAGCCCTTCAAACAGGTCGCCTCGTCCGGCATATTTCAACGAAAAAAACTGCTCCACCATGCTCATGGTAAGGGTCTTTCCAAACCGCCGCGGCCTGGTGATCAGCGTCACCTCATCTCCACTTTCCCACCACTCCTTGATAAAAGCCGTTTTATCCACATAAAAGTAATCGTTCTCAATGATCTTGCCAAAATCCTGTATCCCGATCCCTACTGTTCTCGCCATATTCCCTCCTTCTCAGGAACTGTCCCGAAATCCTTGTCTTTTTCTCCGACAACATCAAGTCCATTTGTTTTATCGTTAACAGCATTAGAAACTGCGTTTTCGGCCCTGTCAAAGCTTCCCTCTGATCCCTTCTCCTTAGAAAAGCTCCACCGCTTTTAATATGTCTTTCACGCATTCCCCCATCTCCATATCATTGTAACACAAAAAGGCAAAAGTGAAACCACTTTTACCTTTTATATTGTAACAGTTAAGCCTTCGGCTTCCCTGTTACCTGCTATGTCTTATTCCCATTATGCCCCTCACATCATCCGCAGCAGCATAATATGATACTCCTCGTCCTGCACAATCCGCCCCAGCACTGCTCTCACACAGCCATCCTCGATCATCTTCATATGCTGTTCATACTGGCTGATCGCCGCCTTCTCGGCCTCTATGTTGGCTGAGATGATTCCCTGCAGATTACCGGCAAACTCCACATAAGAGGGCGTCCACTGCTGCGGTTTGCCGTTTCGTGTCGAGATCGAATAATCAATGTTTCCGCCCAGCAGCATAATCATCTCTCCCAGCTTCTGCAGATGGATCATCTCCGCCATGGCGATGCCGAGCAGCGTTCTGGCCTCCATGCAATGACCGCAGCACATACAGCTCTCCCCGTGGATATACTGGGTAATGGCCGTCAGTTCCGATACCGCTCCACAGTAATCCACTGTCAACAGCTTGGCATAGAACGGATTCTGCTCCTGTACCCTGACCGGCGGATAGGGGAAGGGCAGCATCAGCGGCGAGATACCGCTGAAACTGCAGTCACTTTGTAACATCTTTCCTTTTGCTTCCATAAATATCCAATCCTCATCTTTTTACATTCTCTATAAGATATTCTATGGAAGCTCCCTTACATGGTGTGGCATTATCGCACAAATCGCACATGGTACAGCATTATCGCACAAGTTGCACACGGTGCAGCTTTATCGCATAAATCCTTCCCACAGAAAACTCTCCACCCCGCAAACTACAGCATCCCCTCCTTGATCACGCCCTGATCACGCAGCACCTTCTCTACCACCGTGCCTTTCACTACACGCAGCAACGGCTTCTTCAACGCATTCAGCGGCCCCGGCAGCGCAATCTCCAGCGGAGACTTGCCGTCCATCAGCTTAACACTGCTGCCAAGCAGTTCCCGGATATCATACACGCTGCCCCACACTTCCGGCACGCCTCTGTCCACGCCCAGCAGCCCATATACGGCTTCCATTGCCGTCCGCACGGAGTATTCTGTCGTGAACACCGTGTCTCTGGGTGTCTCTGCGAACTGTCCCAAGAAAGCAAAGTTCACGCAGCCGTCGGGAATCACGTCCGGACGGTCTCCTTTTGTCCTCGGCATGAAAAACGCCGTAATATAAGGCATCATGGTCGGCACGCAGACCGCACTGTGCTCTGCCAGTTCCTCAATCTCTTCTTCCGGCACACCCAGATGATAAAGCCACTCTGCTGTGATTTCTTTACCGGTGCATTCCTTCATCGGCTTTTTGATATAATCGCCAGGCACATCCGTGAACAGGCCGTAAACCCATACGCAGACCTGCTCTTTTTCCTGTTTCTTGAACTGTCCCTGTCTGTTGATCGTCCAGCTCAGCAGCCAGGAGGAATCCTGACAGCTTACGATACCGCCGGTCACCACCCTGCCGCTTCTTGGGTCACGTTTACAAATATTCGTGATATAAGGCAGAATCTTGTCATCCAGTGTGGTCACCGTAGCGGATTCCCAGTTGGTCTTCGCGACGTCGGAGCAGAACTTTTCCGGATGGCCGAAAGCCTGATCCTGTGCGGCTATATTTTTCCACAGGTTCCAGCAGCCGCTGGTCCTCACTTCGGCATCGCCGTTGGGCGCATGGTTCTGGTCGCCGTACACGGTACCTTCCGTACAGCTTCCGTTGGTAACGAATACCAGGTCGTTTTCCGTGAGCATAATGCCCTCTTCCACGCCTTTTACCCTGCACTCAATGGCTTTTGCCACTTTCCTGCCGCCCTCCGTCTCAAAAATAACATTTGTTACTTCTGTGTTAAAGCGAAATTCCACGCCTGCCGCTTCCAGATATTTCTGCATGGGCAGGATCAGTGACTCGTACTGGTTGTATTTCGTGAATTTCAAGGCGCTGAAATCCGGCAGTCCTGCAATGTGGTGAATGAATCTCTGGAAGTACAGCTTCATCTCCAGCGCACTGTGCCAGTTTTCAAAGGCGAACATGGTCCGCCAATACAGCCAGAAAGTGGAGCCGAATACTTCTTCATCGAAGACATCCTCGATCGTCTTATCATACAGGTCTTCGTCCTTTGTCATAAAGAGCTTCATGATCTCCATGCAGCCTTTCTGGCTCAGATTAAACTTCCCGTCCGTATGAGCGTCCTCGCCGCGGTTCATGGTAGCGCGGCACAGGGAATAGTTGGGGTCTTCTTTGTTAAGCCAGTAGTATTCGTCCAGCACGGACACGCCCGGTGTTTCCAGCGAAGGGATGCTGCGGAACAGATCCCACAGGCATTCGAAATGGTTCTCCATCTCGCGGCCGCCCCGCATGATGTAACCTCTTGTGGGATCAAAGATCCCGTCGCAGGCGCCGCCCGCAAGGTCCATGGATTCCAGAATGTGTATGTGGTCACCGGGCATCTGTCCATCTCTTACCAGGAAGCATGCCGCCGCCAGAGAGGCCAGGCCACTGCCTACAAGGTAAGCGTGTTTCCCGTCCACGCCTTCCGGCTTTCTCGGTCTTGCGAAGGCTTCATAGTTGCCGTTGCTGTAATAGATTCCTTTGCTGTTTCTGGCGTCTTTTCCAAGTTCCGTATTGCGATACTCCGGCTGCGCATCTACATATTTTCTGCCGGCCGCTTTTCCGAAACCGGCTCCTGTACGCTGCCCGTCCTCTGCTTTTTTCTTTTCATGATTGTGTGCCGCATATGCGACTGCACCTGCTCCTGCTGCTACGGCTGCTACGCCTAATCCCAGTCCTTTTTTCTTTGCCATAATCTGATACCGCCTTTCCTGATCTGTTTTTTAGAATTTTCAAAATCTCTTCAGCTTTTGCCTTTCGGCCTGCACTGCCGTGATCCCCTTCCGGTACGACTATCTTACACACCGGCAAAAAGAAATCCAACTTACAAAAAAGGCGAAATGATAAAAACTTTATCATTTCACCTTTTTTGATAAAAGATACAATTCAAAAATTCAATTCTGTTCCGGCGCAGCACCGTCCCGCCGGGAAATCTTTTCGAAATTATGGATGGAGTGGGTAATATTCCCGTGCAGCGTAATGCTCATCTTCTCGACGATCTCTGTATAGTCTTCTTTCATCCCGCGGTCAATCCAGTCCAGCATGACACCCACAAACCCGTATTTATAGAATTCCGCGATAAAACTCTTATCTCCCGGAGCCAGTTTCGCGTCCGCGCACTTTTCCTCCACCACATCGGCGATCAGCCGGTAGGTCAGTTCATACAGATAACTTTCCAGTTTGCTGCGCTCAACCGCCCGGTATACATTCATGATAAACTGCCTGTTCTCCGTCACTACCTCGAAGATTTGCAGCATTCCCTCCTGCCAGGTGTCATAGGTTTTCTTCCCCTGCAGCGCCTTCCTGCCGTCCTCGATGCAGCTCCACTCCACCAGATCATAGATATCCTTGAAATGATAGTAGAAAGACATCCGGCTGATGCCACAGTCCGCGGTCAGATCCTGAATGGTGATCTTGTCCAGTGTCTTGTGCAGCAGAAGTCTCTTAAGCGACGCTTCCAATGCATATTTTGTTGTGTTCGACATGACCTTTGCTCCTCAATATACAGGAGCCGGGCCTTTCGGTCCGGCTTCCTGCAAGCTTTATCAATTCCTGAATCTTCATCCTACTCGATATTCATATATCTCTTTAACAGCAGAATCAACTCGTCAATATTGACCGGCTTGGCTGTATGAGCATTCATGCCACTATCCAGACACCGCTGTATATCCTCGGAAAAGGCATCCGCCGTCATGGCAATGATCGGTATCGTCAGCGCATTTGCTTTCTGGGAAGAACGGATTGCTCTGGTCGCCTCGTACCCGGTCATGATCGGCATACGGACATCCATCAAGATTGCATCATAATAATCTTCTGCCGCTTTCTCGAACATTTCCGCACAGATCTGTCCATTTTCTGCCCATTCCAATTCCAGTCCCAGATCAGTCAACAGCTCATGCAGGACTTCCCAGTTCAAGCTGTTATCCTCAGCCACCAGGATCCGATGACCGGACAGATCGGCTCCTTTCGTTTCTTCTATCTGCAGATCCCCTTCGCTTCCCATGTACTTCTGCAGCCCATAGAAAAGCGTCGATTTAAACAGCGGCTTCGCGATAAATCCACTGATACCCGCAGCACGTGCCTCAGTCTCAAATTCACTCCAGTCGTAAGCCGAGATCAGCAGAATCGGAATATCATCTCCCAGTCCCCGCCGTATCTCCCGGGCTACCTGAATGCCGTCCATCCCCGGAAGCTTCCAGTCCAGAAGAATGATCTGGTAATCGTCTCTCTTTTCATGATGCTCCATGACCAATTTCAGAGCCTTCTCACCACTCAACGTCCAATCCGCCTGAATGCCAATGGAATCGAGCGCATCCACCACCGTACGACAGAGCGTTTCATCATCATCCACCACAAGCATTTTCCATGCCGGGAGAACCATGTCCACTTCTTTGACAGTCGCTCTCTCAAAATCTACCATCACATGGAACTCCGAGCCTTTGCCCAGCTCACTTTCCACCTCAATACTGCCTTCCATGGCGTTAATAATATATTTCGTGATGGCCATACCCAGACCGGCGCCTTCCGTCTTGTGCACTCTCCGGTTGTCCGCTCTGGAATAAGACTCAAAAATCTTGGACATAAACTCCGGCGACATACCAATCCCGTTATCTTTGACTAAGATATGGGTTCGAACGTAATCCTCCCCTTTCGGCGATTCCTCCTGATATAAAGAAAGACGAATAGCCCCATCCTCATGCGTATATTTGACAGAGTTTGACAGAAGATTGAGCAGCACCTGATTCAGGCGCACGCTGTCACAGTACACATCCTCCGAAATAATACGGTCAATATGCACTTCAAAACTCTGATGCTTTGCCTTAACCTGCGGCTGGACAATCCCAACGATACCCTCCATCACTTCCCGCAGGGAAACCATATCTGCCGTCAATGTCATCTTGCCGCTCTCGATCTTCGACATGTCCAGTACGTCATTGATCAATCCCAGCAGATGCTTACCCGACAACGCAATTTTCCTCAGACAGTTCTGCACCTGCTCTTTGTCATCCACGTGCGCTGTCGCAATAGCCGTCATTCCCACAATCGCGTTCATGGGGGTACGGATATCATGGCTCATGTTAGAGAGGAATTCGCTCTTGGCCCTGGTCGCCTCTTCCGCCGCCTGACGTGCCTCATTCAACTCATAAATCTGCTGCTTGCTCATTCTGAAATAAACAAAGAAGAGCAGCAGTAACAGGAGCAGGATAGATCCACATGCGAACAGCGTAGCCGCCGTTCTCTCCTCATTCAAAGATTGTACCGTTTGATTCAATGCTCCAAAAGGAAGGACGATCACCAGATTCCATTCAGAGTTCGGAAGGCTCACCGTGCTCACCTGCTGCCTGCCGCCGCCAAACTCCAGAACATCTACATAACTACGATTCTCCTTCAATGCACCGGCAAGATCCTCAACGTAATGTTCCACACTCTCCCGGTCTTCTTCCCCGGTATAAGTTCCGCGCAGATAACTGAAATAATCCGGATACTGTATACTCTCATCCCTTATGATAAAAGTGCCGTCTGTCCGGATAATATGGGCATACATTTCTATGCTCTCCTTCTCCAGGGAAAGCTCTTCGCTGATCTCCAACGCCGGAATCGCCATTACCGTAGCAATACTGGCCCGTCCGTCGCTCATGGGATACTGTGCGTTCACACCGAACAGCACCACCTGTTCTCCCGAATCATCGACCGCTACCGCCACCTTACTGTCCCCTTTCCTGAGAGATCCCAGAAAAGGTTCCGGATCGATCAGCGTTGCCGATTCTCCATATAACGTTTCAAATTCTCCGTCCTCAGAACACAGCGACAACGAGATGAAATCCCTGACTTCCGTCCTGTAAATCAGTTCCTCATAGATTTCCTGCTGATCGCCCTCATCCACCGAAACCACCGTCGCCACTGCTTCCGCCTGCTTTAACCGAAGATTTACAATGGTCTCAAAATGCTTACAGATCCGTTCCCCCATGCTGGTCATGTACATATTTCCCAGATCATCTATCGCTTCCTCACTCTTCCGGCTCATATAAGTGCCAAGTAACGCAAACACCGCAACACTGAAGAAAATAAGTAAAACGAAACCGCACAAAACAAATTTCGTCGATTCTATGTTAACATGGCTTTTTTCCTTTTTGTCCATCAGTGATACCCTTCCATAAAACAGTACGATATATTATATAAATATAGCACATAGTCTTCAATGAGCGCAAGATGTTTCCGGCATTTTAGCACTTCCGCAGCAACAGTTCGTCACGACTCAGCTGCCGCTTCCTCCCACTGACATCTTTTCATATCCACACAGCCATTTTCCTTAAAGACAATCCCTTCTGCCAGCAGCCTGCTTTTCTGCTCTGCAAAGCATACCGCCGTCCTGCCCGCATGATCTACCACTCTGTGGCAGGGATAATCTCCGTAATACTCCGCCAATCCAAGTACTCTGCCTACCAGTCTGGCATTTTTATCCCGTCCGATCAACCGGGCAATCTGCCCATATGAGGCAACCCTCCCCTCCGGGATCTCCTCCACCGCCGAGAGAATCTCATAGATCAGTTCCTCATTCATCTTCGCTGCCATTCCACCGCTCCCCCTTCCCCGCCGTTTCCTGCGCGAAAGCATCTTTGACCCGAATATATTTCACGCACGGCAGTTTCTTCCGGCCCCGCAGCTAAAGATTGCTCTGTCCACGATTCGCACTGCTGCGCAGATAATTCCCAAGGCCTGTAAAACACAGCAGTGTCACGACCAGAAATGCTCCGGGGACCAAAATGATCCACCAGGCATTCGTCAGCATTGCATCTTCCGACAGTGAAAGCATACTCCCCCACGTGATAACCTCCACCGGCAGGCCAATCCCCATAAAACTCAGCGTGGACTCTGCCACCATCGCACTCCTGATGTTCATTACCACCATAAACATAATAGAAGAAATAAAGTTCGGCGTCAAATGTTTCCACAACACATGAAAAAAGCCGCCTCCCATACATCTGGAGGCGATCACATATTCACATTCCCTGCTCTGCCGCACTTCACTTCTTACCACTTTGGCAATACTCATCCAGCCGGTAATGCCGAGTACAAAGGAAATGCTGACCACGTTCGCTTTCCCCAGAATTGCCTGAATCAGAATGACCACCGGAAGAGACGGCATACTGAGCACGATCTCTGTCAACCGCATCATCACCCCATCGATCCATCCCGGTGCATAACCGCTCACCGCACCAAACATAATCCCCACAACTGTGGAAATTGCCGTCGCCGTTATGCCGATAAACAAAGAAATCCTGCCCCCATGCCAGATCATGGAGAAGATATCTCTGCCCATGGTATCAGTCCCGAACAGGAATTCCCTGCCCGGCGGCACGCTGCAATTGTGCAGATCCAGATACGCAGGATCCCTGGACGCCAGCAGATCACACAGAAGACACCCCAGAACGATCAGCGTGAGCACGCAAAGGGCTCCCGTACAACCGCCCTGCGCATCCCCGCTCCGCCCCCTTCCATGCCGCCGCATATGCTCCCGTACCGGCTGCCGGCGGATTCCCACAACTTCAAATTTGTTTTCCATCTTTACCTCCATTTCAACAAAATTTGTGGCGTTTGTGACAGTGAAGCCGAAGGCTGAACTGTTACTGGCGTTTCGGCAGATTACACAAAATGACTACAATCCCGGTAAGCATACACAGCAGCATCAACAGATTATAGTCATGATACCGGGCGCTTTCGTAAGTCAGCGTTCCCAATCCCGGATAAGAGAAAACCATCTCAACGATATAGGTTCCGCCCAGAATATGCGGTACCGAGATCGCCATAAGGCTCAAATACGAGGGCATCACATTCCGCAGGCAGTGCCTGAACAGCACACCCCACTTCGTCAGTCCCTTGGCCCTGGCCAACAGCACATAATCGGCCCGGACTTCCTCCAGTATCCTGTTTCGGATCATATATGCGTAATACCATAAATGTCCCAGCACAACCACCGTGAGCGGCAGAATCAAATGCATGATACGGTCCCGCCAGTCGCCGGCCTGCCCTGCAGTATAAGCACCGCTGCCGGGCAGCCATTTCAGATTCACAGAAAAAAGCAGCACCAGCAGTAAAGATAACCAGAATTCAGGAATGCAGCTGCTGATCGTGCCAATCTTACAGATCGCGCTGTCAAGCAGCCCGCCCTCACAGCGCGCACACAATATACCCAGCAGCAATGCCAGGAAGAAGATCAGTACGAACCCGCATCCACCCAAAAGCAGCGTATTGGGCACCCGTTCACCGATCACACTGACTACCGGCATCTTATATTTATAAGAAATTCCAAAGTCACCATGCAGCGCATTTTCAAGCCAACGGACATACTGCACCGTGATCGGCTTATGTAATCCCAGCTTTTCTTCCGCCTGCTCACGCTCCCCGGAACTCATTTTCTCCACTCTGTCCCCGTAGTAGGATATGAGTGGATCACCCGGCGCCAGGCGCGAGATATAGAAAACTGCCGTCGAAAGAACCAGTATGCTCACCAAAAAGAGTAAACACTTTTTCCCAAAATTCAATATCCAATCCCATTGATTCCCTGTCATCCGTATAACCATACTTCTTTCTCCGTCCCGGTCAGACGGTTTCTCACCCTCGGCACCGCAGACAAAAGCGCTTTTGTATAGGGATGCTGTGGATTCGCAAACAGCTCTCCCGTCTCCCCCACCTCCACCAGTTTTCCCCGATACATGACCCCCACGCGGTCACACAAAAATTCCACCATGGCGAGATCATGTGCAATAAACAGAAAAGAGAAGCCATGCTCTTTCTGCAGGTGCCGGAACAAATTTACGATCTGTGCCTGAATGGACACATCCAAGGATGCAACCGGCTCATCCGCCACCAGCAGTTCCGGCTCCATGGAAAGGGCCCGCGCAATCGCCACGCGCTGCCTCTGTCCCCCGGACAATTCCGACGGACGTCGATCCAGATAAACGGCATCCAGCCCCACATAGTGCATCTGAAATTCCGCTTCCGCCCGCATGGAGCCTCTCGGCGGCACGATGTGCTGTATGCGCAGCGGCTCCGTAATAATATCGCACACCTTCATCCGCTGATTCAGGCTGGAATTGGAATCCTGAAAAATGATCTGCCGCTTCGTCTGAAGCATTTTCCTGTGTTTCCGAAACGCCCCCGGATCACAGGTATCAATCCCCTTGAAGAGAATTCTGGCAGTACCGTCCACATTGCTTCCTTCCGACAGGTTTTCTCCGCGCAACCGTCTTTTTCCCGTGGCCGCAGTACCGCCATCTGGACGGTACAGATTCATGATGCAGCGGGCCACCGTCGATTTTCCCGAGCCGGATTCCCCAATCAGTCCGAAGATCTCACCCCTTTTTATCTGAAAAGAGACATCGTCGACCGCCTTGAATGTCTGCCTGTGCAATGGAAACACATGCGTAAGATGCCGTACATCCAGCAGGATTTCCTCCGATTCCATATTTTCCCCGTTCCCCCGACGGCCACGGGCAGACATCTCTGCCGCCGGAAAGATCACCGGCGATGCGATCTTCGGAGCCCTCTCATCCAACAGCCATGTAGCCGCATAGTGCGTATCACTGATGCGAAATAACGGTGGTTCCTCTTCATAGTCGATCGCCAGCGCATAAAGATTACGACAGGCAAACGCATCGCCCACAGGCGGATGCAGCAGGGTCGGCGGCATCCCCGGTATCGTATAGAGGGTATCCCGTCCCCTGGAAAAATCCGGCAGCGCCCGCAAAAGCCCCCATGTATAAGGATGTCTGGGATCACGAAAAATCTCTTCCGTCGTTCCGATCTCCACGATTTTTCCGGCATACATGACCGCCACACGATCTGCTGCCGCAGCAGCCACACCCAGGTCATGGGTCACAAAAACCGTCGCCATGCCAAGCCCGCGCCGGATCTTCCTGAACAATCCCAGAATCTGCGCCTGGATCGTCACGTCCAGCGCCGTAGTCGGTTCATCCGCAAACAAAATCGACGGATTCCCGGCAAGCGCGATCGCCATCACGCTCCTCTGCCGCATTCCGCCCGAAAAATGATGCGGGTAGAGTTTCATCCTCTCCTCCGCCCGGTCTATCTCCACCAGCTTCATCAACTCCAGCACCCTGTCATGAAGTGCTTTCCCCGTGATCTTCGGGTGGTGCACCTTGACAGCCTCTGCGATCTGCTCCCCAACGGACATGGCCGGATTCAAAGATGTCATCGGATCCTGGAAAACCATGGAAAATAATTTCCCCCGAAGCCTGTGCATCTCCCGCTCCCGACAGTCCGTGATGTTCACACCGCATGCCCATATGCTGCCTGACCGAATCCTGGCTGAGGCGGGCAGAAGTCTCATCACCGCTTTACACAGAGCGCTCTTTCCGCATCCCGATTCCCCCACCACCGCCAGAACCTCTCCGGACTGCAGCGTGAAGCTGACATCCCGGACTGCCTGCACTTCTCCCTGCGGCGTGTCGAAACTGACGGACAGATTTTTCACTTCCAATACCTGAGACATTTTATAACCACGCCTTTCTTTCCTGTAAGTACCCTTTCCATCGATTCTTGCCTCTGCCAGTCCGGTTTCGCTCAGACTCTTTTTCTTCTGCTACGGTTCCTGCATCGTCCATTCCGCAACATTCCAGAAAATACCCACACCGTGATGTCCCATCACCGTATCTCCGGAAATACCCTGAATCCCGGCGTCGGCCACATAATTGGCATCCACATAGCAGATAAAGGCAAATGCAGGATCTTCTGCCAGCGCCTCCTGAAACCGGTCATATGCCTCGGCCCGCACCGTCCGGTCGGCAGACTGCCGGGCTTCCAGCAGATAACGATCCACCTCCGCATTGGAATAACCGCTGTAATTGGCGCCCTTATCCGTACCAAATACTTTATACGTATGGTCATCGGCGTCAAACGGGCTGCCCCAGCCAATCAGATAAGCCATCTGTCCGGCCCAGTCCACCTGCACCGGAATATCCACAGAGCAGTCGATCCCCACTGCCCGCAGCTGTTGCGCCGCCGCCTGTGCGATGTCGATGCGCACCTGATCCCCTGCTCCCACACTGATCACAAAACCGATTTTCTCACCGTCTCTCTCATAAAAACCTTCGTCTCCCATCGTACACCCGGCAGCTTCCAGAATCTCCCGCGCCCGCTCAGGATCAAAGGTATACTGCTCGACATCCCTGTTATCATAGATATTACGCTGCAGCGGCCCATAGGCAGCCACTCCCTGCCCCAGCAGCACCGCATCGATGATCGACTGTCTGTCGATGGCACAGCAGACTGCCGGAATCAAGTCCCTGTTCTTCTTCCAGTACTCGTGTCCGAAATTAAAAAGGATCCCCCGATAATCAGAGGTCTTCATCTCATAACAGACATACTCTTCCATATCCGCAAATATCTGCGCATCCCGCGGCGTCAACAGCGCCAGATCAAGCTCTCCCGCTTTCATCTGCAGCGCCCGGGCAGTATCGTCCGGCACGATCTTAAAGACGATCTTTTCTATATGCGCCGCCCCTTTATAGTAAGTCTCATTCCTTTCAAGCGTGATTGCCTGTCCCATATCCCAGCCCGCCAGCTTGTAGGGTCCCGTACCTACGGGATTTCGGAAAAAGTCCGATTCCTGCATATCTTCGCCCGCCAGCAGATGCTCCGGCAGCACCGCCATGGTCATATAGTCCAGAAATGCCACATTGGGTGCCGCCAGGCGAAAGACAATGGTATGATCGTCGATCACACGGATCTCTTCCACATCCTCATAATTGGGAGCATTCTCCGAACCATTCTCCGGATCCATAATGGCCTCTACCGTAAACTTCACATCGTCCGCCGTAAAATCCCCGCCGTCGTGCCACTTGACATTTTCCTCCAGATGAAAGGTATAAGTACAGGATGCTTCGTCGAACTCCCAGCTCTTAGCAAGCCCCGGAACGACTTCGTTCGCTCCGTTATGGGCCGTCAGTCCATCAAAAAGCAGGATATTGATCTCCCCGTGCTCATCCATTGCCGGATTGATCCTGGTATAATCCCCACTGCCGTAAACAAGCGCTACGGCTTCTCGCTCTGCACTGTCAGGCTCCGTTTTATCCGCATTCTGTGCCGTCTCCCCGCCGCAGGCCGCCAGAGGCAGGCACAGCAGTAATACCATAAAAAATAAAATAAGCCTTTTCATCCGATCGCTTCCCTCTCATCTCTCTTTTATTCCGCATCAATCACAGAATATTACCGTTAATTATGCTTCGCCATATCGGCAAGAATCTGGCTGACGGAAAGATCATTCTCCCGTGCCGCCCTGGCCAGATCTTCATATTCATATTTTTGTCTTGTAACACCATATCCGGTTGAAATTTTGCTTCTGACCTCACCGTACGGTGTCCGCACCGTCTCCATCGACCTGTCAAGTGTATAGCGCTTATATGCCTTTTCCCGAATACCGATGGTGGTCGTATGCCGGAAGAGCAGTTTAACCATTTTCTCTCTGTCTTCCGGCCGACACATCACACAAAAGAGGGTACCGGGCCTGGATTTTTTCATGCCGATCGGCACCGTGTACACATCCAGCGCTCCGGCGGCAAACAGCGCTTCCATGGCGAAACCGACTGCCTCGCCGGTCATATCGTCCACGTTACAGTTGAGTTCCAGGATAATGTCCCCGGCGCTCTCCGTCTCACCAAGCATCGCCCGTACACAGTTGGCCGCCGGAAAATCCTTTTTACCCATACCGTATCCGATGGCCGTCATCTTCATAACCGGCATATCGCCGAACTCCGTCACAAAATATTTAAGCAGCGCCGCTCCCGTGGGTGTGCACAGCTCTCCTCTGATCCCGCCGCCATAGATCGGTACATCCCGCAGAATATACGCCGTGGCCGGAGCGGGCACCGGCAGGATACCGTGGGCGCACTGTACCTGGCCGCTTCCCACATGAACCGGCGACGCGATCACCTGATCGGGTGCAATCCGATCCATCAGCAGACAAACCGCCGTCACATCGGCCACCGCATCCATGGTACCCACTTCATGAAAATGTATGTCTGTCACCGGAACACCGTGTGCATGACTCTCCGCCTCCGCGATCAAAGTATAGACCCCGAGAACATCCTTCCTGACTCTTTCCGGCACGGAAAGATGATGCACAATATGTTTAATGTCGTGCATCCCGCTGTGATGGTGATGGTGCTCATCATGGTGATGCCCATGCGCAGCCTCATCCTCTTCCACACCATTGATCTTTACCGCAATATGCGTACCGCCAATGCCGCATTTGCTCACCTGCTCTTTTTCAATCGTCACCCCCGGAATCCCTACGGCATTCAGTTCCGCAATAAATCCGTCCGGATCCGGAAGCAGTTCCAGCAGCGCTGCCGTCAGCATATCTCCTGCCGCCCCCATACCGCAGTCTAAATATAAAGTCTTCATTTCTTCTCCTCCTGCAATCATTTATTTCTTACGACCCCCATGTCGCCGCCCTGCAGAATCGTTCAGTTCCACCCTTTTCGCTTTTATACGCTTCTATCATCTCTCAGCAGAATGTCCTTTTGCCATATGGTTGATCATTCCCGCCAGATAACCGGCTCCAAAACCGTTGTCGATGTTCACCACCGATACTCCGCTGGCACAGGAATTCAGCATAGACAGGAGTGCGCTCACTCCGTGAAAAGAAGCTCCGTATCCCACACTGGTAGGCACTGCAATCACCGGACAGTCCGCCAGCCCGCCGATCACGCTGGCCAGCGCCCCCTCCATGCCCGCAATGGCAATGATCACGGAGGCGCTCATGATCTCATCCATATGCGCCAGCATCCGGTGCAGTCCCGCCACACCCACATCATAGAGACGCACCACCTCATTGCCGTGCACTTCAGCGGTAAGTGCCGCCTCCTCGGCCACCGGAATATCGGAGGTTCCGCCTGTGGCGACCACAATCCGGCCGATACCGTCCGGCGCCGGCATACCGCCAATAATACCGATCCGTGCCTCCTGCCGGTAATCCAGCTTATAAACCTTCCCGATACATTCCGCTGCCTCCGGCGTAACACGGGTGATCAGAATCGTCTCCTGCCCGCTCTTCTTCATGGCCTCGATAATACCGAGCATCTGCTCCGCCGTCTTGCCGGCCCCATAGATAACCTCCGGAGCCCCCTGCCGGATACCGCGATGCATGTCCACCTTGGCATAGCCGATATCCTCAAAAGGTGCTTTCTTAATGGTGAGAAGCGCTTCGTCCACAGAGATCTCCCCGCTTCGCACCGCCTCCAACATCTTTCTGATCTCACTGTTCATATTTTCCTCCATGCCGAAGCAGTTCTTTTGCGAAGGCCGCGAGCCAAATTTTAAATTTGGCTCTGCGATCTCGAGTTTGTGGCTCCGGCACAAACTCGCAGTTGAAAAATCAGCACATCAGTGTGATTTTTCAACCTTTACCCTTTTCCTTACCGCGGTTCCAAATCAAGCAGTACCGCCGCGTAATATTTTCTCAGTTCCCGAACGATATTTTCTCTGTCTGCCACTGCCTGTCCTATCTGATCGGCCGGAAACTGCAGTCTGGCAGCATCTCCCATCCTGCGTACCCGGAAATCTCTGAATCCCATTCCGGACAGATAAGATTCCGCGGCTTCGGTGGCCGCAAGTTTCTCCTCCGTTATCCTCTCCCCGACGGGAATCCTGGTGGCAAGACAGGCATAGGCCGGCTTATCCCAGGTAAAAAGGCCGGCCTCCCTCGAAAGACGCCGGATCTCATCCTTGGTCAGCCCGCAAAGCCGGAGCGGCGACTGTACCGACAGCTCTCGAAGCGCCCGCATACCGGGCCGGTCTCCTTCTTCGTCAGACGCGTTCGTACCGTCCAGCAAAACGGAAAAACCATCTGCCCGTGCCGCTTCGCCGATCGCTTCAAAGATGATCTTCTTACAGTGGTAGCAGCGGTCCGGCGGGTTTGATGCGACAGCCTCCAGCGTAAGCACGTCCGCCTCCAGAATCCGCAGATCCGCTCCCAGCTCTTTTGCAAGCCTTATGCCGTCGTCCAGCTCAAACTGCGGCTGAAAGACCGATTTCACATAATAAGCCCGCACTTCTGCCCTGCACTGCAACGCCGCATAGAGCAGATAGGCCGAATCCACACCACCGGAAAAGGCGATCGCCGCCTGCGGATTTTCCGTAAAGAATTCGGATAAGTTCATGTCGTAAGCCTCCTCCCTTTCTCGTTCGCAAATATCCTCTCTAAACTCAGAAAAAGACACACGGTCCCTCTTGGAAAAACCGTATGCCTTCCTGTACATACATACTTCAATATAAATATAGCAGTAACTATAACATTCTCCGTTTCGGAGTATTCACTATCACTTACTGCTGTTTCTTAATACGAAAATGAAATACCAGCAATATCATGAAATAATCGTCTAACCGCAGGGAACTTCTGTTCCATGGATGGCTTCCTGCCATTCTTATGTGCGGTCTTCACAACAGACACATTATATCATCCCTTATGCAATAACGCAATCTGTGCTTTTGCTTCCTCGTATTCCTTTGTCGTGATACCAGGGCCGTCACATGCCTTCTGCAATGTAATATTGAAATTCTTCATCACTGACTCTACGTTTCGCACCAGCGTTTCTCTGTTCCCTTCCTGCCTTCCTTTCTCCAAACCAATCTCAAGAATCCCCGTTTTTACCTCCATGCCGAAGCAGTTTTTTGCGAAGGCCGCGGGCCAAATTTCAAATTTGGCTCTGCAATTTCGAGTTTGTGGCTCCGACACAAACTCGCAGTTGAAAAATCAGCACATCAGTGTGATTTTTCAACCTTATTACCATGCCTCCTTCTCAGCGAATACCTTCCGTTACTATTTCATCAAAAAAACGACTTCCCGAATTTGAATATTTTGATTATACCATGCGAAAAAACAGAATACAATACAGCGCCACGCCTTCAGGCATTCAGCCTTTCCTCCACCCTTTTATATCTTTCCCCGTCGAGCACCTTTTTCAGGCACTGGTAAGGATCCAGCTCATTGGAAAGGACCATATTGCATACATTGGTGGAAAAGCCGCTGACCAACCCCACGCCCAGTTCATTCTCCCGCACCGGGATCACATTTGTCCTGCTGTTCACATTCCAGAATACCAGCTTCGGCATCCGGTAGCCATGAGCCGCAAAACGTCTGCCGATCGTATCAAAAAGCGTTCTTTTGCCGTTACCGCTTACCGCCATGTCAAACTCCATATCCGAGATGACAAGCACCGTCCCCGGAAGCTCCTGCTGGCTCAGGCGGCCTCTCACCGCCGTCTGCAGGATCAGTTCAAAAGTCGCCTCTATATTCGTATTGGTACAGTCACTGTGTGCAAGTGCCAGTTCCAGCTTTTCCCGAAGTGTCCTGCAGACCGACAGATCCACATACTTCGGGCTTGCTGAAAAGGTAATAAACCTGTCATGATATGCGCCGCGCAGCTGCTCCGCAAAATAGATGCCAAGCGCATTGGAAACATGCAGCGCCGTGAAATTGCCGTCGCCCACCGGACACAGCATACTGCCGGAGCCGTCCACCACGCAGAGAACATTTGCGGCCGCTGTCTCCATCGCCGGCAGGTTCTTCCACAGGGCTTCCAGCGTCGCATCTTCCGCACCTGTCTGCAGTCTCCACCCGGAACGCACCGTATACTGCGCCACAATCTCATGCGGCATCAACACACCTGCATGGATCGTCGCCCGGTTGTTCTGCACTGCCTCCAGATACGCTTCGCGCCGTTTCTGATCATGAAGCATAAAGGCCTTCCGGTAAATCACATTGGCTCTGGAAGCCAACCCCGCATACCTAATCTCACCCCAGCGGTTGTCGCTCATATACACTTCCGTCACATTCAGATGCGCCCGCAGAGAGGACAGCATCTTCCTGTACTCTTTCGCGGTCATTCCCATGAAATGCTGCAGCTTTGCCGCGTTCCGGCGGGATTCCGGGGAAGACGTATTGTTGCCCGGCATCCACTTCGCACACAGGGAAACCTTCCCTGTCGTCTCGCTGTTTATGACGTCCCGTTCCAGCTGCCGCATCAATGCCGTCAGCGCCGCTTCCTCGAGCGGCGTATCAAACAGACACAACAGATCGTCGTATCGTCCGTACTCCGCCATCAGATCGATCAGGCCGCCTATCAGTTCCGGCGCGCTTTCCGCCAGATAGCGAATGATAATACGGAAACTTCTCCGCTCCCCCAGGCCGCCCCTTACATCCCGCAGGAAAAACAGCCACTTGATCGCCAGTACTCTGTCCTCATAGAAGGCCGGAATAAACCCTCTGACAATCTCCGCTGCCGTCCTGCTCCTTAAAGACGCCGCCGCAAAATTCAGATCCACCAGTGCACTGCCCGTGGCAGCATAGCCGCGCGCCCCGTTTTCCGTCAACTTTTTCTCGTCATTTATCACCCTGTGTAATCTGCCCATAAAGTTCATACCCGCTTCCTCCTGTCTTTCTTAACCGTTCCCTCTATCTGGCTGTCCGTTCTTTTCGCTTTCCCTTTTACGACACCTTCTACGTTACTTCTTACCTTACCCTTTATGTTACTTCTGCGCCTTCTCTTACGCTTTGCCAGCCACCAAAGACAGCCTTACCGGGGCAGGATTCGAACCTGCATAAACCAGTTTGCATCGCTGTGAAAGTCTTTTGCAAGACTTATTTTTCCACGGTAAGGCGCTTTTTTGCAGACGCGGGAAAGATCCGAAGGCGTTCGCCCAGGCGGGAGTCGAACCCGCGACAACGCACTTAAAAGGTGATCAGGATTGCTGTGAAAGCCTTTTGCAAGACTTATTTCTCCGCGCTCTACCAACTGAGCTACTGCGGCGTCCCCCTCCGGATCGTTTTCCTCTGTCTGTAACCAGAATACAGCATTCCGTCAGAAGAATCATTTCAAAAAAGTTGCGAAGGTGGTACAATAAAGCAAACTGATAACTCCACTCTCAGGCGGTGATCCCATGTCAGAATTCCATGAACTCATCAAATCCTTTGCCAAAAGCAGAGAATACGTCCGCGACTTCTTCGTGTACGGTTTTAAGACCCGCGACGAATTCGGCGGCTGGAGCGGCCGCACCTACGATAACGAACGCCGCCGGCTGGAAAGCTGGCTGTCCGGCTATGTCAGGCAGGAGTACACCGGCAGCGGAACGACAAAGGGCAAGAATATCTATCTGTCCATTGACAGCAACCTTCTCGACACAAACCCGCTGTATCGGGTATGGAAGGCCAAAAGTTTCACGGACAACGATATCATGCTGCATTTCTATATCCTGGACTATCTGCGAAAATTCCCCGACCGCACGGCCGACGAGATCACCGACGGTCTCCTCGCCGATTACGGTAAAATATTCGATTCCCAGAGTGTCCGCCGCAAATGCAACCAGTATGCAGCGGAAGGTATGCTGGTCAAGGAGAAAAAGGGCAAAGAAGTGCTGTATCGGCTCAATCCGCCTTTTCAGGAACTGCCTGGCGCACACCCCGGGCTGAAAAATGCCATCAAGCTGTATCAGCTTTTCTCACCCCATGGCGTGGTCGGGCACACCATTATGGACACGGCCTCTTTCCAAAACGACCTGTTCCGGATCAAGCACAATTTCTTCGTCCATACGCTGGAGGACGAAGTGCTGCTTCCCCTCCTGCAGGCAATGCATGCACACAGGGCCGTCCTTTTGCACGTCAAAAGCACGAAGTCGGACCGCTTTCTGGACACCGAAGGCATTCCGCTGAAAATCTTTATCAGCACACGCACAGGCAGACGCTATCTGTGCCTCTATCTTCCGTCCAAAAAGCGCTTTGCCGCCATTCGGCTGGATGCGGTCAAGACTGTAACGACGGGCGCTCCCTGTCCTGACTACACAAATATCCGGGAAAAGCTGGAGCAGCACAAAGCATCCGCCTGGGGCGTGTCTTTTCAAAGTGCCCCCTCATCATGCACAACCGGCCATCCGGCGGACCGCGCGGCTCTCCATGCTCTGAACAACCGGGACTTTCACCGTAAAGGCAGCGGACGGCGCATCGAACATGTGAAGCTGACGCTCCATATCCGGGAAGGGGCCGAGGCCTATATCCTGAACCGTCTGCGGCGCGAGGGGAAAGGCGGCGTCATCCGGCGAACCGCACCTGATACTTTTACCTATGAGATTGACGTGTTTGACGCCAACGAGATGCTGCCCTGGATCCGCACTTTTATCGGACGGATCGTCTCTGTAGAGTCAGACTGCCCGCAGCTTAAAGAACGTTTTCAGAGAGATCTTCTCACGATGTATCGTCTCTATTTTAAAGATGAAGATTGAAAAGGACAGAAAGGAACTTATGACAGAACTATTCTCAGAAATATATAACTGCTATTTTCAAGTGATTCAATCCCTGGTCACCCAAAACCCCTGCCTGTCGGAGAAGGAACTTAAGACCCGCATCCAAGACGCCTGTTTTGCAGAAAGCGTTCTCTACCTGCTGCCCAGACTGACCCGGCAGGAGTGGGGATTTTACGAGAAGCGGGACGGCTGTCTGCACACAAGGCTGTCCACCGACTTCTATGTCCCTCTCACCAACTTGCAGAAAGCATACATACGGGCAATTCTGCTGGACGATAAGATCGGCCTTTTCCTGGATGAGGAAGAGATCGACTCGATCAATCATGCCTTTGCCGACGTTCCACCCCTTTACCAGCCCGATGATTTTTATTACTATGACCGTTTTGCCGACAGGGACGATTACCAGGATCCGGACTACAGGAAACGCTTCCGGACGCTCCTGTCCGCAATCCAGAATCACATATGTGTGGATATCCTCTACGAATCGCGCTGCCACCGCAGACTGCATCACAGCTATCTGCCGT
This sequence comes from uncultured Lachnospiraceae bacterium, assembly GCA_910578115.1. GTDB lineage: Bacteria > Bacillota > Clostridia > Lachnospirales > Lachnospiraceae > UBA3282. Next base: position 47,546 of record CAJTPO010000020.1, on the reverse strand, counting down.
GCCGTCTGGAATATTCCGTGAAAAACGACTGCTTCCGTCTGCTGGCGGTGGATCTTCGTCGAAGCCCGAAGGTGATCACCCTCAATCTGAGCCGCATACACGAAGTGATGTTGACTTCCAGAACCGTCCGGCAGCCGCCGGACCTAAACCGGCTTTTGCGGCGCGCCTACTATCAGGAGCCAGTGCGCATCCTCATCAAAAACCGCCGCAATGCACTGGAACGCGCCATGCTGCAATTTGCCAATTATGAGAAAAGCACCCGCAGGCTGAGTGACGACACCTACGAGTGCTTACTATACTATAATAAAGAAACGGAGACCGAACTTCTGATCGAGATCCTGTCTTTTGGCCCCATGATCAAAGTGCTCGGCAACGAGGCCTTCCTGGGACAGATCAAAGAACGGCTCAGGCGGCAGGCTGCGCTGTGACGCCTTTACTTATCTTTGTCTTTTTTGCTGCGGTCATTTCTCTGCTTTATCACTGCCGCACTGCTCACAAGCAATAATATGATCGCCGCAATAGCCGATGTATTCATGCGAACCTCCTTTTTACTGTGATATTTTTCTACCCTGTGGATTATACCATATCTAAAAAGGCAAGTCTATCAACCGTCCCGTTCTTTTGTGCAGTAACCGTTCAGCCTGCTGTTTCCCTGTTACAGAATCTGCCTGTATTCCGTCCTCAATCTATGGAAAAAGGAGATTGCCGGCCGGCCGGCGCAGTGCCAAAAAGGCTGATTACATCCCCACACTTTCATAGTGCCGGATACCCCTGTAGAACACGGCCCGCGCCAGCAGGAAGAACCCTGCGCTCATCCCCGCCACGCCAAAGCACCACGGCCATGCCATGCTGCCCCGCAGGATCTCCACCGGCACGACGCAGATAAACCCGTACGGCACAAGGAACAACAGCAGGAAACGCACCACTCCCGGGTAGAGTTCCAGCGGATATCTTGCATACTGCCCCAGCTGGGACAGCGTATAGGGCAGCGCCGTCCTGCCGCCTGCGTCAAACCAGAACACCACGCTGTTGCCAAGAAGGTAGATCGACATGCACAATACCGTCCCGCACAGGATCAAAAACAGGCTCATGGCCACGCCCCACGGATGCAGCAGCCCCAGCCTCCGCAGAAAGACCGGCATACTGACCGCGCCCACCAGAAACACACTGATGCCCTGCAGTCCCATCCCGTAGGACAACACCTGAAACAGCGGGGAGACAGGCCTCGACAGGATACAGTCGAATTCGCCCGCAAAGACCATGCCCGGCATCTGCCATATCCCCTCGAACAGCACGCTGCAAAGCCCCTCCGCAATAAAGAGAAACGACAGGATCAAATAAATCTCGTCCTTTTGCCAGCCCGCGATATCGGGAATATTGCTGTAGATGACAAATGGCGCCGCCATGCTCACCACGCGGCTCAGCACGCCCGACAGAATCATCATCCAGAAATTCGCCGCATATTCCATTTCCGTCTTTATATACTGCGCCTTCATGCCCAGAAAAATCCTGATCATCGTTTCCTCCATTTCTGCGCTGCTTTTGTCTCAACTATGTTGAGACGTCGCATTATACGAGTTTGTGGCAAGCAACGCGCAGACACAAATCTCGCGATTGAAAATTTTAATTTTCAATCTTTCCTCCTTTTTTCCTGTTCTCCTCTCTCCTGATACCTGAACTCATCTCATCCGCCTGCGATCGTCAGATTTCTGCGCGCCAGACCGTACAGAAGGACATGCAGCGCCAGAAACACCAGAATCCAGACAATCTGCAGCCCATATATTCCCGGCATACCGAACCCGGCCACCGTCTCCTGTCCCAGAAGCACCGCCACCGGAACCTGCAGCATATAGGGGAAAGGCGTACAGCAGGCGGCTGCTTTCAACCACCCGGGAAACAGGACCACCGGAATCATGGCCCCGGAGAAGAAGTCAAACAGCGCTACCCTGGTCCAGGCGATCCCCAGATATCCCGTGGTAAAAAAGCAAAGCAGGCTGAATACATCGATCATCAAAAGCCGCAGTGCCACCGCCAGAAGCAGGCAGGGCACAAAGGCAACGAGAGCCGAAACTGACGGCACTGTCATATATTTTCCGAAACAGACAAAACCTGCGAAAACCAAAAGCAGGTTGACCGCCCCCTGTGTCAGCAACGTTCCCAGCATCTGTGCCATATACTGTGTCAGAAAGAAAGCCGGCCGGACACATCTGGCCACCACCAGCCCGGTCTTGATCTCTCTGGCCAGCGTGTTTTCCCCTGCCCAGTTCAACAGGTTGCTCATGGCAAAAGCCAGCAGGATATAGGTAAACATCTCCGCCCGCTCCATCCCGCCGATGGCGCCGCCTTCCTGCTGCGCGTAGAGCGCCGCCCACAGCAGGTACTGCCCGCCAAGCAGCGCCAAGGGACTTAACAGATTGATGAAAAAACTGGTCCTGTAATAGAGATGACTCTGCATGGAAATCGCAGTCAGCTTCCAGAAAGTCCTCATAACGTGTCCTCCCCTGCAAAAATCCGGGAGACCACCTCGTCGATATCCGGCTCTTCGATCGTGATATCCTCGATCGCAAAGCAACCCGACACCGCCGACAGCACTTCGGCCGAAGAATATTCCCTGACCGGATACACGATCCTGGTTACCCGACCCTCCATGGTGATCCTGGCAAGCGGCAGAAGGCTGCGGATATCCCGCTCCTGCTTCCCCGTCACCTGAATCATCTTATCCTGCACGAACCGGTGTTTCAGCCTATCCAGCGTACCGTCATAGATCAGCCTGCCCCCGGAAAGCACAATGGCGTCGTCACAAATCTCGTCGATATCGTCCAGATCGTGGCTGGTGAGGAAGATCCCCGTCCCCGTCTCCTCATTCATCTGCCGCAGAAATGTCCTGATGGTATGCTTCACATTGATATCCAGCCCGATCGTCGGCTCGTCCAGAAACAGAAGCTCCGGACTGTGCAGAAATACCATACCGATATCCGCCCGCATCCGCTGCCCCAGAGAAAGTTTCCTGGCCGGAACGGAAAGCAGCGGCTGCAGCGCCAGAAGCTCCACCACCCGGTCATAATTCTTCCGAAACATCCCCTCATCCAGCCTGTATAATGTTTTCACCGCCTGATAGCTCTCGATCACCGGAATGTCCGTCCACAGGTTGGTCTTCTGCCCGAACACCACCCCGATCCTTCTCAGGTAACCGCGTCCGCCCCGGCGCGGATCCGTCCCGAATACCCGGATCTCACCCGCAGTAGGCGTGAGGATCCCGATCATCATCTTAATCAGCGTCGATTTCCCGGCGCCGTTCTCCCCGATACACGCCAGCGCCCTGCCCTGCTCCATCTGAAAAGACAACCCGTCTACAGCCACCTTCTGTTCCCATTTTGCATGGAACAGGTTGGCGAAGGCGCCCTTTAAACCGGGTTGTTTATGGTTGACCTTATATACCTTTCCAAGTTCTCGTGCCTCGATCATGCTGTCTGCTCCTTAACTCCTTGTCTGTCTTACCCTTTTCCTGCCCTTCTGTCTCCCGTACCGCACCGGTATGCCGCCCGCTTCCCCGTACTATGGTGATATCGACTTCCTGTACTCTCTCGGACTGATCCGGTAGTAACTGCGGAATGCAGAAGAAAAGTGCTCCGCCGAAGAATAACCCAGTTCTTCCGCAATAGAAGCAATGTTCCTGTCCACGTCGGACAGCAGGATCGCAGCTGCCGACATGCGGGCTTCCTTCTTTTTCTGTTGAAAAGATTTCCCGTAATAATTAAGCAGCAGACGCTGTGTCTGCCGCGCACTCAGCTTAAGCCGGCCGGCAAGCGCATCCAGAGAAAGGGCCTGATACTCATACAGAAAATATTCTTCTATAATAACGGATTTGGAATCCGTCAGATTATTGGGTGCAAAAGATGTCCGGGAAATCTGCCTGTGCTGATAATTGCGGACAGTCATAAGAATCAGCTGTGCCAGCAGAAGCCTTACCTGTTCCTGATACCCGATATAATGGCATTCCAGTTCGGCAAACAACTGCTGCATGAGATGATGTATACCCTGCATATCCTGTCCATACCAGAAGCGCATACCGGTGAAGGCCTCCATGACGGGAGCCTTCTCACGGATCTGATCCTGTCTGTCAATCTTAAAATAGACACAATACTCCTGCATGGGATCCGGTAAGATCGGCGCCTGTGCGTGCTCGACGTGCGGCCCGGTAACAAAAAGAGTATTCGATGTAATGTCATAAGATTGCCCTTCTGCGCTCAGTTTTCCGTTTCCAGAGGGAATATAATGGATCTCATAGCAGCCGCTGCCATGCATATGGGCAGGAATCGTGCGGGTAAATTGTTCAAACACGATATTCAGAACACGGACAAAAACACCTTCCATCCGAAAACAGATGTCCATATCGTTATAAAGTCTGCGCATAGATCTCCCTCTTTATCTCCATGCCGAAGCATTTTCAGTACAGATCACCAGATAGCCGATAACCTGATTATACAACAAAATACCTGCAAAAACACGACATATTTGCCTGAAAGTCGGCATATTTAAAACTGGTTTTTTTCTGCTGCCGTTCTATACTATAGATAACGATAATCAGAACGAGAGGAGTTCAGATTGAAAAATCACACTGATGTGCTGATTTTTCAATCCAGAGTTTGTGCCGAAGCGTCCCAAACCCTTTGATTGCAGCGCAGAACTTGAGATTCTGCACGCGCTCCTCAGCAAAAACGCTTCGGAATGGAGGAAACTATGGCGGTAAAAATGATGATGAAGGGCGCGATCCTTCCCGGCAATTCAACCGTGGAATTAAAGGATTTTGAAATTCCCAAACCTGGATATGGACAGGTCGTCGTTAAGACGAAGGCATCTACCATATGCGGAAGCGATATTCGCTGTATCTACAGAGAACATACCGGTAAGGGGCCTGAAGGCTATATTCCGGGTATGGCTGCCGGTCATGAACCATGCGGACAGATCGTAGAAGAAGGCGAAGGCCTGAAACGCTTTAAGAAGGGCGACCGGGTCATCGTGTATCACATCTCCGGCTGCGGTGTTTGCAACGACTGCCGCAGAGGATATTATATTTCCTGTAAAAGCAGATTCCGTCAGGCATATGGCTGGCAGAGAAACGGCGGCATGGCCCCCTATATCCTGGCTGACGAGAAAGACCTGATCGAACTGCCCGATGAACTGACCTACAAAGACGGCGCACAGGTGGCATGCGGTTTCGGCACCGTCTATGAAGCGATCGAGAAGATCGGTATTTCAGGAAATGACGCCGTTCTTGTCACAGGTCTCGGACCGGTGGGTCTTGCAGCATTGATGCTGGCGAAAGCGCTCGGCGCCAACCAGCTGATCGGCGTTGAAATAAGCGACTACCGCATCGCTCTCGCGAAAAAACTCGGGCTGGTAGATCTGGTTGTAAAGCCGGGCGACGATGCGCTGGCACAGATCATGGAAGCAACTGGCGGCAGAGGCGTAGAACGCGCCATCGATGCATCCGCCAGCGATCCGGGCAGACAGCTTGCCATCCGTGCGACCAGAGAATGGGGCAGGATCGCCTTCGTGGGAGAAGGCGGCACATGCACTTTCAATCCCAGCCCTGATATTATTCACGGACAGAAGACGATCTATGGCTCCTGGGTGACTTCGCTCTGGAGAATGGAAGAACTTGTGGAACGGCTCGTGCGCTGGAATATCCATCCGGAGGATCTGATCACAGATGAATTTCCACTGGAAAAGGCAGACGAAGCATACCGCCTTATGGCAAGCGGACAATGCGGTAAGGTTGCCGTAGTCTTTCCTGATTAGAAACATTAAGGCAATAAAATCGAATCATACCAGGAGAGGTGTCAATGTTAAAAATAGAACAGAACAAAATACCAACAAGAGAACTGTACAGCGGGGAGAAAATCCCCGCTATAGGCCTGGGAACTTTCGGATCGGATAAGTACGATGCCGAAACCGTTTCCGAGGCAGTATACGGTGCCATACAATACGGCTACCGTCTGATTGACTGTGCGGCGGTCTATCAGAATGAAAAGCAGATCGGCACGGTACTCGGCCGTCTTTTCACAGAGAACGTAATCCGGCGCCAAGATCTGTTTATCACTTCCAAGGTGTGGAATGACATGCACGGAGAAGGGCAGGTCCTTACCTCCTGCCAGAAGAGCCTGCAGGATCTGGGTCTGGAGTATCTTGATCTGTATTTCGTGCACTGGCCGTTTCCCAACTACCATGCCCCCGGCTGCAGCGGCGATTCCAGAAATCCTGATTCAAAACCCTTTTCGGTGGACGAATTTATGCAGACCTGGCGGCAGTGCGAAGAGCTGGTAGACAGGAAACTCGTGCGCTACATCGGCATGAGCAACATGACCATTCCCAAGCTGAAAGCAGTGCTGCCGTTATGCCGCATCAAACCTGCAGCCCTGGAAATGGAGCTGCATCCGTCTTTCCAGCAGCCGGAGCTGTTTGATTTCGCAACAGCACACAACATCCTGCCCATCGGATATTGTCCCATTGGTTCTCCATCCAGACCCGAGCGGGACAGAACCGCAGATGACGTGGCAGATATCGAACTGCCGGCAGTTGCCGCAGCAGCCAGAGCGCACGGCGTACATCCGGCTGTAATCTGCTTGAAATGGGCGGCGCAGCGCGGCCAGGTACCGATTCCCTTTTCCGTAAAAGAATCGCAGTACCTGTCCAATCTGAAATGCGTCACGGAGGATCCTCTGACAGAGCAGGAAATGGAGGCAATACGACAGGAAGATAAAAACTGCCGACTGATCAAAGGCCAGGTCTTTCTTTGGGAAGGCGCCAGGGGATGGGAAGACCTCTGGGATATAGATGAGATATAGACATAGATCCTGTGCATTGTCTGTGGCCATGCGCTGCCTGACACAGACTCCTGCTGCACACAAGGCAGCGCAGAAATGAGGTTTATCATGCTGAAAGGCATTCCAAAAATTTTATCGCCGGGGCTGCTGAAAGTGCTGTGCGAGATGGGGCACAGCGACAGGCTCATCATTGCAGACGGAAATTTTCCTGCCGAATCAATAGGAAAGGATGCCATCGTGATACGCATGGACGGTCATGGTACCTGCGAACTCCTGCGTGCGATCTTGCAGGTATTCCCGCTTGACACTTATGTCGAACATCCCGTCCGGCTGATGCAGGTCATGCCCGGTGATCCGGTGGAAACGCCGATCTGGAAGTCTTATGAAGAAATTGTCACCGACACCGGTTCGGCAGAGCGGGACGCGATCGGTTATCTGGAACGATTTTCTTTCTACGATGAGGCAAAAACGGCATATGCGATCATTGCCACAGGTGAGACTGCACTGTATGCCAATATCATGCTCCAAAAGGGTGTCGTAACCTGACTTGACAACAGGAGGGCCGTCGCATGACAGCCCTCCTGTTATGGCATTCCTTATTGCCTTTCATTTTCAGTCTTCTGCCTCCAGCACATAGATCCTGGATTCAAAATCCGTATAGGGCTTCACCCCGGCCGGCACCTGCCCGGCCGTCTCGTCGCTGGTGATCAGTCCCGCACACATCAGTTCATCCCCAAAATGCGTTGTGCCGCTGTACACATTCCGGTAACAGTAAGACGGATTTAGTCCTTCCAGCCGCACCCTCGTATAGCTGCCGTTGACACAGTTGAGCACACGATACCAGCCCACCAGCGCGGTCTTCTGGTCCTCGCTCACCGCCATCCAGACAGTCTCGTTCCCCTCGAAGGGACTTTTCAGCCGGTAGAACGTACCGTACTGCAGTACCTGCCTGTATTTTTTCATAAAGGCGATCTGTTCCTTCACTTCCTCGTTCTCTTCCTCACTCAGCTTATTCAGATCCAGTTCATAGCCAAAAGTACCAAAATACGCCACATTGGCTCTCGTATGCAGCGGCGTATCGCGGAATACCTGATGGTTGGGCGCCACAGACACATGCGTACCCATGCTGCTTACCGGATAGCACAAGGAAGTGCCATATTGAATTTTCAACCGTTCCACCGCGTCACTGTCGTCACTGACCCAGCCCTGGGGCGCATAGTAGAGCATCCCCGGATCGAACCGCCCGCCGCCGCTGGAACAGGACTCAAAGAGTACCTGCGGGAATTCTGTCGTCAGCCGGTCATACAGATCGTACACTCCCAGTATATACCGGTGGTAGATCTCTCCCTGCCGGTCCGCCGGCCAGCCTGCCGAATAGCATTCCGTGATGCTGCGGTTCATATCCCATTTGATATAAGAAATTTTCGCTTCCCTTAAGATTGCCGCCATCTGCTCATAAATGGCATCCACCACCTCTTTTCTGGAAAAATCCAGTACATGCTGATATCTGCCGTGGGACTGACTGCGCTCCGGCGTCGCCAGGATCCAGTCCGGATGTGCCCGGTAGAAATCCGAATCCTTGTTGGTCATCTCCGGCTCGAACCAGAGTCCAAACCGCATCCCCATTGCCTCGATCCGCTCCGCCAGCCCGGTGATGCCGTTGGGCAGCCTGTCCCTGTTGGCCTGCCAGTCTCCCAGACCGGCCCTGTCGCTGCTTCTTGCGCCAAACCACCCGTCGTCCAGAACAAAAAGCTCCACGCCGCATTCTTTCGCCTTTGATGCGATCTCCACCAGACGTTCTTCCGTAAAATCAAAATACGTCGCTTCCCAGTTGTTATTGAGGATCGGCCGCACCCTGTCACGCCAGTAACCTCTGGCCAGCCGTCTCTGGTACAGCTTATGAAAGGTCTGGCTCATATGGTTCAGTCCCCGGTCGGTATAGACCATAACAGCCTCCGGTGTCTGAAAAGATTCCCCGCTCTCCAGCTTCCACTCGAAAGTCTCCGGATCGATCCCCGCCAGCAACCGCAGCGTATCATGCGCATCCACTTCCGCCTGCAGTCTGAAATTGCCGCTGTAGACAAGGGAAATACCGATGACCTCCCCCTGCCGCTCGTCGGCATTCGGCCGCCTCAGCACCACAAAAGGATTATGCTCATGAGAGGAGTTGCCCCGCATACTGCCGATGGCAGTGATGCCCGGCTCCAGATTGCGGGTACGAATATGACATTCTCTGGCCCAGCAGCCGGAAAGCTGCTGCCACACATACTCTCTGTCCGGCAGATCCAGGCACAGACTCATGGCCCGGCTCAGGCGCACGGCCTGCGTGCCACCGTTGCTGATCCGCACACTGCGCGCCAGTACGCCTCCTCTGGCAAAGATCGTATAGTACAGTTCCACCTGCACCCCCGTCACCGCATCCTCTAACATAACGGTCAGCGTCTTCGCCTCCTCGTCCGCCTCCGTATAGGTCGCCGGCAATCCCGGCAGAACAGGTTTCCCGTCCGTGATCACATGGCCCTTGTAGCAAAAGTCCGAGATGCGGCTGCCATTCTCCTGCCGTACCTCCACTGCCGGCTGCCGGTAATCTGTAGTGCCAAACACCGGATATTCCTGCCGGATATGCTCCAGCGAAAAGCTCCTGTCATTCTCATAAATACCAGACGACATGGGTCGCTCACTCATCTCCAGGAAATAGTAGAAATCCTCCTTGTCCCGGATCTGCTTCCCGAAATACAACTGCCCCAGATGGCCGTTTCGCAGGATCGTCATAATGTAGCTGATCCTGTCATTATACAGATGAAACGTTCCGGTATTTTCATGATATACGATATTCATAGATATCCTCCTTCGTCAATATTGTGTACATTTAATTTCCATGTGCAGTGCCTTCTCCAGTGTTTTCTCAGACAGGGCAGGCACTGACCCCAAATACCATTATCCCAAATGGATAGATACGCCTGTCATTGCATATCAGCATAATTTCCCAATATCCTATGTGAATTTTGTACAATACATATATAGTAGTAATTCCACTTTAAACGACATACATAATACCATACATGGTATCTGTTGGTTTTATTCACCCCATAGACGGCCTGATTTTTCTACGTGCTGCCGCTCTTCTTTCTATTGCCTTTCATACCACCCTGTGCTATAACCTATCTTAAAAGAGTTGCACCATTCTTTCAACACTTTTTATCAAATCTATGTAACTTCATTTACCTCGGTTCTGCAGCACTGCAGCCCCGGACACATCTTACCAAAGAAAGGACATTTCTATGACACAATTCAAATTTTCGCATCAAACATTTCCCACCTCCGGTCCGCTTGTCATTCCCATGACCAACGACTATCTTTTCCGCGCTCTTCTGCAACGCAATAATGCAGTATTAAAGGGCCTGATCTGCTCTCTTCTGCACCTTACCGCAGAAGAAGTCTCCACCGCAGAGATCACCAATCCCATCGAACTGGGTACTTCCTTCACGGACAAAACCTTTATTCTGGATGTCAAAGTCCATCTGAATGATCTCGCCATCATCAATCTGGAACTCCAGGTGATCAACCAGCATAACTGGGTAGAACGTTCCCTGAGTTATCTTTGCAGAAGTTTTGATACGCTCCAGGCCGGAAAAGACTATCGGGATGCCAGACCCGTTATTCAGATCGGTCTGCTGAACTATACCCTGTTCCCTGCACATCCGGAATTCTATGCCACTTATCAGCTGTTAAATGTTAAAGATTGTACATTATATAGTGACAAACTACGTCTTTCCGTGTTAGACTTAACTCATATAGAACTGGCAACCGAACAGGATAAAGCCCTTCAACTTGACTGCTGGGCAAGACTGTTCAAAGCAACAACATGGGAGGAGATCAATATGCTCGCACAGGAAAATGAAGCCATAAGAGAAGCCGCCGAAACCGTCTATCAGCTTACCCGGGAAGAACGCATCCGCATGGAATGCGAGGCGCGGGAGGATTACTACCGCACACAGCGGGACCTCCAGAATTTCATAGCCCAACAGACTTCCGAAAAAGAATCGCTGATCCAGGAAAACAAAACCTTGCTGGATGAACGGAACGCTCTGAATGATGAGATTAACGTTCTGGCCAATGAGAAAAATGCTCTGGCCAATGAGAAAAATGCTCTGGTCAATGAGAATAACGCTCTGGCCGATGAGAATAACGCTCTGGTTAATGAGAAAAATGCTCTGGCCAATGAAAAAAATGCTCTGGTTAATGAGAATAACGCTCTGGCCGATGAAATAAAAGCATTAACCGACAAACTCAACTGCCTGCAAAAGTCACTGGAAGCACAGGGTTTAAACTTCGCCGGCATGTAACGAACCTCTGTCAACGGCAGGCAGGAATGCCATGGGCAGCCCTATATACTGCACCATGCTTTTCCTGCCTGCCTTCCACAGAATCAATGGGCAATGGAGAAGAAATTGATCAGGATTTCCTTAATATGCTGATACCGTCTGGCATAGGAATTTTCCACCCGGATCAGCTGCAGGTCATGTTCGTCGCAGATGGCTTTCTTCTTCCGGTCACGGTTTTGCACTATTTCGTCCTCGAAATGCTCTTTGCCGTCCAGTTCGATGGCCAGGATCGGCAGCTCCGTCGTTCCGTGCTTCTCATACACCACGAAGTCAAAGCGTCCGTTATAAAAGAGGTCATTACAGCATTCGTTCCCCTGAAAGACATGGGCGATGGCCACCTCCTTGTGGACCGTATAGCGGCTCTGGGTCAGCCAGATATTCCCCAGCGCATGATTCAGGTTTTCCAAAAAAGCCTCCTCCGTGGCGCTGCTGAAAGGCTTAACGCCCAGCGCCCGTGAGGCCGTCTGCTTGGGTGTCACCGCAGAGGTTCCGTTGGACCACACATACTGGGCCAGCTCATACAGATCGTCTTCCCCTTCCTTCTGGTGCAGACGTTCCAGATGCTGCCTGCTGGAAAGGACGATCAGCTTGTCTCTGGCCCGCGACGTTGCCACATTGATCAGCTCCTTGTTGTTTTTCAGCCACTCGTAGGTGCCCGCCTGGGTCTGCTCCGTGATCGCCGTGGAAAAAAGAATCACGTCTTTCTCGTCCCCCTGAAAGGCATGCACCGTTCCGCAGGTCACATTGTCCACTTTCGCCCGGGCCAGCGCTTCCTCGATCAACTTCTTCTGATTGACAAAGGGCGTAATGACGCCGATATTTTTATCCCTGTTCAGCGCGGCATATCTGGCGATCTCACCGGCCTCCGCCGGCGCCGTATTCTTAAGCTCCGAGAAGGTATCCTGCATGTCCAGATAAACAAGGGGCTGTTCCTCCCTGCTCTCGGACAGGATGCTGAGTTTGGAATGATAATACTTACGGTTGTTAAACCCGATGATATTCTTATGACACCGGTAATGGTTGTGCAAAAGCGTCTCGTCGCTGACCGCGTCACAGGCCAGATACGTCTTATAGATGGAATTTTTCCGGTAGTCATATTCGTCGGACACCGTATAACGCTTCCGCAGTTTATTGTTGGTCAGCTCATCCAGCAAAATCACCGGATTGAGCTGCTGCGGGTCGCCTACCAGCATCAGGCTCGTCCCCCGCAGGATGGGCACCAGCGAAACCGCAATATTGCACTGGCTGGCCTCGTCCATGATCACCATATCAAACATCGGCTCCGGCTCTCCGAGACGATGGGCCGAGATACAGGTAGTGGCGATGATCGGAAAGATCTTCTGCAGCTTTAAGATATTCTCCTTTTTCCCCAGATACCTTCCAAAAGCCTCCAGCTGCTTTCCGTCCTCCTCCATTTCCAGAATCTCCAGCAGGTCGGCGTTTTTCTGCTGCCCGATCTTCTTGATATAGCCTGCCGAAATATAGTAGAGGTACTTTTTCAGATCTTCTATATTATCATCCAGCAGGGAAAGCGCCTCCGCTTCCGACACCTCCCCCGTGACCTCGATCTTCCTGCGGAGCTGTCCGCGCTGCCTGACCTTCAAGTCCTGCTCGAAGGCCATTGTCTGCAGCAGAGCGCCCTTTTTCTCCTCATATTCCAGCACCCGGTCTATAGTCTCCTCCCGTTCCCGCAGATCCAGCAGCTCCTCATACCGTCTTAGCAGCTCCGACAGCCGTCTGGCCCGCTTCTTCCGGTCATCCTTGTTGCGGTCCAGCGTGTCCTCGAACACTTTCACGTTCTGCACCTCCCGGTAGAGCCGCCTGATCGTCAAAAGCGCCTCCTTCACCTTCTCCTGGTTGCCCAGCCGCAGAATCGGGAAAGGAATCGTCTTTCCGTTATACTCTATGGTGGAGAGTTTCTCGTAGACGCCGTTGATCGGATGGTTATTATAAGACGCAAACAGCACCGTGCGCTCATTGAAAAAAGCCGTCACGATGGTGTTGATGATGGTATTCGTCTTCCCCGTGCCCGGCGGTCCCTGAATATAGGCTACCGGATACTTCATGGCGTTGTGGATCGCCAGCAACTGATCCATGTTGATGTTCCGGTTGATCAGCGCAATCGGATAGGCCGCCGTCCTTCTGGGCCGCTCCAGCAGATCTCCGAAAAAGGCCCGGATCGGCACCGGCACTTCCTTTTTCTGATACAACTTCATAACGGCCTGATATTCTTTATGCAGATCCAGCGCAATATCCGCTTCCAGCCCGATAATATACGGCATGTCGTCCACATTGCAGCTGCCTCTGGGCATCCGCCTCATGATGCAGTCCTTGATCCGTTCCTGATTCGCCTCGAAATCCGCAAGCAGCTCATACTCGTCGCCGTCCAGAAACCGGCGGATGCTCTGTTTCGTCACAAGCTCCACAGGACGCCGTCCCCGCTCCTCTTTAATCCCAAACTCCGTGCAGATCGTGATCTCTTCCTCCGGCTTTAGCGCCCGCTGCTTTACGTCCAGATGCAGCTTGCGGTAAGCCAGCACGTACAGCCCTTTCGCCATATGAATGCTTAGGACATTCATCGCCAGCTGTCTGATCTGCAGCCGGCCGTCCTCCCGCCCGTCGGATTCCGACTGGTACTGGAAATTCTTCACAATCTCCCGGAACTGCTCCGGACTCAGCTGATACAGCTCTCCTCTGATCGTGTCGTGATCCAGATAGCGCACCAGACTGAAATCCGACTTGTACGGCACGCAGTCCAGACGGTTGCACATCTCCAGATACCCGAGAATCTTTAAATTGGCAGTGTTGTCAAACAGCGCTGTATACTTGTGGGGATTTAAATAAATATCCTGAACCAGCTTTTCATTGACGGGACAGTAAGAGCCTTCTATGATTCTGGAGGACTGGATGGCATCGATCCGGATCCTGTCATAAGACTCTACCGTATACTGCCGCAGATGAAGACCGTCCACCGAAAGGGTACGGCTGTGAACGTCCAGATCACGGATGCCAATCCAGTATTTCGTGATCTGATCTTCTCTGTTATGGTATTCGATGCTCATCCATTTTCCCTCATGGATCGCACGGAAGATATCCCGGAAAACCGCGTTCATAGTCCTCTCCATTTCAATTCCCTGCATCATTTTCTCATGAAATATGCAGTTCGTGCGCATTCCAAGCCGCACTATTGTTACCCTTCGTTCCAACCGATCGCAAACAGCAATGTATCCAGCTCGTGAAAAAGCCACTTTCTCCAAGGGCCGGATGCCCCACCGCAATATGCCGGACACCGACAGCAGCAATAACCTGTCACGTCAAAACGTCACATCAAAAGTTGCAGTTCACCGTGAATCGTAACCATCAAAACAAACGTTCGCCCTATCGTCCTATACATTCTACCACAAATTACCAAAAATGTGATATAATTTTAAAAGAACAACTCATTACAAGAATTAAATGAAAAGGGAGACGCCATGAGTAAATTATTAGAAGAATTTCAGGAGTACCTGAAAAAGATGAATCAGTATGAGCATGTGCTCACGCTGCTGTACTGGGACATGAAGACCTGCACCCCGAAGTTGGGTCAGGAGGGTCATGTGGAGGCTCTGACCCACTTTTCCACAGAGGTCTTCTCCATGTCCACCTCCGAACAGATGGGGGAAATGCTGACCGAACTGGCCAAACCGGCAGAATATGATGCCCTCACGGACACATGGAAATTTATCGTCACACGCATGAAGCGTGATTTCGACCGCAAAAAGCGCATTCCCGCCGATCTGTATAAGACCTACGTGCAGACCCAGGCAGAGGCCGGCAATATCTGGGTGGATGCCAAGGAAAAATCTGACTTTAGCCTGTTTGCACCTTACCTGCAGAAGATGATCGACCTGACTGTAGAGATGGCCGGTTATACCGATCCGGGCGTGGAAGTCTACGACGCTCTTCTCAACCAGTATGAGGAAGGCATGGACTCCGCCACCATCGACGGCCTGTTTGAAGCGCTGAAAAAAGATCTGATCCCCTTCGTAAAAGAGATCCTTGCAAAGCAGAAACCGGAAAATCCGGCCTTCAAAGGCTATTTCGATCCGGACGGCCAGCGGAAGGTACAGGATCTTTTGCTTGATTATATCGGCTTCCGCAGGGACGCAGGAAGTGTCGGGGAGACAGAGCATCCTTTTACCCTCAACTTCTGTTCCAAAGATGTGCGTTTAACCAATCACTATTACGAGAATAATCCGCTCAGTTCCATCTTCTCCACTGTCCACGAAGGCGGACACGCCATTTTTGAGCAGAACATCAACCCGGAATATGACAACACTGTAGCCGGCAGCTGCGGTTACATGGGGCTTCACGAAAGCCAGTCCCGGTTCTATGAAAATATTCTGGGACGGAATAAGAACTTCTGGCTGCCCATTTACGACAAGCTGAGCGAACTGCTGCCTGCCTTTAAGGAAATCCCGTTAGAAACTTTCTACCAGGAGATCAATCACGTGCAAAACAGCTTTATCCGTATAAACGCAGACGAAGTGACCTACTGCTTCCATATCATACTGCGCTACGAAATGGAAAAGGCGATCTTCAGAGATCATGTGCCGGTAGGTGACCTGCCCGCATTGTGGAATCAGAAAATGCAGGATTATCTGCAGATCACACCCGCAGACGACGCACAGGGCGTCCTGCAGGATATGCACTGGTCGGGCGGTGGCTTTGGGTACTTCCCTTCCTATCTGCTGGGCAGCATTTACGACGGTATGCTTCTGGATACTCTGCAGGAAGAACTGGGGAATGTGGACGAACTGCTTAAGAACGGAAAGATTAAGGACATCACCGCATGGCTGAATCAGAAGATCCACTGGTACGGCAATACACGCAAACCCAAGGATGCAATCAGGGCAGTCTGCGGCAGGGAAATATCCGCTGAGCCGCTTATCCGGTATTTTAAAGAAAAGTATTCTGAGATCTACGGCGTATAAAATGTAAACCTGCTTCACAAATTAGCTTTGCGGATCTGGATAGCAAAAAGTGTCATTTTAATTTTGCTCCGGCATATTGCACAAATTGCTCACGTAGTTGTCTCGCGAAAGAGATGGAGATTTTCTTAATAATCCATGCAACGCAGCCGACACACGGGAGCTTTTTGTGTTACTGCAAGACTGCATTATGCGGCAGCCATACTCTGCCATCCCGCTCAGTACATACCATGCAAAACTACTGTACTGCCTCTTTTTTCCTCAGCAGCACGCAAATTCCCACAAGCAGCACTACCGTCACTGCAAGCCCGCCTTCCGGTCCGAATGCGCCGCCGTTTATGATATCCCGTCCTTCCACCATCGTGGTCCTGAATACGGAACATTCCGTAGCTCCGCCGCTGACGCTGAGTCCCCAGAAATTCCCCTGCACCAGATTCCAGATGCTGTGAAAGGCACCAATCCCCCAGATACTGCCCCTTTTGATAAAATAGAGAGAAGCAAGCACACCAAACAGCGTCAGATTAATAAACGCCAGCACGCTGATCCCATGATTCAACAGATGCAGTACCGCGAAGATAACCGCGTTGGAAAAGACCGCCACCCACATCGGATAGCGCCGACCGACAGATACCATGAGATAGCCACGGCACAGCACTTCTTCGCCCATCCCCTGTACCATATAGCCAACCACAAAAAGCGCAAAGATACCGCCGCCGAAGGTCCCGGAAAGCCCTTCGATCCTGATCGCCCCTGTCAATACACATAGCAGGACCGCCGCCGAAAATGCGACAAATCCGGCCGCCAGACCAATCAGATACTCCCGGCCTGCTCCCCTTTTCACAAATCCAAGCGTATCCGGCCTGCGCTTCTGGATCAACCTGCAGAATAAAAGCGTGACTGCCGTCATTGCCACAGTCGAAAACAGCGCCAGCACCATATACAGATCCGAGCCGCCCAGCAGACGCAGCGCCTCGGCCATCCCCTCCAGATCTCCGGCCGCCGCGGCCGCCTGATAGTCTGCATTCATGGAAATAAGCATCAGTTCCCCCGGCAGGGTGACCAGAATCTGTGCAAACATGCAGACAAAAAACACCGGCACAAATACCAGCATCTCCAGAAACCAGTTCAAACCTTTCTTCTTTTCCTGCGCCTTGATGACCGCTTCCGGCCGTTCCAATTCAAAATTCATTCTGCCCTCCATCTTTCCGCTTCACGAAATCCCCTTTTTTCACTTCATTATTCTGCGGATGTCAATCCCTTTTCTTCCTTATTTATCGCCTGTAATCCTTCCTGATAAAAGGCTCCCTGATCTCTTCCGCCACCAGCAGACTATACTTATGAGGATGGCGGTAGGCATTCCCGTGTACTTCCCTGCTCCGGTAATCACGTATCTCGTCGATCGGGAAATCCGCTATAAAGATCCCTTCCGAACCGTCGGCCTCCATAAACAAGGTATCCCGCGAACCCGCATCCTGCGGCCTGTAGGCAATCCCGTCAAAGGCCGTGGAATGGCCGTTGCAATCCGGCTGCTGTTCAGGATAATTCACGGTGGCGATGCCGATCATATTCTCATAAGCCCTGCCCCGCAGCTGCGAGATCCGATTGAGCTCCATCGGGCAGGCGTTTGGTACAAGCACAAGCTCTGCACCCTTTAACATCAGAATCCGGGCGCTCTCCGGAAATTCCCTGTCATAGCAGATCATACTGCCGACCCTGACCGTTCCCTTCTCTGTATCCAGATCGGCCACATAGAAGTCGTCCCCTGCCGTAAGCCTGCACTCCTCCCCGAAATCGCAGGTGTGCACCTTGGCATATGTGTAGGCTTCCCTGCCGTGCCGGTCAAACAGCGTGATCGTATTCCTGGGCAGCGGCTCCCAGGCTTCCAGATATGTGATGCCGACCGCCATCTGCAGCTCTTTCGCCAATGCCTGAAATGCCAGCACAAAGTCACCATTCCGTGGAACGGCCAGCGCTTTCAGCCTGTCGATTTCTTCCGGAATCTGATACCCACTGCTCCACATCTCCGGAAAAAGCGCGATATCCGCCCCCTGCTCCTTCGCCATCCTGCAGTATGTCCTGCCCTTTTCCAGATTGCCCTCCACTGAACCCGTCGGTGCGATCTGTAAAAATGCCACTCTTAAGTCTTTCATTTTCTTCCCTCTTTTCTACGTTAATTTTCATAATCCCACTCTGCGGAATTTCAAATCAAGAACTTCTTAACGAAGCGTCACAATTTCCTGATGAAAATGATCTCCAACGGCTCTCCCGGCAGCAGCAGCGCCCCCGCATCCACATAATTCCTTCTGCGGTAAAAGTGCTGGGCCTCCTCGTTGGACAGCGTGGACGTCATGACGCATTCATATCCCGCCGCTTTCATCTGCTCTTCCCAGACAGAAACCATCTTTCCCCCAAATCCCTGTCCGCGATATTCTTCCAGTAAAAACAGCATGTTCATAAAAGGCGTATTGTCCCAGAACAGATTCCATCTCAGCCATCCGGCCAGTTGCCCGTTCTCTTCGGCCACCAGGACTCTGCCAAGCGATATACTGACTTCCAGCTCTTCCGGTCTGATGTGTCTGTCAAGCCGTGAAAGCATTTCCTCATCCTTTCTGTCTGCTGCTCTGATCTGCATCCTGTCGGCCTCCTTTGTGTCAAAGCATACCTCTGTTATTTTCCGTTTTAAAGCATCCGGTCATTTTCCATGACAATATAGGTTCCTGTCTCCATATCATAACGGACATCTTCTATATGAATCGACTCATACATATACTGTTTCACCTGCTCCACCGTTGAAAACCTGGTTGCCTGATAAGGCGACTGCGGATTCGTCTTTTCCAGCAGAAGATATGCGTCCCCATCCTGAACCAGTACCGCCGCATGTGCCGCCGCTGTCTGCGTTTCGTACTGCGTCCAAATCGTGATCAGCGAAACCCTGCCTTCCGCAAAAGATATCCCCCGCCTTTGCCACTCCTCTGAAATACATGCCGCCATCTCTTCCGCCGGGCAGCCGGGCGTGATCGTCACCGGATTATAAACCGTATAGTAGAGGCTCTGCTGTTTTTGGTCAAAATCAATGAGCGGATTGTTACTGATCGCGTCATTGTCACTGTACAGCCATTGTGTATCCTGCCAGCATTCCCACAGTTCCTCTTCGATCAGCGCTTTCGCCGTAATCTGATCCTGCATCAGCAAAAAAGCCGCGATCCGGCAAAGTACATCACCATATTTTCTCTGATTCGTCTTAAACCATGTGGTAGACATCGGATAGTAGTCACCGTAATCGACAACCGGGATATCCTCCGTTACAAACCCGTCTATCAAATGAAATGTCTCACATTTACTCATGCACTGGTTAAAATCATTGACCCATAGAAACAGCATATCCACATATTTTTCCGGAATACCGGCAGCCAGCAGGATCTCCTCCACTTCGCGCCGGGATTGATCCCCGGCCAGATTCGAGTAAGTCAAAGTTCCGTCCTGATAGTCCGGCTGTACAGAAGATACAGGAGACGGCATCTCCTTCTCCATACCGCTGCTTTCCGGGACAGAAGCCCCTTCTTTGCAGCCCGCTGCCGCCAGCGAAACGGCTATTGCCACCAGCAGGCCGCCGATCCTTTTTTTCATAAAAATCCATTCCTTTCTCTTATTCTGCTGATCCGCAAAATCTGCCCTCCAGCCCGGCCAGCTCCCGCATGACCATCGCCTCCCGCAGAATCCACGGCGTCTTCTCCCTGTCTCCCGCCTCGTTCTTCCGGATCATCTCCTCCAAAGTCATCCACACAACCTGATAGCCATACTCTTTCTCATAATCGTCCAGACTGCGCTCATATACTGTTTGTTCTATATCGCAGAAGTAATACCAGGAATCCATCTCCAGCCAGTCTTCGGAATTGCCTTTTCGCCGCTCATGCACAAGCAGGTAGTCCCCGATGCTTTCCGGAATGACCCTGCAGCCGGTTTCTTCCTGCACTTCCCGCAGCAGGGTGTCTTCCAGCTCTTCCCCGGCCTCTCTGCCGCCGCCCGGAAATTTGTAATCGCCGTACTTACTGTAGATTGCCAGATATTTGTCGTCACGCCTGATGATTCCTCTGGCGGCAATTCTTTTATAAACGCTTCCTTCTCCTGTGCAACCTCCCAGGTTCAATGTCAATTCTCTGATACACTGGCTCATAACCGCCTCCTGAAATCTCTTTTGCAGTCTCTTTCCTGATTATATTAGTATCTTCATTTTCATCTTTTTCCGTTTTTGGTTCATTCGTGTTTATTTTATCATATCTGAGCTGAAAAGCACAGTTGCATTTTCATTCGTACACTCAGGCAGATTTTTCGCATTCGTCAGCTTATCATTTACGGGCCGAAGGCCCTGTCCCGGCAATAGCAGTGATTGCAGGAACAGAGCCAACAGATTCCTATGTTTCAGATTGCTTTTGTGTGCCATAAGACTGTGATGCCGAAATTGAAATCCCGGAAGAAACACCCGGCAAAGCATTATTTACGGTCGGTATCAGGACATGGGAGTATAAATTTTGCAGCCGCCGGGAGCAGTGCAAGCCCTAAAGGAACCGCCACTATGACCGCAATGACCGCATTTGCGCTCGACACTGCGCTCTTTTGCGCCACGGTAAGCATGACGGCTTCTACCGGCAGCCCCAGAACGAAACGGTCTTCGATAAAGGTTTTGGAAATATAGAGCAGGACATAAAGGAAAGCCCCCGCTGCAGCGCCGCCGATAAAGCGGATTTTCAGGCCTGCCCTGCATTTGGCAATGATTTTCCCGCATAACCACGCCATAAGGAACTTGAACGCAAAGGTAAAAGGCGCAGACGTTATGTATGCCGGATTTGTCAGATCAAAAAACATGGAGCCTGTACCGGCTGCAAGTCCGCCGGGCACCGCCCCCAGAAGCATACCGGACAACAGGCACATGACATTGCCCATGTGAAGTCTTGTACTGCCGATGGCCGTCGGTATTGGAATCTGTAAAAAGGCAGACGCAACATAGACTGCTGCCGCCATGATCCCAATCCGTGTGATGTCTTTTACTGTCATTTTTTTCATATTCTCTCATCCTCCTTTTGTTAAAGTTATCGGCCGGATACCCTGCTGCAGAGTGCAGGGCACCGTGAATAGTAATCTCCTTTTCGCAGCCTAACGCTGTGTCCTCATTGTAACCTTGCCATTGTAGGCATACAATGTTAGAATTGTGTTGCATACAATTTTGGGAGGAGAAACGGATATGCCGTTCAATTCTTTTGAAAACTATCCTATGTCCTGGAAACCACGAAGGGCAGACCTGGAAAAACCATACTATTTATCCATAGCCGCCAGTCTGGAAAAGGATATTTTAAGCGGTGCCTTGCCGGAAAATACAAAGCTGCCGCCGCAAAGGGAGTTAGCTGACTTTCTGGATTTGAATTTAAGCACCATCACGAGGGCCTATAAGCTCTGTGAATTAAAAGGGCTTCTGTATGCAATAACGGGAAAAGGCACCTTTGTTTCTCCGGGCATTTCTGCGCAGGACACGTTTCTGGATCAGGGCAGCCCTGTCATTGAAATGGGCATGATCAAGCCCTTTTATGCATGGAATCAAAGCATTTTGAACATCGCCGGAAAGGTTGTAAACAGCACGGACAATAGCCGCCTGTTAGAATACAGCAATCCTTTCGGAACGGATCGGCAGGTGAAGGCTGCCCGAAAGTGGCTTCATCATTTCGGCATTGATGCACCGAAAGAGAATATCCTGCTGTCTGCCGGAGCACAAAACGCTTTATCGGTTGTACTGATCTCCCTTTTCAAAGCGGGAGATAAAATTGCGGTGGACGCTTTTACCTACACCAATTTTAAGGGACTGGCTAATTTTCTTCATATACAGCTCATTTCCATTGAGACGGACGGATGTGGAATGACCCCGACCTCTCTGCTGCAGGCCTGCCGGAATACCGAAATAAAAGGACTTTACCTCATGCCGACATGCAGCAATCCCACAAGTATTTTTATGCCGGCTGCCCGCAGACAGGAAATCGCTGACATTGCGCGTCAATTTCATCTGCTGCTGATCGAGGACGATATTTACTCCTTTTTGGCTCCAAAGGGTGTAAAATCATTTTTTTCCATGCTTCCGGAACAGACCGTTCATATTTGCAGCATTTCAAAGTCCCTGTGCGCAGGACTGCGCGTGGCGTTTCTGGCTTTTGCGGCAAAATACAGGGAAGCGCTGGTTGCCGGTATGCTCAACATCAACCTGAAAACCGTGTCCCTGAACGGGGAAATTGTAGCGGAATTGATCGAAAGCGGCATGGCCTTCCATATTGTCCATCAAAAACTTGCACTGGCCGAAAGAAGAAACCGGATTTTTAAGTCCGTTTTTGATGTGCCCGGGTCAGATGATATTGTACGCTTCTTCTACTGGCTCCCGCTTCCGGAGCATTTGACAAGCGAAGAGAGCGAACTGCTCGCATTACAAAGGGGCGTGCATATTTTAGGCTCTCACCGTTTTGCTATGACAAACATACAAAAATCATCTTACATACGAGTATCTGTCACTTCGCCCGATACGGAAGATGATTTAAGAAAAGGATTATTGATTTTGAAAAATATTTTTACAGATAATGCGCCGAATTTCTTTGTATAGGGTATGGAACAGGCTGACACTCATTCCATACCCGCCAGCCCCTTTTTCAGCTGTACATGGAAAAAGCATCTGCTTTTGTCACACCGTCCACATGAATGAACACATCCATATAGGTGATATCATTTTTCTTGTACTCATATTCAAAACAGCTGATGATATTCTCCTGATTCCTCTCTTTAAAGTTGTTCGCCTGCAGATATTCCATAATCAGCTTATAGGCATTTGGAATTTTTTCAAATGGCTGAATGAATGGCTCTTTAATCGTTATCACAGCATAATCGGCTTCTCTGTTCTCCATAAACTTCACACCGGAGTACTCTGTCTGAAAATCATCCGGAAGCACACATGCCGCAACATATCCGTGTAGCCCGAATCGATTCTGCTGTTCCTGGGATACAAAAGGAAAATCCCATCCGATCAGTTTAACATCAGAACACACCTTTTTAAGGCCGCAGTTTTCTGCCCACCTTTCCATATACCCTATCGCATCGCTTTCCGGATCCGAAGAAATAATCACATAAGCAGCCATCTTAAACGGCGCCATTCTTTTGATCCTTATCTCTGAATAGATTTCACTCTGATCCGATAAGTCTTCTCTCACAAGGGTATCCAGTTTACACGCAAAAATTCCGCACAACTCCACAAGCCTGTCCAGCTCCGGAACCACTTCGTCAACTTCCCATCTCGACACGGTCTGTCTGGTGACGTTCACCCTGTCAGCAAGTTGTTCCTGTGTCATTTTTTTCTGTCTGCGCAAAAAACTAATGTTATTTCCTAAGCTCATTTTTACCTCCATGCCGAAGCGTCTTACAATCTTTCGTTTCCGCTAAAATTATGACACAACAAGGCATACTAATCCACCACCTGTCCTGTGCTTTTTCCGGCATGCATGTAACACAGCATGCATCATACCGCCTGTCACTCCCCGCAGTAGATCCGGATCGCCTCGGCCGCGAACGCGGCCGTTCCGCTGCCGCCTGCACCGTCAATATTGGCCGCAAACTCTCCATTCTCAGCGTACATCTGTCCCAAGCCCCGGAGAATATCCTTAGAACATTGATAGAAATGCTCCGTGATATAATCCTGCAGCTTCTTCACAAGGCCCTGCACAGCAGCAGATTCCGGCGCAGCATCCTTGTGTTTCCCAAATTCTGCGAAAATCTGCATGAAATTTTCCATCACTGCCTGCTCCTCCCTGCTGTTTCTGCCTGCCGCCTTCTGCACAGACTCCTCATACGCGGCGGTATTGCCCCACTGCTCCTTCGCCTGCTTTGCGTATGCTTCGATCTTTCGCTTATCAAATGCTGAAAAATCCATTGTCTTTCCTCCTGTCAATCGTATTCCACGGGCAAAAGCGATCAGCTGTTCCAGGTGTTCCTTTTTCATAGTCAGCAGCGTAATCTGCTGCTCCAACGCCTTGTCCCTGTCAAAGTCCGGTTCAGACAGGATCCTGCGAATCTCCTTCAGCGGAAATTCCAATTCCCGAAACAATAAGATCTGCTGCAGCCTTTCCAGCGCCGTATCGTCATACAGCCGGTAACCGGACTCCGTATAGTCAGCCGGAGCCAGAAGTCCGATCTTATCGTAATATTGCAGAGTGCGTATACTCACTCCCGTCAGGCCACTTACTTCCTTTACTGTCATCATTGCCATGAACCTGCCTTTCTGCCCGGAAGGTTTTCCGGTTACGTTTTTCCCGTGTAAGGATACGGTAAACTATTACGTGACGTAGGAGTCAAGTCTTTTTCTCGATTTTTTATAATTTCTTTTTTGTCTCCTCTGAAACCGTCTTACCTATGTCCATATCCGCCTGCTTTCCACAAAGGTAAGACACCTCTGCCCCTTCTCACTCCACCCTGCTCTGACAAACGTCACCTGCCATTCTCTTTTCCAGTATCCTGATCAGGGAAATATCCGCCGGCAGCCATGGCACCTCATAAAGCTCGCTCCCCGTCAGCCATCTGGCCGCCTGTGCCTCTTTCAGGGTCAGACTGCCCGCCGTCACTTTGGCCAGAAAACAGTCCATGGAAAGATGAAAAGCCGGATAATCATATTCTATCGTATGGATCAATGCTCCCACTTCGATTTCCGTATCCAGTTCCTCCCTGATCTCTCTGACCAGTGCTTCTTCCGCTGCCTCTCCCGCCTCGATCTTGCCGCCGGGAAACTCCCACTGCCCCTTGAACTCTCCATATCCTTTGGCTGTCGCAAATATCCTCGACGGATTATCCATATCATCACAGATCACCGCCGCCGCTACCCGTATCGTCTTCATCTTACCCTCCATACCTCCATGACTATCGCAGATCCCGTTCCCTTTCTTATTTCTTACCACGTTCCACCATCCACTGTCACTTTACAGCTATTCTATAGTTAACGACATTAGAAATTTCGTTTGCTGTGAAAGTCTTCGACTTTCACAGCATGGATGCCCATGCGGCCCGCCCGACGGCAGGCTGAGCATGATGTAAGTTTACTATAAATCATCCCGGCCTGTGTGTCCATAACAGATCCGCGCAGCCGCAAAATAGATTCCATACAGCACTGCAAAAAGCGCCAGCGAAATGCCAAACGACTGCCCGATCCAAACGCTGTCCGCTGTCACAGGCAGCTGGAAGAAGCTTACCAATATCTTTTTCGTACAGATGTAGACCAGACTGCCGCTGATCAACAGCGCCGGAACAACCGGCAGCAGGAAAATCTGCAGCAACTGACGATCATGCAGCCTGCTTATCTTGTCTTCCCTCATACCCAGCTGCCTCAGAATCCGGTCCTGCCGCTGCTTCTCCTTCCAGTCGCCAAGTACCTGCGTCGCCAGAATCGCAGCGCCCATGATCTCCAAAATCACAGACAGATAAAACAGACAGATCAGCATAGAATAAAAGTACTGAATCTCGCTTTTATCCAGCCATTTTCCCGTAAGATAATACTGATCTTCCTGATAAAATCTTGTGGGCGCTCCGCCGGCACCCGTTGACGCGCGTCCCCATTCCATCCTCACAAGCCCTTCGCAGGCATCCAGAATCTGCTGAAGATCGTCCGTCATAAGCGGCTTCGCGGTCACCACAGCATACACGCTGTACAGCATCTTCATCTGCGCCACAGCGTCATCCGGCACCACCAGAATATAGCCTGCACCATTGCCATAGTCATTGAGCTGGCTGAACGGTTCCGAGAAGATCCCCTCTTTGACGAAAGCATAACCGCCGCATTTAAACGCCGTCCCGTCACTGTCCTGCTCTTCCAATAACGCGCCAAACTGCCCCGCCAACGCCGGGACACAATGAACATAACAGCGCGCCGGATCCAGCTGCACGCTTTCATACCCCAGCAGTTTGCGCAGCTTTCTATAATCGCTCTGCGCCATACAGGTATCATATTGAAATTCCTCATAAGCCCGATTCAGCTTCCGTCCCGCCTCCACAACCGTCCTGTCATGCACCTTACGAAAATCCGATTTCCCGTTGGTATAAATACCATAAACATGATCTCTCACCGCAGTCTTTTCACCGGAAAAGTCCTGCCGGATCACCTTCGCAAATCGGGAGAAATCCCCCATCTCCCCTTCCCGCAGGATCATAATGTCAAAAGCGCCGGCCTCCACATTTTTCGCAACGATCAGGCCAATGGTCGTCCCGATGCCGCCAAAGGTGATTGCCAACATGAACAGAACGGACAGCATCCCCATGGCGGCACTGGAAGAGTTGATCTTCGCCGTAAAATTCCGAAACGTTACCAGCCGCTGTTTCCGGTACTTCCAATCCCCCCGTTCCCCAAACCGTGCCACCAGAAAAGCCGCCACACTCCTGAAAAACCCGAACAAAAAGGCCGCCAGCAGCAAAAATCCAATCAGCACATCATAGCCTTTCCCCAGAGGCTGGAAACAGACCATGCCAAAGCCACAAACACCGCACAGGACGGAAATGCCAAAGGACATGACCGCAAACCGGCCCGCCAGGACCGGAGGTTTCTCGTTTTCTCTGTCATAACAGAGCAGTTCCCGCAGCTGCAGCCGCCGGATCCATTTTCTGTTGCGGCAAACCGCATACAGAAGCATCCCGGAAAAATAAAGAACGGTCAGCCCCACAGCCGGCAGCGAGAAGCCCGAATGCAGTTTGTAGGGCATACCGCACAAATGCAGCAGCACAGCCTCCAACAACTGTGAAAAAAGCATTCCCAAAAGAATGCCAGGCCCCAGGGCCGCCGCCCCGATCAGGCTGTTTTCCAAAAAAAGCAGGGTGACGATCTTCCTGCCGGCCATTCCGGAAACCATGTAGATGCCAAATTCCCTGCTGCGCCGTCTGAACATATAGTTGATCATGTAGCTGACGATCCACCCCAGAATCAGAAGGATCACCAGTGAAACCGCCACGATCAGCCAGGGCAGGATCTCCATGTCCGGAAGCGACCGCACCGAATCCGAAAAAAGCAGCGTATGGAAGGCATACATGACTGCTGCCGCCCAGGATAAGGTCACGAAGAAAAACGCGTATTCGCCAAACTGCCTTTTTGCATTGCGAAGCGATAGTTTTCTCAGCATGGTCTGTCACCTCCCAACGCAGAAAGCACATCCAGGATCTCGTGATAAAATGTGCTGCGTGTCTTTTCTCCTTTGAAGATCTCGTTAAAAATCCGCCCGTCCTTTAGAAAAAGGATCCTCCCCGCATAACTGGCGCAGAAAGCATCGTGGGTCACCATCAGGATCGTAGCGCCCATATCCTTGTTGAAATCCGCCATCACCTCCAGAAGAGTACGGGAAGCATTGGAATCAAGAGCTCCCGTCGGCTCATCGGCCATGATCAGCTTTGGATCACAGATCACCGCCCGTGCAAAAGCGCATCGTTGTTTCTGCCCTCCTGACACTTGTGTCGGAAACTTTCGAAGCACATCACCGACCCGCAGACGTTCCGCAATGCGACGAACACGCCTGTCAATCTCCTGCGGCGGCACTTCGCTGATCGTTAACGGCAGTGCGATATTTTCCTCCAGTGTCAGCGTATCCAGCAGGTTGAAATCCTGAAACACGAAGCCCAGACTGTCCCGGCGAAAGGCCGCCGTCTCGCTGCCGGATAAGGCCGTAATATCCCTGCCATCCAGCAGGATCGCCCCTGCGCTGATCGTATCAATGGTGGAAATGCAGTTGAGCAGCGTAGTCTTCCCGGAGCCGGAAGCCCCCATAATACTGATAAACTCTCCCGCCCGCACGTCGAAGCTGACCTGGTCAAGCGCCTTTGTCACCGCGCCCGGACTGCCGTAATACTTTTCAATATGCTCCACATGGAGTAGTGATTGTCTGTGCCTGTTCCTGTCGCCCGTTGTCTGTCCCATAATGTTTCCTTTCCCTTTCCGTTGCTGATCTTCCCATCCTGATCCAAGAACTGCAGAATATAAGTGCAGGTCATTTCCTTATCAGCATAACAGCCCGGGGCACCCCCATGTATAGAAGTTATTTGATTTTATCTAACAGAATTGTAAGATACTGTGTAAGCGGCAGGCAGGTTAAGGAAACCGCAACTGCACTGTCGTATATTCTCCCGGCTCTGACTCGATCTCCAGCTCGATTCCCAGCTTCCGGCTAAGCTGATCGCACAAGTACAGGCCGATACCGGTAGCATGTTTCCCGGCCCTGCCGTTGCTTCCCACAAATCCCTTATCAAAAACACGGCACAGTTCACTCTCCCTGATGCCCATCCCGTTATCGGTGACTGAAAGTATCACGTCATTTCCCTGTTTCCGTGAAGCGATCTCAATTACCAGCGGCCGGCAGCCTTGGTATTTTACGCTGTTAAGCAGGATCTGATTCAGCATAAACTGCAGCCATTTCCGGTCGGAATACACCGAATGGGTGACCGCTTCCGTATGCACGCACACCCGATTCTGGATCAGAAACTGCCTGTTTTGCGCCAAAATCTCCAGAACACAGTCTTTCAAAGATACCTCCGCGATCAGATAATCCTTCTCCACACTTCCGAGACGCGCATAGAACAAAACCCGCTCCACACTCTGCAAGATCATTTCCGCCTCCGTCATCACCTTCCGCGTAACATCTGACCTGTTATTTTCACACAAAAGCGCAATCCCCGTGATGGGCGCCTTCATTTCATGGATCCACTGCTCCACAAAATCCCGGTATTCATCATTCAGCCGTCTTGACGCAGATACCTCATCCGTCATGGCTTTCAGGGCTGTCCGCATAAACCGGAAATAAAACCGTTCTATCACAGACTGCGGCCTGTCTGCAATCTCCGCCAACAGGTATTTCTGATCCAGAGAATCCAGTACCGACTGCAGATCGGCAAGCCGTCTGCGCAAACGCACATAATCAAATCCCACAATACCTGTGACCATACAGATAAAACAGATCCACAGCAGGATCAACTCCCCTGCCCCAAGCCCAAATAACCACAAAAGCGCCGTGAAAAACAAGGCGCCGCTAAAAATGGTCAGAAAATGAATTTTTTTATCACTGATATAATCTCGAATATCCATGCTTCCCCGTTTCTGTGATTCTATCTGTTTCCTGTAACGCTTCTGTATTTTATACCGCGTCTTAAATCTTATATCCCATCCCACGTCTGGTCTGGATCAGTTCTCCGATCCCCATGCCGCGCAGCTTATCACGAATCCGCATGACGTTAACGCTGAGCGTATTATCGTCGATATGGATCTCATTGTCCCACAGATATTCCACCAGCTCCAGGCGTGGAACGATCTGACCGGCATGTTGAAAAAGATAGTACATGATCTTCAATTCCGTTCTGGTCAGCTCCCGCTCCTGTCCATTCGCCGCCAGTGTCCCCGCCACCGGATTTAAGATGATCCCGTTATACTCCAGACATTCCGGCTGCGCGGTGCCCTTGCCCCTTTTCAGAAGCCGCTCGATCCGCGCCAGCAAAATCGGAATATTGTACGGTTTTGCAATATAATCGTCCCCGCCCAGCGTCAGGGCCTGCAACTCATCCATCGCCGTATTTCTGCCCGTGACAAACAGAATCGGCACTTCGGAAAACCGCCTGACCCGGGCACACAAACTATAACCGTTCTGCCCCGGCAGATTGATGTCCAACAGGAGCAGATCCGGCATCTCCTCCCGAATATGTTCCAGTGTATTATCAAAATCTTCGACGCTTCTCACTGAAAATCCGGCATTGACCAGAAGCGTTTCCAGTTCATCGCGTATCAGTTTGTCGTCTTCAACCAACAGAATTTTATGCATTGCGACCCTCTTTTTCCCAAAGGCGACCGGCTGCCAGAAACATTATAATAACGCCGCCACTTCATCGAATCTGTACGCTTTGGCTCTGAGCCTCACCGTCTGCTCCCTGAAAATCTCGTCGATGATCCGGCGCTCCAGATTCCTTCTGTGCTCCAAATGCGCCACCAATCCTGCAAGCCCGCTCAGTCCGCAGGCCTTCCCGTGGGACGATTCCTCCAGATAACGCAACATCATCGGAAACCACAGCTCATTTCCCGCATCATCGGACCGCTCCTTTCGGATCACGCCAATCGCTCCCGCAATGTCCTCCACGTCCAGATAAAGGATTCTATACGGTCTGCCGTGCAGGATCTTCTCCAGCCTCCTGTAAAAATCCAGAATCTCCTCATTTTTCATGCCAAGGTACAGGATCTGGTTCTCAATAATATTCTGAAAAATCGAGCACTCAAAGATCTGCCCCTCGCCATTCCATCTACCGAACCGCTCCAGAACCACCGCCTCAAAAGACTCCCTGTCCAGATTCCCGTTGTAAATCTCCAGTTTCTCCAAATTCCTGTGAAAATCCGGCACATCCGTCAGAATCTGCGTATAACAGATAATCCTGTGCTGCCCCTCCATGACCGTTTTGGCCCTGATCTCTTCCGCAAGCGACGGATACTGCGCCAGCACATTTTGGTACTGCGCCTCTGTCGTATAGGTACACCACGCCAGCTCCACAGGCGAGTAATCTCCTTCCCGAAAAACCGTATGCTCCGGTAAATGCGCCGAAAGTTTCTGTACCAGAGTGCTTTTGCCTGCACCCTGCAGACCTTCTATGAAGTAATTGTCTCTTTGCATAGCCTGCCCTCACCTTTCCCAACCGCCCGCCGAAACGCATCATGAAACTCCGCCATCGTCCGGTAGCGTTTCTCCCTATCCGGACTAATCGCCTGTGAAACCACCGCATATGCCTCCCCGCACAGCTCCCATCGTTCTATCCTGCACGGAAAAACCCTGCAATACCGGTATCTGTCCTCGATTTCTTCCTGTGTATAGGTGCCGAAAAAGCCGAAGAGCAATGCTCCCACCGTAAAAACATTCGTCCTCTCATCGACAACCGCACCCAAAACATACTCCTCCGGAGCTTTCAGCCTCTTACTTCCCCAATACTCTTCTCCCATGTCATTATAAGCAGGCTGTTTCCGAAACAGGTCAATATCGCAAAGCATCATCCGATCATTCCCGAAATCATAAAGCAGGCTTCCATCATAGAGATCCACCGCTACATAGCGTTTGGCGGCCACCACTTCCATAAAGGAAAAAATGCACTCCACGGCAGACAACTTTTTGTCCGTCGGCAGATTATGAAACCGCACCGAAGGCCTGATCAAATCCGGCTCCCTGTCATACTTGTCAAAATTCCAGTAATCAAACAGACACTCCCCATCTGCCCACCGAAATACTGCGACATAATACTGCTCATGTGGATAGTGTTCGATCAGTTCCACCAGTGCCGGGTGCTTTAATATGCGGTATAATTCGGCTGCATTTTTCAAAGTTTGCACCGATTCCGCCGGTGATATTTCCGCATCCACTGTATCTACACCCGCAATTTTAATAAAATACCTGTCCCGACCGTTCTCATCCGCCACGCCAAAGCTGATACAACCTGAACCGGTCGCATCGATCACGGAAAAGACTGTGCCGTACTTTTTCACCCATGTCAGATCGTGACAGGTTTTTAAGTGAAATTTTATGTTGTCGATCTCATGCTTTATCATAGGATCCTGCTTCTTTCTCCTTGTTTTTGTTTCTCCACTGTCTTCTTTTCACCGGAATATGCTGTTTTCCTGATACTTTACCTGCATCTTACATGCCCTTTATGTCCTGATTTTATCATGCATACTTCCGCTTTTCCACCTTTCTTTTTGCTTCCGCGCATTCCCCATTCCCATGATCACATTATGCCCAGAACAAAATATGAGCGTCATTCTTTCGGTGCGCCATGTTATAATGAAGTATCAAATCCGCGGAGCGAACCCATGAAATACAAAAATGCAAACGACATCCTTCCCAAAGAATTACTTGTATCCGGAGGGTCATTGCAAGACAAAAGGGGAAACATCAAACTATGAAAAAGACAATAGAACAGCTTCTGCCCTTATGGGACATGCAAAACAGACAGGTAACACAGATTTATCCTTCCACCTGGGAGATCGCACCTTCCCATGTGATCAAAATATATTACGACAAAGATCAGTTGGAAAGAAATATCAAAATTTCCTCGATCCTGGCAGACTGCAGGATTCCGGTTGCACAGGTCACGCACACCCAAACAGGCGAACAATACGCCACCGCACAGGACGCCTATTTCCTGATGTCGGAAAAACTGCCGGGCAGCAATCTCTTTGATCTGCAGGATAAAAAAACTGCTTACGAAATGGGACGTGCAATCGCAAGGCTTCATCTGGCATTTGTCCAATGCGAAAAAGAAATGGAATTCTGGGACAACAGTCTGCTTGCGGAGATGAAAGGCTGGATTCCGGAAACTTTAAGCGCCCATAACTGGCCGCATATAACCGAATCGGAACACACCAGATTCGTATGTATGCTTGAAAAGGTATCCGACCGCCTGCCCAGACAGCTGATCCACCGCGATGTGCATTTCGGAAACTTCCTGTTTCATGAAGGCCGCTTATCCGGCTACATTGATTTCGACCTGGCCCAGAAAAATATACGGATATTTGACCTCTGTTACTTTCTGGCCGGACTGCTGGCCGAAGAGACCGAAACACCCCTGACAAAAGAGCAGTGGCTGGAGCTTGTCCATGCAGTCATAACCGGCTATGAAAGCGTAAACAGACTATCGGATATTGAAATCCAGGCTGTACCCTGCGTGATGGAATGTATCGAGATCCTGTTTGTGGCCTATTTTACCGGCACGCAGGATACAAAGCACGCCCAGGATGCCTGCCACATCTTTCATCAGATACAGGATTATGAGGCGGCTATTGAGAAAACACTGTCTGCCGGACGGCTCACCTGAAATATTTCACGTCCTGAAATCCCGCCCGAAACAAGCCTACTGATCAGCCATATTTCTTGATCAGCAGTATTTCTCGATCAACGCCTCCGCCGAGAGCCTGTCCTTCTTCACCGCATACAGGCTTCCGTTCTGTTTCCGGTCAATCAAAAAATAGTCATACATCTCGCGGCGGAGCGTGGCCGCATCCCCAAACGTATGCAGACCGTTCAGCACCTCATTAAATTCGCGCTCCGTGTACTCCCGGTCTTCCGGAATGCGGTCTGCCAGATAGGACAGCACACAGAGCTTCTTTTTCTTCTTCGACGGCATCTGCGTGACACAGCCGTCTGCATCCAGATATGCTTTGATCGTTTTCGTATCCATAAGGGTATCCTCCACTTTCTTCCATTCTCAAGAAGCGGAGCCTGCAGAGTTTCTCTTAAGCTCTTCACTACAACAGAAAACAGAAAAGTATTATTCCTTTATTGTAGCACCTGCATGGCTGCTTGTGAAGGTTCCCCCCCTGATTCAAGTTACATGCCGGCACGAATTTTGCCACCGCAAAGTCACTTTACAGTAAATGCCAAATCCTGAGCTGAACCGCAACAAATAACTTTCCTGCTCCCGGCTTTACATTGTGTCAGTCTATTTTTCGTGTTACAATAACTACAATAAAAAGTCCTGCTCCGCCGCCACTACGTGATATGCCTACACGAAGAGGAAATACTAAGCATGTATGAATATTTTGATCTCGATTATAAAAACACAATTTTTGAATGGGATGACGAAAAGGCAGTTTCCACTTTCCAAAAACGAGCATCCCAAGGAAGACCGATACGATATCCTTGGCAAAGTCGGTAAAGTTCTCTTTGTAGTCTGTACCTTTAAAAAAGGGAATATAGTCCACATCATTTCTGCCAGACGCGCAACAGAACCCGAGAAAGTGAGTTATGAATATGGCGAAAGTTACGATGCATAGTTTACCAGCAAATTTAACAGAAGAAGAAGTGGCTGAACTTGAAGCTGCTGAAAAGCTGCCGATCATTTTTGATGATGACTGTCCGGAAATGACAGAAGAAATGCTGAGTCAATTTCACAGAACTGACATGGTCACTATTCAGATTTCACCTGTTAACATGAAAAAGGTCAAGTCCTTTGGCGCAGACTATTCAAAAATTTTAAGTCAGCTTCTGGATTTGGCTCTTAATGACGCCGAATTATTAAGAAAATGCTTGTAAATCTCCTGAAAGGGTATATCCTCAGTAGAACAGATGTCTTTCCCATGCACTAATGTATCCGTTCTGCAGAGGATATACCACCGCCAATTTGACGTCCCCGTCCCTGCTTCCATAATCTTTGAAAAAAATATTGTACATTTCCCCATATCATTGCACGGATTCCAATGCCGGAGAAAAACCGGAGAAATGCGACACACTCATGTCATATTCCCACTGCTAAACTATCACAAACAACATCACAGGAAGGAGGCATCCACAATGCCATTTACCGAGATATGCATTTACCAGGTCAAGCCGCAGAAGACGGAAGAATTTGAAGCGCTGATGCTGACGGCAAAGAGTTTTCTGGAAGAGCAGGAAGGATTGCTTGCGCTTCGTCTGGTCAGGCGGGACTACCACATCGACCTTGCGCAGATCAAAGAAGGGCTTCCCCCGCTGAAACTCACCCGCATCGTCAAGAGCGTCAAATACATGCTCTACTGGGAATTTGACACGAAGGAAAACTACGGACTGGCACAGAAAAATCTCTACGACAGCTATTGGAAGGATATCGAAAAATGTTTGGTCGTTCCTCATGACAAATATTTAGGGGAGGTAATATTTTGATGAAAACGATGGAACCAGCATATTGCGGACTGCAATGTCAGGAATGCCCTGTTTATCTGGCTTCGCTCAGTGGAAATACGACCGAGCAGATCAGACTGGCAACGGAATATTCCACAGATACCTGCCACTTTGAACCAGAAGATATGTATTGTCTTGGATGCCATTCCGATGCGCCGTCCCAGAAGATGTGCAGCGATTGTGAGATACGAAATCGCGGGCTTGAACAATCTCATGGAGGGCCGTTATGCAGATAGACAGACTGATCCAGATCATTTTTCTCCTGCTGCGGCATGAGAATATCACAGCGAAACAGCTGGCGCAGGATCTTGGCGTCTCTACCCGCACCATCTACCGGGACATCAACACGCTTTCGATCGCCGGCATTCCCATCACTTCCCAAAAAGGCTACGGCGGCGGGCTCTCCTTATTGGAGGGCTTCGCCCTGGACAAGTCCTATTTCACACAGGAAGAGCAGAGTAATATCATTCAGGCCCTCCAGATCTTAAAATCATCCAATTACCCGGACGCAGACAGGACCCTGAATAAGGTTGCCGGGCTGTTCAGTCACACGCTGCAATCCGACTGGCTGGAGATCGATTTTTCCTATTGGGGCAGCCCCGAAAAGGAACGCCGCAATATGACGGCCTTAGAGCGCGCGGTCATCAATAAGTACGTGATCAAATTCACTTACTATAACTCGGAACTGACTATAACCGAGCAGACCGTGGAACCGCTAAAGCTGCTCTTCAAATCCCACTCCTGGTATCTGATCGCCTTTTCCCGGCGCCGGGAAGAGATCCGCACCTATAAGCTGTCCCGGATCAGGAATCTGCAGATCACGGATCAGTTGTTCGACCGCACCCTGCCGGCGGACTTTTCCCTCACTCCTGCCTATCAGGAAGAATACAACATCCCCCTGTTTAAACTGCGCTTCTCGGAAAAGATCGCCTATAAAGTCTATGATGAATTTCAGGAGGAATATATTAAGAAGCTGGAGGACGGTACGCTGGAAGTATCTTTCAGATACCAGCTGAGCGACTGGACCTTCCTCTACCTGCTGTCTTTTGGCGAGTATGTCGAGATCATTGAGCCTGTCGAGGCCAGAATGCTCCTGAAAGAAAAAGCGCAGAAGATACTCGCTCTATATTGATAATTTCCAATGTTGTTATAGTAATTGCATTCTAAAAGTTCTTTCACTATAATTTAATATAGTAATTACAGATACTTTTCCCCAGGCGTAATACGATATCTGCGCAAGACCGCAAAGGAGATCCCATGGCATTTACACTTCAAGTCCGCATGAAAAAACTCGGAAAACAAAAAAGTCAAGACTTACAGCCCGTTCCTTTCGAGCTTGCCCAAAAGCCCGAGACCGTCCGGGAGCTGCTCACCAGTCTGACCGCACTTGGCGTCAGAGACTATAACGAAAGAAAAGATGAGGGCCAGGTTCTCCGCTTTCTGACCCGCGAAGAGATCGCAGACCAGGCCGCACGCGGCAAAATATCCCTGGGCATGCGGGGCGGTGAAGATGCCATGGAAGAAAAGGCCGTCGAGAACACCCTGCAGTGCTTTGAGGACGGCATCTTCCGCGTCTTTGCCGGGGAGGATGAATTGACGGCATTGGAAGAGACGATCCCCTGGACTGACGATATGGTCTTTACTTTCATCAGATTAACAATGCTGTCCGGCTGGTAAAAATTGTTAAGAAAGGAGTCCCACATGGCAGAATTCACCTACCAAACCAGAAGAAAATTAACCGAAACATGGCTGAGCCAACTGAAAACGAAAGCCGGACATCTCTCCGCGCGCGAGCAGAAGATGCTTCCGGAGCTATCCTACTACATAATCCCCCAGGACGTTTGTACTCTTATGCGGCAGCTTCTTAACAGCGGCAAGTATAAGACACTGAGCGAACTGTACCGGAAGCAGTTTCCAAATCTGGTGGATGTCTGTGTGCGGAAGGCATGGCAGGAAGATTTCTACTATGCGCTGGATCAGATGAACAGCTACCAGATGACTGCCGGGTGGTTTCGCCGCAGCCTGCGCTCCGAAAGTTACGCTCCCTTTGTAGAGCAGAGTATACAGCTTCTTCGCGCTTTTGCGCGTCTGGACTTCTACGATGCGGAACTTGCGGATGTCATGACCGGCAATCTTACGCCGGAGCTTTACGACCACGCCCGCAACGAGTATTTCGCCTGCTCTGACATTCTGGCCGCCCAGATCGACCGGCATGATGCCCGGACGCTGCAGGCCGTCAGGGATATCCTTTTCGGGGAAAGCAATACCCTCATGCTCAGCCGGGAAATGATCCTTGGCATTGTGAAAAGCAAGTGCGATGAACTCTACGAAGCCCTGGGTAAATTCCTGCTGGCGGCCAGACTTCAGGAAGGGGCCAGACAAGCAGTCTGCGAGACCATGGACGCCGGACGGCCGCAGGCTTTCCTGCATCTTTTTTCCGTGATCGAGGACAACAACCTGATCAGCTATTCTTCCGTCAAGCGGGCGGTCAGCACGTGGATCGGTATTTTTGACGAAAAGAGCATCGACCGGATCAGCGACAAGCTGCTGCGCCTGATGGGACAATGCCTGCGGGATGATGCATTTGTACAGGAACAGCTTACTTCCAACGATGCCGTGGCGATCAGCTGCGCCCTCTGGGCCAAAGGCTTTTATAACGCGCAGGATGCCATCCATGCCATCCTCGCCCTCATACAGAACGGCACCAGACAGCAGAAAATGACGGCTTCCTACTTCAACCTGTCCCTGCAGGATCCCCATCTGCAGATGCAGGCTGCGAAGGAGGTCATCCGCTCCTGTCCGGAAGATCTGGAGCTGGTGGCCTGCTTCCTGCCCGGTTTCCTGGCTTCGGCAAATTCACAGTTCCATGACCTTGCCAGAGGAGTGAACAGCTTCCGCCTGCAGGACGACCGTATCCGGATGCCAATACACCTGCCGCCGGAAACCTTTTTCCAGAACGAAGAAGAGGCCGCCGCCTTTTACCACATTCTGCGTAATCTTCTGAATCGGATTCCAAAAAAGGGGCTGACGCTGTCGCCCTGTATTTTCCCATGGCATCAGGTGTCCATGAGCCAGTCCGACGTGGCCCTGCGTCTGTGCCTGATCGCCTGGATGCTGCAGGAGGATGCCCTGCTTGACGAGGCCGCTGAACTGATCCCGCTGGTGGGCCAGGGCGAAAGCAGCTACTACGGCGCATCCCGCCCGGCGGTGGCCCGGGTGCTGCTCTACCGTCCCGCCACGGAAACGCGCAGGAAGGCGCTGTTCGAGCTTCTGCACAACGCAGAGGAGGGTACCAACCGCATCGCCCACCAGCTGGTGGAAGACATGCAACTGACCCCGGCGGACTATCGGGCTATCGAGGAGAACCTGAAATATAAAAAGGGCCGGGCGCAGACGCTTGCCCTCCTGAAAGGACAGGATAAGAAGGATCTGACTGCCTGCATCGGCAGGCTGCTTGCCACGAAATCCGAAGAGTGCCACATGGGAGCCCTGGATCTGGCCCTGCAGCTGAAAAAGGAAGATGCTGCCTCCTTTGCCGTAATCCTGCCCGGACTGCGCGCTTTCGCAGAGTCCTCCGATTCGGATCCGACCGGCAGGGAAAAGGTACTGCTTCAAGAGCTTTTGGACGCAGAAAGCGAGGCCCAGGATATCCTGAACACGCCCGGTTACGGCCTGTATGATGTGGAGAAGGAGTGGATCCTGCCGCCTGTGACCGTCAATGCCAACGACGCGTCCCGGCTTTTTACCAGCGGTGAGGAGGCCTGCGTCCGCGTTCTGACGAAGCTGGATGCCCTGATCGCAGCCAACAGGGAGCGCGCTTACACCACGGCCTGGAACGAAGACCTGCTGCTTGGCAGCAAACTGGAACGTATCCGCTATACCTATAATGACCCGGAGGCCCGGCCGCTGGACGCTTATCCTTTCCGGGAACTGTGGGAACAATTCTACGAACAGGAGATCAGGACGCCCCAGCTTATGATCGAGGTGGAGCTTTACCGCCAATGTCTTGCACAGCAAACTCTCTATACGAAACATACCGCCCTCTATAAGAAAGTATTCGGCAGCGGGCTTTTTAAGAAACCGCCTTTTTCCAGTCTGTCCGTCAGACTCGCCTACAGCCCTCAAGTAACTACGGTCCTGACTACCCTGTTTCAACAGTATGTCCCGCAGTCCCTCATGAGCTCTTTCGGGCTTTGTGGAATTGCCAGACTGCTGGCGGTCCTGGATACCTCCAACGACCTTTTTTCCGTACAGGAGAAGAGCTGGAACGGTGTCGTGGAGACTTATACACGCCGTGCCGTAGAGCTGCCCGTCTTTTCCAGCCTTTGCCGCTGGATCACACAGGCAGGCAGGGAAGACTGGCCGGATTCCTTCGCTCTGCGCTTCCGCCTGCAGCTGCACTACAACAAACAGAAAGCGCGGGAGAAGTCCCGCTACGCCTACAACAGCCAGAACAGCTACCTGCAGCTTTCCGACTGTGTACAGTGTTATGTGCGGGGGCTCTGGGATAAGGATCTGTTCTATAAGGCAGTGTTCACGTTCTTCCGGCTGGGTGCTCTTCTGGAGCCTGTCAGCACCGTGGAACAGAAAGGCGCCGTGACCTCCCGCAGGGCCAGGCCGCAGGCTTTAAACGCCTTTTTCGGGTTGAACGTGTTAAAGCCCGTTGACGGCAAATATCACTTCGATACGATCGGCGCGGAAATGCCGGAGATGGTCTTTGCCCACACACTCTATCAGGAAACGCTGCCCATGGTGCTTGCGGTGGAGCTTAAGCGCGGCGAACAGCCTACGCCTTTTTCCCCGGAGATCAACCACATTCAGGCCATCTACGGCATCGACTATATGATCCAGATCCTGACCGCCCTCGGCAAAGACCCGCTGGCGCGCGGCTGCGGCTACAGTTATTCTTCCAGCAACACGGATCGGAAGACAGTGCTCAGCCATCTGTTGAAAGTCTCCCTGCCGAAGCCGGAGGAAACTGCCGCCGACCTGAAAAAGGCCCTGCAGGGTACGGATATCACGAAAAAGCGTCTTGTGGAACTTGCCATGTACGCCCAGCAGTGGATCCCCCTGCTGGAGGAATATCTGGCGCTGCCCGGTTTCGCCAGCGCCTGCTATTATTTCATGGCCCATACCAGTGAGCTGTATGACGAGCAGGTACTGTCCATCATCGCCAGATACACGCCCCTCTCCCCGGAGGAATTGAAGGACGGGGCTTTCGACATTCACTGGTTCTTCGAGGCTTACGGAAAACTTGGCGAGAAGAATTTCAAGCTGCTCTACGATGCCGCCAAATATTCCTCCTACGGTATCGCCCACGGCCGCGCCAGAAAATACGCGGACGCCGCCCTGGGCAAAGTAAACCCCGATGCGTTGATGGAAGAGATCGGGCAAAAGCGCAACAAAGACCTGCTGATGAGTCTGGGCCTGCTGCCCCTCTCCGATGACAAAAAGCAGCGGGAGGCGGAAATGCTTCTGCGCTATCACTTTATCCAGAAATACAAGAAGGAAAGCCGCCAGTTCGGCGCCCAGCGGCGGGCCAGCGAAGGCCGGGCCGTGGAGATCGCCCTGCGCAACTTAAGCGTCAACGCCGGATTCACGGACGTGACCCGCCTTGTGCTGCGCATGGAAGGACAGCTGGCCAGACAGTCCGCGCAGTATTTCGACTGGCAGCCGGCCGGTGACATCGAGCTGATGATCGACGTGGACGCAAACGGCAGGAGCACCTTAAAATGCCGCAAAGGCGGAAAACTCCTGAAATCCGTTCCCACCAAATACAAGAAAGACGAGACCGTGCTGCACCTGCAGGCCGTCAACAAGCAGCTCAAGGAACAGTACAGCCGCACCAGACAGATGATGGAACAGGCCATGGAAGACCGGACCGCTTTTGAAGTATGGGAATATCTGGAGATGTATCAGAATCCGGTAGCCCGCCCGATCACGGAGCGGCTGGTCGTGCGTACCATCACAGAGGAGCCGGCAGCACAGACAGTGAGTCCTGCCGAAAGTCCGGCCAACGCTCCAACGCTGGGCTTCCTCACCGCGGACGGCATTGTGGACCTTGCCGGCGCCATCCACCCGATGGATCCGGAAGACCAGATCCTGATCGCACACCCTTTCGACCTGTACCAGAGCGGCCGCTGGCACGAATACCAGAAACTGCTTTTCGAGAAGCAGCTCAAACAACCTTTTAAGCAGGTCTTCCGGGAGCTGTACGTGAAGCTGGACGAAGAACTGGAGAAAGAAGCGTCCATGCTCTTCTCCGGCAACCAGATCCAGCCCCAGAAGACGGTAGGCGCCCTGCGCAGCCGCCGCTGGGTGGCAGACTATGAAGACGGTCTGCAGAAGATTTATTATAAAGAGAATATCGTTGCATGTATTTACGCTATGGCAGACTGGTTCTCCCCCAGCGACGTGGAAGCGCCCACTCTGGAATACGTGGTCTTTACAGACCGGAAGACGGGCGAAGCCCTTAAAATCAAAGAAATCCCCGACATCATCTACAGTGAAGTCATGAGGGATGTGGATCTGGCGGTCAGCGTGGCTCACGCGGGCGGTGTAGATCCCGAGACCAGTCACTCCACCATCGAGATGCGAAAGGCCATCGCCGCCTGCAGCCTCTCTCTTTTCCGCACGAAAAATGTCCGTCTGGAGGGCAATCACGCCATC
Source organism: uncultured Lachnospiraceae bacterium (assembly GCA_910578115.1). Classification (GTDB taxonomy): domain Bacteria; phylum Bacillota; class Clostridia; order Lachnospirales; family Lachnospiraceae; genus UBA3282. The sequence goes on along the minus strand of CAJTPO010000020.1, from coordinate 5,979 downwards.
ATCGACGGCAAACTCGGACAGTATACCGTACACCTCGGCAGCGGCGTCGTGCACCAGATCGGAAATGCCATGCTGTTCGTCGTTCCCGTTCACTCCCAGCACCGGGGCCGTATCTTCCTGCCCTTTGTGGACGATGACCCGAAGACTGCGGAGATCCTGTCGAAGATCCTTCTTTTTGCGGAAGATACCAGGATAAAGGATCCGAATATATTACGGCAGATACAGTGACATCCGGCAGACTGTCAACAGATTCCTGCTTGTTTTAAAATGCAGACAGGCAGGAAATCTGTTCAGTTTATGGGGGTGACGACTGGCTTACCGTCAGCATCCAGCAGAACGCTCATCCCGCATCCTGCCGTCAGCGACGAAGAAGCCAGCACATAGTTTACGCCTGTCTCTGTGTCCACGATGATCTTCTCCACATTGGCAACTCCCTGCGAGTATACCTCTACAAAGCGGTCCTTTGCCATACGCTCACGCTCCTTTCTCTTCCTTCTTCCCGCCTGTCTGCAGGAAGAAGCATACCACGGCAGCGCCTCTCTTTCAGTGGAATTTCCCGAATCGACCAGATGTTTCTCAAACGGCATCTTCCTTCACCATTTCTCTTTCAGCTGGGCCTTGCCGGCCCGGGACAGAAGACACTCCCGGCCGCCTACCCTGACCCGGCCTTCCTTCCAGTCCACCGCCTCGATCTTGTCCCGGGCCGCCAGATAGGCCCGGTGTACCCGGACAAAACGACCGCCCAGCTCGGACTCCAGCTCGTTCAGGCTTCCCACGAAATCCAGACGACTGTCCGCCGTGTGAAGAAATACATGATGGGACTTGGGCGCCGTCTCGAAGAACAGAATATCAGACAGGGGAACGTGGCGTGTCTCCTCCCCCGTGCGCAGGGAGAAGATTTCCGTCGGATCCCGGCGCTCGTGTAACAGCCGGGTATGAACTGCCTCCAGACACCGGGCGACAGCAGTTCCGGTCTGCTCCCCTTCCTTTACGATATAATCGAAGGCCTCCAGATGATATTGGAACGTCTTCCAGGCCAGATCGCCGTAACTGGTGATATACGCCAATGTACCGTGAGGATCCCGCCGGCGCAGCTCCCTCCCCAGCGTGAAGCCGTCCCACTCCCCGTCTCTTAAATCCACATCCAGGAAATAAATGCTCCGGCTGTTATCCTCCACCGCCTCCAGAAGTTCCTGTGCCGTGGACGCGGAACATACCACCTTCATGTCATAGTCCTCCATGCAGATCTTCCACTCCAGAGCAGTACGTAACTGGTGACGGACGCTCTCCTCGTCGTCACAGAGATATATTTGAATCATAGCTTATCCTCCACTGTCAATTCCTGCACAAATATCCCCGCTGCCCAGCTGGTGGAACAGGATACACCCGGACAATCTGCCAGGATGCGCTGATAGCCTGGCAGCCCAAGTCCCCGGCCTTCCCCTTTGGTGGAATAGCCTTCCCGCCAGATTTTATCCGGATCGATCGTCCCGACGTAGGGATTCGACACCCGCAGGGACAGACGATTCCTCTCAGCCAGCACTATGACTTCCACCCAGGGCGTCTTAGTCTCCAGTGCTGCCTCCGCAGCGTTGTCCAGCAAAATACCCAGACAGCGCACGAAATCCCAGCTATCCATCCCCAACCGCTCCACGGGATAGATAGCCTCCAGGCGGCAGTCCACACCTTTCTCTCCCATGGCTGCCATCTTTGACAGCAGGATTCCCCGCACCTGTGGTATACGCAGGTTACCGATCTGGGTGGACATCCGGATCTTCTCCCCCACGCGCTGGTCAAATCCGGCATCGAGGTCAGCCAGCGAAGTCAGCAGCGCATCCAGTTCCCCCGCCCCGGCCTGAGCCGACAGCCCGGCAAGTATATTTTTATAGTCGTGCCGGAAGGCCCTGGCCTCCCGCCGAATGGCTTCCAGCTCCTGCTCATAGAGCTGCTGCCTGGCGATAACCTCCCGCTGAGTCTCTATTTTCCGAACGGCATCCAGCCGTTGGGCCAGATGGATCACCGATACAGCCAACAATGCCGCAAATACGAGAACCAGCATATAATAATAAAGTTGATATTCCGATCCAATCCCGATCCGCAACTGGAAGAACACCTCCATGCTCACCAGCATAGCGGACAAAAGCAGCGCTATACGATGCGGGTCATCTTCCTCCAGCAGCAGCTGAAACCATGAGCCAAAGCGCTTACGCTGCAGCAGGACAGCGGTACCCAGCACTACGGTAAAGTAAATACCTGTCACCATCATGAATTGTAAATCTTCATCCGCAGTCGGCAGGCTGAACAGTCTCGCGGACAGAACAGACGCTGCCATCTGAAACACCCCCGCCATACACACAGCAGCCAATGCCCGCCCGATTCCGATCCGCCAGCCCCATCGCACCCACAGGGTACACATCAGCACGTTCGCAACGGAAATTACAACATATAGGACCAGCCCGGATACTTTGAACACATTATACAGGCTTAAATGAATCAGACTTGCCAATGCCGGAGAGAATGCCAGCGCGGGCAGCTTTTTCAGCATCCGGCATCCCCGTTCGTCCATGATGACGTACAGATAGATTACCAGCGCAATATGACCAAACGAAAACTCCTGGAAACCGGACAGAAATAACGACCAAACGTCCAAGACGCCACCTCCTTCCCAACGAAATTATCATACCATAGCGGCAGATCTTTGTCCACGAATGCTCCGCGGAGCAAAAACGGGAAGATCAAGGATCCAAAGATTATACGGCAGATACAATAATTTGCTGAATTTCATATCCATTGAATTGATTTTACATTGCATTTCGTATGTACTATCAGTAAAATGAAACACAGAAGGAGTTATTCTTATGGCTAACACGACAAATTTCATTGTCCGTATGGACAGCGGCAGGAGGAAGCGCTCCGCGAACTGAAACGATGAGCAGGGAAATCATCTGGACCACCAGTATAATCCACGATAATTACCGTGCCCTTACACGCAGGATAAATTTTCATATGCAAGGCGGAGGAATGAGGCGTAACGGTGGCTACGTCGATTAACGGCGCTATGTGCCAGTGGCACATGTTCAGCGCGGACCGAAACGGAGTGTAGACCAACGCGGCAGATGAAAATTTAGACAAGTGAAAGGGGCGGATAATTATTGTGGATTATACCAGATTCAAAAAAGACTATAAACTTGCAATCAAACGTCACCGTGACATTGGCCTGCTGGACGACGTTATCCAGGCCCTGTCACGGGGTGACAAATTGCCGGAAAAGAACAAAGACCATGAGTTGTCCGGGGACCGGACCGGCACACACAGCACCAAAAAGGGAGTACACTATGATCATCAGCGCAAGCCGTAGAACCGACATTCCTGCATATTTTTCCGAATGGTTTCTCAACAGAATCGAAGCACAGTATGCTTATGTGCGCAATCCCATGAATATACGTCAGGTCAGCAGCATCAGTCTCAGCCCTGAACTCGTTGACTGTATCGTCTTCTGGAGCAAGAATCCCCGGCCGCTTATGGACAGATTAGAGCAGCTGCATAACTATATGTATTACTTTCAATTTACCCTGAATGCCTACGGCAAAGAGATTGAACAAAATCTTCCCGCCCTGGATGAAAGAATAAACACCTTTCAGGTATTGTCGGAGAAAATCGGCAGACAGCGTGTCATCTGGCGCTATGATCCTGTACTTTTAAACGACCGGTATACGATAAGCTGGCACGCCGAACAGTTCAACTATATAGCCTGTAAACTGTGCCGCCACACAGACAAAGTCACTATCAGTTTCATCGACCTGTACAGGAATATTACAGGCGCAGCAAAAAAGGAAAACCTCCACGAACTGTCTTCTGTACAAAAAGAAGCCATCGCAGAAGCGTTTGCTGCGACGGCTCATGCCTGCGGGCTGAAAATAGACACCTGCGCCGAAGACATCGATCTGTCCCGCTGGCAGATTGCACATGCCCACTGCATTGACGGAGAACTCATTTCCAGACTGCTTGGCTGTCCTGTCGATGCAGTCAAAGACAAAAACCAGCGCCTGGAATGCGGCTGCATGACAGGCATTGATCTCGGCCTCTATAATACCTGCCAAAATGGCTGTATCTACTGTTATGCCAACCACAATCCCACTGCCCGCCTCCGGAATATACAGGCGTATGATCCCGCCTCCCCGCTGCTCTGCAGCCAGCTGACAGAGGCAGATAAAGTCACGGAACGCAAAGTGAAAAGTCTTCAGTACTCCTTTTTTTGACAGCATCAGGATACAGTGAGAATCTTCCTGTGAAGCTGTATATGTCGACGGCTTCCACTTCCTTTCCCGGCGAATACTATCTGCATGCAACGATCGTAAACTCGCCCGGTAACTTCTCATTGTCCCATGCCGGATGTTCGTCAAACTTTCTCAGCACAAAACCGCTGCCAATAACGGCATTGATGATCTCACTCACCGTATATTTTCTGTAACTGCACCGTGGCATATTCTTCCGGATACTTTCTTCAAAAAAGCGGGCGTGTGCCATCTCTCCTTCAAAGATTTCCGTTGAAAAGTAACTCATCGTCGGCTGTTCAAGTCCCAGCAGATCCGCTGTTTTGGTAAAAGGATGGAAATCGCTGCATATCATCCTGCCACCTTTTTTTAATAAAGCAAACATAATATCCATGAACTCATTTATGTCATGAAAATAGTGCAGCACGCCGCCTTCCATAAACACTATATCAAAATAACCTCCGTACTTCTGCTGATCGATCTCCAGTATGTCGCATACCTCGAAATGCAGGTCAACCCCGGCAGCTGCCGCCACTTCAAGCGCATACCTCTTATTATCCTCCGAAATATCAAAGACCGTGACATCCGCTCCCAAAACAGCCAGCGGAACCGCCTTCTTTCCACAGGAACCGCATATGTTCGCAATTTTCATCCCGCTATAGGTATCGAAATAATCCGCATACTTTTTCAACATCCCGACCGGATCTTCCCGGTCCTGTTTTGCCCTGTCCGCCGGGGTGCCCGCCTGTTTCACCCAAAACTCATACGCGTTATATTCCCATGCCTTTTTATTCTGCATACTGTACGCTTTCATTCAGATCCCCTCCAACTCCCATCAGACTTTCAAACGTTTTTCAGGATATCATGGCAGGTTTTTATGTCATGGTACGCCGCGGGCTGTGCGTTTACACAAACCGGCATAGTTTCTTTTCTGCATCGCCCTGCCCACAGGGGCCGCCAGTATCCCGGCCGCTATACCGATGATCAACGCGTATTGCCAGCCGGCAAGAAAACCGCTCAGCAGGATGACCGCAGCCACAAACAGCCAGTATAAAAGCCCGCACTTCGCATTGGCCCTGTTCAGTTCCTTTATCATATCCATGCCACCCGAAGCGTGCGGGGCATCCTCTATGAATTTTGCCGCGCCGGCTGCCCCTGAACAGGCGCGGAAATCCGCACTGCCTTCGGCAGCCGCATTTCTGTACACCTCATTGCCGAGGATCTCCTGTACGGCTGCCCGGATTCCCGCACAGGAATCATCCCGCAGAAGGATCCCCGCGCCGATTTCCATAACCCTTCGCGCTACGGCAAACTGTTCCCCCGTCTGCGGATAAAGAACCATCGGCGCCGCCATGTACAAACTCTCGGAAACACTGTTCATTCCACAGTGTGTAAGAAAAACATCCGCTCTGGCAAGCACGGCAAGCTGGTCAACATGAGGATACACCCGGATATGCTCCGGCAAATCCCCCAGTTCTTCGCGGTTTACGAAGTCACCGCAGGATAGGATAACATCCACCTGCAGGTTTCCCAGCGCATGAATGCATTTCCTGTAGAAATCAGACCTGTCATTGATGACCGTTCCCATAGCGATATAGACAAGCGGCCGCGCTTTCTCCTTTTCAGGTAAAACACCGGAAAATACCGAAGGCCCCACAAAGGCATAATGATCCGAAAAGCTCTCCGCATACGGCTGAAACCGCCG
>CAJTPO010000019.1 GCA_910578115.1 uncultured Lachnospiraceae bacterium | reverse complement strand
CAGGAAGGATGTAAGAGCAGAAATGGATAAGATAGCGGTTTTGATTCCATGTTATAACGAGGAGAAGACAATCGCCAAGGTGGTGCGGGATGCGAAAGAAGCGCTGCCGGAGGCGGTGGTGTATGTATATGATAATAATTCCAGTGACCGGACTGTGGAGCTTGCCAGAGAAGCCGGGGCGGTCATACGTTATGAGTATATGCAGGGGAAGGGAAATGTGATCCGGCGCATGTTCCGTGAGATCGAGGCGGAGTGTTACATCATGGTGGATGGCGACGATACGTATCCCATGGAGTATGCGGGTGAGATGGTGGATAAGGTACTGCAGCGCAATGTGGATATGGTGGTAGGGGACAGGCTTTCATCCACCTATTTTACGGAGAATAAACGGCCGTTCCATAATTTCGGCAACACGATCGTGCGCAGCAGTATCAACAGGCTTTTTGGCTGTGAGATCAAGGATATCATGACCGGATACCGTGCTTTCAGCTATGGGTTCGTGAAGACCTTTCCTGTATTGTCCACCGGTTTTGAGATTGAGACGGAGATGACGATCCATGCTGTCTATAATAACATGCAGATCGAGAATGTGATCGTAGAGTATCGCGACAGGCCGGAAGGCAGTGAATCCAAATTGAATACATTTTCCGACGGGTTTAAAGTGATCAGAACCATCGTGAAACTATACAAAGATTATAAACCGTTCGGCTTTTTCGGGATGTGTGCGGCCCTCCTGGCGCTGATCGCGGTACTCATGTTTATTCCGATCCTGTTGGAATATTTTGAGACCGGTCTGGTACTTCGATTCCCGACGCTGTTTGTCTGCGGTTTTATCGGGCTGTCAGCGCTGCAGTCGTTGTTTGCGGGGCTGATGCTGTCGAATATGGCATTGAAGAACCGCAGGGATTTCGAATACAGGCTGACGCTTGTAACCCGCAGGGTTAAGGAACAAAGTTAGTGTAAATGTAAGTTTTACGCCGGAGAATGCCTGCAATACAGGATCCTCCGGTGTTATCGTTATTTTGTCCTGAGCCGGTATACGGTGTACAGGGTATCTCCCGCAGTGAAACTGTCGATGGGTTCACATTCTGCATTGTAAGTATGGCGCAGATACATAATGACAGGATGTTCTTCATTGTGCGGGGCATCCTGCAGGAGGAAGCAGATGCGGTCGTTATCGATCAGATCCGCACCGAAGTCTTCGACGTCGTATTTTCTCAGTTTTACCCTGGTGTTCGGGTTCAGGATCACGCCCCAGTTTGTATAGACAAAGTTATTATAGACATCCTGTGTCGGATCAAAAGGTGATTCACAATAATGATCCAGCGTACCGGAGCTGTGTGTCCAGATATAGAGGTTGTCCTGGTGGGAGCGGCAATACTCTTTCAGCTGGTCCCATGTTTCCTGGTGGGAGCGGTAATTGGCATCCACGTTGTTTTTCGTGATGATCAGCGAAGCAATACTGAACAGGAACACGATGGGCAGGAGGAGGGCGTAGCGTTTGGCCTTTTCCAGGCGAAGCAGATTGAACGCCAGCAGAATTGCGAGCAAAACGGCATAGTCAACACAGATCAGCGGCTGGATGATACGCTTGGGAAAACGCCCTTCGTAAAGGACATAGCCCCAGCTGACTGCACGGCCGGCCAGATAAAGCAAATAGACGGACAGCGCGCGGTAGTTACGGTGTAACAATATCAGAAAGAGCGTTATAATGAGCAGCAGGCCGGCCAGCAGGTTAGCCGGCTGCATACCGTCTTCGTAGAAGAACACACTCACTGCGCCGGTGAGGACATTTTTCATTCGACTGAGCGTGGAGGTGCGGGCCAGATAGCACTCGCGGGCGATATCATGCATCTGCCGCCAGTCTTCTACGGACATTCCGTAACCGATATGCGGAGCACCGCTGCGCCGGTAGTTGTATTCTTCCTCTGTGATGCCAAGCTGTGTCAGGGTATCCGTACACTCTTCATATTCCGGCCATGTGTAGAAATCACCTACCCGCTCCCGATAATGGTTGATACGTCGGAAATCTGCCCATTCCGGTTCGGAATAGGCGGCCGCGTGCGCACCATACAGCAGGCCCATGCCTGCAAGCAGAATACAGGCAAAGCTCAGAAGTTTCAGGGCGGTTTTGGGGTAACAGTTCCTGACAGAACGGATCCATTTGGCCAGCCAGAGCATTCCGGCGATGGGCAGCATCAGATAGAAAATATTCTGCCGCATACTGTAGGAAATCCAGGCAAAGAGCCAGGTGGATATATTATTTCTGAGAAAAACCGATGTCCGGCCGTCAATTCTCGTTGTCGCAAAGCAGAAAAGGGCAGCAGCTGCGGCTGAGCCTGCAACCGTGGTATATTGTGCCTCAGAAAGGATATTAAGATTCACGATAAAAAAGAGAAAGCACAGGATCGTCAGTGCGGGTTTCCAGAATACGTCAGGACTTTCGTGACGATACCATAGCTGCATGCAGCGGCGGTAGACCGCATAGATGGATGTGATCTGTACTCCATGCAGGAACAGTCCAAACCACGGAATGAAACTGCACAGCGTATACAGTCTGGACAGGCACCAGGATAACGGATACAGGAAAAAGAGCACATGAGCGTCCGGATAGCCGAGATAAGCGCCGGAAAGCGTGCTGTACATTCCCCAGTCGTCATTGATACCGTCTACCGGGTTGAGCCACAGAAGCTCGATGCAGTAAAACAGCACCAGGAAAATGAGAAAAAAGAGCCGCCATGACCAGAGGAAGGAGACCTGCCTGCCAGGCGTACGGTAAAGACCGTCAGATAAATATTTGGAGGATCCGGAAGGCTGAGCTCCCTGTGTAACAAGTGGCATAGACTTATCCTTTCTTTTGTACTGTCAGATTCAAAAGCAAACAGAATATTTCCAGTTTTTTATTATATACTATAATAAGGACCAGTTACAAATAAAAATCAAAACAAATACAATTCTTAAGATTTATGGAAGGATTAATTAAAAAATAGAAAGATGTCTACTCAACATAGTGAATAAGTGATATATTTATTATGTTTCCTGTAAACAGAGCTATGGGAAAGGACAGGGGAATAAGGAATGAGATATAGGGAAAATACGAGAAAAGGAAGAAGTAACGGGAATGCGCTGCTGTTTCTGGTGATGATCGGTTTCTGTATTCTGGCGATCATTGAGATCATATATGGTCAGGTACAGATCAGGATGCAGAAGGAAAGAATGGCGTTGGAGGAGGAAAATCGGCAGACGGTACAGGAACTGAAGGCGGAGTGGGACCAGCTTAAGGGCGGACCGAATGTGGGGACGGAATCCACGGTGGAAGTCGGGGAAGGGAAAACGCAAACAAATGAGTCGGAAAAAACCCTGACCAACACGGAGCAGCAGGATACGGCACAGCAGTCCGAAGGGAATCCGGACGCACAGCAGGCGGCGCAGCCAGAGGAAGCAAAAGAACCGGAAGTGGACGAAAAGGAATACGACATGCAGATCGTGTTTCTGGGGGACAGTATTCTGGACAGCGACCGGGAGAATCACGGGGTTGCATCCCTGATTTCGGAGGGATGTAACGCGAAAGTATACAATATGGCGATGGGAGGGACTACGGCGGCACTCCTGCCCGGTGAGCAGTATAATTTTGAAGAGTGGGGATCCAGATCCCTGCTGGGTGTGGTGAATGCTATTCTTGGCAATATAAAACCGGATATTTTCGACGGATACAGAGCGGGAGAGATCTTAAAGGAGTGTGATTTCAGTAAGACAGACTTTTTTGTGATCGAGTACGGCATCAATGATTTCCTGAGCCGTCAGATTGCGCAGAGTAAATACCTGGAAAACGGTGAAACGCTTAATGAGTCTGAATCCCATACTTACGCGGGGGCGCTGGAGATCGCGGTAACGTTATTGAAGGAAAGATTTCCGGATGCGGGAATCCTGTTGATCCCACCGCATTACTGCCAGATCTTTGAGGATGGGAAATATATCGGAGATTCCTACAGCCTGGACTACGGATGCGGAACCATGGTTGAATTTGCACGATGCGCGGGGTACGTGTACAGTCAGCATAAGGAAGACGGCGTTATCTTCTACAATGCCATGGAAGAGAGCGGAATAGATGCGTACAGCGCGGAACACTGTCTGGAGGACGGCATTCATTTGACGGAGGAAGGACGAAAGAGATACGCCGAGGTGCCGATCAGATTGATCCTGTCGGCCTTTTATCCGGAAGAGTAAATTGATCGTAAAAGCCTGTTTTGAGAAGCAGGCTTTTTGACTGTGTGATGGAGACGGACAGGAATCAATTGCAGACGGCGGACGGTTTGTGTTATGATATAACGGTATACAGTTGTCGATGCGGACGCGGATTGATGCAAGCTTGCAATATGCATGGGGGTTAGTGTGAAAAATCCATATGCGACAGATTTTTCACACACAAATTTATGCTTGTGCCCAAATTTGCAGACTGAGCAAGAATGGGGGATTAGTATGAAGGAATTGACATATCCATTTGACAGTGAATATATTTTGAAGAAATCTAAGAAGATCAGGCGGCAGCTTCTGGAGAGCCGGACGGATTTCCTCTCGAAAAAGATCGCGGTACTCGGCGGCAGTACGACACATGATATTATCAGGGTACTGGAGATATTTCTGCTTGATCAGGGAATACGGCCGGAGTTTTATGAGTCGGAGTATGCACAGTACTGGCAGGATGTGATGTTTGATAATCCGGAGCTTGTGGAGTTTGCACCGGATCTGATCTATATTCATACGTCTAACCGGAATATTGTATCCTATCCCGACGTTTCGGATTCTGCGGAACGTATTGAGGAGATGCTGGAAGAACAGTACGAGCACTTTCGGGTTATGTGGGAAAAGATAGCGGACAGGTATCATTGTCCTGTGATCCAGAACAACTTTGAGTTTCCCTTTTACCGTGTGCTGGGCAACCAGGAAGCGGTGTATCTGCAGGGACGCATAAGTTTTCTGAACAGGATGAATGAGAGATTTTACCGGTATGCGAGAGAACATGCCGGGTTCTATATCAATGATATCAATTATATGGCGGCGGCATATGGGATCGACCGTTTTTCGGATCCCTTCTACTGGCATATGTATAAGTATGCCATGTGTATGCAGGCGATTCCGGAATTTGCCTACAACCTGTCGAATATTATCAAGGCAGTCTTTGGCAGGAACAGGAAATCGCTGGTGCTTGATCTGGACAACACCCTCTGGGGAGGGATCGTGGGGGATGACGGCGTGGAGAATCTGGAGATCGGGCAGGAGACTTCCATGGGACAGGTCTATGCGGAATTCCAGAGCTATGTGAAAGCGCAGAAAGAGATCGGCGTCATGCTCAACGTCAATTCCAAGAATGAATATGACAATGCGGTTGCGGGACTGGAGCATCCGGACGGTATTCTGAAACCGGAGGACTTTATTGTGATCAAGGCGAACTGGGAACCGAAGAGCAGGAATATGGCCGCGATAGCCGATGAGATGAATATTCTGCCGGAAAGTCTGGTATTTGTGGATGATAATCCGGCGGAGCGGGAGATCGTGGCGGCACAGGTAAAGGGAGTGGCGGTTCCGGCCATCGGTACGCCGGAGCAGTATATCCGCATATTGGATCATTCCGGTTTTTTTGAAGTGACACAATTGTCAGATGACGACCGGAAGCGCAACAAGATGTATAAGGCCAATATTGCCAGAAAGCAGCAGCAGCAGAACTTTGGTGATTACAGGGAGTATCTGCTTTCTCTGGAGATGAAAGGGACAGTCAGGCCGTTTGAGCCGATGTATATGGCGAGGATTGCCCAGCTGACCAATAAGAGCAATCAGTTTAATCTGACGACCAGACGCTGCACGCAGAATGATATAGAGGGCTTTGCTGCTGATGACACTTACGTCACACGCTATGGGAAGCTGGAGGACAAATTTGGTGACAATGGTGTCGTTTCTGCTGTGATCGGGAGAGTGGTGAGTATGGATCCGGGTGTTGCCGGGCAGTGTTGTCAGGCCGTGGCAGAAGCAGGCGAGGCACAGCAGACGGGAGCGGAAGAAGGGGGTACGTGGCAGAGATCCGTGTGTACAGGGAAGGCAGTGCTGCAGATTGAACTGTGGCTGATGAGCTGCCGGGTGCTTAAGCGGGATATGGAGTATGCCATGCTGGACAGTGTTGTAGAAGCGTGCCGTGATCGTGGGATTGATACGATGATCGGCCACTATTATCCCACCGCAAAGAACGCCATGGTGAAGGAATTCTATGGGACGATGGGATTTACGAAGATCCATGAGGACGAGGCGGGAAACAGTGTCTGGAGATTTGACATTCCGGAATGCTATGAGAAGAAGAATACGGTCATTGATGTTTTACAGTAAACTTACATCATGCTCAGCCTGCCGTCGGGCGGGCCGCATGGCCATCCATGCTGTGAAAGTCGAAGACTTTCATAGTAAACTTACATCATGCTCAGCCTGCCGTCGGGCGGCTTTTTCGGAGCGGCGATTTGATTAAAGGTTGCCAAATGGTGGAAATGATATTATAGTACTTATAGATGGAAAGAAAGTGGAGAGAAAAGATTGAAAATATGCGCAAAAAGCAGCGCAGAAGTGGAGAAAACGATGAGCAGAGAAGAAGTGTTTGAAAGATTGAATGAAGTGTTCAGAGATGTGTTCGACGACGAAGGGATCACAGTGACAGATGCGACGACGGCGGATGACATTGAGGATTGGGATTCGCTGGAGCATATCAATCTTCTGGCGGCTGTGGAGCAGGAATTCGGGATGAAATTTAATATGGGACAGGTAGTATCCATGAAAAATGTGGGTGAGATGGCTGATATCATCATCAGTCAGACCGCCTGAATGGGAATTGCGGGGCACGGTTATGGTGGAGAGACTGCATGACACGATACACGGATTCTACCGGAGGCTGGATGAGATGGGCAGGAAGAAAGAGGCAGCTATCGTGTGGAGCTTTTTTACGGCCCTTGTATTCGGCGTTATTCTGGTCATGGGCACCTGGCGGTCAGGATTTCATCTGGTGGATGACTGGGAGTTTGCCAAGTATGTGGATTGGATGACATTGGAGGGAAGAAGCCTTTGGGATTGTCTTAAGGAAGCTGTGGGAGATGATCTTACAAGGCGTTTTCGGCCTTTGTATTATGTGAACCGCGTACTTATGGCGGCAGTATTCGGAATTGATCTGACAGCCATGTCAGTTGTGAAAGCGTCGGAGATCGTGCTGGCGCTGGTGCTGCTTTATTATTGCGCGAGACAGATGAAATGCAATATGATCTATGCGGCGCTCTTTGCGCTGACGGTGCTGACGGGGTATCAGTCGGCGGTCTGGTGGAAGCTGGGGCCGCAGGAGTCGTACGACACCATGATGTTTGCGCTGGGTTTTTACCTGCTGCTCAAATGGCTGCGGACGGGAAGAAGATGGTATTCTTTTGCCAGCGTGGGTGCGTTCTTTTTGATGTCGATCTACAAGGAGCCATTTATTCTTATGCTGCCTTTTGTCGGCTTGTATGTATTGTATGAAGAAATGAAAGGCAGAAAGCTGACGCTGTTACATTTGTGGGAGGCGGTACGGCGCAGACTGCCATATCTGCTTTCCATCGGCCTGCTCTTTACGGTGGAAATGCTGTTGATCATGTTTGTGATCGGCACGAATAACTATTCCTATGTGGGACTGGATAAAAGCGTGACGGCAGAAGAGTATATACAGGCGTGGAGCCTGGCGGCGCATACGGATATGAAGTGGTATGTGCGGTTCGGAATTCTGTTTGGCATGATATTCCTGACGTACTGGGAGCATTTGAAGAAAGCGGGGTGGGAGATCCTGCTGACACTTTCCATTGTCGTGCCGCAGTGCGTCACATACAGCAAGACGTCCATGACGGAACGCTATCTGCTGCCCTGTGTGCTGGGGTTTGCCTTTTTCTTTGTGATCTTTGGGTGTAATTTCAGACCGCTTGGCGGGAAGCGGAGGATAGCTTATGTGCTGTGCCTGTTTCTGATGCTGGCGGCGCATGGCAGGGTGGTCCTGCGGGAGGCGGCTTACTTTACCTACCGTGGTGAGAGCATTCGGGAAATGATGGAGCGGACGCTTGACCTGGTGGAAGGAACGGACAAAAAGGTGCTGTCCTGTTTTGCACCGAATCTGGAAGGCAACAGGACAATGTATTACTGGTTCAGGCTTCACGGATACGATGAAATCTTTTACTGGATCGAAGACGAGAATAAAATCGACCGTTCCTTCGGGCCGAGAGAGAATGAAAAGGCGGCTCTTGAGGAAATTGATATAGTTGTAATGTACAATCGGGATGACCGCCACTGGTGCTACGATCCCAGTCTCGACCTGTCCGGGTTTACGGAGGTGAAATGTGGGACGATCACGATGTTTGTTCGGGATGATTTGTCCTGAGCAGTTCCAGCATGCCGATCGCAGCGTTTGACAAAAATACGACATCGCGGCCTCCTAAGGCAGGAGCGGGCGTCGGAGTGTCGATGGCGATAAAGCCGTCGTCGGTCAGTCTGGCGATGTCTGCTTCGAAATCATCGGTTTCGTAGCAGATATGGTAAGGGCTGTTCTTATACCGTTTTATCAAGCCGGAGACAACGGAATCTTCCGTGGCGGGTGAGACAAGTTCGACGCGGTAACCGTCTCTGGTCAGGAAGCAGATGTTGACTTTACGGATATCGTCATAGACGGTATCCTGTTCGATCAGATAGCCAAGAGCCAGAAAGGTCTGTTTGGCCTTTTCTATTTTTTTGACTAAATATCCGATATGATGTATGCGTAATGACTGCATGGGGAACTCCTTTCGCATAATGAGAGATTTTACTAACAGTATAGCGGACGGGACATGTAAATGCAAAGCCAAATGTAAACGAAAGCGGGAAAGAATTTAATGAAAGCACTGTTTTTCAAATATAAAGATTTTATTATGGAAGTGATCCATTTTGGGCTGGTGGGTGTGATCAATACGCTGATGGGCTGGGTCATTATGGCGGTACTCTATAATCTGGTGCATATGAATTACTGGCTGTCCAGCGGTATTTCTTATTTTATCGGCAGTGTCTTTTCTTACCATGCCAACAGCAGAGTGACTTTCAAAGTGGAGAACAGGGACGCAGGACTGCCCTGGCGGTTTGCCATCAATATCATTGTATGTTATCTGATCGCATTCAGCGTGGCGCAGCCGCTTATGGAGAAGGTCCTGGCGGCGCAGCCCAGAGTGATCGTGGATAATGTGGCCATGTTCCTGGGGATGTGCATGTTTATCGTGATGAATTTCTTTGGACAGAAGATATTTGTATTCAGGAAGATAAGGCATGGACGGGCATAGAGGATGCGGTTTATACTCTTTCATTATTTCTTCCGTCGCCATTACAGCGGATCAGGTGTGAATGCGGTCAGGGAAGGAGCGGCAGCGGTACATGAAGAGATTGGCAGAACAAAAATGGGTTTTGTGGATAACGAAATACTGGTTTCTTTTTCCGGTCGCAGGTTTTCTGCTCCTGACGGCCGGGGTGTTCTTCGGATACGGGGAGAAAAGTTACATTGCGGTGCATGACAATATGGATCTGTTTCTGGCGCAGTTTCAGATGCTGAAGAATACGAACAGTTTTCTGCGGCATGGTGTGGATGTGCCTTTTCTGGGCGGGATCAGCAGAGACAATCTTCCGTCGGAGCTGTCGCTGTACACACTCTTATACATGCTTTTTCCTGCTTATACGGCGTATGTGCTCGGTATTTTGGGAAAAATACTGTTGGGGATGTTTTCTTTCCGATTGCTTATGGGCGAACTTTTTCCGGAGAAATGTGTCCTGTACAGGCCGATCATCTATATGACGGGGTTTGTCTATGGAATCGTGTGGTTTTTTCCGGCGTTTGGATTCGCTTTCGCTTCCATTCCGCTGTGTGTTTATCTTCTGATCAAGATCTACAGACGTGCCGGGCTGTGGTGGTATCTGGGGCTGTTTGCCTATCCGCTGGTGTCCTATTTCTCTTATCATGGGATCTTTATCCTGGGGTATCTGGTGATTGCCATCGTATGGCTGTCGATCCGGCAGCGGAAACCGGTGTGGCCGCTGATCGCCGCTTCGTTTGTGCTGGCGGTCGGGTATGTGGGATGCGAATACCGGCTGTTTGGGCAGATGCTTTTCGGGGA
Source organism: uncultured Lachnospiraceae bacterium (assembly GCA_910578115.1). Lineage (GTDB taxonomy): Bacteria > Bacillota > Clostridia > Lachnospirales > Lachnospiraceae > UBA3282. The sequence goes on along the minus strand of CAJTPO010000019.1, from coordinate 81,777 downwards.
GGAAGAAACGATCCGTTCCAGCATCGTCAATGCGGATCTTTCGCTGGCGGAGATCCTGCGGGAGATCGGTACGGTCTGGAAAGACGGTATCTTTCATGCCGACGGGGTGCATGGGAAGGTGGTGCTGCCGGTCTGCGTGCTCTATTTTGTCGGGAATAACGGTTTGTATCTGTACAGAAGAAAGTGGCGGCAGATGGTTCGGGATCCGTTTAATTTCGTTATGGTCTTTCTGCTGTTTAACAGTGTGGTGTACGGCCTGTATGATTTCGGTCCGCTGCGGAGGCTGGTGGAGACGCTTATTCCGCCGCTGGAAGGATGGCAGTTTAACAGGACGATCTTTTTCAATCCTTTTTTGTGGTATGCCGCGTTTTTTCTGGTGTTGATCAGGCTCTACGACAGAGGTATCCTGACGATGTGGGCAGCCAATGGGCTGGTGTGTGTGGCGGCTCTGGCGGTGATTCTGACGCCCAACCGGTACAATGATCTGTATGCCACCTGTCATAACAGGGCGTATGAATACTTTCACGGGACGGAAGTGGACGAGTTTGATTATGAACAGTTCTATGCGCAGGCCCTATTTGAGAAGTTAAAGGAAAAAATCGGCTATCAGGGAGAGTGGTCGGCGGCTTATGGACTTCACCCGGCGGTGCTGGAGTACAATGGGATCGCTACGCTGGACGGTTATCTGGGATTTTATACCCAGCAGTATAAGGAAGATTTTCGGAAGATCATCGCTCCGGCACTTGAAAGAGTGGAGCCGACGAGGATTTATTATGACGACTGGGGTGCCAGAGCTTACCTGTATTCGGGGACGGATCTGAGTATTGTCAGTGCGACGAAAACGGTGTATGCTACGGATTATGATATTTATATGGATGTGGACGCTTTTCGGGCGTTGGGGGGAGAATATATTTTTTCCAGACTGGAACTGACGAATGCAGGTGAGGTTGGTCTGGAGCTGGTAGACAGCGATACGGCCGGGGACGGCAGCTGTACGGTCTACGTGTACAGGGCCGCCGGGGAGCCGGCTCTGGCAATGGGTAGTGACAGATAACGGAGCATGAGGAAACCGTGCGGAAATGGAGAATAGTGTGAAAAATCCATATGCGACAGATTTTTCACACACAAATTTGTGCTTGCGCGCAAATTTGCAGACTGAGCAAGAATGGGGGATTAATATGGCGGTTAGAGTACACAATTTTGCGGGCGTGCTGGGCTGGAATGCCAGAAAGTATTTGCCCAGGTTATCCAGTGAGAGCTATTTAAAGCTGCAGTTTGTGGCGAGAAGACGTCAGCAGCAAAAGTATATTGATTATTTTTATAAGCAGAAAGAGACGCCGCATCCGGTGGTGGTCAATCTGGAGACGGTGAACCGCTGCAACAGTACGTGCGAGTTCTGCACCGCGAATATCAATGCGGAGAAGCGTCCCTACAAGAAGATAGATGATGCGCTGTATTATTCCATTATCGATCAGCTGCGGGACTGGGGGTATAAAGGACATCTGACGCTGTACGGCAATAATGAACCGTGGCTGGACAAGCGCATCGTGGAATTCCATGAATATGCTAGGAAGCAGCTGCCGGAAGCTTTTATCTTCATGTCCACCAATGGCCTTTTGCTGGATGTGGACAAGGTGAAGGCCATCGTGCCCTGGCTTGACCAGCTGATCATCAACAATTATTGTCTGAATATGAAAATGCATGACAATGTGCAGGTCATATACGAATATGTAAAAGCGCATCCGCAGGAGTTCGGGGATGTGGATATCCTGATCCAGATCCGGTATCTGAAAGAAGTGCTGACAAACCGTGCGGGCAGCGCGCCGAACAAACAGTCTAAGGGTAAAGTGATCAAGGAGACCTGCCTGATGCCCTACACAGATATGTGGATCATGCCCAATGGTAAAATGGGTATCTGCTGTTGTGATAATTTCGAGACCACGGAGCTGGCGGACTTAAATAAGGTTTCCCTGAAGGAAGGCTGGAACAGCGCAAAGTACCGGGAACTGCGTGACGCGGTGAAGAATGGCAGGCAGAATTATCCTTTCTGTAAATACTGTGATTTCATAGACGCCGGGCTGCGCATGGATGCGGTGAACGACGTGTTGAAGCACCACGACAAAATGCACGGGGCGAGACAGTCCATATTTAGAAAGTAGTGTGAGAAAAACATTAACCAACTCCAAGGCAGCAGAGAACGCAGCCTAAGAGTTGCTGAATGTTTAAGAGAATGCCCAAAATACGGGCATTCTCCCAGACAAACTTGTTTGTTTTCAGATTTTGTGTCGCTGTGAAGCAGCAATATGGAGGTTAGAGTGAGATTCCGCAGGCAGAATGAAAAGGATGCAAAGATGGGAATGAAGAATAGAGGAAAAAGGCGGATAGGGCTGTTGTTGTGTTTGATTATGCTGACAATGCCGGCGTGTACGGCAGCAGACAAAGAGGAGCCTGCTGTCAGAGAGTCTTCAGAGGCCACGGATGAAGAAATGCCAGTGACGGAGAAAGATACAGAGGCTACGGATGAAGAAATGCCAGTGACGGAGAAAGATACAGAGGCTATAGAGGGAGAAATGCCACTTTCTGTCGAGAAGGGAATGAAACTTTCCATTCTGGGAGACAGCATTTCCACGTTTGACGGGTGGATTCCGGAGGGGAACAGTGCCTTTTATCCACAGAACGGGACGGTGAAGGAGGTATCGCAAACCTGGTGGAAGCTGGTACTGGATGAGTTGGGATTGGAACTTTATACGAACGGGTCCAGTTCGGGCAGCACGTGTTTCGGAGATTCCCGGGAGGCCGACCCGGCATGTGGCTGCACTGACTACAGGATTTCCCAGCTGGCAGGGGCAGACGGGGAAGCACCGGATCTCATTGTGATCTATATGGGAACCAACGATATGCTCCGGGGGGCTCCGGTGGGGGATAATGATGGTCTGCGCTCCGTGGAGGAGGGTATGGTGGAAAGCCTGAGTGACAGCTATACCATGATTCTGGACAAGATAAGAGAGCGGTATCCGCAGGCGCAGGTCTACTGTTGTACCCTGCTGCCGGTGGGGGACTGGGGGCCGACAGAGTCCCAGCCTTTTATCCCCTTCGTCAATAAGCTGGATATGACGTCGGCGGCTTACTCCGATCGAATCCGGTTGATTGCGAAAAACAGGGATCTTCCGGTCATTGATCTGGAGAATTGCGGCATTACTCTGGAGAATATGGTCGAAATGACCGTTGATGGCGTGCATCCGACACCGGCCGGGATGCAGCTGATCGCCGATATGGCAGTACGCCGTCTGAGTGAAGAGCGGCGGTAAACGTTCAAACAGGGCAGCATGGACTGCGCGACCGTACGAAAGGGTAGCAGGGAGAAGAGAGTGTGGTATTAGATTTCGGTGTGGCATTATTATATATTGTAATTATCTACAGCGTGGGACAATGGACAGTAACATGGCTGTATCAGGATACGGACGACTGGACTGTAAACTGGTTGTCTTTTGCGATCGGCTTTTCAGAAATGACGATTGTGTCAACTTTCTTGTACTTTATGTGTGGAATGTCGGTTCAGATCATACGGATCATATGGCTGGCGCTGGGAGGCATTTCGGTGGCGGCGTTGATCAGGCGGCGGCTGTTTACGAAATCATCGTTGGGCAGTTTGGGGTGTGTGATCGTATTGTGGCTGTTTCTGCTTTTGCCGGGGATGATCGGCGGCGAACAGTATTACGTGTACAGAGGGAATTGTACTGACCAGCAGACATATGTGGAGGAGACTGTGGCGTTATCGATGCATCCGATCGGCTGGTATGATCAGCGGACCAGAGATGAAATCGGGATGGTCAGCGATGTCCTGTGGCGCGGCTATCAATGGGCAGTCAGGGACAGGCCGTCGGCAGGGTTAATGATCGCTGTGATGCGCTGCAATCCTGCAGGGGAGATTTACTGGGTAGTATACCTGTTTAGAAGATTTGTACAGGCCATGATCGCCGCGTCACTGTTCTATTTGTTATGCCAGACGGGGAAGAGCACGGTAAGAGCAAAACGTGTCTCGGGAATGACAGGGATCGCGGTATCGGTCCTGTACTGTGCCGGTTTCTGGGGGCAGATCCAGTACGATATAGATGCGGTATCGCAAATGGCTTCGATCGCAGTATTGGCAGCATTGACGGCAGTGTTCTTCCAGAATGCACAGGAGCTTGCCGATGGCAATCTGTGCGACAGAAAACAATATCTGTTGATGATTTTGTTAGCGGCCGCCGGACTGGCGCTGTATTTGGAAAGTGCATTGGTACATGGGGCATTATATTTACTGACGGGATGTTTTCTCCTGCTGCGTGAGAGGAAAGGGCTGGACTGGAAGCGTATTGCACAGCTTGTGAGTATTCCGGTTCTGTCACTGCTTTTCCTGCTCTTAATGAATTACCGGATCACGGGATTTTTAAGAGGGCAGATTCATTCTTCTTTCGACACTGAGAGACAGTCATGGGCAGGCTATTTTAACGGGTGGTGGCTTGGAAGGTACGGAGTCGATGACGGCAGGATCACAGGGCCTGTCAGTCGTTTTTCCAACCGTATCGTATCTGTTGCCGGTATGTATAATATAACACCCAATTACGAAAGATATTATGGAATAACAGCCCTGTTCCTGACGGGGCTGACGTTTCTGCTTGCCTGTCTGGTGCTGTTTTGCATGATAAGACCGGTGGTAGAGAAGAAAGAACGTTCGGAATGGATGTTATGGATCATTGTGCTGACGGGCAGTGTGCTTGTAGTGGGGATGTGTCTGGGTGAAAAGTACTGGAGTGCGGGAAAGCTGTTGTATTATATATCTCCGTATCTATATGTGTATTTGTGTATGCCGGTCATGAACATGGAAAAGGGGCGGAAACTGCCGGCCAAACTTGCGCTTTTGCTTGCAGGGATCATGCTTTTTTCCAATGGAAAGATGATTAAGGATCAGTATGATAATCTGGAAGTGGACTGGGCCCGCAGTGGTTATATGGGAAATTATCCGTCTGATATGATCCCGGGACTGAAGCGTTCGGCAAGATTTACATTTGACACGCAGGATGTGCAGGGGGCGGACGGTGTAGTGATACGGGATCTGAGTATGGTGTCAGATCACCAGATCTATCTGCAGTATTTGAAAGTAAAGTTGACCTGTGCGGAAATTCCGTTTGTTCCGGAGAACGATATCGATTATTACAGGAGTGTGGTTGAAATATCCCGGCAGAGGGATTTGATGGGAAATGTGCTGACACTGGAAGCCGTACCGTCGCAGGACGGCAGATATGAAATTGTGACAGTGCACTGAAAGAATATACAGGCAGGAGTAAGGAAAGTGCAGGAGCAAAAGAGATCGGGGTTGATCTTTTGCTCCTGGATTTTTTGTATCTGCATTTGGAGGTATTGTATTTTCTTCTTATTAAGGAAGCGGAAAACCTTTTTAAGAATATCTTAATAAAAAATTGAAGAAAACTGGAAGTTTTAATCGTTATGATAGATAGAGAAAACGACATAAAGAAAATACATGGCGGAAAATATTTCCGAAGAAAATGAATGCAGAATATGGAGGTAGCATATGAAGTACATAACATTTACGGTTCCCTGCTATAATTCACAGGATTATATGGCGAGATGTATTGAATCTCTGCTCCCGGGCGGAGACGACGTTGAGATTATTATCGTAAACGACGGATCGAAGGATGCCACAGGGGAGATCGCGGACTATTACGAGAAACTCTATCCCGGCATCGTCAGGGCAGTGCACAAGGAAAACGGCGGACATGGATCCGGAGTCAATGCCGGTCTGAAGCTGGCGACGGGGATGTATTTTAAGGTGGTGGATTCGGATGACTGGCTGGATGAGAGCGCCTATGCGAAGATGCTTGAAAGGATCAGGGAATTCTGTGTCAGGAAAGAGACCCGCCTGATCGGTGATGTGCCGGATCTGTTTGTATGTAACTATATCTACGATCATTTGGATGAAGGTACCGGCAGGACGATGCGTTACACAAATGTTTTCCCTGTGGAAGAGATGTGCAGCTGGAATGATATCGGCAGATTTCATGCGTCACAGTATCTGATCATGCATGCCCTGGTCTTTCGGACGGAGGTGCTGCGAAGGAGCGGGGTTGTCCTGCCGGAGCATACCTTCTATGTAGATAATATCTTTGCCTATCAGCCGCTGCCGTTCGTAGAACATATTTTCTATATGGATATCGATCTGTATCATTACTATATCGGCAGGGAGGATCAGTCTGTCAATGAGAGGGTGCTGATGAGCAGGATAGACCAGCAGATTCTGGTGACGGAGATCGTTTCCAAATGCGTAGATCTAAACGAGGTAAAGGAAATCTATCCGAAGCTGGCGGAGTATATGTGTCGTAATATATCGATTATGATGGCGATCTCATCTATCCATCTGCTGCTGATTGATTCACAGGAGGCATATAGTAAACGAAGACAGCTTTGGAGAGGGATCAGGGAAGATAATGTCAGGCTTTATTTACGCCTGAAATACACCACGCTGAGCGGACTGACCTATCTGCCCGGTAAAGTGGGCGGAATGCTGACAAAGAGCGGATATCGGGCGGCGAGGAAGATTTATCAATTTCAATAGCAGGAGATAAAGGCCGCCGGGAGAGTGAATCAGGATAGAATGGAGGATTTATATGGAGCATATATACATTGCCATGGTGGATACGCCGGGGGTTTTTGCGGCGGTGATCAGGCGGTTTCTGAGACAAAAATATATTCATGTGGTCCTCGGCATGGATGCGGGCCTGGAAGAAGCTTACAGCTTTGGACGGCGTAATCCGAGGGTGCCCTGGTTTGCCGGATTTGAGAGAGAGGATAAAAGGAAGATCCTGCGGGCATTCCCGACGGCGGCATACCAAGTCTGTGAGCTGGAGTGCAGCGAGGAGCAGAAGGCAGGGATCAGAGAGCGGCTGCGGCAGGACTATAGAAGGAGATACCATTATCATTATGCGGTGCCGGGGCTGCCGTTCATTGCCCTTGGACGCCCCTTTTATCTGAAAAATCAGTATACCTGTTCTTCCTATATTGCGCGGCTCCTGGAAGAGCATAAGATCAGGATCGCCGACAAGCATTTTTCGCTGGTGACGCCGAAGGACTTCTATCAGTATCCCTGTAAAAGGGTAGTCTATGAAGGGAGTCTGGCGGAGTTTGTGGCTGCAGGGGCGGCAGCGGGACAACAGCCGATATCTGTATTACAGGGTGAAAGCGTATGGAGTGAAGAGAGCATGGAGAGAAGGCTGCGCAGGCTCTATGAGCCGGGAGCGTCGGAAAGGGTGGTGGCGTATGGAAGTTAGCCGGAACCGGACAAAGGGGATCGCGATCAACCGGAAAAGAGTTCTGGAGGGGGCTTTTTTTCTGGCAGTGATGCTGTTGTCCTTCTACACCATCTTCCACGGGCAGGATGCGGGGCGTATCCGGCATGCGCTGGGAAAGCTGTCGCCACTGTCCCTGTGTACGGCTATGCTGGTGGCGCTGTTTTTTGTCAGCGCGGAGGGGATTATGATCTTCTATCTGCTGCGTTCTTTGAATGGACGCAGCAGTCTTCGCCGGTGTATCGGGTATTCTTTTATCGGATTTTTCTATTCGGGGATCACGCCTTCCGCCACGGGCGGCCAGCCGATGCAGCTTTACTATATGAGTAAGGACGGCAACCGTCTATCGGAGTCGTCGGTGGTTTTAATGACGGTGGCCCTCATCTATAAGCTGGTGCTGGTGGTGATCGGCATTGGGGCGCTGGCACTCTGGCACAGGCCGCTGCGGGGGTATTTGGAAGAGTATTTTCCGCTTTTTCTGCTGGGCCTTGCGTTGAATACGCTGCTGGTAGTAATGCTGCTGGCGGTGATGCTGGCTCCGGATACCATGAAAAGGATTATTTTCGGCATTGAGAGACTGCTTGCAGGTGTCGGAATCCTGAAGAAAAACGGGACGAGACAGGTAAAGATAGAACAATTTATAGACGGCTACCAGAGTGCGGTGCGTTTTCTGCTGCAGCACAAGGGGAAGGTGTTTATGGTCTGCCTCTTTACGTTCGTGCAGCGGGCCAGCGTTTTTGTGCTGACATGGATCATATACAGGGGGTTTTCTTTGGAAGGGAAGGACGCCCTGACGATCATGCTTCTGCAGGCCTCGGTCTATATTGCCGTGGATATGCTGCCTGTGCCGGGGGCGCAGGGGATTACAGAGGTCATGTACAGAAGTGTATTCGCAGGCATTTTTACCGGAGAGTATCTGATGCCGTCGCTGTATGTGACCAGGGGAATTAATTTCTATTTTGTGTTGGCAGTCAGTCTGCTTATTGTAGCGGTGAATCATTTTTATGTGAGAAACAAAAAGACAGGACAGGGTTTATACGACAGGATCCCTTTGCAGGAAATAAACGGAAAATCTCCTCAGTAAACAAAGGTACCTTCCATGGGAAAACGGATAAGCTGTTTTCCCATGGAAGGTATTTCCGGCAGTTTATTATGATTTCGCTTCGTGATAAACCTTCTCCGTATTGACGTTCCAGATATTATCCTTACTTTTGACGCCGTTAATGATATTCTTCACCGTTTCGAAGGAGGTGACCATGGAATGGTCAATATTGTTGTAACGATGCTGGCCGTTACGGCCCACACAGTACAGGTTATCGATGGTTTTTAAGTAATCCACCAGCGTATCGATATCCTTGTAGGTATCAAAGTAGGCCGGATAGGCTTTCTTGACACGTTCTACATGGGAATCCATCACATCTGCAGGGGAATCAATCAGGCCCATACGGACGATCTCTTCAACCGCAAATTTCGTAAAGTCCCCGTCTGACATAGTCCAGTACCTGTCGCCCTCAAAGCAGAAATATTCCAGACCGATCCACACGGTATGCTCCAGATCCCTGATCATATAGGGCGACCAGTTGTTGTAGATCTGGAAACGGCCCAGCATGACGTCGCGGTCATGTACATAGACCCAGCAGTCGGGAACGATATTGCCAATGGTCTTTAATTTCGTCTTGTTCTTCAGGTTCAGCCTGGGCAGCAGGAGTCCCACGGTCATGTAATCCCGGTAGGGCAGCCCGGCGGCGATCCTGGCAGGCTGCTTCGGCACGTCGTTCATGCCGGCCACCAGATCCTTGACGGGCATGGAAGAGATAAAGATATCACCCTCCACGGTAATCTCCCTGCCGTCATTTACGTAGGTGAGAGCGGTAATATGGTTGTCCGCGTTCTTGTGCAGTTTCGTCACAAGACAATCGGTGAGGATTGTGCCGCCCATCCTGCAGATTTCGTCTGCAGTCACTTCCCACAGCTGGCCGGGGCCAAGTTTGGGATAGCTGAATTCTTCGATCAGGGAGGTTTCCACGGCCCGGTTCTTCTTTCCGGGAATCATTTTAGAAAAGATATCCTTTACTATGGCGGCGATGGACAATCCTTTGGCGCGCTGAGCGCCCCAGTCGGGGGCGATTTCGCTTGGATGGCGTCCCCACAGATTCTCCGTGTAATACTCGAAAAACATGGAATACAGTTTGCGGCCGAAGCGGTTGATGTAGAAATCCTCAAGCGAGTCTTCCCTGCGTTTGTGGATCACGGAGGCAAGATAACTGCAGCCGGCCTGGATCGTGTTGATCAGTCCCATGTTGATGAAGGTTTCCGGTTTAAAGGATATGGGATAATCAAAAAATTTCTGTTTAAAATAAATGCGGGACACTCTGTGACGACGCAGCATGACCCTGTCTTCCTTCTCGGGATCGGGACCGCCGGGCGTGAGCGTCATCTCGCGGTGCAGGACGATATCGTCGTAAGTGGGAGCCCCCTGCAGGGGCAGCATATTGTTCCACCATCGGTTTACTTCCGGCACCTTGGAGAAGAAACGGTGGCCGCCCATATCCATGCGGTTGCCTTTGTAATTGACGGTCCTGGAGATTCCGCCCATGTACCGGCTTTCTTCCAGGACGGTGACCTCGTAATCGGTGCTTTGTTTTAACAGTTCGTAAGCGGCGGTCAGTCCGGCAGGACCGGCGCCGATAACGTATACTTTCTTCATGAAATACCTCACATTGTATCGAAAAACTTCCGGCGCCATCTCTGTTTATGGCGCTGCAGACTGCTCTGTGTCCCGTGGCACAGGGCACCGCGAATCAATGTCAGTTTACCATATTCAGGCAGGATTGTACAGGGACATCTTGCCCCATTCTCAATCAAATGATATACTGGTGTAACAGTTCGGGCAGGGCGGCGCGTATTTACTATGAGCATGGATGGCCATGCGGTCCGCCAGGCGGCAGGCTGAGCATGATGTTTACTGTGCTGACCGCGATACCGGACGGAATAACGATTGGAGAGTTAACAGATGTTTCAAATAACGGGCATACTTCTCTGGCTTATCATCATACCATACTGCATCGGCCTGATCCCGGCAGCTTTCACGGCGGCGGACAGGCGGAACCCCGCTTTTGTCTTTCTGGCAGGGTATTTTGTGATGTGGGCGCTGTTCGGGCTGGTGACGATCCCAGTGGTATTATTTGTAAGATATGATAATTTTATTTTGGCTTCCAACTGTTTTATGGCGCTCAGTATTTTGTGTGCAGCGGCCGGCGTAGGGCTTACGTACCGCAGGAAGGGAAGTGTGCGTGCGCTTGTAAGGACGGAGAATCCTCTGCAGGAAGGTTTCGGGAATGCTGTACGCAGGATGTCCTGGGCCGAGCGGGTGGAGTGGCTGGTGTTTTTTATCCTGCTGGGATTCCAGCTGTATAAGGCGGCGGCTTATGCTTCTTTCGACGGGGATGACGCCTATTATGTGACAGCGTCCCTGATCGCGCAGCAGGCGGATACGATGTATACGATCCTGCCTCTGACGGGACGGCATACGGGACTGGATATCCGGCATGCGCTGGCAGTGTTTCCCATGTGGATTGCATTTGTGGCGAAGAAGAGCCATATCCACGCGACAATCCTGTCTCATACGGTTTTACCGTTTTTGCTGCTTCCGCTTACGTATCTCGTATATTATGAGATTGGCAGGCTGCTTTTCGACGGACGAAAGAACGGGCAGGATAAAGGGCGGATAAAACGTGCGGCCCGCAGAGTGGACAGTGCGGCGTCGGAGAACAGAAGCGAACTGCGCAGCGGCGAGAATCTGCCGCTTTTCATGATTTTGATGGCAGTGTTCCAGATTTTCGGCAATGTGTCGATCTATACCAATGAAACTTTTTTCCTGACCAGAACATGGCAGGGCAAAGCCGTGGCGGGCAGCCTTGTGATTCCGGCACTGCTCTGGATGTTTCTGCTGCTGTCTGACGGCAGAGAAAGAAAAGATGCGGACGGATTGCGCGCAAAACGTACAGGTACAAAGCGGGCCGGCCTGTGGCTGCTGCTTACCTGTATCAATATGACGGCCGGAATCTGCAGCTCGATAGCCGTTTTTCTGGTGTCCATCCTGATGGCGGTGACGGCGGTGTGCCTGGCCTTCGTGGAACGGGACTGTAAAATCCTGATTAAAATGGGGGCGGTATGCATTCCAGGCGCGGTTTATGTACTGGCATATCTGATCGTAGGATATGGCTATCTGCTGCAATAAACGGCGGCGGCCGGCAGTCGTGACCGCATTACCCGGTGTGTTCGGGTCGAGGACGGTATGGGGCACAAATAACTATAGCGGAGAATATCTATGTGGGGCATTTTTTTAGAGAGTGTTGTAATATTTAAGAATTATATGGGGTTTCACCAGCACAGATATCTGGCGTTTCTCTATCTGGGCATTCTGCTGTATCTGTGGTTTGCGGAGAAGGACAGGCACAGGCGGGCTGTTTTCGTCTATGCTCCGACGCTGCTGCTGGTCATGTTTTTCTGTCCGTTGTTCCGGAAGTTGTTTGTGCGGCTGCTTGATGATTCGGAGACCTATTACAGGCTGCTGTGGCTGCTGCAGATGAGCCTGGTGAGCGCCTATGGGATTATCCGGTTGTGCGCGAAACACCGCAGGATCGGGGTGGCGCTTGCCTGCGGTGTGATCATCGTGTGCGGCGACTATGTCTATGACAGCGAGAATATCTCCCGGGCAGAGAATGCTTATCATCTTCCGCAGGAGACAATCGAGATCGTGGATCTGATCGAGCCGGAGGAGGGACGGATCACCGTTCTGGTGCCGGCGGACCTGATCTATTATATCAGGCAGTACAGTACGAATATAGAACTGCCTTACGGGCGGGAAATGCTGATCGCCAGATGGGATTACCATCATCCCATGTATGAGGCCATGGAACAGGCGGAGGTGATCGAGACGGAGACTTTCGTGGAGCTGGCCAGAGAGTATCCCTGTGCGTATATTGTACTGAAAGAAGACCGGGAAATGACGCAGCCGCTGACGGAGCATGGATTTGAACTGTATGGGCAGGTTGGGGAGTTTGTGATCTACCGGGATATGGAGTAGAGAAATGCTGTTTAATTCTTATATTTTTATATTTTTATTTTTTCCGATCTGTCTGTTTGGATATTATGGGCTTCTGCATTTACAGAAAGAATGGCTGGCCAAAGTCTTTCTGGTGGGAATGTCCTTCTGGTTCTATGGTTATTTTAACGTGTCCTATCTGCTGATCATGGTCTGCAGCATTGCGGGAAATTACCTGTTCCACCGCCTGCTGTCACGCAGACAGGATAAAAGGCTGATGATCGCAGCTGTGATGGCGAATCTGGGCGTGCTGTTTTATTTTAAATACTTTGACTTTTTTCTTTCTACTGTGAACGCGGTGTCTGGCAGCTCGATAGCACTTCGCAATATCCTGCTGCCGCTGGGGATCAGCTTTTTCACGTTCCAGCAGATCTCTTTTGTGATCGATACCTGGCGGGGAGAGGTGAAGCATTGCCCTTTCGTTGATTATGCGTTGTTTGTGGCCTTCTTCCCGCAGCTGATCGCAGGCCCCATTGTCAATCATAATGAAATGCTTCCCCAGTTTGAGAAGATCGGAAAGCAGTCTGTAATGTGGGATAAGATCGCAAAGGGCTGCGGGCTTTTTATTCTCGGGCTTGCGAAAAAGGTACTGCTGGCGGATACATTTGGGGCCGCGGTAGATTACGGATATGCGAATCTGGCGTCCCTGGGACGTATGGACGCAGTGCTGGTGGCGCTGTTCTATATTCTGCAGCTGTATTTCGATTTCAGCGGTTATTGCGATATGGCCAGAGGGATCGCCAGGATGCTGGGCATGGAGATTCCGGTTAATTTTAACGAACCTTATAAAGCGGTGAATATTGTAGATTTCTGGAAAAGATGGCATATGACGCTGAGCCGTTTCTTTACGAAATATGTGTACATACCTTTGGGCGGTAATCGTAAGGGACAGGCGAGGATGTACGGGAATCTGATGATTGTTTTCCTGCTCAGCGGATTATGGCATGGAGCAGGATGGCACTATCTTGTCTGGGCGCTCACGCAGGGCGTCCTGTATGTGCTCACGAGATTCTGGCAGCGGTGTCGGGAGAAGAAAGCCGGTGCGGCGGGAGTGCAGGCGGGCGATGGCGTTTCCGGAGGTGAAATATTCCGGCGCAGATTTATGACGATAGTGTCACGTATCCTGCTGATTGCCTATGTGGCAGCGGCGGAGGTATATTTCCGGGCGGAAAGCGTTGCGCAGGCCAACCAGCTGCTTCTTACCGCGCTTCTTGGTCCGGTGCAGAAGATTTCTTTGGAACTGGCGGACTGTTTTCGGCTGGATGAATTCTGGTATGTGCTTAAGGTGCTTAAGCTGGACAATATGGCTTACAGCAGATACATTCTGATGTGGCTGATACTGGCAGTAGGAGTTTATCTGACCATGATCGGGCAGGATGCGGCTTCACGTATAAAGCGCGTGCGGTACGGAGCCGTATCTGTTGTGGTATTTGCGGTTCTGGCCGTCTGGAGTGTACTTACTTTTTCGGAAGTCAGTACTTTCCTGTACTATAATTTCTGAGGCAGTGGCTTTGCAGGTACAGAAGCATGGGCGAAAGTCATGCTGCCGGCAGACAGAAATAAACATGAGAAAGGGGAGGAACGGCAGTTCCTTATGCTGCGGTCATGAATAAATATAAAAAATGGATCATATCCATTCTATGCGTCATTTTTGTATTTTTTGCTTCTGTGGCGGCTCTGGTAATTTATGTGGATCCCTTCTTCCAGTATCATGCGCCATTGGAGGAGTTTCCCTATCTGGTAGATAATCAGCTCAGCCAGAATCCGGGTATGGCGAAACATATGGAATATGACAGTGTGATTCTGGGATCGTCCATGACGGTTAACTTTAATACGAACTGGTTTTCGGAGCTGATGGACTTGAATACGATCAAGCTGAATTACAGCGGCGCTTATCCCAAAGACCAGTCGAATATCATGCGGCTGATTTTTGACAGCGGGAATCAGGTAAAGAAGGTCTTCCTGGGCATTGACGTGACGGCTTATACGGGCGGCGTGGAGGAGACGAAATATCCGGTGCCCTATTACCTGTATGATGGGAATCTGATCAACGATGTGCAGTATCTTTTTAATAAAGACGTGCTGTTAAATTATATTCTGAGGCCGATAGCGGATCCGGATAAGACGGATCTGGCCACTGTCTATCAGAGCTGGTGGACCGACGAGTATTATAATATTCAGTGGGTCATGCACAATTATGTACAGCCGGAAGCGGTGGAGGAGGAGACGCCCGCGGAGGCTTATCTTGAGAGCACCGGAAGAAATCTTGATGTGAATATCTGCCCCTATATTGAACAGAATCCGGATACGGAATTCTATGTTTTCTTTCCGCCCGGCAGCATCCTGTTCTGGAATGACGTCATGCGGGAGAATCATCTGGAAGCGACGCTGGCGGAGCATCAATATATTGTGGACAGGCTGCTTTCCTATGATAATGTGAGGATTTTTTTCTTTTCCAATCAGGAGTGGATCGTGACGGATCTGAATCATTACGCCGACGAGATTCATTATCACAGCGATATCAACTATTATATGACGGAGTGCTTTGCGAACGGTGCGTGTGAGGTGGAGAGCAGTGCACAGATGGCAGAGGAACTTGCGAAGATGCGTGATGTGATCGGACGGTTTGACTTTGAAACGTTATTTTCCGTGGAATATTGATGAGTGCCGGAAAGTTCTGCGGGAAATAGAAAGACGCGGAAGAAAATAAGGGCATACTGCAGGAGAAATGTTTCCTGCAGTATGCCCTTATAAGTTGTAACGGTCCGGCTGTAAATTATTCGTCTTTCTTTAGATTCGGAAAGATGCACTGTACAAATCTGTCTGCCAGAAGCGCCCGCCCGGCGTCGTTAAAGTGGATATAGTCCGTCATATAATCCAGATAATTGTCCTCATTGATAGAGCCGTAGAAATTATCAATAAAGGATACGCCGCAGTCGCTGGTGGTATCCAGCTCCTTCTGCAGATAGTGGCTCAATGTGCCGTTGCCCAGATCAACCCGGTCTCCGTTCTCGAAGTTGCCTTCCTCGTTGATGTTGTGGCAGAAGGTGTGCGACATGACCACGATACGGATATGGGGATAAGCCTGTTGGATCGCAGTGATACCGGTCCTGAGAGCACCGGTGTAGGTCACGATCGACTCGGCGTCGTTGGGATCTTCACAGGGTCTCTTATTGATGTAATCAATGCCGTCATACATAATACAGATCATATCCAGCGTATTCATATCCAGCGATGCCAGCAGGGCTGTATTTTCCGCGAAGGACTCGTCATAGCTGTAGGTTGCGGCGGTGGTCATCAGATCGAAATTGCCGGATGCAAGGCTTTCCGCTACATAAGAAAAGGAAAAGGCATCCAGAATGTATCCGTCATTATATTCCCCCAGCTGGGCGGCTATGGTAGTGCCTGTGAAGGAGCCGTTGTAGACGGTGGCTCCCGTTTTTGCGGCGATCTGCTCGGAAAGCCCGTTCTCCCCGCGGTTCAGGGAAAAAGGATCGTTGCCGAGACAGAGGATCGTGGTTACGCCGTCGTCCTCTCGTCCTTCCAGCTTGTCCGGAGCAAGGGGAATGATATTGTCCATCGCTTCTGTGTCAAAATCAGTTGTCTGGTAATCGGGATCATAATTGGAAGGAACGCCTTTGTTCCATTTATATAACCGATAGGCGGAAAAGCCGGCGATCAGTACAATGACAGCCAGAAGGATCATGTGTATGTTTATCGGAAACCGATCTTGCTTTTTGCCTGGTTTTTTGTCCGGTTTTTTGCTCTGGGGTTTTCTTTTTGGTGCTTGACTCATAATTACCTCCATGTTTCTAAACACCCATATCCTACATTACACCCATAGCCTGCTTTATGGTACCACAATGAATAGAAGTGGGTGTTTAGAGAATTATGCACACAAAATCAGAGATTTTGGCGCGTTCACGGAGTCCGCAGTGTAATGCGTACTCCTGATTGACAGGTTACTTCTACAGTAAACTTACATCATGCTCAGCCTGCCGCCTGGCGGGCCGCATGGCCATCCAAGCTATGAAAGTCAGAGACTTTCATAGTAAACTACCATCATGCTCAGCCTGCCGTCGGGCGGGCCGTATGGCCATCCATGCTGTGAAAGTCGAAGACTTTCATAGTAAAGCGTGCTTGACAGATGCGGCGCTCTATCATAACTCAAATTAATATCGTACCTACAGTTTACTATGAAATGCTATAAAAATCTACGATTTCCCTGTTTTTTAATAAAATCTTACGGGAATAAATAAGAAAGAGCGTTTCCAAAACCCGTGAGTTTCCGGAACGCTCTTTGAATAACAGCCTGAAGTAAAGGCGTTATGGGAGTGAGATCATATAATACTCATTCTCTTTTTGTCTCGTGTCACTCTGTCAGTCAATGGATAGGTGATAATCGTGGTCTGTGGTAATTGTGCCTGTAGTTCCTTGTACCATTTACTATATTTGTACATACGATATGTAGTGCTCAGTGTTTGTAATTGCTCGTCATCTGAGCAGCAATGGCAGAACTGCTGTCGTGCTTCCTGATCCATGGTCACATAATCCATGTAAGAGATCTTCAGCTCACTGATTTCCAGGCGGCATTTCGGACAAGTTTGTTTGTGGCCGTTGAGCATATATACTCTTTGACAACTTTTACAATAATGCATATACATCATAATACAACTTCCCTTCCTCATATGAAATGAATGCTGAAATTTACAGGTTGCTCTTGTATTGTGTCAGTTATAGCCGATAAAGTCAAGCGGATATACCGTAAAATAGCATATTTAATGGTGTAAATCATCGCGGAATGTATGGATATTATGTAAATCTTTCCAAAATACGATTAAAAATCGCATAATACTAAAAAATCTTGAATACAATACACTTCTATGCTATAATGTTACAGATTTGTTAACGGAGAGAGTTTACATAAAGTATGCGTTTTGCAAAGTAAAATACCTTTAAAAACAGAAAGTATAGAACGGAATAGAGGCAATGAGAATCTCATCGGCATGGAGGGAAAGATGCAAAATAGAAAAAACGGCAAAAAAAGCAATAAAAAAAATATGACATATGGGAAAAAACGTGAAGATGTTTTTATAGAAGATTTTTTTGGTGATGACGATGAAGGATTCGACGAGGAGGATGAAGATCGTGTCACTGAGGACACGCTGGAGTTTTTGTGTCTTGATGACGAGATGATAGAAGCATACAATCGGAAGCACGGACGTGCAGCGGAAGGAGAGAAGCGGCAGGCAGCCGGAAATGACGACGAATATGCGGACGATGAGTACGAAGACGACGAATATGCGGACGATGAGTACGAAGACGACGAATATGCGGACGATGAGTACGAAGACGACGAATATGCGGATGACGGGTATGAAGACGATGAATATGCGGATGACGGGTACGAAGACGATGAATATGCGGATGACGGATATGAAGACGATGAATATGAAGATGACGAATATGTGAGTGACGAGTACGAAGACGACGAGTATGAGTATGATGAATATGCAGATGATGAATATGTGGAAGGTGAGTATGACGCATATGAAGAGGACGGCGTTATCGTACGGCTCAGGACTTTTCTGACGCATATGAATGCGCTTGACATGGTTGTGGCCATGCTCGGCGTTGTTGTACTGGCAGGAGCTCTGCTGGCAGGCGGATTGTATGTCAATGCAAAATCCGTGGAGAAGCAGGTGGAGGCTTTTGCTGTGATCGGAGAAGAAATGTCGGGTATCTCTGTGATCGGAGAGAGCGGGCTGGTGGCGGTGACAGAGTCGGCCAGACTGTCAGGCATGATTGATCTTGAGGAAGAGAAAGCAGAAAACGAAGAGAGCCAGGAAGAGGAAGAAGCGGATAAAAAGGACAAGACGATCGAGGTTGGAATGAACCTTACATCGATACAGTCGGATCTGAAGATCAAATTTGTCAATAAGGCTACGGGCAAGCTGATCGGAGGAGTTCCTTTTGAAGTGGAAGTTGCGGGGAGTAAGAGTTTTACGTTAAAGGATGAGGATAAGGATGGTATCATCTATCAGACGGGCGTTGCGGCAGGTGACTACAGCGTTAAGATTCTGCCTCTGACGGATGAAAAATATGCCTCCTATGTGCTGCCGTCTTCTGCCGGCAGCGTTAAGGTTACGGATAAGATCACTTACAAAAAAGTAGACGTTGCAGATGAGGTAAAGAGTGAGTCGGAAGTGAATGCGGCGGCGGAAGATACCGCCAAACAGAATACGGCAGTGGAATCTGTGCTGACAGATACAGTAGAATGGGTAGAATCCACGAAGACACCGATCGGAGACGGCGAGACGGTATATACGGAAGTCGATAAGAAGAATATACCGGATCCCTGGACGGTCAGCAGCAATTTCCGGAAACTGGTGGAAACGACAGCATCGTCGGATCTTATAGAGTTTTCCATCGCACTGGATCGCAGCAGTCTGACGTTGAAGGCGGGAGAAACGGCAGCGCTTAAGGTATCCGTTAACGGCAGCAGCGCAACACCGTCCGTCAACTGGTCCAGCAGTGATGCAGGTGTGGCCACTGTGGACAGTAACGGTAATATCAGCGGCGTCGGTGTGGGGGAAGCCACGATCAAAGTGGAAGTGACAATAGGCTATGTGATTGAGGAGGCATCGTGCTCTGTGAAGGTTACAGCAGAGGGTGAGAAGCCGGAAGATCCGTCGAAGCCGGAGGACCCGTCAAAGCCATCAAAACCAGAGGATCCGTCGAAGCCGGAGGACCCGTCAAAGCCATCAAAACCAGAGGATCCGTCGAAACCGGAAGATCCTTCAAAGCCTGATAAGCCGGAGGAGCCGGTGAAGACGAAAGTTGAACTGAATACCACGAGTCTGGAACTTGAGAAGGGAGAGTCTGCGTCGCTTTCGGTGAAAGTGGTTTCGGGGGAGATGAAGTCGGTAGAATGGTCCAGCAGTGACAAGGCAGTGGCGAAAGTGGACCAGGGCAAGGTCACGGCCGTAGGAGTGGGCAGCGCAAAGATCACAGCCAGGGTAAAGACAGCGGATGGAGAGCAGGAGCTGGTCTGCAGCGTGACGGTGGAAGAGGAGCAGCATCTGCAGCTTTACGAGAAGATCGGTATAAGCGGTGAGGCGGAGGTAGTCATTGGCAGGACAGTTACCCTTACGGCAAAGACCGAACCGGAGGGCGGCAAGGTTGTATGGAGCAGCAGTGACGAGACGAAAGCGAAGGTGGACAGCAAGGGTGTTGTCACCGGCGTGGCGGAAGGAACGGTGGAGATCAAAGCCGTCTGCAGTACTGATGAGGATATTTCAGCCGTTCATAAGATTACGGTAAAGAAGGAGACGGCGGTAGACGGGAAAGCCAAACTGAAGGACAAGGACGGCAATCAGATGTACTATCTGGACTCTGCCGGTGCCTATCAGGAGGCGGTCTATGACGATTACAGGAAGTACGAGAAATTTTATAAGAAATCTACGGAAGTGGCGGCATACAAATATACCGGATGGCAGACCATAGACGGCAGCGTATATTTTTACGATAAAAACGGAAATTATGTAACAGGGGACCAGGTCATCCAGGGAGCCAGATATCATTTCGGCAGTGACGGAAAGATGTCGTCCGCGTCGGGAACCATGGGAATCGACGTGTCGAAGTGGAACGGCAGTATTGACTGGAACGCCGTGAAAAATTCCGGTGTATCCTATGCGATCATCCGCTGCGGGTACAGAGGTTCTTCTACGGGAGCGCTGATCGAGGATCCGAAGTTCAGAAGCAATATCAAGGGAGCGAAAGCGGCCGGTTTAAAGGTTGGAGTCTACTTTTTCAGTCAGGCGGTCAACGAGGTGGAGGCGGTAGAGGAAGCATCCATGGCGCTGAATCTGGTGAGCGGCTACGGACTCAGCTATCCGATCTTTCTGGATGTGGAAGCAAGCGGCGGCCGGGGAGACGGCGTCAGCAGGGAGGTAAGGACTGCGGTGTGCAGGGCTTTCTGCGCGACGGTGCAGAATTCGGGTTATTCTGCGGGGATCTATGCGAATAAGACATGGTTTAGTGAGAAGATCAATACGGGAAGCCTGACGAATTATAAGATCTGGCTGGCACAGTATGCCAGCGCTCCCACTTACACGGCGACCAGATATGACATGTGGCAGTATTCAGCCAAAGGAAAGGTCAGCGGTATTAAAGGGGACGTGGATATGAATATCAGTTATCTTCACTATTAAGGGTTGCATTTTGGTGCCTTGTGGCAGTATTATATAGGGTATATTGAGAAAGGAGAGCAGTTGGGAATGAGGACTTATCTTGTAACGGGAGGAGCCGGTTTTATCGGATCCAACTATATTCATTATATGTTTCGCAAATACGGTAAAGAGATCCGGATCATCAACGTGGACGCATTGACCTATGCGGGGAATCTGGAGAATCTGAAGGAATTTGAGGGGCAGGAGAATTATACGTTTATCAAAGCGGATATCTGCGATAAAGAGGCCATTGCAGCGATATTTGCGGCTAACGAGATCCACAGGGTGGTGCATTTTGCAGCGGAGAGTCATGTGGACAGGAGTATCAGGAATCCGGAGGTGTTTGTGCAGACCAATGTGCTGGGCACGGCGGTGATGCTGAATTGTGCCAGGACGGCGTGGGAGCTGCCGGACGGCAGCTTTAAGGAAGACAGGAAATTCCTGCATGTGTCCACGGATGAGGTGTATGGTTCCCTGGAGGAGGACGGCGGCTATTTTTATGAGACGACGCCCTATGCGCCGCACAGTCCATATTCTGCCAGCAAGGCGGGATCGGACATGCTGGTGAGATCCTATATGGATACTTATCATTTCCCGGCGAATATCACCAACTGTTCGAACAACTACGGACCGTACCAGTTCCCGGAGAAACTGATCCCGTTGATCATCAACAATGCACTGCAGGGGAAGAAGCTTCCGGTCTATGGGGACGGGAAGAATGTCCGCGACTGGCTGTACGTGGAGGATCATGCCAAGGCTATCGATATGGTGCAGGAGCAGGGCAGACTGTTTGAGACCTACAATGTGGGCGGCCATAATGAGAAGCAGAATATCGAGATTATCAGGATTATCATTAAAACTCTGCAGGAAATGCTGGCGGAGGACGATCCGCGCAGGGAGCTTGTCAGTGAAGATCTGATCACATATGTGGAGGACCGCAAGGGACACGACAGAAGGTATGCCATTGCGCCGGATAAGATAAAGGAAGAGATCGGCTGGGAGCCGGAGACCATGTTCGAAGAGGGGATCAGGCGCACGATCCGGTGGTTCTTTGAGCATGAAGAGTGGATGAAGAATGTCACGAGCGGTGACTACCAGAAGTATTATACGGAGATGTATAAAGTCTGAGAAGGACGATAGCTTAACTGTAGTGTCGAAGCACGGCGGTTAAGGAAGAATGTGTGCTGTCCGGAGGGACGGTGCAATTAAGCGGGAAGGGAAAGGTATCTTGAATGAAGGGAATTATTCTGGCGGGAGGCTCGGGTACCAGGCTGTATCCGTTGACAAAGGCGGTCTCGAAGCAGATCATGCCGATCTATGATAAACCGATGATTTATTATCCGTTGTCCACGCTGATGCTTGCGGGGATCCGGGAGATCCTGATTATATCGACGCCCAGGGATATCGCATCGTTTCAGGAACTGTTCGGAACAGGAGAACAGCTGGGGCTGCGGATGGAGTATGCGGTGCAGGAATATCCGAGAGGATTGGCGGATGCCTTTATCATTGGTGCGGAATTTATCGGCAGCGACAGGGTAGCCCTGGTGCTGGGCGACAATATTTTCTATGGTCAGAGCTTTTCCAGGGTATTAAGAGAGGTGGCTGCCAGAGAAAAGGGAGCGACCATTTTCGGATATTATGTCAGAGATCCGAGAGAATACGGTGTTGTGGAGTTTGACGAGAACGGGAAGGCGCTCTCCATTGAGGAGAAACCGGAGCATCCGAAGAGCAACTATGCGGTGCCGGGATTGTACTTCTACGACAATGATGTGGTGGAGATCGCGGCCAATGTGAAGCCGTCGGCCAGAGGGGAGATCGAGATTACGAGTATTAACAACGAATATCTGTGCAGAGGAGACCTGCGGGTGGAGACGCTGGGACGTGGTTTTGCGTGGCTGGACACGGGAAATCATGATTCGCTGCTGGATGCTGCTGATTTTGTGGCCGCTTTTCAGAAAAGACAGGGGCTGTATATCTCCTGTATCGAAGAGATCGCCTACAAGAGAGGCTTTATAACGAAGGAACAGCTCCTGAAGCTGGCGGAACCATTGATGAAGACGAATTATGGCCAATACATGATAGAGGTTGCAAATGGGCTCTAAGAGAATCAGAAGAATGCTGTTTGCCGTGATCTTTATTTTTGCAGCGGTGACAGGTGTGATCGCAGCCGTGAATCTGGATACTGTCAAACAGAAGCTGGGGTTTTCCGTTTCTGAGCAGGTGCAGGAGACTGCGGCAATGGAAGATGACAGGGAAGCAGGTGGGCAGAGAGGTAATGATCTGTCTGCCTTTTTGCGGGACGAGACCTTTTTTGACGAGGAGGTCAAATTTAAGAGCATTGAGACGTATGCGGGCAGAAGTGTGTCCCTTGTCATGAGTTCCGTTGCCAAGGATCTGCGTATTATGATTGTAGACAGCATAGGCAGACTGGTGACCGGGAATCCCTTTGTGGTTGAAGTGCGGGGGATGGGCGAATATACCGACAGCGACGAGGACGGCATTATCTATATTGACGGGATGCGTGCCGGAGAATACAGTGTATCTTTGAAGGAGGCGGAAGGATATCAGGTTCCGAATACGATCACGTCGATTCAGATCAAACAGGAAATAGAATATCAGGTGCTGGATGATATTGAATATCTGATCATGACGGAAGACGATATTGATGCCGAGAAAGAGGATAAGGAAGTGAAAGGCGCCGAGGAGGCGGCGGACGGCAGTGAGAATACGGAGCTTGCGCTTGACCATGGCAATGCCAGGATCGGTATTGACGTTTCTAAATGGAACAAGGAGATCGACTGGGAGAAGGTGAAGGATGCCGGGGTGGAATTTGCCATTATCCGCTGTGGATACCGCGGTGCTTCCACGGGAGCGCTGGTACTCGATCCTCTGTATGAGCAGAATATCAGAGGAGCCATAGAGGCGGACATTCCGGTGGGTGTGTATTTCTTTACGCAGGCGGTGGATGAAGTGGAAGCTGTGGAGGAAGCCAGTATGGTGATCCGGCTGATCGAGGAGTATGATGTAGATTATCCGGTATTTCTGGACAGTGAGAGCGCCGGAGGAAGCGGCCGTGCAGACTGGCTGGAAAGTGACGAGCGGACGAAGATTCATAAGGCTTTTCTGGAGACGATCGCGGCGGCGGGCTATGAGACGGGCATCTATGGCTCCAGGAACTGGCTGAATGAACAGGTGGATATGAAAGAACTGTCTTCCTATAAGACGTGGCTGGCTGAATATGCGGATATTCCTGCCTATGAGGAGTATTATCATATGTGGCAGTATACTTCCAAGGGTACCGTGGATGGCATTGAGACGCGGGTGGATCTGAATCTGTGCTATATGAACATTGACACGTCCATCAATCATGCGAAAGGAGCCGGCGGATATTCCGGCGTGGTAAACGGCGACAGCGGTAATGTGCCGGTGGGAGACGAATAATAGAAAGGGGCGCAGCCGTATTGTTCCGACAGGGCGGCTGTGCTGCCGGATACATTATAGTAAACGACATATAGTAAACGACATAACAAATTTCTGCTTACGGTTCCTGCCAAAGCCATATACGGGAGCTTTTGCAGGACGAAAACGAAATTTTTAATGTCGTTAACTATAGCAGAAAGGATGATAAAGAGCATGGGCAAAATAACAGTAGAGACATGTGAGATAGAAGGACTCAAGGTGATCACTCCGACGGTATTCGGGGATGCCAGAGGCTATTTTATGGAGACCTATAACTATAATGATTTTAAGGAGGCCGGTATTGATCATGTTTTCGTGCAGGACAATCAGTCGGCCTCCACGAAGCATGTGCTTCGCGGGCTGCATTTTCAGATCCGGTATCCGCAGGACAAGCTGGTGCGCGTTGTAAGCGGAGAAGTCTTTGACGTGGCGGTGGATCTGAGGCCGGGTTCTGCAACCTACGGGAAGTGGTTTGGGGTGGTACTTTCGGCGGAGAACAGGAAGCAGTTCTTTATTCCGAAGAATTTTGCCCACGGTTTCCTGGTATTGTCCGATTATGCGGAATTTGCCTATAAGTGTACGGATTTCTATCATCCGAATGATGAAGGCGGTATCCTCTGGAGCGATCCGGATATCGGTATCGACTGGCCTCTTGCCGCGGGAGTGGAGCCTGTCATGTCCGAGAAGGATACGAAGTGGGGAGGAATTGCGGCGTATACGGAGCAGTACATGACAAATTGCGCAGAATAGAGATCAGGGAAATAGAAACGTGGAAAAAACAGAATATATCAATCATGCTACCAAAAAAATAAAAACACCGAAGAAGTCCGCAGGAGTCGCCGTATTCTGGGGGCTTGGCCTGCTTCTGGCGGCCGTGCTGATCCGGCATCACAATCCGTTGGCGGATCAGGTGACGGAGCAGATGAAGAAAGTCAGCGGCTGTGTGTTGATCGCGTTTACCTGTATCATCTTTACGATCTTTTATGAGCGTATATTGACCATTCCGGCGGAACTTTTTCAGAGCAGGAAGATGATCTGGAAGCTGTCGAAGAATGATTTCAAGAATCGGTACGCCGGATCTTATCTGGGCATTATCTGGGCTACGGCGCAGCCCATTGTCACGGTGGTAATGTACTGGATCGTGTTTGATAAGGTGTTTGACACGAGAAGCCAGATGGTGGCAAGCGGGCTGGAAGTGCCCTATGTTCTGTACCTGACAGCCGGTCTGGTGCCATGGTTCTATTTCACGGAGGCAATTACGCAGGGGACTATGGCACTGCTTGAATACAATTATCTGGTCAAAAAGGTAGTATTCAATATCAGCATTCTGCCCATCATCAAGGTGATATCGGCAACCTTTATTCATGTATTTTTTGTAGTGGTACTGTTGTGCGTGTCCATAGGATATGGTTATTATCCGAAACTTTATACACTGCAGTTAATTTATTACAGCTTCTGCCTGTTTCTGCTGGTGCTGGGCATGAGTTATCTGACCTGCGCGCTGGTGGTGTTTATACGGGACCTGCAGCAGATCATTTCCATTGCGCTGCAGATCGGTATGTGGGCGACCCCCATTCTGTGGAGTATTACGATGCTTAAGACGGATAATATGAAGATGCTCTTCAAGCTGAATCCGCTGGTATATATTGTAAACGGATATAGAAGTGCGATCTATGAAGAGGAGTGGTTCTGGGAGCATTTCTATTCGTCTACTTATTTCTGGATCTTTACGATCAGTCTGTTCTGTATCGGGACGCTGATCTTTCGGAAGATGCGGGTGCATTTTGCGGATGTGCTTTAATGGGTAGGAATTGATGGGAGCAGAAGCCGAAGACGGAGCACTTGCGGTGGATAGGATAAATCATGGATAATATTGCGATTCAGGTGACGGATGTCGAGAAAATTTATAAATTGTATGATAAGCCTTCGGACCGTCTGAAGGAGACATTGGGGTTTGGACGGGGGAAGCATCATACCCAGCATCATGCTCTGAAAGGGGTCAATCTGACAATCAGGCAGGGGGAATGTGTAGGGATCATCGGGACGAACGGTTCCGGGAAGTCTACGATCCTGAAGATTATCACAGGCGTGTTGAACCCCACAAGGGGGAGTGTGACTGTGAATGGGCGGATCTCGGCGCTGTTGGAGCTCGGAGCGGGATTTAATAACGAGTATAATGGAATTGAGAATATCTATTTGAACGGCACCATGATCGGTTTTACGGAGAAAGAGATCGACGAAAAGCTGGATTCCATTCTGGAATTTGCGGATATCGGGGAGTATGTATATCAGCCGGTGAAGACGTATTCCAGCGGTATGTTTGTGCGTCTTGCCTTCGCGGTGGCGATCAATATCGATCCGGAAATTTTGATCGTGGATGAGGCATTGTCGGTAGGTGACGTCTTCTTTCAGGCGAAATGCTATCATAAGTTTGAAGAATTCAAGGAGATGGGTAAGACCATCGTGTTCGTCAGCCATGATCTGAGCAGTATCAGCAAATACTGTGACAGAGTAGTGCTTTTGAATCAGGGTACGAAGCTGGGAGAGGGATCGGCGAAAGAGATGATCGATACCTATAAGCAGGTATTGGTCGGGCAGTATACCGCGCCGGAAGAGGAACAGGAGAGACTGGTTGACGATGAACAGCTTCGCAATGCCGCAAAGTCAAGGAGCGGTGCTGCGTTAAAGTTATCAGCGGGAGAACAGGAAGCGGCAGAGGGATCTTCCGAGGCGGTTTCCACACATGGGGCAGAAGAGGTGTCCGGAAGCGGTATGGCAGAGAATCCGGAACTTCTGGAATATGGTTCCAAAAAGGCAGTGATCACGGAATATCAGATCCGTGACGATAAGGGCATTACAACTTCCGCAATTATAAAAGGCAATGTATTTACGATTCATATGAAGGTGAAGATGATGGAAGACCTTCAGGCGCCTATTTTTGCATTTACGATCAAGAATGTGCGCGGAACGGAGATCACGGGTACCAACACCATGTTCGAGAAGGCATTTCTGGAACCGGTGAGCGCGGGAGAAGTGTATGCGGTGGATTTTACGCAGGAGATGAATCTGCAGGGTGGCGAGTATCTGCTTTCGCTGGGGGTGACCGGTTACGAGGAAGACAACTTCACGGTTTACCACAGATTATATGATGTACTTAATCTGACGGTCATTTCGGATAAGAATACGGTTGGATTCTATGATATGAATTCCAGGATAGAGGTTAAGAAGTTTGAATTGTGTCAAGGATGACCGGGAGCAAGCATGTGAGGATAGAGGGGATGCCGGAGAACAGGATAGAAGAAATCGGAAAAATTAAACTGGATCTGACACATTATCCGGGGGAGGACCGTTATTGTGACGGGGATGTGGAAGATGAACTGCTGGAGATTGCACGTGACTATTCGACCGTCGAATACCAGCGGATCATCGAGGAGCGGCGCAGCTGGCCGATTCTTTATCATCTGTCGCCTCTGCGGGGGAACATCGTAGAATGGCTGCCGATTACGAAGGAGATGAAAGTGCTGGAGGTGGGATCCGGGTGCGGTGCGATCACGGGGACGCTGGCCGGCAAGGCGGCGGAGGTGACCTGCATCGATTTGTCCGGCAAACGCAGCAGGATTAATGCCTATCGTCATATGGATGCGGCGAATGTGACGATTCATGTGGGGAATTTCCAGGATATTGAACCGACGCTTCCCTGTGACTATGATTATATATGCCTGATCGGCGTGTTTGAATATGCGCAGGCATATATTCAATCTGAGCAGCCCTATGAAAATTTCCTGAATATCGTCAGGCGGCATGTGAAGCCGGATGGTCATATTGCCATTGCCATAGAGAATAAATTCGGCCTGAAATACTGGGCGGGCTGCCGGGAGGATCATCTGGGCACCTGTTTCGCGGGGCTGGAGAATTACCCGGAGGGCGGTGTGGTGAGAACCTTTACCCGGGACGGCCTGCTTAAGATCGCCGGGAACTGTGGATTTACACAGGCACAGATGTATTATCCTTATCCGGACTATAAATTTATGACAAGTCTTTACTCTGACGAAAGACTGCCGCAGGTGGGGGAGCTGTCTTCAAATCTGCGCAATTTTGACAGGGACAGGCTGCTGCTGTTTGATGAGAAGAAGGTTTTCGATACCATCATACAGGAAAAGCAGTTTCCGTTATTTTCCAATTCTTATATGCTCTTATTGGGGCCTGCGCTGGAAGAACAGTATGTGAAGTACTCCAATGACAGGAGAGAAGAATTCTGCATAAAAACCGTTCAGAGAAAGTCTACCCGGGGGAAGATTATAGAAAAGCATCCGTTATCAAAAGCGGCATGGAAGCATATGGAAGAGACCGCTGATATGGCAGGAAAATTATCGGAGCGTTTTGCAGGCAGCGGCCTGTCTGTGAACCGGTGTAATCTGGAGCGGAGGATGGATGGGATTCCCTGTCTTCAATTGGAATATATAGAAGGGACCAGGTTGGAAGAATTGCTGGATACCTGTCTGGAGAAGAATGATGTGGAGGGATTCCAGCGTCTTTTTGACGAGTATCTTAGACGGATCTCTTATGGGGAGGAACAGCAGACAGCGGATTACGATCTGATCTTTGCGAATATTATCATTCCGGGAGATGTGGAAGGCGAATGGCATGTGATAGATTATGAGTGGAGCTTTGCGAAGAGGATCGAGACGAAGGAGATCGCTTTTCGGGCAATCTACTGTTATTTATTGGAAAACGAGAAAAGAAACAGGTTAAATCTTGATTTAATCATGGAAAAACTGGATATTACGCAGTCTGACGCGGAGCAGTACCGCAGGCAGGAGATGGCATTTCAGCAATATGTGACGGGGAAACGTATGTCCATGCCGCAGATTCGAGAGGCGATCGGATATCCGGTCTACACGATGGAGGAATTCTGCCGTGGGCAGAAGCAGGCGGATACCAGAGACCGGATTCAGATCTATGAGGATACCGGCAGAGGATTTCAGGAAGAACAGTCGTTTTTTATAGAGGATACGGCGGAGGAGCAGATCAGAGTCACACCGGAAGGAATGACGGAATTGGAAGTGACCATCGGCAGAGGACGGAGCGCTCTGCGGATCGATCCGTGCAGTGATTTCTGTCTGGTCTATCTGCAGGAGATCCGCTGGAATGGCAGGGAGGTACCGTTAAAAGGGAAACAGGTGCAGAATAATGGCATGAAGGTGGGAGAGAATACTTATGTCTTCCGGACGCAGGACCCGAACATCACGCTCTCCCTGATGGAGATGCCCGGTGAGGAACGTAACCTGCTGCAGGTGAAGATGACGGTGACGAGGCTGCCGGAAGAAACGGTGAAGCATATGCAGAAAAGAGGGTTTTTTGGCGTATGAGCAGAGGAGCAGAAAAGTACAGCTGGGCTGCCTATTATGCGGCGGCTTATGAGACGGAACGGAAACAGAATATCGTGTTGGCGGAACGGATTGCAGATACGGAGCGAAGACAGGTGGATCTGCGCGATAATCTGGAGCGGATCTGTGCGACGCCCTTCTGGAAGGCAACGGTGCCTTTCCGGAATCTGCACAGGGATCTGTGTGATCGTCTGCAACAGTATAAGGAGAAAAACAGGGGTTCTGTAAAGAACGCCTGTTTTCTGCGTTACATGCAGGAAGTACAGCGGCAGAAACAGCCGTATCAGGTATGGCTGTCGGGGGAAAATGGAGTGCGGGGAGGCGGGCAGAAGGATGTCGGTGACAGTGTGGTGCCTTCGCAGGAGAGCCGGGAGCTGTACGGAGAGCATGCTGTGTCGGTGGGGGACTGGGAAGCTGTCCGCGTGCCGGAAACGGACATTGTACTTTTGACCTATGGCGGTGGAGTGCTCTGTTCAAAGGCATTTGATGAAATTAAATCATATTTTAACAATAAAAAATCATGTGTTATAGCTTATACGGATGAAGATTTTTACTGGGAAGATCTGTCACAGCGCATGCAGCCATGGTTTAAGCCATGCTATTCACCAGATACCCTGTTATCTTATAATTACTGGGGACATCTTGTGGCGGTGCGGGAGGCACTGCTGACGGAGGTACTGCAGGAGGATGGTGTTCGGCCGGAATATTTTCAGACGGAGTCTGTAGAGCAGGCTGTAAGATTTTATAATCTTTGTCTGTATTTGGAAGAGGCGGTGATGAGAAGGCAGCAGCTGAAGGGAGAAGGGGTTTTTGAAAGTATTGGACATATCCCGCAGGTGCTTTTTCATCAGCTCTATGAGCCGGACAGTACGAAGAGAGAAGTCATAGCGGCATGTGAGGAAAAGGCAGAGAGATTTATCCGGGCAGAAGAGTGCCTGATTCAGGAGCTGGAGGAAGGCCGGTATCTGACGGGGGCCGGTGCGGAATATACGGCTGTGAGAGAGGCGGCGCTGTACAGGCGCGGGAAAAGAGGAAGCCTGCAGTGTGGACCGGAACCGGATATCTATCATATTGTTTACGATACTACCATATCCGGCAGGGAGCGATGTGCGCGTGCACAGAGTGCGGATCGGCATATTCATCCGCATCCGTTTGTGTCGGTGGTGATTCCCTCTAAAGATCATCCGGAAGTGCTGGAGCAGTGCCTGAAATCATTCCGCAGGAGGACGCTGTATGATTGTTATGAGTGGATCGTGGTAGACAATGGCAGTAATGAGGAGAACCGCAGCAGACTGCAGAAACTGCAGAAGGAATATCGATTCCTTTATCTCTATGAAGAAATGCCGTTTAACTTTTCCAGAATGTGTAATCTGGGTGCAGCGCGCGCGCAGGGAGACCTGCTGTTATTTCTGAATGACGATATAGAGATCATAGAGAAGAACTGGCTGGGACGGATGGTAGGGCAGGCGATCCAGCCCCACACGGGGGCGGTGGGAGCGAAACTGTGGTATGCCGGTACGAGACAGATTCAGCATGCGGGCATCACGAATCTGCGGATCGGGCCGTCCCATAAACTGGTGACCTTCCAGGATGACAGAGATTATTATTATGGCCGGAACCGGGTGACCTGTAATATGATAGGCGTGACGGCGGCATGTCTGATGGTGGCAAGGAAAAAGTATGAAGAGGTGGGCGGATTTGATGAGTCCATGGCAGTATCTTATAATGATGTGGAATTCTGCTTTAAGCTGTCGGAGGCCGGCTATTACAATGTACTGAGAAATGATGCCGTGCTGTATCATCATGAGTCGCTGAGCCGTGGCCTGGATGAGTTTGATGAGCATAAGTGGGAGCGGCTGTTAAAGGAGAAGGATCATCTTTATAACAAACATCCGCAAATGAACGGCCGGGATCCCTTTTATCATGAGTCATTGATTGACAATGCTTCGGATTATCGCTGTAATTATAAATTTGACCATGAGGATGCCCTTTGTACGAAGGAGGTTATGCCTCTGCGGGGGGAGGTGCTCAGGAATATCCGGGAGGAGCGTCTGCAGTTGATCGTAGACAGGGCGGAAATGCAGCATAAGATACAGGCGGATGAACCGGATATTGTATGGATCATGGGGTGGTGCTACGTGCCGGGAGAGGATAATGCGCTCTATGACAGGATGCTGCTGCTGCAGAAGAAGTTTGAAAGTAAACTACCATCATGCTCAGCCTGTCGTCGGGCGGGCCGCATGGCCATCCATGCTGTGAAAGTCGAAGACTTTCATAGTAAACTATCATTAAGCATTCAGGGATCCTGCAGGCACAGCCGGCAAGATCCACGCAGAGGAAAAAATGAAAAGAAAGCCGGGTCAGATGGAATCGAGGCGGCCTACAGAGATGGGACGGGCTATATGGCAGTTCCGGCAGGCTGGCGGCGCAGGGACGTGGTGGAAAGTCTGCGCGGGGAGGAACATATTGAGCTTGCAGGGTTTGTGCTCCGGGTTTTAAAAGAGGAACTGGAGGCCGGGACGTATCGGATCGGTATGCTGTGTACGAATCAGGTGACGGGCGAGAAGGCGTTTGCCTGGAGCGGGAAAGAAATAGAGATTGCCGGGCGGGAAAGAGCGGATTGAAAGGATACTCGGAAAGGAAAGATTGCAGTATGGAGCAAAAGGAGCAAAGCCGGATGACGGAGGAGGAGGCCCTGCGGTTTTACCGGGAGGCCTATGAGCGGGAACGGAAGAAGAACCGCTTCTTAAATGGACGGTTGGCGGACGAAGAATATAAGAACAGAGAGCTGGAGAAGAAGCTGGCGGATATCAAGGGGACATTACTCTGGAGGCTGTCTAAACCGCTGCGTAGTCTGGTACACTGGGTACACCGCACGAAGGAACGGGTGGGCAGGTACGGAGATCTGAAAGGGGTTCTGCGGAAGCTGAATGCCAAAGGAATCGAGCGAAAGGCCCGGACTCAGCACGGGACAGCCAGTTTTCCGGATGCGGAGGAGGCGAGACGGCAGCGGGAGACCAGATTTGACAGGAGTGTCAGATTTAGCATTTTGGTACCGTT
Organism: uncultured Lachnospiraceae bacterium; assembly: GCA_910578115.1. GTDB lineage: Bacteria > Bacillota > Clostridia > Lachnospirales > Lachnospiraceae > UBA3282. Next base: position 49,190 of record CAJTPO010000019.1, on the reverse strand, counting down.
ATACAATACGCCGGAGAAGTTTTTAAGGCAGGCGATCGAGTCGGTGACGGCGCAGACTTATTCTGGCTGGGAATTGTGTCTGGCGGATGGTTCCGATGCGGAGCATGCCGAGGTGGGGCAAATCTGCAGGGAATACGGAGCGAAGGATGAGAGGATCCGGTATCGGAAACTGCTTAAGAACGAAGGAATCTCAGGCAACACCAATGCCTGTCTGGATATGGCCACCGGTGAGTATATCGCGCTGTTTGATCATGACGACGTGCTGCACCCGAGTGTGCTCTATGAGTATATGAAGGTGATCTGTGAGCAGGGAGCGGACTATATTTATTGCGATGAGGCCACTTTCCAGGGAAATAAGACGATTGACGACATGATTACGCTCCATTTTAAGCCGGATTTTGCTCCGGATAATCTGCGGGCCAATAATTACATCTGTCATTTCAGTGCTTTTGACAGGAAACTGCTGGAGTGTATGCCGCTGTTCCGCTCGGAATTTGACGGCAGCCAGGACCATGACATGATTCTGCGGCTGACCGCGAAAGCCGAATGTGTGGTTCATGTGCCGAAGTTACTCTATTACTGGCGTTCCCATGCGGGCAGTGTGGCTTCCGACATCAGCGCCAAGAGCTATGCCATTGACGCGGCCAAGGGGGCGGTGGCGTCCAGTTTACGACAGCAGGGATTTGAGAATTTCGAGATTATTTCGACCAGGGCCTTTGAAACTATTTTCCGGATCAAGTATGAGATCTCGGGTAATCCGAAGGTGAGTATCGTGATCCCGAACAAGGATCATCTGGAGGATCTGCAGCGGTGTATCACTTCGGTCCTGGATAAGAGTACTTACGACAATTATGAGATCATCGTGGTGGAGAATAACAGCACCACCGATGAGATTTATAATTATTATAAGAAGATACAGGAGAATGCCAATATCAGGGTGATCACGTATGAGGGCGACTTTAACTATTCCAGGATCAATAATCTGGGGGTGGCGAATGCGCAGGGCGAGTATATCCTGCTGCTCAACAATGACACGAAGGTGATTACGCTGGATTGGATCGAGGAACTGTTAATGTATGCCCAGCGTGAGGATGTGGGAGCGGTGGGGGCGAAGCTCTACTATGAAGACAAGACGATCCAGCATGCGGGCGTGGTGCTGGGGCTGGGAGCGCACAGGACGGCAGGACACAGCCATTACCGTGTGAGCAGCAGCAATCTTGGTTATATGGGCCGGCTGTGCTATGCGCAGAATGTGATGGCGGTGACGGGAGCCTGTCTGATGATGAAGCGGGCACTTTTTACGGAGCTTGGCGGGTTGGATGAGGATTTTGCGGTCTCCCTGAATGATGTGGACCTGTGCGTGCGTGCCTGGAAAGCAGGCTATGTCAATGTGTTTACGCCATTTGCGGAGCTGTATCATTTCGAGTCGATTTCCCGTGGTCTGGATAACGCCGGGGAGAAGGCGGCACGGTATGAGAGAGAGTCGGAAGCATTCCGGACGAAGTGGAAGGAAGTTCTGGAGGAAGGGGATCCTTATTATAACGTGAACTTCTCTCTGGATCGGAGTGATTTTGCGTTGAAGATCTGACAGAGATTTCCAAAATGGGTTTGCTGATGGAACAACCTTGTGGTAAAATAAGGGTGTTGATTTATTGTGTAGGAGCGTGGTGGAAGAGAACGGGAACGCTTCGGAAATGGAGGGAAAAATGGGATATCAGGAACAATTTAAGTTTTGGGTGGAGGACTCTTATTTCGACGATGCGACGAAGCAGGAGCTTCTGGCGATCCAGGACGATGAGAAAGAGATTGAAGAGCGCTTTTACAAGGATCTTGAGTTTGGTACAGGGGGTCTGCGTGGTGTGATCGGCGCGGGCACGAACCGTATGAACATCTATACGGTCCGGAAGGCGACCCAGGGACTTGCAAATTACATAAAGAAACAGGGTGGCGAGGAGAAAGGTGTGGCGATCGCTTACGATTCCAGAAGAATGTCTCCTGAATTTGCGGATGAGGCGGCGCTTTGCCTGGCGGCGAACGGGATCCGGGCCTATGTGTTTGATGCGCTGCGGCCGACACCGGAATTATCTTTCGCGCTGCGTGAGCTGGGCTGTATCTCCGGTATCGTGATCACGGCCAGCCATAATCCGCCGGAGTATAACGGTTACAAGTGTTATTGGGAGGACGGTGCACAGGTGGCGGCTCCCAGAGATAAAGAGATTATTACGGAAGTGAACAATGTGACCGATTATCATGCGGTGAAGACCATGGACAAGGAGGAGGCGAAGAAGGCCGGACTCTATGTGGTGATCGGCAGGGAGATCGACGACAAGTACATGGTGGAGCTGAAGAAGCAGATTATCCATCCGGAAGTGATCCAGGAGATGGCGGAGGATATGAAGATCGTTTATTCTCCGTTCAATGGCACCGGAAATGTGCCGGTGAGAAGGATTCTCTCGGAGCTGGGCTTTAAGAATGTGTATGTAGTACCGGAGCAGGAGATGCCGGATCCTGATTTTACCACGCTTGATTATCCGAATCCGGAGGATCCCAGGGCATTTACACTGGCACTCAAGCTGGCGAAAGAGAAGAATGCGGATATCGTGCTGGCGACAGACCCGGATGCGGACAGACTGGGTATTTACGCGCTGGATACGAAGTCCGGTGAGTATGTGCCTTTTACGGGAAATATGTCAGGTATGCTGATTGCGGAGTATATCCTGAGAGAGAGAACGGCCACCGGTAAGATGCCGGAGAATCCGGCGCTTGTTACTACCATCGTTACCACGAACATGGCGCGTGCCATCGCGGATGATTATAAGGTGAAATTTATCGAGGTGCTGACAGGCTTTAAATATATCGGGGAACAGATCAAGCTGTTTGAGCGCGACGGTTCCAACAATTATGTATTCGGTCTGGAGGAGAGTTACGGATGTCTGGCCGGTACGCATGCGAGGGATAAGGACGCCATTGTTGCAGTTATGTGTCTGTGTGAGATGGCGGCATGGTGCAAGAAGAACGGCAGGACCGTATGGGATCAGATGATCACCTTATATGAAAAGTACGGTTACTTCAAGGAGAGTCAGTATGCGATCACCATGAAGGGAATCGACGGCGCGAAGCAGATCGCGGAGATCATGGATAAGCTCAGGAACGATCCGCCGAAAAACTTCGGTGATCTGAAGGTAAAGGAGTTCAGAGATTACAATACCGGTAAGACGCTGAATCTGGAGAACGGCGAGGCAGGAGAGACGGGATTGCCACAGTCTAATGTACTGTATTTCGACCTCACCAACGATTCCTGGTGCTGTGCACGTCCGTCCGGCACGGAGCCGAAGATCAAGTTCTATATGGGCGTGAAGGGAACGAGCCTGGAAGATGCGCAGGCGAGACTGGAGAAGCTGACGGAGGATCTGAAGGCGTATCTCTGATCAGGAACGAAGCAGAGGAGCTGACAGCGAAGGCGATACTGTTAATGGATAAAGATGTGACGTGTGTGACGCACGTGTGAAATGTTAAGATCGGGAGAAAATCGTCGCCCTGCGGAGGATGCAGGGCGATGGTTGTTTTAGCGGGACTATGGGAAAAGGGATTTTAAACAGAGATAATTTAAAGAAGACCGTGCGCTATTTAAAAAAGAACGGAATCTGTCATGCGTATTATGCGGCCAGGGAGCGTATCGAGGAAGAACGGAAGGATCATTATCACTATACGGAGCCTTCCGGGACGGTGCTGGAAATGCAGCGCGCTCAGACGGCAGACTTTCCTTACCTGTTCAGTATCGTGGTACCGGCCTACGAGACGAAAGAGCGATTCCTGCGGGAGATGATCGATTCCGTGCGCAGACAGAGCTATGAGAGATGGGAACTGGTCATTGTGGATGCGAGTGGAAGCGGATTGGTGGAGCGAACCGTGGAGGCGATTCGGGAAGAGACGGAAGAAGAGCGTATCCGGTACAGACATTTGCGGGAGAATAAAGGGATCGCGGGAAATACCAATGCAGGGATAGAGATGGCGGCAGGAGACTATATTGCGCTGCTTGATCATGACGACTTTCTTGCGCCGGATGCACTATACCATATGGCGTCAGCCATACATAAGGCTGCGGAAGAAGGAGAACTTCCGGTACTGTTATATTCGGATGAAGATAAATATGAAGAGGGTGACGGCACAACGGCGTCCTGTATCTGCGGTACTGACCGTATACAGGACGTTGAGAACAGGCATGATAATAACGGCAGTTATAGACAACCGCACAGAAAATTGGGATTTAATCTGGATTTGATTTTGTCTAATAACTATATATGTCACTTCATGGCTGTGCAGGCAGAGCTGTTGAAGCGGTTAAAACTGCGTGAGGAGTATGACGGAGCGCAGGATTATGATCTGGTATTGCGGGTGGTGGACGAAGTGTATCAGACGACTCCCGTGCAGGATTTTATGCACAGGTTGATTCATATACCGCATGTTCTTTATCATTGGAGATGCCATGAGGAATCTACGGCACAGAACACGGCCAGCAAATCTTATGCTTACGAAGCAGGCAGAAGAGCGCTGCAGGATTTTTGCAGCAGAAGGGGCTGGCAGGCGGAAGTGGAGCATGGATTACACCTGGGATTTTATGAGATCACATATCTGCCGGATCTGTTATCGGTAAGGAGTGAGGTTGGAATAACAGGAGGGCGGATTCTGGATGGACGTGGAAGGATCTGTAATGGGGCTTACCGCGAAGATGCCGGTTGTATGTACGAGGGTCTGCCGAAGGAATACAGCGGCGGCAGTACACACCGCGCAGTGTTAAAACAGGATGTCTGTGCCGTGGATATTCGATGTATGCAGGTAACGCCGGCATTGTGGGAAGTATATGAACAGATCACAGGCCTGCCTTACCGGGAAAGGATGATACGCTGCGGGCGGGGCAGGAAGAAAGCCGGGAAATATATTGCGGATATTACAGGGATTCACTGTGATGAGGCGGGGTATCGAAAGCTGAGTATGGAGCTTGGAAAAGCGGCTGCCATGCAGGGATATCTGGTGGTATGGGACCCTGCCGTGTTCTGTAAGAAACAGTGAGAAAAGTTAAATTTAAATTATAGTAAATGAAATTTCCAGTACAGCAATAACAGTGAATAATGTGCCTGATATCTGTACTGGTGCCGTTAACTATAGATATGAAAGGGCCGGTTTCTGGTATGGGAGAAAAGATCAGATCTACCATAGTCATTCCCAATTACAATGGAATGAAATATATTGAAGCGTGTCTTCGTTCTCTGGCAGGAGAGCCAGCGCATATCATCGTAGTGGACAATGGATCGGTGGATGGCAGCAGGGAGCTGGTGCAGGAGAAATTCCCGGAGATAACGTTAAAATGTTTTGACAGGAATTATGGTTTCTGTAAGGCGGTGAATGCCGGCATAGAGAGCAGTAGAACGACGTATGTTATCTTATTGAATAATGATACGGAGGCAGAGCCCGGATTTGTGGAAGCACTGGAGCACGCCATGGACCGGAATCCACGGGCTTTCTCGGGGGCAGCCCAGATCAGGAATCTGTACCGGAAGGAACTGCTGGATGATGCAGGGGACTATTACTGTGCACTGGGCTGGGCCTTTGCCCTGGGCAGGGATAAACCGGTGCAGGCGTATCAGAAGGAGCGGCGTATTTTTTCGGCATGTGGAGGAGCAGCCATTTTGCGCAGGAGTATGCTGCATGAGATCGGCTGGTTGGATGAGCAGCATTTTGCGTATCTGGAGGATGTTGATCTCGGATATCGTGCAAGGATCTATGGCTACGTGAATCTGTATATTCCACAGGCCATCGTATATCACGCCGGAAGCGGTGTGTCAGGCACCAGATACAATAAGTTTAAAGTAGATTTAACCTCCAGAAACAGTGTGTATTTGATCTATAAAAATATGCCGTTATTGCAGATCCTGCTGAATATGCCGCTGCTTCTTCCGGGGTTTGCGGTGAAGACATTATTTTTTATGCGCAGGGGACTGGGGAAAGATTATATCAGGGGACTTGGCAGAGGGTTTAAATTGTGTGCTTCCGAGGAAGGCAGGAGGAATAAACTTTGTTTTCGGAAAGAAAATATAAGGAATTATATTGTCATCCAGCTGGAGTTATGGCGTAACATATGTTACAGATTTTTGAGATAACTATTACGGACGATTTTAGACGGCCGGGAACAACAGGTTGTTTTTTTGACAGGATTATTGTAATATAATAGCAATACGGGCGTATATATGCGTGCCGTTTCTATTTGGAGAATACGTTTTGGACAGGCATTCAGGACGATTGACGATAAGCAGTAAATAATATCGGGACAGATAACATTATGATCAAGGATAACCAGAAATATTTTAATAGATTACATGTAGTGTTGGACGCTGTGGTCGTGGCAGTGTCTTATATGCTGGCCTGGTATTTGAGATTCGCCAGTCCTGTTTCAAACAGTGATCCTAATGTAGGTGCGCTTCCTGTGGGCACCTACTTTGAGATGCTGCTTTTGATTGTGCCGGGGTGCCTGATCCTCTATTATATTTTTAATCTCTACACACCGAAGCGTGCAACTGTCCATAAGTATGAGATTCTTAATATTTTCCAGGCAAACACGGTGGGTCTTGTTATTTTGATGGCCGGCTGGTATATGGTTTCGCAGATTCATTTCTCCCGTCTTATGATGGGATACTTCTATATTCTGAACATTATTTTAACAACTCTCGGACGCTCTCTGATCCGTATTCTTCTACAGTATTTTCGTGAAAAGGGCTATAACCTGAAATATATTCTTCTGGTAGGGTATTCGCGGGCAGCGGAGGAGTACATTAACCGTATCAATACCAACCCGCAGTGGGGATATGTGGTAAGAGGAATTCTGGATGACAGTGTCCCCAGCGGAACCCTCTATAAAGGCGTTAAGGTGTTGGGGAGAATAGAAAACCTGCTTTATATCCTGCCTCAGAACAAGCTGGATGAGATCGCTATTACCCTTTCGCTGAAAGACTACGATCATTTGGAGCGTATTGTGGATATGTGTGAGAAGTCCGGTGTCCATACGAAATTTATTCCGGATTATAACAGCCTTTTTCCCAGCAGGCCTTACACAGAAGATTTAATGGGACTTCCGGTGATCAACATCCGTTATGTGCCGCTGACCAACACGCTGAACTGGATTGCCAAGCGGGTAGTGGATATCGTTACAGCATTGACCGGCCTGGTGATTTCCTCGCCCGTTATGCTGGGAGCTGCCATAGCAGTGCGATTCACTTCCCGGGGCCCCATCATCTTTAAGCAGGAACGGATCGGTCTGCACAATAAACCCTTTAAAATGTATAAGTTCCGCACGATGGAAGTGCAGAAGCCTTCCAAAGAAGCACAGGGGTGGACGACGAAAGATGATCCCCGCGTAACCAGAGTCGGCCGGTTTCTGCGGAGGACAAGCATTGACGAACTGCCGCAGCTGTTTAATATTCTGCGGGGGGATATGAGCGTGGTAGGTCCAAGACCTGAACGCCCTCAGTTCGTGGAGAAGTTCAAGGAAGAGATTCCCCGTTATATGGTAAAACACCAGGTCAGGCCGGGACTTACCGGCTGGGCGCAGATCAACGGTTATCGAGGGGATACCTCTATTAAGAGGAGAATTGAACATGATATTTTCTATATTGAAAACTGGACAATGTCCTTTGATATTAAGATCATGTTTCTGACTATTTTTAAAGGGTTTATAAATAAAAATGCCTATTAGTGCAATACTAATGTGAAGGCTGGGCATTCGGCGGAGCTGTTGACTTTTGTCGTGGATTGTGAGAAAATAAGCGCTGGAAGTTTTTTGCAACAGAAAAATCGTTTTTGTTAAGGAGTACAATATATGGCTAAATACAGGGATGAGGCATATGAAGAGGAACGGGTAGCCCCGAAGAAAAAGAAATCCTCCGGATCAGGGAACAGAGGAAGCGGCAACAGACCATCGTCCGGAAAGAAACCGTCAGGGAAGAAGCCTTCCGGCAAAAAGGGGTCCGGTAAGAAAGCTTCCAGCAGGAAAGCACAGGCTAAGAAGCAGCGCAGAAGAATCATTATTTTTATTATAGAGATTATCATACTGGTCATTGCGGTATTCGTTCTGTACACCGTATTGTCCGGTACCAAGAGCGGAAAGCTGGATCTGGATGAGAACGAGATCATTATCAATCCGCAGGTTAAGGAGGCGGAGGAGACTACCATGAAAGGCTATCGGAATATAGCTTTGTTCGGTGTAGACTCCACGACGGGTGCATTGACGAAGAATACACGAAGCGATACGATCATGATCGCTTCGATCAATCAGGATACCGGAGAGTGCAGGCTGGTGTCGGTATACCGTGATACTTATCTGAACCTGAGCAACGATTCCTACAACAAGTGTAATGCGGCGTATGCGAAGGGCGGTCCGGAGATGGCGATCAACATGCTGAATATGAATCTGGATCTGAATATCACAGACTTTGTTACCGTTGGTTTTGCGGGGTTGACAGACACCATCGATGCTCTGGGCGGGGTATATATCGATGTGGATGATTCGGAGATCAGTCATCTGAATAACTATCAGCTTTGTATCGCTGAAGACTTAAAGCGCAGCTATACACCTGTTTCGTCTACGGGGTATCAGCTGTTGGATGGATTGCAGGCTACCGGATACTGTCGTATCCGCTATACTGCCGGAGACGATTTCAAACGTGCCGAGAGACAGCGGGAGGTACTGTCTGCAGTGGCGGATCAGGCCAAGAAGGCTTCCCTGCCGCAGCTGACGGAAACAGCAAACGCCGTATTTGATAAAGTATATACATCTCTGGACCTGTCGGAGATCGTGGAGATGCTGGGTAATGTGACGACGTACTATATCTCAGATACGGCCGGATTCCCGCAGGAGTCCAACCGTGCTACCGGCCGGATCGGGTCGAAGGGATCCTGTGTTATTCCGGTCAGCCTGGAGGATAATGTCAAGTGGCTGCACCAGTTCCTGTTCGACGACAGCAGCTACGAGCCTTCTGCTGATGTTAAGCGTTGCAGTGAAAAGATTTATCAGGATACAAATGGATATATAGGCAAATAAGCAGAGCAAAGGGGCCGGTCTTATGAAGAATCGGCTCCTTTTGGCGCTAAAACAGGAACTGGTAACGGAGGATAAAAGCGTGGAAAAGACGGATATAATCATTCCTGTCTATAAGCCCGACAATACATTTCTGGAATTGATCAGGAAACTGGAACAACAGAGTGTTTCAGTGAACCGGATCATTGTCATGAATACGGAGCAGAAATATTTTGATCGATTGATCTATGGGACGTCCTTTCAGAAAGATCATCATAATGTGCTGGTCAGGCATCTGTCCAGGCGGGAGTTTGATCATGGCAGGACAAGAAATCGCGGTGTGCAGTATTCGGATGCAGAGTATTTCATTATGATGACGCAGGATGCTGTTCCGGCCGATGCGCATTTGATAGAAGAACTGCTTGGGCAGCTGCGCAGGGAGAAGGTTGCCGTGGCATATGCCAGACAGATAGCTCCCGAGGGCAGCAGTGAGATAGAGAAATATACAAGAAGCTTCAATTATCCGGAACAGTCCATGATCAAGACACAGGCGGATCTGGAGAGACTGGGGCTGAAAACATTCTTCTGTTCCAATGTCTGTGCCGCGTACAGCAGACGGATATTCGATGAATTGGGCGGATTTGTGAAACATACAATATTTAATGAGGATATGATCTATGCCGCCAGGGCTGTGGAGGCGGGATATGGCATCGCCTATACTGCGGAGGCAAAAGTATTCCATTCTCATAATTATACCAACGTGGAACAGTTCCGCAGGAATTTTGATCTGGGTGTGTCCCAGGCGGAGCATCCGGAGATCTTTGCGGCGTACCCTTCGGAATCAGAGGGGATCAGGTTCGTGAGGCAGATGATCAGGCATCTTCGTGAGGCGGGATTTAAGAGGAAGATCCCGCATGTCCTGGTGCAAAGCGGATTTAAGTATGCAGGATATCTGTTGGGAAAGCATTACCGCAGTCTGCCGGGGAAATTAGTGGTCAGAATGTCAAACAGTAAGGAATACTGGTCATAGGATAGAAGAAATAGAGCCAACGAGATGCTGTTATGATGAAGGGCTGAGAAAGAGAGGTATCAATATGTGCGGAATTGTAGGATATATCGGGACAAAACAGGCGGCTCCTATTATCCTGGACGGTCTGTCCAGGCTGGAGTACCGGGGATATGATTCGGCAGGCATGGCCATCTATGACGGTGAGAAGATCAACATCACCAAGTCCGTGGGCAGGTTGAAGATTCTGGAAAATCTGACCCATGGCGGCGAGACGATGACAGGGCTCTGCGGCATCGGGCATACCAGGTGGGCGACCCATGGCATACCGAGTAATGTCAATGCGCATCCTCATTTCAATGCGGACGAGACGATCACGGTGGTACATAACGGCATTATCGAGAATTATATTCAGCTGCGCCGGATGCTGACGGACAAGGGGTATCGATTCGTGTCGGAGACGGATACGGAAGTGCTGGCGCATCTTCTGGACTATTATTATAAAGGGAACCCCATGGAGACCGTGACGAAGGTGCTGCACCGCGTGGAGGGATCCTATGCGCTGGGCATCCTGTTTGCGGATTGTCCGGATCAGATCTTTGCAGCCAGGAAAGATTCCCCCCTGGTGGTGGGACAGAATCAGGACGGATGCTTTATTGCTTCCGACGTACCGGCTATCTTAAAATATACGAGAAAGATCTATTATGTTGACAATCAGGAGATCGTGCGGCTGCGTGCAGATCATATGCACTTCTACACGGTGGACGAGGAGGAGATCCAGAAGGAGTCCGTGACCATCGACTGGGACGCCAATGCGGCGGAGAAGGGCGGGTATGAGCATTTCATGTTAAAAGAGATGTATGAGCAGCCCAAAACCGTGACGGATACCCTTTTACCCAGGATCAAGGATAACGATATTGTCATCGAAGAGTTGAATATGACGGATGAGGAGCTTAGCGGGATCCGGAAGATCCATATCGTGGCATGCGGGTCGGCATACCATGCGGGGATGACGGGCAAGTATGTGATCGAGGGGCTGGCACGGATTCCCGTGGAAGTGGATCTGGCTTCGGAGTTCCGTTACCGGAACCCTATTCTGGAGGAGGGGGCCATGGTGGTGGTGATCAGCCAGTCCGGCGAGACGGCGGATACGCTGGCGGCGCTGCGGGAGGCAAAGGCCCGCGGTTTTCAGGTGCTGGGCATTGTCAATGTGGTAGGAAGCTCTATCGCCAGGGAGGCGGACAACGTCATGTACACCTGGGCCGGACCGGAGATTGCGGTGGCTACCACCAAAGCCTACAGCGCGCAGCTGGTGGCGTTGTATCTGCTGGCCATGAAGCTTGGCAGAGTGCGGGGACAGATTAAGAACAAGGAGTTCGCTGCCATGCTGGGCGACCTGCGATGCCTGCCGGATCAGATCGAACTTCTGCTGAACAATAAATTCAAGATACAGAAATTTGCCAATCGTTACATAGGAGCCAAGGATGTGTTCTTTATCGGGAGAGGTATCGATCATGCGATCTCTCTGGAAGGCTCCCTGAAATTAAAGGAAATCTCCTATATTCATTCCGAAGCCTATGCTGCCGGGGAATTGAAGCACGGCACGATCTCCCTGATCGAGGAGGGAACGCTGGTGGCGGCGGTGTCCACCCAGCCGGACCTGTATGCCAAGACCATCAGCAACATGGTGGAGGTGAAAGCCAGAGGTGCGTTTGTGCTGGCGGTTACCTGTGAAGAGAACAAAGAGATTGAGAAGGCTGCGGATTATGTGATCTACATTCCGGAGACAAATCCTTTCTTTGCCAATTCTCTGGCCATCATACCGCTGCAGCTGTTCGGGTATTATGTGGCGGTAGGCAAGGGGTGCGATGTGGATAAACCGAGGAACCTGGCGAAATCGGTGACTGTCGAGTAGAAGAGATGAAGCTGTGTCGGAATACGTACGCTTCTGGCAAAAGAGGAGAAAAACTGCGGAAGTAAAAGTCAGGCTGTCACGGCCTGGCTTTTTAAAAACACAGTTTTTATAAAATTTTGTCACAGTTTGAACACAATTAGAAGATATACTGACCTCAGAAACAAAGAAAAAGAGAAACGGACAACGATAGAGCGGGCCGTAATCATAGAAAGAAATGAAAGGGGCAGGAACTATGTACGATAACAATTATAATGACAAGAACATGGGATCGCAGGAATCGGGAGAAAGACAGAGCCAGGGTGCGGGGGCAGGACAAAGCAATGTGCAGAACCAGAACATGACACGGAGCCAGAGTCCGGTACAGAATCAGGCCGGCTATACACAGGCGGGGCAGGGTCAGACTTCGCAGGACCAGGGCGGCGGGTCCCAGTATCAGAACCGATACGGATATGGCAGCAGCAATTATTCCGGTAATACGTATGGGACGCAGAACACCTATGGCAGTCAGCAGACGGGATATTACAGAAGCGCCGGAAATTCCACGGGCGGGACGGCTGACAACGCTTCAGGTTCGGCTTACGGCACGGGCAGTTATCAGTATGGCAATACCTATCCGAATTATGCGGCGATGGATCAGGGAAAGCATAAGGAGAAGAAAAAGAAAGAAAAGAAGCCGCGGCAGCATGGCTATCTGAAAAAGGCGGCAATCTGCCTGTCATTGGGGCTTGTGTTTGGACTCTTTGCGGGAACCGGAATCTTTGTGGTGCAGGCTGTAACGGGAGCGGTGATCGGCAAAAACGCGGTGACGGTGTCGGAAAGCGAACAGGCCATTCTGGAAGACGGAGGAGAAGCAGCGCAGAGTAATACGGACGAAACGGCCAGGGCGGATAATCAGAAGACAGACAGCGGCGTACACGTGACGGAGAGTATCAACACGGTGGTTGCGGATGTGTCGGAGGTTGTCAGGGAAGTGATGCCGGCCATCGTATCGATCAACAATCATTATACCGAGAAGATGTCTTATTTCGGGCAGACAATGACGAGTGAGGCGGATGCCAGCGGATCCGGCATTATCGTAGGCGAGAATGATACGGAGCTGCTGATCGTATCAAATTATCATGTGGTTGCGGATTCGGATGAGCTGACGGTGCAGTTTGTGGAAGGCAGCGAGGCGAAGGCTTCCATCAAGGGAACGGATCCGGATATGGATCTGGCCGTGATCGCTGTTCCGATCAGCGATGTCAGCGGTACTACACTGCAGGAAATTGCGGTGGCTACCCTGGGGGATTCCGATTCCCTGACGGTGGGTGAACCTGCTATTGCGATCGGGAATTCTTTAGGATACGGACAGTCGGTAACGACAGGCGTGATCAGCGCCTTGAACAGAAGCATTGAGCTTTCGGATGGTACGGACGGTACCTTCATTCAGACAGATGCGGCGATCAATCCGGGTAATTCCGGCGGTGCGCTTTTGAATATCAAGGGTGAAGTGGTCGGTATCAATTCGAATAAGATCGGCGGCAGTGCCGTGGAGGGCATGGGCTATGCGATTCCCATCTCGGCGGCAAGCCCGATCATAGCGGAGCTGATGTTGAAGGAGACCAAGAACAAGGTGGCCGAAGAGGAGAGAGGTTATCTGGGTATTTCCGGTATCAGTGTCACACAGGAGGTATCTGAGGCGTACGGTATGCCGGAAGGCGTGTATATCTCACAGGTATATGAGAATACGGCGGCTGAGGCAGCAGGCCTTCGCAAGGGTGATATTATCGTGGAGTTTGACGGCGATAAGATCTCTTCCATGGATGTGCTGCAGAAGGAGCTGGAGTTCTATGCCAAGGGTGATGTTGTGGATGTTACCGTAATGACACCCGGGATCGGCGGATATGAGAGCAGGACGGTGCAGCTGACACTGGGGAACAAGGTGCAGTAAATACAGGGTGGCATCGGGCGGCCGGGATGCACAGACCGATGCGTGAGAAAACGATAATGATAAGGTCACAGGCGGTAAAGCTGCAGATGACAGAGAGAAAGACGGCTGAGAGGTTGTCTTTTTCTCATTTTATGGGAAATTGCTTTGGACTTTAATCGTTTTTTAGAAATTGTTTACTTGTGGGGGAAGGGGTTTTATACTATGATAGAAATGAATATGACTATCTGGATGGTGAATCATAACGATCCAGGATCAAGGATAAGACATATAGAATAATATAGACGGGAGCAATCATGAGAGACGATAGATTTGATGAGATGGATGAGAAGAAGGAGTCACGCTCGTGGGATTTCCGGGAGCTGGAGGACGGCGAGGAACAGCGGGAACGTCTGCGTCAGAAGAGGAAGGAAGACGTGCGGCATGAGAAGGATCAACATGAAAATGATCAGCAGGAGGAAGCCGGGGACAAGGAAGAGCTTGTGGTGAGTGATTCCGGAGAAGACGGACAGACAGTAAAGGAGGAGGAAGAAGATCCCGGTAAGGACTACGAGGATGTCTGCTTTATCTGCCGCAGGCCGGAGAGCAGGACCGGTAAGATGTTCCGCCTGCCGAATCATATCTGTGTCTGTGATGATTGTATGCACAAGACCATGGATACGGTGAGTCAGTTTGACTATCAGGGGATGCTGCATCATCCTAACATGACTGACCTGAATAACGGTAAGGGATTTCCCAGGATCAGCTTTGTCAATTTAGCGGATCTGCAGGGAGATGGCGGGATTCCCAATAAGCAGAAGATCAGGAAAAAGAAGAAGGAGGCCAATCCGGAGATTGATATCCGGAATATCATGCCGCCCCACAAGATCAAAGCCAAGCTGGATGAGTATGTGGTGGGACAGGAGCATGCCAAGAAGGTCATGTCTGTGGCTGTCTATAACCATTATAAGCGGGTGGCTACGGGTACCATGGATGAGATTGAGATCGAGAAGTCCAATATGCTGATGATCGGGCCTACGGGGTGCGGTAAGACATATCTGGTCAAGACGCTGGCCAGACTGCTGGATGTGCCGCTGGCGATCACGGATGCCACTTCTTTGACGGAAGCTGGGTATATCGGCGACGATATCGAGAGCGTGGTCTCCAAGCTTCTGGCGGCGGCCGAGAATGATGTGGAGCGGGCGGAACAGGGGATCATCTTTATTGACGAGATCGATAAGATCGCCAAGAAGAAGAATACCAACTCCCGGGATGTCAGCGGGGAGTCCGTGCAGCAGGGGATGCTGAAGCTTCTGGAAGGGGCGGAAGTGGAAGTGCCCGTGGGGGCCAATTCCAAAAATGCCATGGTGCCGCTGGCTACGGTCAATACGAAGAATATCCTGTTTATCTGCGGCGGCGCTTTTCCGGATCTGGAGGAAATCATTAAACAGCGTCTGAACAAGAAGACGTCCATCGGGTACGGTGCGGAGCTGCGGGATAAATATGATAAAGAAAAGAATATTCTGAACCGGGTCACGGTGGAGGATATCAAGAAATTCGGCATGATTCCGGAATTTATCGGCCGGCTTCCGGTGATCTTTACGCTGGAGGGACTGGGGAAAGAGATGCTGGTTAAGATCCTGGCAGAACCCCGCAACGCGATCTTGAAACAGTATCAGAAACTGTTGGAACTGGATGAGGTGAAGCTGGAATTTGATCAGGGGGCGCTGGAGGCCATTGCGGAGAAGGCCATGGAGAAGGAGACAGGAGCCAGGGCGCTGCGGGCAATCATCGAGGAATTTATGCTGGATATCATGTATGAAGTACCGAAGGATGACAATATCGGCCGGGTGACGATTACCAGAGAGTATATTGAAGGGACGGGCGGACCGGTCATCGATATCCGCAGTAATTCGCTGGAGCATCCGGACAGGCTGAATGTGATAGAGGAGAAGTAAGATCAACGAAGTGATCAGAGCGGATGTAACGGCGAAATGTTAACGACTGTCAGGACAGCCGTAACAGACATAAAATAATAGGAAAGCTGATCAGAGAGAACAGACCGCCGGTAACGGCGGCTGTTGTTTTAGAAGATGACTTGTAAAGAAAAGATCTTATCAAACGACTATGCGGACCTGATCACGGACTATGTGGTGGCGGAAGAGTTGTCGGGGACACTGCCGATTGATTTCTGCTTTCATGGGATAGACGACGGTTATGGGGTGGTCAATGTCAACCGGAGCATGTTTCCGCCGATGTCGATCGGCTATTATGGATATTCGGCGATCCCGGTGCTGTACGGGCTGATGCAGACTGGAGATGCTGTATTTGATCCGGATAACCTGGCGCAGACAGGCAGCATCCGTGTACAGAATCTGCCGTTGTCTTTGCAGGGGGCCGGTGTGGTGCTGGGATTTATTGATACGGGAATCCGCTACGAACTGGATGTGTTCCGCAAAGAAGACGGAAGCAGCCGTATTATGGCGCTGTGGGATCAGACAATTCAGGACGGGGAACCGCCGGAAGGATTCCTGTACGGTACGGAGTATACCAGGGAACAGATTGATCGGGCATTGCAGACGGAAAATCCGGGGCAGTTTGTGCCCTCTACCGATACGGACGGTCACGGCACTCAGATGGCGTCTGTGGCAGCGGGCAGTATCTTAAACCAGGGTCTGACTTTTCGTGGAGCCGCCCCGCAGGCGGATATAGCGGTGGTTAAGTTGAAACCTGCCAAACAATATCTGCGGGAATATTATCTGGTGGCCGACGGGGCGGCGGCCTACCAGGAAAATGATGTGATGGAGGCGGTCAGGTATCTGGAGCGGATGGCGATCGCACTGCACAGGCCGGTGGTGATTGTGCTGGGGATTGGCACCAATCTGGGAAGCCATAACGGTACGTCGCCGCTGGCCTCCTACCTGAACAGTGTGGCCAGGCGCAGAAGCCGGGCAGTGGTGGTGTGTGGCGGTAATGAAGGGGACAGGGAACACCATTACGAACATACCGTGCCTGACACGGTAGAGATACGTGTACCGGAAGATACGAAGGGATTCTGCATGGAACTGTGGGGAACACTGCCTGATATCTATGCGGTGAGACTGCGTTCTCCGGGCGGCGAGACTTCGCCGGAGATTGACTTCAGAAGCAGAGAAGACCGGGTGATTGACTTTATCTTCGAGAGTACGGTCATTACGGTGAGCAATCTGATCGTGGAGCGGGACGCGGGGGAGCAGCTTGTGTTTTTCCGTTTTGAGGATCCCACACCGGGCATCTGGAATCTGCAGGTCTATCCGATGGAGGGACAGAAAGGGACGGGAACCTTTCATATCTGGCTGCCGATCACGGAGTTTATGGAGAAGAATGTGACGTTTCTGGCTCCCAGCCCGGATGTGACGCTGACGGAACCCGCCAATGCGGAGCGGATCATTACCATATCGGCCTACAACGGTATTTCAGGCAGCTGGTTTATGGAGTCCGGGCGGGGATTTACCAAGAGTGGGTTGATCAAACCGGATCTGGCGGCGCCCGGCGTACAGGTGCCCACGATCACGGGGCCTGTGACGGGGTCCAGCATTGCAGCGGCCCTGACGGCAGGCTGCGTGGCACAGTTTATGGAGTGGGCGGTGGTGGAAGGCAATACACCTACCGTGGAGAGCAGGGGGATCAAGAGCTTTCTCATCCGCGGAGCGGACCGGTCGGAGAATGTGGTGTATCCGGATAACAGATGGGGTTTTGGAAAGCTGGATATCAACGGGACGTTCGAGACGCTGGCGAGACTGTAGGGAACAACCTCGCCGGCAGTTCAAACATCTTTCCTGCGACGTCATGAAAGACGGGAGCAGGTTTAAGAAATGTGATTACTCTGCAAATACTGAGATTCCATTTGGGATTACTATGAAAGTCTTCGACTTTCACAGCATGGATGGCCATGCGGCCCGCCCGACGGCAGGCTGAGCATGATGTAAGTTTACAGTGATTTCAACGTTCCCGTCCTGGTTTCCTGCCATGGCAAGGGCTTCTTCCAGTGTAGGAGCATACTCCATTTTCATTGCGCGGATTACCGGCTCAAGTCGGGAATCTGTCACATAGATTACCCGCTTTTTTTCCAGAATCCTTGCCAGAATCTGGTACTGCCACTGATCTGGAACCGTTTCGTTCATGGGGGTGCTGCGGATATTTTCCAGTAGCTGCTTTATGCTGTCACAGTTCTTTAAAGCCTGGTAGAAATCTTCTCCTCCAGTGCCGTCCGCACACTCCGCGCAGATAATAATGACGCCACCCTCCCGGGCTGCAGCATCTGCCGTACACAATCCTTTAACAGTCTGATAAATATTCTGATCTAAAGGCGCACCGCCGTTGGAGGTTACAACGATGGGCGTCTTTTTTTTCACCGTGACCTGACAGTAGGGCTTTAAAAAAGCGCAGCCCGCTTCATGAGCCTGCACAGGATCTCCCGCGAAGGCTGCGGCTACTTTCTTATCTTCATCGATTACTACATTGACAATGTAAGAAAGCTTTGCCATGGCTGCGGCCGCTGCCATATCCTGATGTATAGGATTGTTTTCCAGATTTCCGCTTCTGGAAAAAGGATTGTCGATAAATGCGGCACAGTGATTACCAAGTACAGTCACACGGCTGCAGATTCCTGGCAGCACGCTCTTTCGACCACCGGAGAAGCCTGCAAAAAAGTGGGGTTCAATAAAGCCTTCTGTTATCAGAAGATCGGTTTCTACGGCAGTCCGGTTGATTACCAGGCGCGCTCCGGAGGGCAGAGTTCCCAGGTCTGCCAGCATCTCTTTGTCGTCACAGTCATGGACCAGGATACGCTCCTGTTCTACGATTTCCCGTCCCAGCTTCCGGATCAGCTCTTCTGTCAGTGTAGCACGGTGACAGCCTGTGGCTACCAGAAGCGTGATCTCAATGTCCGGATTCCACTGTCGGAGCTGCTCCAGCATAAAGGGAATGAACTTTTTGCTCCTTTCAATTCTCCGATTCGGGATTCCAGTATCTGTACTACGCCCGACTCGCACATCTTTAAATGGGTATTTCCATAGGGAATCGAAATCATATGCGTTTTCCTTTCTGAGGTCGTGTTTTGAGAAGTCTTTGCTGTTTCTTAAGAATTCCCTTCTTTAAGTTCTCATGAAATTCTATCAGGAAAAGAGAGTTTTATCAACGAAAAATGCAAGATGTATTTGTTGTGTGGAATTTTTGAAAATAGATTGACATCTTAGCAATAAATGATATAATTATTAAAAAGATTCAATTATTGAAATTAGATTTTAATAATCAAAATTTAAACGGGGGGGGGTATAAACAAATCAGAACAAAAACTGAATAAGATAATAATTAATGCAAACTATAAACTAAGGAGGTATTCAAATGAAAAAGGTGCAAAAAACGTTGGCAGTATTGTTAGTTTCAGCGATGGGGGTTGCTTCTCTTTACGGCTGTGGGGGCCAGGCAGCTGACAGTCAGGGGAGCAGTAGCAGTGGACAGGAAGAAGCGACAACAACTCAGGCGGAAGAAGCGGCAGGAACAGAGGAGCAGGCTTCTTCCGGCGGTGCACAGCAGTTGAATTTCTATGCCTGGACAAGCCCGGAGAATATGGTTCCGTTGGTAGAGGCATTTAATAAGGATTATGAGGGGACTTATGAGCTGACTTACCAGAAGTTGGCGGATGCTGCTACGATGACGATCAACACGGCACTCGGTTCCGGAGAATCGATCGACGTAATGACGCAGGCAAGTGCGATGGATCTGCGTGTGCGGGCGGATGATGGTGTATATATGGGCCTGAAACAGTTCTTTGACAAGGAAGGCTGGACCTATGAGGATGTGATGGGAAGCGCCATGGAAGAGACTATGAATATTGAGGGCGATTATTATGCGATTCCTTACTGCAATAATATCAACATGGTATGGTTTAATAAGAAAATGTTTGATGAGGCGGGGTTGGAATATCCTCAGGCAGGATGGACCTGGGATGACTTCAGAGAAACAGCCATTGCACTGACACACGGAGAAGGTGGCGATAAGGTCTATGGAGCGATGATGGATTATGCGGATGGTGATGGGGATAATTACTGGGATTTGATTGCCCGTCAGAAACTGGGAGCATTTACTTATTATAATGATGATTTTACAGCAACCCGGTTTGATGCGCCGGAATTTAAGGAAAGTCTGGAGTATTTCTATAATCTGGCGATGGTGGATAAATGTGTTGTTCCTGTTGATGAGTATATGGCGTTGCAGTATTACAGAGATCCTACCGGGATGGCTGGTCTGTACAACGGCAAGTACGCTATGTGGATCGCACCGGTATACGGTTGTCTGTATCTGAATGAAAGCTACGGCGAGATTCCGGAGGGCACAGATATTGGTGTGGTTGATATGCCGACCGTTGATGGTGGTGCAACGATCACGACCTGCTATACGTCAACGGCCAGTATCCCGGCAAGCTGCAAAAATCCGGATGCGGCATGGGATGTACTGAAATATATCTGCATTGATCGTGCGGATCTGTTTGCAGGACCTAAGGCAATGCATCCCGGATATGAATTCCAGTCGGACGAAGAGAGAGATGCGTTTAACCATATTATTTTTGATGGCAAACCGGGACTGGATGTGGATATGGCGATGGAAGTAATGGCAATGGATCGTACGCTGGTCAGCAAGGATAATACGGTCAGACAGGGACAGGTCGGAATCAATGAAGCGATCAAGAACAATCTGACACTGGTGTTCACAGGTGAGATGAGTGTTGATGAGGCGTTGGCAAATTTGAAAGAACAGGGTGACGCTGCTATTAAGGCTGATCAATAAGATACATCCATAAGCCAGATGGCCGGAATTTTCCCCTGTGTCTTTTGGCACAGGGGAAAATCAGTTAGAAGGGAGTGAGTAAGATTACCAAAAGAGATATCAAAGAAAATTTAACCGGTTGGGCATTTATTGGTCTGAATCTGCTCGGTTATCTGTTGTTTAAGCTTTTGCCGCTGTTTTTGGCGGGGGTACTTAGTTTTACGAAATGGAACATAGCCGCCAGCCTTGATACGCTGCAGTTTGTGGGCTTCGGCAATTTCTCCAGGATATTCCATGATCCTGTTTTCTGGGAATCTTTTTGGAATACGATCCTGTATGCAATAGTAATGGTGCCGATTGCAATAGGGCTTTCCCTGGTTCTTGCAGTAATTCTGGACACGCATGTGTTTGGCAGGGGGCTGTTGCGGCTGGCGTTCTATCTGCCCAATATTTCCTCTATGGTGGCGGTGTCTGTCGTGTGGATGATCCTTTTTATTCCGTCCTACGGTCCCATCAATTCGATTCTGATGTCATTGGGAATTGATAATCCGCCCAAATGGCTGAATGCTACATCTACATCTCTGCTTTCGATTATCATTATTGGTGTATGGCAACGTCTGGGATATAACATCATCATCATACTGGCAGGGCTTCAGGGGGTATCAAAGTCGTTGTATGAGGCGGCCGAGATCGATGGGGCAAACGGGATTCAGAAGTTTTTCTATATTACAATTCCGTCGTTGTCGAATACGATGTTCTTCCTTACAATGATTTCCTTTATCAGTTCGTTCCAGATGTTTACGCCAGTACAGGTCATGACAAAAGGTGGACCGGGGACATCGTCCTCAGTATTGGTTTATTACATTTATAAAGCGGCATTCCAGAATAATGATATTGGAGGAGCCAGCGCTATGGCATGGGTTCTGTTTTTACTGGTATTTGTTTTTTCGGCGGCACGTATGATTGTCTCGCGGAAAAAAGAATCCTGACGGCAAGGAGGTAGGATATGGGTTATCAAAAGAAACGATTGGTTACAAAAATAGTCCTGACGGTGATCATGGCGGTAATTTCCATTATAATGCTGCTGCCGTTTGCCTGGATGCTGTCGGCGTCCTTCAAACCGGATAATCAGATATTTAATTTCCCCATCGAGTGGATTCCCAGGAATTTTACATGGGCTAATTATGACAGGGTGTGGAATTCTGATGTTCCGTTTTCCAGATTTTTTGCAAATTCCATGAAGGTTACGTTACTTTCAGTTACAGGAGAGGTGCTGACCAGCGCTCTGGCGGCGTATGCTTTTGCCAAGATCAAGTTCCGTGGCAGGGAGGTTATTTTCCTGATCTATCTGTCGACGCTGGCTTTTCCGGCACAGATGATGCTGATCCCGCGTTATGTTCTTTTTAAGGCATTTGGAATTTATAATACGCATCTGGCATTGATCTTACCGGGAATGTTTACTGCATTTGGCACATTTATGCTGCGGCAGTTCTTTCTGTCGATACCGGATGAACTTTGTGAGTCGGCGAAGATGGATGGAGCCGGACATTTCACGATATTTTCAAGGATTGTAGTGCCGCTTGCGATACCGGCATTCAGTGCGCTGATCATTTTCCAGTTTGTGGGTTCCTGGAATGACTATGAAGCACCGCTTGTCTATATCAGAAGCAAAGAACTGGCGACGATCCCTCTGGGACTGAACTTTTTCCGTGATGAAAATTCGGCCAGTTACGGTGCTATTATGGCGGCATCTGTCTGCTCATTATTACCGATTTTTGCCGTTTTTCTGGCTTTCCAGAAGCAGTTTGTGGCGGGCATTGCAACATCTGGATTAAAAGAGTAAGGAAATTAATTGAAGAAAAAGGAGCGCAGAAATGGAGAAAATTATGAAGCAGGAATATAGAATCGCACTGTGCAGTTTTGGTGTTAAAAACGGAGCCGTTTTTGGCAGAGAAGAACTGATCGGGGCGTTACAGGAACAAAAGGTATGTCTGCGGGAAAAAAGTCACTGGACGACTGACGTGCAGAAGGAGGAAATTACCGTGGCGATCGGTACGTCGGCGGATATCCGCATGCAGGTACTGCTGGCCGGGGCCGGAAAGGAAACGCCGAAAAAGCCGGAAAGCCTGTTATGCTGTTATGTGCCGGTGAGGAAAGGGCGTGTGCTGGTGCTTGTCGGGGCCGATGATGCCGGGTTGATGTATCTGCTTTTGGAAATGGCGCGTCGGGTACAGGAGAAAGGCGCCGAAGCCCTGGTTATGGCGCAGGAATATTACGAAGAACCGGATAATGCGGTGCGCTGTATGGATCGTTACATAGTGGGGCATTTGGACAATGAATGGTTCCTGTCTGAGGAATTCTGGCAGTATTATCTGAGGCGTCTTGCCAGAGCGAGATTTAACCGCCTGTGTCTGATTGTGGGGTTTGACACGCCGTATATGGCGCCGCCTTATCCGTTCTTCCTGCAGGAAGTGGAGGGTTATAATCGGATCAGGCCGCTGCGGTTTACGAAAGAGGATGCGGCGGCAAATCTGAAAGCACTGCGGCGGTTAGTCGATCTGTGCCATGCATACAGTATACGGTTTGTGTTTGCAACCTGGCAGCAGCGGCCGTGGACCGAGGAGCAGGATACGCTGGTAGACGGGCTTCCGGAAGATGAAAGGGAACTTTCCGATTACTGTTATGCCGGACTGAAAGCGCTGTTGAGGGAAGTGCCGGACATTGACATCGTATCGTTCCGGGTGAATCATGAATCCGGTGTGGGCACGCAGGTGTCGGCCGCTGATTTCTGGAATCACTGTGCAGACGCGGTGGCAGATGCTGGCGGTGAACTGGGACGTGATTTTATACTGGATCTGCGGGCAAAAGGACTTACGGAAGAGATGGTGGCACATGCACATTCCCGGGGATTACAGGTGGAAGTGCCGACGAAGTACTGGTGCGAACACGCAGCGCTGCCGTATCATCTGTCGATTATGCGGACCGAGGAGCTGGAGCAGTTGGATAATTATAATCATTCCAGAAGATATTCCTATGCAGATATGCTGGAGAAACCGCTGCGTTATCCGGTGATCTTCCGTCTCTGGAATTATGGTTCTACGAATCTGTTCCTGTGGGGAGATGCTGATTATGCCAGAAGGTTTTCTCAAAGCTGTGCGCTTTCCGGGTCCGACGGTTTTCAGGTAAATGCACCGCTGGCCCTGAAATATGGCTATGAACAGTCTCATAAGGAGGCCTGGCAGACTTTCGCGGATCCGGCTCTCAGGTCCGGCAGATGGGAGGATGAGAGATTCTTTTCCTGGTATACGATGTTTGGACGTCTGGGATACAATGCACAGACGGACCCGGAGGTATGGAGCAGTGAATTTGTCCGTCATTTCGGTGAAAAAGCCGGTGCAGCACAGCGTGCGCTGGCGGCGGCGAGTAAGATCGTCCCCTTTGTGACTACGGTACATATGCCGGTACATCCTTCCCTGCGTTACTGGACGGAGATGAACACAGGATGGGCGCTGTTTGAGGAAAATAATATTTATGAAATGCAGAAATATGACTTTGTGAAATCTCTCACATACGGCAGTACGGAACCGAGCGATCATGGACTTTTTTACGGGATTGATGAGTACGCTGCGGATCTGGCGGAGCATAAGATGCAGGGAAAATACACGCCGCTCCAGTATGCCGGATTTTTGTCAGATTTGGCAAAAGAGGCGGAAAATGAGATGAAGGGTCTGCCGACGGAAGAACTTTCCAGTAATCCGGAGGCGCTTGCGCTGGCAGTGGATGTATCCATGCTTATCTCGTTTGCCCGCTATCATGAGGCGAAGATTTACGCCGCGTTTGCACTGGCGATGTTTCGGCGGACGGAGGAGAAGTCATGGCTGACGGATGCAGCGCTGCATTTGGAAGCGGCGATCGGACATTGGAATGATCTGGCGGATGCCGGATGCAGATACTATTATCACGATCTGGATTTCAGCACCGCCGGCACGAAAACCAGGCGGGGAACCTGGAAGGATCTGACGAAGGAGCTGCTGGCGGATCAGGCGATGCTGCAAAAGATGATGCAGGAAGAAGGCGTTGTGCCGGAGAAGCTGCTGCATGATGTGACGGCAAATGCCGCACCGGTTCTGTATGGTGTCTGGCCGGAGACGGCAAAAGCGGGAGAGGCGGTGACAATCCGTGTGGAGACAGAGGTGGCAGCATCTCTGAAAGAGGCACCGGTTCTGCATTACCGGCATGTTGACCAGACGGAAGGTCTGTTCCATGAACTTGGGATGGAGCGCAGAACAGGGGGCTATGTGGCAGAGATTCCGGCTTCTTATGTGACGGATCAATGGGATCTGATGGTCTATGTGACAGCAATGTCGGATGAGCGTTCGTGCAGGGTATTTCCCGGCATCTATCATCCGCAGTACCCGTATCCGTATCACGTGATCAGGGTACAGGATGGAAACTGTAGAAAGGAAGGGATATAAGCGATGAGAACAATAAAGGAGACATTGGAAACTCCCGTTCGTTATGAATGTGATGTTTTGGTATGCGGCGGCGGTACGGCCGGATTTGTGGCGGCACTGGCGGCGGCAAGAAGCGGAGCCAGGACGATACTGGTGGAACGGTATGGTTATATCGGCGGTTCACTGATCAATGGAGCCGGCCCGCTGCACAGCTTTTTTAACTTGTATAAGGCGTTTCCGGATGCCGGGAAGATTCAGGTGATACGCGGAATTCCGCAGGAGATCGTTACCAGGATGCAGGAGGCGGGAGCGTCGCCGGGGCATCTGGAACAGGATAAGGGCGGCAGCTATGATTCCATGATTACGCTGATGGATTGGGAAGAATTCAAGGATATGGCATTTACGATGCTGGAGGAGTGTAACGTCAAGGTATTGCTGCACACGATGGCTGTGGGTGCCGTGATGGATGGCGACTGCATCAGGGGTGTGATCATTGAAGGCAAATCGGGACGGGAAGTCATAGAGGCCAGGGCGGTGATCGACACGACGGGCGACGGTGATATTGCAGCGTTTTCGGGTGCGGAATTTATTAAGAAGCATGACACCACCAGCGCCGGATTCCCGTTTGGTATGACAGGCGTCGATATGGAACGACTGGTGGCTTTCCTGAAAGAGAACGATATGATTACGCAGCTGATCGAGGGAGATAAGGGAAGCGATGTGGACCACATCATACGTCTTGGTTTTAATCTCCATAAGATTCCGCTGTTTGCCGAGTTTATGGATAAGAGCGGCATGTGGGGACCGCTGGGATTTTCGCTGCACGAAAATAATTACAGTTATATTAATTCAGCGACTTTGCGGAATGTGGATGCCACGGATACGGAAGCCCTGTCAGAGGCGGAGATCACCCTGCGGCATCAGGCCATGACGCTGTCCAGGATGCTGCGGGAACATATTCCCGGATTTGAGAAGGCATATGTGAGCTGGACGCCGGCATGTATCGGGGTGCGCTACACAAGAGTAGTGCGCTGCGAACACGATATGTCTCTGGACGAGATCGTAAATTGTGCCCGGTTTGACGACGAGGTGATGCTGTACGGTTTCCATGACTGTGCGCCGCGCATTATGATCAAGGACGGCGGCTACTATGGACTGCCTTACCGTGCGCTGCTGCCGGTGAAGGTGGACGGACTCCTGGTTGCGGGACGTCTGATCACCAGCGAGTGGGATGCTCATATGTCTACCAGGAACACCGCTTCCTGCATGGCGCAGGGACAGGCCGTGGGAACGGCGGCGGCTCTTTGTGCCAGAGAGGGGGTAGTGCCCAGACAACTGGATACGGAGCTGCTGCGCACGGAATTGAGAAAGCAGGGTGTCTTCTTATAGAGAACGGCAACAGAAATTTGTCATGCCGTTTACGATAGGATGAGGGAAAAGGACAGAAAGGTGCAGGTAAGCTTATGGATTATATAATTCGCCCGGAAATACGGGTAAATGCAAAAGAATTTGATGTGGTGGTCTGCGGGGCAGGAACAGGCGGCGTTATCGCCGCGCTGGCCGCTGCGAGAGCCGGCGCGAGGACGGCGGTGGTGGAGTACAAGGGATATGTAGGCGGAATTGCAGCGGAGGGCGGATGCGGACTGCACAGTTTCTATAATCTCTGGAAACCGTTTCCGGGGGTGGAGAAGAAGAAGATCGTCAGAGGGATTCCGGAAGAGTTTATTGATCGTTTGACAAAAGTCGGCGGTGCGTCCGGCCATAACGAGACGATGATGAATTACGGATATGATTCTGACGCCCTCTGCGTGGATGTGGAACTCTATAAATATACAGCGCTGCAGATGCTGCGGGAAGCCGGTGTTCAGGTATTCTTAAATACGATGGTGGTGGATGCCGTGACGGAAGGTAACAGCATTAAGGGCATTATCACGGAATCCCATGAGGGTTGTGGAGCGCTTATGGGCAGGGTGTTCATCGATGCTACAGGCTATGGCGACCTGTCGGCCCGCGCCGGTGCGCCCTACACGGAGCCGAATGACTATGCGGTTGCCAACAGCATGGGCATCGGTGGTATCGATATTGACAGCTATTACAGTTTCCTGAAGGAAAATGGTGCGCTGAAGGAATATGCTTACGGGCCGAGAGACGGCAGAGAGGGAAAGCTGATCCGCGTGGACGGCAACTGGGAGAATCTGCCGGGAGATTTTGGAGCCCGTGCCCGCGCACTTGGTATGCATACGGTTACGACCACACTGCATGACAACTACTTTATGTTTATTAAACTTAATTATATGATGCCTGAGAGCCCGGTTAAGGCAGAAGCGCTCTCGGACGCGGAGTTTGAGCTGCGCAGAAGACAGCAGGGAGCCTTAAAGCTGCTTAAGGATGTGATTCCCGGAAGCCAGGACGCATTTATCGCCAGGACGGCTCCGGCCATCACCATCCGCCGGGCACGCTGTATCGAATGCGAATATGATCTGAGCAATGAAGAGATCATTAACGCAACGCATTTCGCGGATGATATCTTTACCTACGGTTTTCATGATGAAGCGCCTAAATTTCAGGTGAAGAACGGAGGAACTTACGGGATTCCGTATCGCGCTATCGTGCCGAAGAAATTGACCAATTTATTTTCCATTGGCATGATGATCACATCCGATCACGATGCTCACATGTCCACCCGCAATACGGTGTCCTGTATGGGACAGGGGCAGGCGGCCGGAACGGCGGCAGCGCTCAGTGCATTACAGGGCATTGCCGACGTCAGGGAACTGCCGTATGGGACGTTGAGAGCAGCGTTGGAGAAGGGGAATGTCTGGTTTGAGACAGAACCGGTAAATTATAAAGAATGAGAAAGACGAAATTCTTCCGAATTGAGACAGGAGAGGAGCAAAAGTATGAGGATAACAGCAGGAGAAGCCGCAGTTCAGATCATGGTAAAGGAAGGAATCACCGACGCCTTCGGGATTCCGGGAGCAGGGATCAATGCGGTATACAAATATTTAGAGAATGCGCCCATCAGCCATTATGGGATGCGGCATGAGGAAGCCTGTACCCATGCGGCGGACGCTTATTATCGGGCAGGCCATAAGATCGCGCTGGCGATCTGCACCGCGGGTCCGGGGGCGACAAATTTTGTGACAGGGCTTTATACGGCCAATATCGATTCAATCCCGATGTTGGCTATGGTGGGTCAGGCCAATACCTGGCAGCTTTCCATGGATCCTTTTCAGTGTGTAGATATGGTGAGCATTGCCGGGACAGTGACCAAGAAGGTATTTCGTCCGATGAAGGCGGAAGAGGTACCGGAGATGCTGCGGGAGGCCTTCTATTTGATGCGTGCCGGGAAGCCTGGTCCGGTGCTGATCGATTTCCCGCTGGATGTGCAGATGGCAGAGCTGGAATTTGATATAGCACAGTATGAGGCGAAAGAAGTTGAACAGGTTTTGCCGGATCAGGAACTGATCGATCAGGCCATCGACATGCTGGCGTCTGCCAAAAGCCCGGTCATTATCATGGGCGGCGGGGTGACCTTGTCGGAGTCCGAACCGGAACTGATTGCCTTTGCCGAAAAGTATCAGATTCCCGTGATAACCACCTATATGGCAAAGGGTGGAATTCCGTCGGGGCATCCTTTAAATGCCGGTCATGCCGGTATACAGGTGGGACAGCCCGTTGGAAATAAGTATATGCTGGAGTCGGATGTTGTTCTGGCAGTCGGATGCCGCTTCTCCGACAGGCATACCGGTGATCTGAAAGTATACCGCGGGGAACGCAGGTTCATACATATCGATATTGAATCGAAGCAGATCGGCAAGGTATTTGAGCCGGATCTGGGAATCGTTTCCGATGCGGCGCTGGCAATCCGTGCATTGACACAGGCGGCGGAGCGAAAGGGTCTCGCCCCTTCCGACAATCCGCGGGTGAAAGAGCTTCCGGCTCTGCGGGAAAAGATGGCGCGCAGGACCGATTACGATACGGTGCCGATCATGCCTCATCGTGTGTTCCATGAGATTAACAAGGCATTTGATGAGGATACGATGTTTACCACCGGCTGCGGTATCGTGCAGATCTGGTCCGGACAGCTGCAGCAGATCGACAGGCCGCGCCGTTACCTTCCGTCGGGAGGAGCCGGGACGCTTGGATTTGATATTCCGGCGGCATTTGGGGCAAAGGTGGCCCATCCGGAGCGGTACAGTGTGACGGTGCTGGGAGATTTCGGTTTTACCTTTATGGTGGAAGAGATTGCGGTCTGTGCCGTATTTGACAGGCCTGTTATCGTGGTGATCGTTAACAATGCAAATCTGGGACTGATCCGGCAGAACCAGAAAGGGGCATATGGCTATGAGTATGCGGTATCAATGCCTTATAATCAGGATGGCACGATGGATTATGTGAAGGTAGCGGAAGGGTTTGGCTGCATGGGTGAGCGTGTATTCACACCGCAGGAGCTGACGGCAGCTTTGGAGCGTGCGAAGGTATCCGGAAAGACGTACATCATCGACGCTGTCTGTGTGAAAGAACAGCTCTGTGATATGGGCGGTTCCATCGCAGCAGTGAAATCATGGGCTCCGGAAGCATAACGGCCTGACTGACTCTGTCCTATCAGGCAATGTGGAATAAAATTACGGAAATGAATGATAGAAAGACGTAACAGTTCAGCCAGGTCTTTGTATTTACTGCAAATGGCCTTTGCCCTGGCAAAGGCCGTGAGAATTTATAAAGGTTGAGAAGAAAGACAGGAAGAAGGGAGAAAGTAAGGATGAAAGATTCTATCCATAAATATTTTCAGATCGGGACGATCCAGTGGATGAGCCATCCGCCGGTG
Organism: uncultured Lachnospiraceae bacterium; assembly: GCA_910578115.1. Taxonomy (GTDB): domain Bacteria; phylum Bacillota; class Clostridia; order Lachnospirales; family Lachnospiraceae; genus UBA3282. Next base: position 19,204 of record CAJTPO010000019.1, on the reverse strand, counting down.
GATTATGAAGTGCTCGCCTCCATTAAAAGCCTCGGTTGTGACGATTATTTTGATGCTCTTGAGGTGACGCAGTTTACAGATGACGAGAAACGTGCAAAAGCCAAAGAGATGTTGGAGCAGGCGCATATGAGAGTATGCTATGGGGCGCAGCCAAGACTTTTGGGTCCGGGACTGAATCCCAATGATATTGACGAAGCGGGCAGGGAAAAGGCGGAGCGGACCCTGATCGAGGCGGTGGACGAAGCGGAGTATCTTGGTGCCCGTGGCATTGCTTTTCTTGCCGGTAAATGGGAGGAAGCGACCAGAGAGGAGGCTTACAGGCAGCTTTTGAAAACCACGCAGAATGTGTGTAATTACGCCGCTGCGAAGGGAATGAGCGTGGAACTGGAAGTGTTCGATTATGATATGGATAAGGCTTCCCTGATCGGACCGGCGCCCTATGCGGCTGCTTTTGCCGCCGATATGAGAAGCAGGTGCAGTAATTTCGGGTTAATTGTGGATCTGTCCCATTTTCCGACCACCTATGAGACTTCCCGGTTTGTGGTACGCACGCTGCGTCCCTATATTACGCATTTCCATATCGGGAATGCGGTGGTGAAGAAAGGCTGCGAGGCCTACGGCGATCAGCATCCGAGATTTGGGTATCCCGAAAGTGCCAATGATACGGAGCAGCTTCTGGAGTTTTTCCAGGTGTTGAAGGAGGAAGGCTTTCTGAATCCTCAGGATCCGTATGTGCTTTCCTTCGAGGTGAAACCCTGGAAGGGAGAAGACGGGGATCTGATCCTGGCCGGAACAAAGCGGGTGATCAACAGAGCCTGGGCATTGTTGGAAGATTGAGGACATGGTGGAATAGAAACTGGTCGGAAACCGTTTCGGAATGGAGGATAAATTGAAAATAGTAGTATTAGACGGTTATACGGAGAATCCGGGAGATTTAAGCTGGAGTGGATTTGAAGAACTGGGGGAACTGACAGTATATGACAGGACATCCGGAGAGGATGTGGTGGAGCGGATCGGGGACGCGGAAGCTGTCATCGTGAACAAAACACCGCTGGGCAGAGAAGTATTTGAAAAGTGTGACAAGATCAAGTATGTAGGCGTACTTGCCACCGGCTACAATGTAGTGGATGTGAAAGCGGCAGGAGAACATGGTGTCCCGGTCTGCAATATCCCGACCTATGGCACAACGGCGGTAGCACAGATGGTGTTCGCTCTGCTTTTGGAGATCTGCCATCATGTTGCGGAACATTCGGATGCGGTGAAGCGGGGAGAATGGTCGAATAACAGCGACTGGTGTTTCTGGAAATACCCGCTCATGGAATTGTCCGGTAAAACAATGGGAATCATTGGGTTTGGACGTATCGGGCAGGCAGTAGGAAAACTGGCGCTGGCGTTCGGGATGGAGGTGCTGGCTTATGATCAGTTTCCGAATGAGGAAGGAAAGAAAACAGCCCGCTATGTTTCGTTGGACGAACTGCTGGCGGGATCGGATGTGATCTCCCTGCACTGTCCGCTCTTTCCGGAGACGGAAGGGATCATCAACGCGGAGAATATTGCCAGGATGAAGGATGGTGTAATCCTGATCAATACCAGCCGCGGGCCGCTGATCCGAGAGGACGATCTGGCGAAAGCCCTGCGGGAGAAGAAGGTATATGCGGCAGCCTGTGACGTGGTATCCACGGAACCCATCCTGCCCGACAATCCCTTACTGGGATGTTATAACAGTATTCTCACGCCGCATATCGCCTGGGCTCCGAAAGAAAGCCGGCAGAGGCTGATGGACATTGCAGTTTCAAATTTGAAGGCATTCACGGAAGGGAAACCGGTTAATGTCGTCAATTGAATATAACCCTCAGTAAACAACATTAGAAATTTCGTTTACTATTGTTTGCTGGCAGCAGAGATTCTGAGGAGTCCCTGCTGTTTTGCTGTCCTGTTTCTGCCGGGCGGGATGCGGAACGTGTATTTTGGTGTAGAATAAACGAAAAAATTAAATATAAAGTTGTTGAGTATGAGAAAACATGATAAAGTAATCATAATGGTTTCTATCATGGCGGCAGATAATTAATTGTTGCAGAAATAATTTACAGGCAGAATATGGATGCCTGGACAGCATTCGTGAGAGGTGGCTCCATTGGCAAATATTAAACAGGTAAATAAACTGACAGAGGCAAATCAGTCTTCCGAGAAATTACTTACGCTGATCGAAGCGCTTTCCATGCAGCAGGATTCCGTGAAATTACAGGAGATTGCGGCACTGGTATCCATGAACGCGAGCACTACGCTGCGTTTTCTGGCGGCTTTGGAGAAAAAGGGCTTTGCAGTGCAGGACGATACGGGAAGATATTCGCTGACATATAAGTTCTGTGAGATCGCAGACAATATAAAGATACATACCGACATCCGCAATATCTGTTTGCCGTATATGAAAAACATATCGCAGAATCTGGGGGAGACCGTCAACCTGTCCATAGAGGAGAATATGGCCGTAGTGTATCTTGAAGTAGTCCAGTGCGCATGGAGGGCCTTGAGCATCACGCAGCGGATCGGTAAAGTTGCACCGCTGCACTGTACAGGCGTGGGCAAGCTGTTTATGCTGGGACATACAAGAGAGCAGCTGGAGAATTTATACGAGGAGAAAGGGTTTGCCAAATATACGGAAAATACGATCGTAACATTGGAGCAAATGCTGGAGCAGCTTGACAGGATTCGGGAATGCGGGTATGCCATCGACAATGAAGAGTGTGAGATGGGGATACGCTGTATCGCTGTCCCGATCAGGGACTATACCGGTAAGATGGTGGCCGGACTAAGTGTCAGCGGGCCTACGTCAAGGATGACATCCGAAAGCATCCGGGAAAAGATCCCCTATCTCTTTGAAGTGGTAGGTGAGATATCGAAGCGGCTGGGCAAGAAAGGGTAAGCATAAGATCGTACTATAATCATAAATCAGGAAAATGACAGGTTTATATTGTTTTCCTGATTTTGTTATGTTTTTGGAAAGAATGGCAAAGCGCTTCGGAATGGAGGAACAGATGAAAGACGGAAAAACGGGAAAACTACTTCACATGCATCATCGACAGGGAGGCCATGCGCAGAGCATAGACCTGACGGAAGGGGCTATCGTAAAGAAGATCATACAGTTTGCGATACCGCTTTTTCTCGGACAGCTGCTGCAGCAGTTTTACAATATGGCGGATGCCTGGGTCGTGGGCAACTTTGCGGACAATAATAATTTCGCGGCGGTCAGCTCCGGGGGCAGCCTGACGTTTCTGATCATCGGATTCTTTAATGGCATCGCAGTGGGCGGCGGGGTCATCATCTCGCGCTACTATGGGGCGAAGGATTATAAAAGCGTGCAGAAGGCGATCCATTCCAACTTCCTGTTCGGCGTGATATCTTCCGTGCTGGCTACGGTGGTGGGCCTGCTCTTTATCCCCACGCTGCTTACGTGGATGAAAACGCCGGCGGAGGTGATGCCCCATTCGCTGCTGTATTTTCGCATTTATTTTGCTGGGGTGTCTACGGTGATCCTTTACAACATCTGTATGTCTATCATGCAGGCGCTGGGGGACAGTCTGCACCCGCTGTATTATCTGATCTTCTCCTCGCTGGTGAATGTGGCGCTGGATCTGCTTTTTGTGGCGGGATTCCACTGGGGAGCGGGCGGCGCGGCGGTGGCCACGGTGATCGCTCAGGGGCTGAGTGTGGTGTTGTGTCTGGTACGGATGTGCCGGGAGGAGGACGAGACCGTGCGTCTGGATCTGAAGAGGCTGTTTGGATCCCTGCACCCGCGGAAGGGGGCGGTCTATGGAGGTGAGTCGCTTTTCCATAAAGATATTCTGCTGCAGGCCATCGGGCAGGGGCTGCCCACCGGGATCCAGAATTCGGTGATCAGCATCGGCAATATCGTGATTCAGAGTAATATCAATGCTTTCGGGGCCTACGCGATCTCGGGACATGGGGCTTATGCCAAGATCGAGGGATTTGTGTTCCTGCCGATCATGAGTGTGTCCATGGTGCTGCCCACGTTTATCAGCCAGAATCTGGGAGCGGGGAAGCAGGACCGGGCGAAAAGGGGAGCGGCTTTCGGCGTTTTGTCGGGTATGGTGCTGGCGGAGCTGGTGGGGGTGGTGATCTACCTGTGGGCGCCTTATGCACTGCGGTTCTTCGTAAATTCGCAGGATGCGGTGGAATTTGGCGTTATTCACGCCAGGACGGTGGCTCCGTTCTTTTTCCTGCTGGCATTCTCTCACTGCGTGGCCGGTATTATGCGCGGGTGCGGCAAGGCATTCGTGCCGATGATCACGATGCTGCTGTTCTGGTGCGGCGTGCGGATCGTGTATGTGACGCTGGCGGTGCAGGTGTATCCTGTGTTTAAGACCATTTCCTGGGCGTATCCGCTGACCTGGACGCTGAGTTCGGTATTATTGCTGATTGTGCTGCTGAAGCTGAACTGGGGGAGTGGGACCGGCAGTGTTAAGGAGGATCGGTAAATGCTTTTTAATTCTGCGCAGTTTTTGATTTTTTTACCGATTGTGATAAGCATATATTATTTGGTACCCAGAAGAGTAAAAAGCTATTGGCTGCTGGCCGCCAGCTATTTTTTCTATATGTGCTGGAATGCAGGGTATATAGTATTGATCCTGTTTAGCACAATTGTGACTTACATAACCGGGATTCTCATTGAAAGAACTCAGAAGGGGAAGAAAGACTCAGAGGAACGAGCAGTTTTTGATAAAAGGATGTGGCTGACTGTAGGGATAGTCTTGAATCTTCTGGTGCTTTTCCTGTTTAAATATTTGAATTTCGGAGTGGAGATTTTGAACAGTCTGTGTGGACGGTTTTCCATAAGCCTGCACGTACCGGCTTTTGATTTGCTGCTTCCGGTGGGTATATCTTTTTATACGTTTCAGGCATTGGGATATGTAATTGATGTCTACAGGGGTGAGATCCATGCGGAGAAAGATTTCTTTCAATATGCTCTTTTTCTTTCCTTTTTTCCGCAGCTTGTGGCGGGACCGATTGAAAGAAGCGGGAATTTATTGAAGCAATTATCGGCTTTGCCGGATAAGATTTCCTTTGCAAAATGGAAGGAAGGCACCTTGTTAATCTTATGGGGTTATTGGCTTAAGGTGGTATTGTCAGACAGAATTGCAATATTTGTGGATACCGTATATGGGGATATTGATACTTATTCTGGCTGCTTTCTGGTCGTGGCAACTATGTTGTTTGCCGTGCAGATTTATTGTGATTTTGCAGGTTATTCCATTATTGCAATAGGTACGGCCAGGATTCTGGGAATTCAGTTGATGGAGAACTTCAATGCGCCCTATTTTGCCATGTCGGTGTCGGAGTTCTGGCGAAGATGGCATATTTCACTTTCAGGGTGGTTTCGGGATTATCTGTATATTCCACTTGGCGGTAACCGCAGGGGAAGGATAAGAAAATATCTGAATATTTTGGTGACGTTTGGGGTAAGCGGACTCTGGCATGGAGCGGATTGGAGTTATGTTGTGTGGGGATTGCTGAACGGATCCTATCAGGTGGCAGGGGATCTCTTTATGCCTGTCCGAAAATGGTTTGCCCGGATTCTTGAGATCCGGACGCAGAGTATAAGCCATAAGCTGCTTAAAATGGTTACAACATTTTTGCTGGTGGACTTTGCCTGGATCTTTTTCCGGGCCTCTTCCGTGCGGGAAGCGTTGAGGATTATCTGGAAAATGGTTACAGTACACAATGTGTGGATCCTGCTTGACGGGTCACTTTATACATGTGGACTGGAGCGTAAAAATTTTCATTTGATGCTGTTGTGTATCGTGCTTGTTCTGTGTGCGGATTGGTACAAACGGCGGGGGATTAAGATTCGTGAGATACTTGTACTGCAGGATTACTGGGCGCAGTGTCTGGTAGTCGTTGTGGCAGTGATGGGGCTTCTTTTGTTTGGTATCTGGGGAGTAGAGTATGATGCGTCCGGGTTTATCTATTTCCAGTTTTGAGAAGGCGAAAAGATCCATGCATGGAAACCGCCTGCGGTTAAGATACGGGCAGCTGTGAACGGAACGAGAAAGGCAGAGAAACAGTGCGAAAAATGATTAGACGAGTGTTTTGGGGCATGACCACCGGTGTTTTGCTGGTGTTGATACTGGTGAGAATTTCAGGACTTGTAGAGCGAAAAAGCGCTTATCAAAAAAACGGCGATTTTATGGAACAGAGTGAAGATCTTGACGTTTTGTTTCTGGGAACCAGTCATGTGATCAACGGAGTTTTTCCGATGGAGCTGTGGAAAGAGTATGGCATTACTTCCTATAATTTATCAGGGCATGCTCACAGTATACCGACATCTTACTGGGTGATGATGAATGCTTTGGATTATGCGCATCCCGGTTTAGTGGTCATGGATTGTTATAGATTGGAAGCAGATGGTAAAGACAGTAAAAGCTTTGCGCATATATCTTTTGACAGCCTGCCGCTCAGCGCGAATAAAGTAAAAGCGATATGGGACCTTTACGATACGGCAGATGAGAGAGTAGAATATCTATGGAATTTTTCCTTATATCATTCCAGATGGTGGGATGTCGGTGCAGATGATTTTGTGCCTGTAACGGGTTATGAAAAGGGAGCTGAACTGAAAAATACGGTAGTCAGGGTGGAGCGGTCCGATTCAACAGATGCAGACAGGATTGAGAAACGGACAATAGATTCGACGGGGACGGTTTATCTTCGGAAAATATTGGAGGAATGCAGGAAGCGCAAAATAGAAGTGTTACTGACGTATCTGCCGTTTGAGGCATCCGAGAAGGACTGGATCTCGGCCGGATATGTGGAAGAGATAGCCAGGCAGTATGATGTTGGCTATATTAACTTTTTGGATTTGAATGTGATAGACCGGGACACAGACTATGCCGATGAATCGGCGCATCTCAATCTGTCAGGGGCAGAAAGAATAACGAGATATCTGGGAAATTACATTCAGCAATATTATGATATTGCAGATCACAGAAAAGATAAGCTGGCGGAGCAATGGGATGAAGACTATCGGGAATACATGGCCTATAAGATACAGCGTATCAGCAATCTGGAAACTTTACAAAATTGCCTTATTGCATTGACAGATCCCAATTTAAGTTATTGCATTTACGTAGATGATCATGCAGGTATATGGAACAGTGACGGCTTCTATGAAAGACTGATCAGGAATCTTGTCTGTGGGCAGGAACTTTCGAAGTTGGAAGAGGCAATCCGGGAAGGAGAATCCTATCTGTTATTGCTTGATCGTGTAAACGGTGAAATTGTTGAACAGACAGGAAGAACAGATCTGGAAGTGGAGACGAGACTTCGTTCGGCAGAGTATGCTACATGTCAGAGGGAGCGGAGGGCAGAGAACTTCGTATCGGAGAGGCGGAGAAGAATCTGCTGGCTTTTGGGGAAGGGAATCAGCTGCCTACGGTCTCGATAGCTGTAGTCAATGACCTGGATCATAGTGTTGTATATGTGGGCGAATTTTATGATATGCATCGGGTATATCGGGAATAATGCCTGAATAGGGGATTTTGTAGGAAGGAGAAATCAGGCTTATGGCAATTTTAGGGTTTTCATTGATGGCAATGGCAATCTTTCTGCTTGACTTATGGATCAAGAATCATATCGAGCAGTCGAGAAAGGAAGGAGCGGAGACGGCAGTCTGCGGGGGCCGGATTCTGATCCGCAGGTACCATAATAAGGGAGCCATGCTGGATGCAGGTGCTGGAAGGAGCAGCCTGGTGGCGGCGCTCTCGGTGGCTTTGACGCTGGGGCTGACGGTGCTTTTTGTGCTGACCTTTTCCTGTAAGGGCAGTAAAATGCTGAAGGCCGGGCTGGCCCTTCTGCTGGGTGGGGCTTACAGCAATACCTATGACCGCCTGGTTCGGAAATATGTGGTGGATTATGTGAGTTTTCCAGTAAAGAACGAGAAGATCAGGAATGTGGTGTTCAATATTTCCGATTTCTGTATTATGATCGGGGCGCTCTTGATGGTGTTGGGGAGTGGAGATCAATAGTTGTTCTGAGAGAAACAAAGAGGTACGCAGAATGAAAAAATACAACATGCTTACAGATAAACCGGGCAGGTCGCTGTTCTTCTTTGCTCTGCCCATGATCCTGGGTAATCTGTTCCAACAGTTCTACACTACGGTGGATTCCATCATTGTAGGGCAGTTTGTGGGGGAAGATGCCCTGGCGGCCGTGGGGGCGTCCTATTCGTTGACCACGGTGTTTATCATGATCGCTATCGGCGGCGGGATCGGAGCCAGTGTGATCACTTCCCAGTATCTGGGTGCGGGGATTTACAGGAAAATGAAGACCTCGGTTTCCACGGCGCTGATCAGTTTTCTCATACTCAGCCTGGTGTTAAGTGCGATCGGGCTATTGGGGAACAGGGCGATCCTGTCTGGATTGAACACGCCGGAGAATATTCTTTCCGATGCCGTGCTTTATCTGGAGATCTATTTCCTGGGTCTTCCCTTTTTGTTTATGTACAATATTCTGTCGTCCATATTCAATGCCCTTGGCAATTCCAGGACGCCCCTTTATCTGCTCATCTTTTCTTCCCTGCTCAATATCGGGATGGATCTTGTGATGGTGCGGGTTTTTCATCTGGGCGTGGCGGGTGTCGCCATAGCGACGGTGATCGCGCAGGGACTTTCCGCCGTGATCTCCTTCTGTCTGCTGCTGCGGCTGCTTGGAACCTACAGGGAGGAGACGGGTATGATGGAGACGGACGCAGATGAGCGGAGAGCGGAAGATGCAGACACTGCGCAAAGAAAGCTGTATGATTTCTCTATGCTTGGCAATATGATCAAGGTTGCGATCCCTTCCATGGTGCAGCAGTCCATCGTTTCCATCGGCATGCTTCTTGTCCAGTCCGTGGTAAACGGCTTTGGTTCTTCGGTGCTGGCGGGTTACACGGCGGGTATGCGGATCGAATCCATCTGTATCGTGCCCATGATCGCTACGGGCAATGCGGTTTCCACCTTTACGGCTCAGAATCTGGGTGCAGGACAACCGGAGAGAGTGCGGAGGGGATATCTGGCAGGCGTGCGGATGGTGGCGGCTTTTGCGGTGCTCACCTGTCTGATCCTTACGATCTTCCATGGGCCGATCATCAATGCCTTTTTGGAGGAAGGAAGCGATGCGGCGGCTTTTGCAACGGGAAATGCTTATTTGACGTTTATTGCCTTCTTCTTTGTCTGTATCGGGATGAAGGCCATTACGGACGGTGTGCTTCGGGGAGCGGGAGATGTGGTGGTCTTCACCCTTGCCAATCTGATCAATCTGGGCATCCGGGTATCCTTTGCCTTTGGATTTGCCGAAGTGATCGGTGTGGAGGCTGTCTGGTTTGCGGTTCCCATGGGATGGACCACCAACTTTGTGATTTCTTTCATCCGCTACCTGTCAGGGAAGTGGAGTCAGAAAAAGCTGATTAAGGGTTAGCGTGGTGTTAATGTGTAATGATCGTGCCGTTCTTTCCTTTCAGGGTTTCGGCTACCGTGTCGAGCGAAGTGATCAGGACACGCCCGGCAGGATTCTTCTCCAGATAGGCGATGGCAGCCTCAATCTTCGGCAGCATGGTGCCGGCTTCAAACTGGTTCAGGGCCATAAGTTCTTTGGCCTGCGCCACGGTCATGGCGGATATAGCTTCCTGCTCCGGTGTGCCGAAATGCCGATAGACGCAGGGAACGCTGGTAAGGATGATCAGCTCGTCTGCCTGCAGATCTCCAGCCAGTTTGCCGGCAATGGCGTCCTTCTCGATGACTGCGGAAGCACCCTGCAGGGCGTGGTTCTGTTCGATGACGGGAATACCGCCGCCGCCGCAGGCGATCACCACCTGTCCGGCATCGGCCAGTGTGCGGATGGCGTCGATCTCCACGATATCAATGGGCCTGGGGGCCGCTACCACACGGCGGAATCCTTTACCGGGCTTCTCTACCACATAATTCCCTTTCTTGATCTCAATCTCGGCATCCTCCGCGGACATATAGCGGCCGATGACTTTAGTCGGCTCGTAGAATGCCTCGTCGTAAGGATCTACGGTCACCTGCGTCAGAATCGTGCTGACGGGCCTGGAAATGCCCCGGCCAAGCAGTTGTGCGCGCAGGGCGTTCTGGATGTCATATCCCACATATCCCTGACTCATGGCGGAGCAGACGCACATCGGGGCAGGCGTGTAATCGATATAGACCCGGCGCAGCTCGGTCATGGCTTTGTGGATCATGCTGACCTGAGGGCCGTTGCTGTGGGTGATGGTAAGCTGATACCCGGCTTCCACCAGATCTGCCAGTGCCCTGGCGGTGACTTTCACGGCGTCATGCTGTTCCAGGGTTGTGTATCCGAGTGCCTCGTGTCCCAGTGAAACGACGGCTTTCTTTCTGTTCATAGTGTTCCTCCGCTTTTTATATTATATCGCTGTTATGAGTTGACTTCTCAGATGCTTTCTCAAATCTTTTCTTAAATGCTTTCCTATGGCAGGCCTGGTATGTTCATTGATTTTCCCGGATGCGGATATCGATATTAACATAATCGTTTTCCACGGCCGGAAGCTCCCCCGTGGTCAGATAAGTGAAAAGGATGGACAGGGGTTTGTGGCCCTGCACGAAGGGCTGCTGGCAGATGGTAGCCGCGATCAGGCCGTTTTCCAGAAATTCCCGGGTTGTATCTACCATATCGTTGGTGATGACAGTGATCTGTGCAGCCCGTCCGGAATCCATAACGGCGCGGCAGCCTCCGTAAACACCGCCGGCTGTAAAGTACAGCGCGTTGATCTCGGGATGCCTGCGCAGCATGTCTGCGGTCAGGCCATAGCTCTCGGTCTCATCGTCGTAGGTATTGACTGTTTCTACGATTTGGATGCCGCCGTAGGATTCTGTCACGTGACGGAATCCCGCGATACGTTCAGTGTGGCACAATATGTTCGTGGAACCGGATATGATCCCCACATGCACACCGTCTTCGGATACGCCGCCGGTCATCAGGTGCATCAGGCCTCCGGCAGTTTCGCCGGAGCGGTAGAAGTGACAGCCTACATAGGCAAGCCGTCTGGAATTCTCGATATCGGTATTTAAAGTTACTACCGGGATCCCCTGATCGTACAGCGCATCGATCTTCTCACGGACCGCATTGTCGTTGTAGGGAGAAATGGCCAGCCCGTTGATGCCTTCGGACACCAGTTCGTCGATGGCGTCTAACTGCTGGGTCAGATCGTATTCCGTCTGCCTGAGCAGAACAGAACAGTTGTAGCCTTCCAGCTCGGCTGCCTTCTCGCGGACGCCTGCCAGGATATCGTCATAGAAAACGGTATAAAGACCCAACAAAACAACGCCCAGCTTCAGATTCTTCTTCTGGGCGGCAAGAACGATGCCGGCTTTGTTGGGCTTATAGTCCAGCGCCTGCACGATCTCCAGGATCTTTTTCTCTGTCTGCGGATTGACGGAACCGCGGTGATTTAAGACCCGGTCTACCGTACCGCGGGATACGCCTGCCAGATCGGCGATTTCTTTGAGCGTTGCCATAACGGGAATCCTTTCCGAAATATGTATGCCATGAAAAAATGGCTGTTTAACATACGCATACAGCGTAGCATACCGGGGAGGGCAAGTCAATAAAATATGGAGGACTTCCGCCAATGTCAGTAACAGTTCAGCCAGAGATTTAGAAGGATCTGGTGCAGGTATTCCTGATGGCATGGAGCTGGAGACTGAAACGTAAGAAGAATAATCCAGAGATATGCCGGACGGGCTTACCAGGCAGCATGAAAATTACCAAAATAAGCGCATTCATTTTGTGTAATTTTCCGAAATTTTTTTATGGGGTTGATTTTCTTTCAGACAAAGACTATGATGAAAATATCAGAAACGTGCACGTGCACGGTCACAACGGCAGACAGATGACAGGGAAGGCGGCAGACTTTTCGTGAAGAGAGCGTCCTACCTCGAAATTTCTGTGTCTGGAAGGGCTGGCGGTACGTGAGCATAATTTCAGGAGAACGAAGAACAGGAGGGTTACCATGCTGTATATTGGGGTGGATTTAGGAACCAGTGCCGTGAAGCTTCTTTTGATGGAGGGCAGCGGTAAGATCGTGAACATTGTGTCGAAGGAATACCCGTTATTTTTCCCGCATCCGGGCTGGTCGGAACAGAAGCCGGAGGACTGGTATGAGCAGAGTATGGCAGGCATCAAGGAGCTGATCGCCGATGTGGATAAGAGCCAGATCGCGGGTATCAGCTTTGGCGGACAGATGCACGGACTGGTAATTTTAGACGAGAATGATCAGGTGATCAGACCGGCTATTTTGTGGAATGACGGCAGGACTGCGGAGGAATGCGATTATCTGAATAACGTGATCGGTAAGGAGAAGCTGTCGGCTTACACGGCGAACATTTCCTTCACCGGCTTTACCGCGCCGAAGGTACTCTGGGTGAAGAATAAAGAGCCGGAGAATTTCGCAAAGATCAGGAAGATCATGCTGCCGAAGGACTACATCGCTTATAAGCTGACCGGCGTTCACTGCACGGACGTGTCGGATGCCTCCGGTATGCTGTTGTTTGATGTGAAGAACCGCTGCTGGTCGAAGGAAATGTGTGAGATCTGCGGTGTGAAGGAAGAGCAGCTGGCGAAGATCTTCGAGAGTTATGAGACGGTCGGCACGGTGCTTCCAGAGATCGCTGAGGAACTTGGCATTCCCGCGACGGTGAAAGTGGCGGCAGGCGGCGGTGACAATGCGGCTGCGGCAGTGGGCACAGGTACCGTAGGTGACGGTATGTGTAATATTTCTCTGGGCACCAGCGGCACGATCTTTATCTCTTCCGATAAGTTCGGCGTAGACAAGTTCAATGCTCTGCACGCATTTGCTCATGCGGACGGTCATTATCATCTGATGGGATGCATGTTGAGCGCTGCTTCCTGTAATAAATGGTGGATGGATGATATCATCGGCACTACGGATTACGGTACGGAGCAGAAGGATATCACGGATGACAAGCTGGGTGAGAACCACGTATATTTCCTGCCTTATCTGATGGGAGAGCGTTCCCCGCATAATAATCCCAATGCCAGAGGTACTTTTATCGGCATGACCATGGATACTACCAGAGCGGATATGACGCAGGCGGTTCTGGAGGGCGTTGCTTTCGCACTGCGTGACTCTCTGGAAGTTGCCAGATCTCTCGGCGTTAAGATCGAGCGGACAAAGATCTGCGGCGGCGGAGCGAAGAGTCCTCTGTGGAAAAAGATGATCGCCAACATCATGAACCTGAAAGTGGACGTGATTGAGAGCGAGGAAGGACCGGCTATGGGCGGCGCGATGCTGGCGGCAGTTGCCTGTGGTGAGTATGCAAATGTGGAAGAAGCGGCGGCTAAGATCGTAAAGGTAGTGGATACGGTAGAGCCGGATGCAGCGCTTGTGGAGAGATATGAGGCGCGATATCAGCAGTTTAAGCAGATCTATCCGGCTTGTAAGGAGCTGTTTGACAGGATCCGATAAGACATGGGGTTATGGTTTTGCAGGTGAAAGTGGTGATTACGGTACTGGCTGTATGACGGTGAAGTGACGGAAGGAATCAGAGCATCTAATGAATGTACGAAAGCATATAGTATGGTTTAAGAGGAATGTTGTATATTTTTTGCTGTTTGAGATTTTTATTGTTTTGATTTACAGCCTGACAGTTGTAATGACCTTTTCAGGCCGTGAGCTGGTTTTTGAAGAAAAGGAGATGCAGCTGAAAAATCAAAGCAGTATGACGGCGGGAAATTATCTGGATACTTCTTATACTGATACAGAAGCTGCTGTTACGCCTGCATTTCGGCTTCAAAAGGGAATTTATTATATAGAGGCTTCTTTTGCCCGTCAGGGAATTGTTATGGCCGGATTGCTGTATGATACGCCAAGAAACGGAAAAGAACTGGTTGACAATGACGAATTCATAGTAAATCCGGATAAACAGGTCATATCATACCGTGTTAAAATTCACGATGATTCAAAAATACGGTTTAAATTAAGGCTGACAGGGGATGCGGCGGACGGGGACTATATACAATTGTTGAAAGTACGTGTTGTCACATCGAAACTGACCTGTGTGTATCGTATTTTCTGCCTGATCGCATTTCTGATCCTGTTGGATATGATCTTATGGGGATATGTAAGATATTATGCGAAGTGGGAAACGGAGCGAAAGACGGTTTTTCTGGGCTTGGCGCTTACCGCCTTTTTTGTCAGCCTGCCCCTGTTTTGCAGCGGGCTGAATGAAGGGGTGGATCTGGTCTTTCATCTGTCACGACTGGAAGGAATATATAGAAGTTGGAATCGGGGGGGCGTTTCAGTTTCCTGTAAGAATCCAGCCGGGCTGGCTGGACGGATATGGTTATGCGGTCTCTGTTTTCTATGGCGATATTTTTATGTATTTCCCGGCGTTTCTGCGTGTAGTTGGATTTTCTCTGGAGGAAGCCTATAAGACATATTTAGGAATCGTCAATATTGCAACGGTATTTATTTCTTTTTACGCATTTAAAAAGATAACGCGGGATGATGTGGCTGCCATGACGGGAAGTGTTCTGTATGCCGGCGGCATGAGAATCACTTTGATGTATTCCGTTGTGTTGGGTGGCGTCAGCGGTATGACGTTTTACCCGCTTATCGTGGCAGGATTCTATCTGCTTTTTACGGAGGATATCGCTTCCGGGGAATATAAAAGGATATGGATCCTTCTTACGGCCGGATTTACGGGTATATTGATGACGCATATGATCAGCTGCCTGATGATGGGCTTGTATTCTGTAATGTTATGTATTGTCATGCTGAAAAAAGTACTGCGCAGGAATACTTTCGTTGAACTTTTGAAAGCGGCCGGGGCGGCAGTATTGTTGAGTTTGTGGTACCTGATTCCGTTTATGCAGTATATGCTTGGTGAGAAGCTGAGGATCAATTCCAATATTGCCAAAGATGTGCAGATAGAGGATTATTATGCCGCCTTGGAAGATTTTGTCCAAGAGGGCAGAAACCTTTACAATCTTTTTATGGATCATAATACATTGGGCTTTGCGTTGATCGTAGTCATTTTGCTGTACGCGGTGACGATACCTGTTCAGGGGAAAGGGAAGCAGATAAAATACTGCCGGAATTTTGCGTTGCTTACGCTGTTTACCGTTGTGGTATGTACGGATCTGTTTCCGGTTGTGGCAATAGCAAGGCGGAGTGTTATTCTGACAAAGTTTTTTCAGACAATACAGTATCAGTTTCGACTGATGAGTGTGGCAGCTGTCATGTTAGCCTGTTTTGCGGTATTATTTTTTGCATCAGGTGTATTTGACCGGAAGAATTTGTATTGGATAGCCGGAATGATCTGTTGTATTACGCTGTATCAGGATATGCAATATTATGAGACCTTATCTTTTGACAAGATTTATTTGGATGGCATAGCTCTGGAAGCCAGAACCGACAAAAACATCTATAGCTATACAGTCGGTAACGGTGAGTATCTCCCCATGGACACGCAGACGACTGCGTTTACAAGTGAAGTGGAATATGAGGGGGATATGGTGATTGACTGGATTGAAAGAGACAGTTTATCCTTTGAGATTAATGTAGAAAACAAAGGCGGCGAAGAGGGAGAGATATTATTTCCGATCTTATACTATGGAGGATATAAGGCGAAGGACTGCGGCAGCCGCGCACAGCTGGAAACGATGAGCGGCGATAATGGCAGAGTGGCAGTGAAGATTCCGTCAGGGTACAGAGGCAAAATTCATGTGGGATTTCATGAGCCGCTGCTGTGGAGAATTGCAGAAGGAATTTCTTTGATAACACTGGTCTGCATAGCAGTGTATATACAGAAGCCAGATATGATCAGGCGTATAAGAAAAAAAATATGTGCAAAAAAACATATATAAGCTTAAGATATACAATGATGATAGGATACCTAGAAAGACATGGAAAGGAGAGGGTAACAGATGGAGATCAAAAAGATCACAGACGAAGCGTTCCGTAAATACGGGAGAGTCGTACAGGGATATGACTTTGGGCCGCTTATGGAGGCGCTGAAAAAGACGCCGGATTTTGAGGGGGTGGCATATGAACCGTCCGTTCCGGAACTGGAGGCTACCACGACAGCGGCAGAGCTGCAGAAGAAGACGTTCGGAGAACTGCCCATTCAGGTAGGCTACTGCAACGGCGTAAACTATAAGCTGAATGCAGCCGAATACCACAGAAGTTCGGAGATCAACGTGGCGGCTACGGACGCCGTATTGATCCTCGGTATGCAGCAGGATATCACGGATGACTTCACCTATGATACGGCGAAGATGGAGGCATTCCTTGTACCGGCAGGGACGGCGGTGGAGATCTATGCGACCACACTGCACTATGCACCCTGCAGCGTAGGCGACAATCAGTTCAAGGTAGGAATCGTATTGCCGGCAGGCACCAACTGTCCGCTTACAGAGGCGCACGACGGATGGGAGGATAAGCTGATTACCGCGAAGAACAAATGGCTGATCGGACACGCAGAAGGCGGTCTGGACGCCGGAGCGCATATCGGTCTTGTGGGTAAGAACCTGGATATCCGCGAATAGTACCGGCGGCGTTTTGCATTCATGCAGCATGGCATACCGTCAGAATGCGGCGGGAAGTTTTGCCAGAAAGTATAACAAGGTAACCAAACCGGTCAACCCGGTAAAAGGAGGATAAAGAACATGAACAATTTACCGAAAGTCAAAATTGGTATTGTAGCTGTAAGCCGTGACTGTTTTCCGGCATCTCTTGCAGTGAACAGAAGAGAAGCCCTGGTAAAAGCTTATCAGGCAAAATATGATGCGGCCGACATCTATGAGTGTCCTGTCTGCATCATCGAGAGCGAGATCGATATGGTGAACGCTCTGAAGGACATTAAAGACAACGGATGTAACGCACTCTGCGTATATCTGGGCAACTTCGGTCCGGAGATTTCCGAGACGCTGCTGGCGAAGCATTTCGACGGCCCGAAGATGTTCGTAGCCGCTGCCGAGGAGTCTCAGGACAATCTGATTCAGGGCCGCGGCGATGCGTACTGCGGTATGCTGAATGCAAGCTATAACTTGAAGCTGCGAAACGTGAAGGCTTATATCCCGGAATATCCGGTAGGCGACGCAGAGGACTGTGCGGATATGATTCATGAGTTCGTGCCGATCGCACGGGCGATTGTTGGTCTGTCCAGCTTAAAGATCATTTCCTTCGGTCCCAGACCGCTTAACTTCCTGGCTTGTAACGCACCGATCAAGCAGCTGTACAACCTGGGCGTGGAGATCGAAGAGAACTCCGAGCTGGATCTGTTCGAGGCGTTCAACAAACATGAAGGCGACCCTCGTATCCCGGAGATCGTGAAAGAGATGGAAGCGGAGCTTGGCGAAGGCAACAACAAGCCTACGATCCTGCCTAAGCTTGCACAGTATGAGCTGACACTGCTTGACTGGGTTGAGCAGCACAGGGGCTATCGTGAGTATGTGGCGATCGCCGGAAAATGCTGGCCTGCATTCCAGACACAGTTCGGATTCGTTCCCTGCTATGTGAACAGTCGTCTGACAGGAAGAGGCATTCCGGTATCCTGCGAAGTGGATATCTACGGTGCTCTGAGCGAGTTCATCGGTACGGCAGTCAGCGACGACATCGTGACACTGCTCGATATCAACAACACCGTTCCGAAGGATATGTACAAAGAGTCGATCGAAGGCAAGTTCGATTACAAGTTTACGGATACCTTTATGGGATTTCACTGTGGCAATACCTGCTCCAAGAAGCTGTCCAAGTGCAGCATGGAGTATCAGATGATCATGGCAAGAGCGCTGCCTGAGGAAGTGACACAGGGTACGCTGGAAGGTGATATCGTTCCTGGTAATATTACATTCTATCGTCTGCAGAGCTCCGCAGATAACATCCTGCGCGCCTATGTGGCAGAGGGCGAAGTACTGCCTGTAGCAACCAGGTCCTTCGGCGGTATCGGTGTATTCGCGATCCCGGAGATGGGAAGATTCTATCGTCACGTGCTGATCGAGAAGAATTACCCGCACCACGGCGCAGTTGCATTCGGTCATTTCGGCAAAGCGCTGTATGAAGTATTCAAGTATATCGGCGTTGATGTGAGCGAGATCGGTTACAACCAGCCGAAGAGCCTGCCTTACCCGACAGAGAATCCTTTCGCATAAATTGAGAAGAAAGATAGATTCTTCCTGGGATGTGAAAGACTGTGGAGAGCAGGTCATAGAAGTAAGGAACAGTAAGATGCAGTAAGAAGCAGTTATAATGGCTGCCGCACGGATATCGTTGGTGCGGCAGCTGTTTTTTGTGGCGGCGGGAGTGGCTTCATTCCCGCGAAGTAACGAACCAGGTAGCCATGCCTGCATGAATATTTGACTTGTTGATGAAAAAGTGTGTTGAGTGGGCAATAAAAATGTGATGAGCAACACACAGAAATTAATAAAAGTGTGATAATTAACACACAATAATTAATAAAAACGTGATAATATCACACTTTTTATCTATAATAGTGTGATACAGGTTGATTTTGAGAGTTGGGAAAGACGTGAATTATAGTAAACGACATAACAAATTTCTAATGTCGTTTACTATATAAAAGTATTTGGCAGGCAGTATTATGAGAACAGAGACGGAAAATATTAAGGCCGAAGATACGTCTTATACGTATCCTCGGCCTGTCTGTGTGTGCCCGGTGGGCACACGTTCTAACGGGTGAAAGTCCCCAATCTGCCCGGCAGTGGGAAGGATACAGTCGAAGCCAAGGGTGTCCATCGTGAGATGGAATCTGAAGAAAGGATTAGACAAAACTCTGGCTTACTACATTTGAGGCTAAATGCAAGGATAAGGTTGCATAACAAACCAAAGTCCAATAACTGCACGGAATTGTATTTAGTATTTATGGAGCGAGTATAAGAGGGAAAGAGCGTGTGAGTACCCGGGGAGGTCTCGTGGACGCATCCAATGCAATAGAACATTTGCGGAAAGCGGTTGAAACAAGATTTACCACGAGAAGTCAGCAGAGGTCATAGTACTATGGTGGTTGCAAACGCCATGGGAAGGACTGAACTATAGGAGATGTGAGTAAATGAATGTAACCAAAGATGGGTTTAAGGACAGACAACTTCATATGGAAGACTATCTGCAAATGGTATCTGCGGAACAGAAAGA